>JACKLI010000001.1:616386-1232772 GCA_024235995.1 Burkholderiaceae bacterium
AATCAGCGGCTTGAGTGCCTGCAGCTGGTCCTGCCGCCAGGTCACCCAAACGTTGCCCTCGCTGTTCTCGATGAAGTCCCGGAAGGAGAAGCTGCCCGAGGCCAGGTATTTGTGGGGTGTCACGTACTGCGTCAGCACCACGCGGATGGACGCCAGGGTTTCCTCGGCGCCGTGGAAGCAGCCCTCCGCCGGCGTGCCGGCCAGCAGCGTCTGCAGGTCGCGGTTGCTCGCAGAAGTCAGCCAATGCACCAGCCTGTCGGTGGAAAGCTCGTTGTTCCGGATGAGCACATGCAGCGTTTCGGAAACGATGGTCCGGGCCATGGAGTTCCATGATTCCTGCTCCGTCGATGGGCTGCGCGGGATCATGCTGATGGCGTACTGCTCGCAATCGAAAGATGAGCGGATCTCGTTGAACACCGACCAGCCCTGCCCGCGCGCGTCGAAGGGGTTGAGGATCACGTCGCCGGGCCGGAAGAAGTGCCGCATGAAACCGCCGTCCGGGTCGATGCAAATGGTTCGTTCGCCGCGCTCCTGCTCGCTTTCGATGTACTCGGCAATGCACTGGCTTTTACCCGTTCCGGTGGAGCCGCCCGCCAGAAAATGCGTGCTCTCCACGTCCCGCGGCACCGGCGTGTCCATGAACCTCAATTGCCCGCTTCCGCTTTTGGTCCTTGAGCGCAGCGCGTACTGGTTTTCCATGCGCGGACCGCGCAAATGGCGCATATATTCTGCGCCGCCGAATTTCGTCGTCCATCGAATGGCCCCGTAGATGAACAAGACCACCCCCAGCATTAGTCCTATGAACGGCCCGACCCATAAAACCGGATTGGAGGGCGTGGCCAGGATTCCAAACCAGACGCCCTTGATGATCATGGACTTGGGAACCCGGTAGTACAGCAGAAAACCGGCTATCCACCCTGCCAAAACCAGAAGCAAGGTGGTAACCACCAGCCATCCTCGCAGGGCGTCGTCTGGAGTTCTATTCGCCCGTGCCATATCAACCTTCCTGTTTCAGGTAGTTGATGACGGCATCGGAATTGAATATCTCATCCAGTTCGGCACGGGCATTCACATTGACCGATCGGTACATCAGAAGGAAGAGCGCGGCCACCATGCTGAGCTGCGTGTCGGGATCGGCTGCGCGCTGCATGTCGACGATTTCCTGCTGCTGCGCCCTGATCTCTTCGAGCTGCTGGGCGATGCCAGACAAGTGCCCGGCTTGGCCATCCTGATTGGCCAGGAACTGCAGGAAGACCTCCTTGGCCAGCATGTTGAGGTTCCGCGCCGGGGAACGCTCCAGGGCCTCGAACGCCCTCTCTGAATCCTGCGCCGAGAGCTTGAACTGAACGAGTCGGGACATGCACCTTCCTTTTTATCGGTATACCTGGAAAACCGCATGAAATATAGACTCATGCGCTGTTAGTACACCTAACCACGCCTCCAGTATACCCAACATATCCAATCACGACAACGCTTTACACCTGGCACCTGTGGTGCGTATGGTGTGTAGAACCCTGGCGCGCCAGGGTTGCGACCCGGCATCGCCGGGTCGCGGGCGTCTGAGGGCAGCGCGAAGCGCCGGGGAATGCAGCAAGGGCGCGAAAAGTGCGGGCCAGGTCGAGTGCCAGGCTCGTCTGGCGCGCTCGGTTTCCTCTGCGACGCTTAGATCAGGCACCGAGGCCAGTTCAGGGGCACCGGCTGTTCCAGCCCGCACCTTCATTGGTGCGGGCTGTGGCAAGCGAAGCGCGTCAGGCCGTAGGCGTCCCCCTGTGTGCAAGGCAGGTGCGCAGCGTGGGTATGTGCGCAAGCCGGGGCCCAGCGACGCCGTAGGGCGTCGCTGGGCAGGCTTGTGCATATATATCCATGCGGAGCCCTGGCTTGTGCACAGGCGGCTCAGGCGCGCCGGTCGATCTCGCTCATGTGGGCCAGGGGTCTGGGGCGTGGCCCTGGAACGCCCCAGCAGCGGCCTCCAGCACCTCACTGCCGGTCGTTTGGAGCACCCCCTTCGCCCTCCCCCGCGTGAGTTGCCTGGAAGGCCGCGCAGCGGTCGCCGAAGGCGATGAGCGATAGCGAAACCTGCAAGGGAACGACCCCCGAAGGGGGGCACGCCCAGTCTTCCAGAGCATATTCCGAGCATTTCCAGAGCACTTTTCAGGACTGGACTCTAACTCATGGACTACAATCAGAGCGTTTTCTTAGCATTTCCAGAGCAAAAGTGATCGATACAGGCGAATCCACCTCGGCCCTCGGCCGTGTCCGCGCAGCTGTGGCCGGAGCCGTCGAACTGGGCCTGAAGAAGAAGGCCGCGATCCTGGCCAAGGCGCTGCACCAGATCAATGCGGCTAGACAGGATGGGTTCTCCCATGCCCAGATCCACGTGGCGATCACCTCCGGTGGTCTGGATCTGACGCCCGCCTACTACGAGAACCTGTACGCGCGCGAGATGCGCAAGCATCACGCGCGCCTGGCGGCCAGACCTCCAGTTTCGCAACCAGCGCCTGGGGGCCTGTCGCCACTGATTTTCGGAAAGCTGGAGAAAAGACCCGTCGAATTGAAAATGTCCGAATCGGATGCAACGGCAAAACCCGGTTTCACCTCGGCGTCTGATGAATTACGCCGCGCACGCGCTGTCAGCCGCCAGGATTTCAGCAAACTTATCAAACGCAAGAACAAACCATGAACATTGCACTCATCAATCTGTCCGGTAACGTCGGCAAGAGCACACTGGCCGTTCATCTTTTCGCAGCAATGCGGCCTGGCGCCAAAATCATTTCTGTCGAGTCGGTCAATTCCTCCGACGCCGATACGATTCAAGGCATCGAAGTCGAGGAAATCGAGGCCTCCAGCTTTCGAGAAATATTCCGTGAGCTGATGATGGCCGAAGGCGACGTGATTCTCGATGTGGGCGCGTCCAACGTCACCCGGTTCATGGCGGAAATGAAGAAATTCAAAAGCGCCGTTCACGAGATCGATTTGATCGTCGTGCCCGTGGTGCCCCAGGAAAAGCAGCAGCGCGACACGATCTCCACGCTGGAATGGCTCGCCGAGCGCGGGTTTGACCCCAAGCGCATTCGGGTCGTCTTCAACCAGTTCGCCAATGATGGCGTGTCCCTGGTCGACGCCTACAGCCAGATCTACGGCTACCTCGAATCCACCGGCAACCGGGCCGCCTACAAGCCCGAGGCCGTGGTCGTCAGCAACGAGCTGTACGACCGCGTGAAGGGTTCGGGCAAGACCATCCGCGAACTGGCCGAGGACAAGACCGATTGGCGCGCGAAGCGCACCGAGGCCCGCGCAGCGGGCGATCTTTCGGGCATGGAAGAGGCGGTGGACGGCCAGATGAACAAGGACCTGGCGCAAACCGCGCAGGAGAATCTGGCCGAAGTCTGGAAGATCATCGGCATCGGCAAGAAATGAACGCGCCGACCACCGCCCGCGACGCGGCCGTCAAGGTCTTGATGGCCGACTTCGCCGACCTGCTGGAGCGGCTGGAGCGGGCGCAGCGGGAACACGGCGAGTTGCAGGACACGCAGCGCCTGTGCCACACCGAGCTGGATGCGGATCTGGAGCAGCTGGGCGGCCTGGTGCAGGGCGTGCGCGCCGACCTGGCCAAGGCCGGCGAAGCCGGCCGCGGCATGGTGGCGGCCGCGCAGCGGCTGGAGAATGCCGCCGCCCGCATCGAGGCGGGTGCTGTCGGCGCCGCCCGGCGCCCGGGCGGCCCGCCGCCCAGGGCGGGCAGGCGTTTCGGCGGCCTGGCCGTGCTGCTCGTCGTGGTGTTGATCTGCGTCTCGGGATGGGCAGCCTACGCCACTACGCGCCTGGTGCAGCAGCGCACCGCCGTGCAGGTCGGCACTGCCACGCTGAAAGCGTGGCCCGCGCTCGATGCAGGCGCCAAGCGCGCGATCCAGGCGGCTGGCTCGCAGTAGCGGACTGGCGGGCCGCGCAAGCGCCCGTCAGTTCGTCGCCGCGGCCGCAGGACGCGGCGCGCGGTGACGGCCAGCGCAAGCGGCCGCCACCGCGCCGGCCGCCCGCCGGCCAGGGCGCGCCTGCCTTACTGCTCGTCCTGCAGCCGCCCGGTGCGCGCCATGTTCAGCAGCATCAGCAGATAGTGCGCGGTCAAAGGGCCGCGCCATTCCTGCTGCCAGTACTGCAGGAACCATGCGCGCTGCGCTTCGGGCAGTGCCCGAAGCTCGCGCCGCCCTCTCCGCCACTGCTCGGCCGCGCGATCCCTGTCGCGCCGGAACGCGCGCGTCCATTGCGTGCTGCGCTGGGCCATCACCTCTGCCGCGCTGGGCTGTTCGGCCGCGATCTGCTCGGCGAACAAGGGCAGCGCCTCGCGCTCGGCGCGCTGGCGGCGCGCCAGGGCCGACAGCTTGCGCGGCGTCACTTCATAGGGCCGGTAGGCCTCGAAACGGTGGAACCTCATGGCTTGCGGCTCGTTCCCTGGCGATCACGCAAAGAGCGCCGCCTGTCGCCCGTCATCGTGTGCCGCCGCGTGCTGGCTCCGCACGGCCCGCGCGGTCGTGGACTTCGGCGGATGCGCTTCGCGGTAGGCCTGGGCTTCTTCAAACTCGCACAGCACCACTTCACACAGTGGCGCCACGTCGTGCCAGTCGTTGCGGTAGAAACTGGTATCCACCCCGCAGCCGGCGGCCATTTCAATGCCGGTCTGCTCGTACAACTCGCTGATGGCATCGCTTCGCGTGACGGTGTAGTGCGGCGCGCCGCTGAGGCGAAAGGGTGCGCTGCTCTGGGGAACGATGAAAGCGCCCCGCCCGGCCATGTCGGCGGCCATGTCCATCACGTGATATTCAAAGCTCGCGCCGGTGTAGCGCGCGCCCTGCCGGGCCGAGCGCGCGGCACTGCGCCCGAATGGCGGGTTTGATATGGCGAGGTCGAACCATCCAAGATCAGGCAGCGCGAACACGTCGCCGCAGATCCATTGCGCCTGCGGCAGGATCTTGCGTCCGACTTCGACATAGGCCGGGTTCACCTCCACGCAAACCATCTCCCCCGCACGGCCATCGAGGTCCAGCCAGAAGCCCAGGCCGCCGATGCCCGCGCACAGATCGATCACGCGCCGCCCGCCGCCCGCATCGATGGCGAAGTCGCGGGCCAGTCCGCTCGGCGTGAAGTGCGCGCCGATCGCGCCGTTCATGTGCTCCGCGCCTTCGTGCCAGTTCTCCAGCACGAAGATTTTCTCGTCGATGGACAGCGCATCCTTCTGCAGAATCTTGCAGGCCTCGGCATGCGCCTTGCGCTGGGCTTTCGTCAGTTTGGCCATAATCTTGCCTCTGCATGCTGTCTTAACATGCCTGTATTTTAACCTGTTATACACCTGATAATGCACCTTTTAATGTGCCAGTGTGTAACGGTATTGGGTATGGGCGAAGCCCATGTCACCGGTCAATCGCGCACGTGCCCAGCGCCCAGGGCGCAGCGCCCATTCGCGCCCCAAGCTGGCCCAGGGCGCGGCCTCGTTGGTCGTCGCTGAGGGCTCCCGAAGCCGTCGCACGCCACCGCCGCCCGAGCGCGTGGCGCGGCCTTGGCTGGCACACAACCTGCCTCGCGCCCTGATGAACAAGATGCCCGCCGGATCACCTGCAGGCGCATGTCCTGGGCGCAGCATTCGCCCGCGTTTCTCATCGAGAAACGCGCTCGTCTTGTGGGTGTCCGGCGCCTGTGGCGCCGCTGGCCAGGTTCTCGGCGCGCAGCGCGGCACGCCAGCCGCATTCCCCAGGCCTGGGCGGCCTGGGTGTGGTGCCGGTAGCGGCTATTCCTTCGTCTCGATGAGCCACCACGTGGAACGCGGCAAGGCGCGGCCCGTGATGGGGTGGATGTCGGTGAGGTCGGCGCAGGCCGACCAGCCCGGGGGCGGACGGTAGCCGCGCACATCGCCCTCGCCGTGCCACCGGCGAGCGCGCACCGTGCCGGGTGCATAGGTCGCCGCCATGCGTGGGCGGTCCGTGCCGTTCATCGTCCACCCCCGCAACCCTGCACGCCATGCAGGGCGTCCAGAATGGAATGCAGCCGCTGTGCCAGTTCACCCCGGCTGCGCCGA
This sequence comes from Burkholderiaceae bacterium, assembly GCA_024235995.1. NCBI lineage: Bacteria > Pseudomonadati > Pseudomonadota > Betaproteobacteria > Burkholderiales > Burkholderiaceae > Burkholderiaceae bacterium. The sequence goes on from JACKLI010000001.1 coordinate 622,448, forward strand.
TCTGCTGCCGTCATCGTCCCGCCCTGGTGGGCAAGAACGTTGGTCAGGATCGCGTGCGCGTCCCCTGCCGCGTCGATCAGTTCGACCAGGGCGCCGGCACCGGTGGCGACCTGCGCGGCGGCATCCAGCATGGGCGCATCCACAAGGCTTTCGCCTTGCTGCTCGCCCGCGTGGATGCGCTTCAAGGCCTGAAGCGTGTTCATCCTGCCGCCTCCTGGGTCTCTGCGGCCTGGGGCGGCTGCACGATCTTGGCATCTGTGAGGAATACGGACACCAGGGAGCCGCCGCGCACCACCGTGCGCACGCGATGGCGTCCATGCTCCTTCGATTCGGTCCGGTCTTGCAGTTCGGGCCTGAAGAATCCGGCCTGCCGCGCGCCCTGGCCGGCCTCGCGCGTGCCCTTGTAGTCGGCATGGGTGCGCTTCCATTCGGCCTGGGTCATCTCCACGGCGCCGGGATGCGGGTAGTTGGCCAATGGCGGTTTCTTCGTGATGGCCCGCACGGCGGCGGCCCGCTCCGCGCTCGGCGCCTTGTAGTCGCGCACCTCCTCGATGCCCTTCACTCGGACAAAGCGGCAATCCGTCGTCACGCTGACGATGCGGCCCTCCTTGCGGTTGACGCGGACCACGTTCAGCCATTCGCCGCGCACCTGCACCTGTCCGCCCGGCTGAATGTCGAACTGATCGGCCGCGATGCCGCCATCCTCGGCGAGCATGGCGCGCTCGTAGGCGAGGCGGTTTTCGTAATGGGCGATCCAGCGCCGGGAATGCTCCAGGCCTCGGGCGTAGAGCCGGATCGCCGCGGCGGCCACGTCCTCCACGTTCCACGGGTTTTCGGAGCGCGTCAACAGGGTATAGGCTGAGGTGCCCCATTGCTCCCCGCGTTCCTTCACCGAGAAATAACCGCGGTCGGCCAGCGTCTTCGCTCTTTCAAGGTCGAGACCTTCGGCGGCCCACAGCTGGCCCAGTTCCTGCGCCTCGGCCTCGTTCTTCCTGGCCTTGCGCAGGTCGGCCTCGATGCCCTTGATGCGGCGATGCCGCACGTCCGGGCGCTCCTTGTACTGCGCGTGCTGCTTCGCCGCTGCGGCCCGGCGCTCCCAGTATTCGCTCGTGTCCCACAGCTTCACCGCCTTTCGGATGCCGTCACCGATGCGCTGCGCATCCTTGCGCGCCCTGCGCTCGCTGTGGTGCCCGACGAGGATCGGCTGGCCAAAGGGGATGCCATCCGAAATGCTCTTGACCTTGGCGCGCACCGCGTCGGCCTCCTGGCTGCGGCGCTCGCTGTAGCCGTCGAAGCGGTCGGCCCGGTCCTCGGCGCGCTCCATGAGCGTGCGGTCTTCGTCGTCCACCTCGCCGCACCATTTCAGCATCAGGTTTTCGCGGGCCGGCGTCCACATCGGGGCCACGAAAAGCTCCTGGCGGGGTGCCCACGAAAACCCCGCGTCCTTGGCGCGCTGATAATCCTCCTTGGACAGTCGCGCGAACGGGTAGAACCGAAGTTTGTTGTCTTCCGGGCTGTAGGTGGCCGTCCCGAGGTAATCCGGCGCCTGCGCCTGGGCGTCCGTCTCGGGTGCATCGATCGCGCATTGTTCAGGTGAAGCCATGATGATTTTCCTTATGACCGGCACCGCTTGATTGCTGCACCGTACCTGTATTTTAACCTGTTATACACCTGATAATGCACCTTTTAATGTGCCAGTGTGTAACGGTATTGGGTATGGGCGAAGCCCATGTCACCGGTCAATCGCGCACGTGCCCAGCGCCCAGGGCGCAGCGCCCATTCGCGCCCCAAGCTGGCCCAGGGCGCGGCCTCGTTGGTCGTCGCTGAGGGCTCCCGAAGCCGTCGCACGCCACCGCCGCCCGAGCGCGTGGCGCGGCCTTGGCTGGCACACAACCTGCCTCGCGCCCTGATGAACAGATTCGGCCTTGGATCACCTGCAGGTGCAGGTCCAGGGCGCAGCGCCTCCTGGCGTTTCTCCCCGAGAAACGCCCTCCCCTTGGTGGATCTCGGCGCCTGCGGCGCCGCTGGCCAGGCACTCCGCGCGCAGCGTGGCACGCTCCAGGCTGCTGGCCCACGGCCAGTAGCCTTCACCCCAGGGGGTCAGCCCAGCGGCTGGGGGATGTGCCGCAGGCACTTCCCCCAATGAGCGTTGCGCAGGCGGCCTGGAGCAGTGCCGCGCAGCGGCAATCCGAAGGATCGAGCCGAATAGGCGAGCTGCGGAAAGCGCCCGAAGGGCGCGCGGGCGTCCGGTGACCGCGCAGCGGGCAGCGCCCAGCGTTCAGGGGGTTTGCTGGGCTGCGTGCTTCAGCCGCAGGATTTCAACGGTGCGCGCGGCATCCAGCGCGCGATAGAACACGATGTAGTTTCGATGCACCACGAGTTCGCGCACGCCGGCCGGCAATCCTGGCCGGCCAGGACGGCCCAGTGAAGGATGGTCGGCCAGCGGCAGCGTCTTGTTGCGCAGTTCCAGCCCGAAGGTGCGCGCCCGCAGTGGGTTGTCCTTGGCGATGTAGCGCACGATGGCACGCAAGTCCTCGCGCGCTTTCGGCCGCCATTCAATGCGGTACGGTGTCTGAACAGTAGTCATGGGCAGCGCTCAAGGGCCCTTTCGCTTGGGCAGCTTGGCGCTTCCGGTCATCTCGGCAATGTCGGCATCCATCTCGGCCATCACGTCATCATGAGAGATATTCGGGCGCGGGTCGTCAATCGCGTCCTGCACCTCGGCGGCCAGCCACTGGTTGTAGGCGGCGGCCTGGTGCGCCTTGCGCAGCGCCTCGGCCCGGCCGCGGTTGCCAGGTGTCTCGTCTTTCTCGTCCGGGTTCCACGCGCTGGCGTCGAACTGCCCGACCGTGATGCCAATGTCGCGCAGCACGTTCAACGCGGCCAGAGGGTTTCCGAAGCGGCGCGGCTCGTTGCTGCGAGCCTTGGCGAGCAGCGCGGCAGCGCCGCTGCGCGTGGCGATCTCGACAAGGAACGCGCCGCCCAGGCCCTTGAGGGTCACGCCGGCGACGCCGCCGGCATGGGTGGCCGCGCGCAACTGCTCGATGGTCATGCTTTGCATGGTCGGCTCCTTATGTGTTAGCAAACATTATCTAGTTCCATTGTGCAGGATTTCTAGATCACGTGCATTCACATAGCCCTTGAATACCTCGCAACGAAAGGAAGAGGTTCGGGCTCATTCAGTAATCGTACAGGTACGATTGCTGAATGAGAACAAAAAAAAACCCGCCACTATGGACGGGGTAAGGCTTCAAAAAAACGCGCTTCGAAAACTCCGAAGCGCAGGACAAGTTTAAGGGCCACCTCCTGCCCGACCATCTGGCCAGGTGAAAACGAAATTCCCAGGGTGCTTCACGCGGCGCAGCCAGCCTTCATCCTGAAGGCGCCGGATGTATTCGGCGCCGCCCTCCCCCGTGCATCGCCTGGGCGCATCCATCGCGGCCAGGCGCTCCAGGGCATAGCGCTCGCCCGTCTCTCCGAGCCGCACCTTGGCGAGCGTGCGGTCGGCGAAGCTCGCGCCGCTGGGCGACAGCCACAGCATGCGCGCGCTGGAGCGGCCCCGGTACTGCGCGTTCCCGGCCTTGTAGATGGTGCCCACGTGGCCACGCTTGACCAGTTCGCCGCACTCGTCGCGCCGTTCGATGGGATCGCAGTACGCCACGATTCCCCGCACTTCAGGCAGCGCCTGCCGCAGCAGCCGTCGCATCCTGGCCAGCGCCCAGGTCTCGGCGTTCGCGGCCAGGCTGTCGTCCAGCACGAACCGGCCCAGTTCGACGCCCTCATTGGGCGCGAGTGCCGGAAAGTAGCTGGGGATCACGCGCTGGTTCATCGGCACCGAAAACACGCCGACACCGGCCAATCGCTCACGCTGGAACGGCTCCTTCACGAACACGCCAGCACGAAACCGGGCCGCCGGGTAGGTTCCCGAGTAATGGTGCATCAAGACGAAGTGCTTGGCGTCGCCCTCCTCGATGGGCACCACGGTGCAGCGCGTGGGGTCGAAGGGTTCGCCGGCCGGCCGATAGGACGCCCGGCGTCGATGCCAGCGCTGGCCGAACAGGGCCAGCTGCTCGATCAGCAGATTGGTGGAAGGTGGGTTCATGCTGGCCTCACCTCACGTCCACCGCGCCGGCCGGGAGGCCGGCGCGCGCGTCCAGTGCGTTGTCGTCGGCCTGCAGCTGCTGGGCGAGCCGGATGAAGCGGCGCCGCTGGCCACGGATCACGGTGAAGTCATCGCCGACCACGCCATTGAGCCGCGCCCAGTGATTCCAGGCGAAGCTGCGGCCCAGGCCCACGGTCGTCTTCGTGCTCGGAAAGCTCGGTGCATCGCGCACCATCTCTTCCCAGCTGCTGCCGAAGTCCACTTCATCGAATCGGCTGTGCCGGCCCGTGAGCGCACGCCGCTCCAGTCCAAGGGATTCATCGAGGAGCCCGGGATGGTGTCCGGCCAGCCAGAACAATTCCCACGGTCTGGAAGCCGGGCAGAAGTAGCACGCGGACTTGATCGGCACCATGTCCGGCCCCAGGTCGGCGGCGATAGCGCGCACGCAATCGACGCGCGTCCAGCCGATGAGCTGCAGCGGGTAGACGAAATCGAATGGCCCATCGGCGCGGGCGGCGGCAAAAGATGCGCCCGCCCGGCGCCGGTCGGCCCGGCCGCAGTCGTAGCCGATCAGCTTCACGATCCGCTGGCCCTGCGCCCGCGAGCGCAGCCAGAGCGGATGCGGCGGGCGGCGGTTCGGCCCGCGCGTGACGCCCATCAGGTGCTGGTCCTGCGGCACGTGCTTCCAGCGGATGCTGCAAGACTTCATCCCGAAGGCGAGCGATGGCAAGGTTTCGTTCGTCCAGCAGTTGCCGTACAGGTCGGTGTACGGGGTTTGCGGCTGGGTGCGAACGCGGCACAGTTCGATAGGCGGCCAGTCCCACGCATGCAGGATCTTCTGCATGCGCTCGATGTGGACCAGAGTTTCAGGCTTCTCGCCGCCCGTGTCGGCGAACGTGATCGCATCGGGCCGCAGGCCTGCCGCACGCAAGGCCAGCAGCATCGCCGTGGAGTCCACCCCGGCACCGAAGCAAACCACGATCAGCTTGCCCAGGAGCGCGGCACGCAAGGTGCCGCGCTGGCATGTATTGATTAGACAAGGCATGGCATTCGCCGCGCTCGGGAGCCGAGAAAGGGCCGCAGCGTCATGCTGCGGCCACCTCCATCAGCCCTCGACGCCCTCCGGCAGGGCATCGGCCTCATGCTGGTCTTCGTCTTCCTCATGGGCCTCGTCCTGCTCCACTACCTCCGTGCTTTGCGGATACGGGCGCAGCGTGGATGGCAACCAGCGTCGGCCATCCAGCAGCGCGGCCGTGGCGGCGATGGCCTCGCCCTTCTTCATCTTCTCGATGGGCTTGGCCGCGTCGGCACCGCAGGCCTCCGTGACGGCCTCGATCATCTTGGCCTTCGGAACGTGGCACAGGTAGCGCTCGTTCGTCGGCATCCACCAGTCGGCCATGTTCAAGCCCAATGTCGATTCGATCAGCTGGGCCATGTCGTAGCCGTGCCCGACCTTGCGGTTCGGCTCGCCGGAGAACACCTCATAGGAGTGAGCGATGAACACAGACAGCAGTTGCATCAGTTCGCCAAGCTCCATCGCCATCAGCGCTGCGAACAGGGTTGGCCCGTGCGCGGGAAGCTTGCCGATCCAGCCGGCCGCGTGCTCGAATGCATCCGCTGCCTTGCTGCCGCCGAATTCGCTGGCTTGGTTTCCGATCTGGTGCATGTTGTCGTTGAAGCGCACCTTCACCGGCGACGATTGCCACGGCTCCTTGTCGTTGACGATCAGGGTCATCAGCAGCGCGGCCAGGGCCACTTTCGGCTGCTGGGTCAGCGCGGCGCCGACAGCCGCCGAGCGATGCGCGGTCAGGTTCGCGCAAAGGGTTGCGCTGAACTCGGCCCGAACCTTCTTCGGTGCCTCGGCCATCCCGCCCGCCACGCCCTCGCCGCCTGCGGCCTGCTTGGCCTGCGGAACATCCTCGCGCCGCACCAGACCCTCTGCCAGGACAAGCTGGCCCGCGTTGTCGATGGTCAGCACCACGCCGGAAGTGGCTCGCTGCCTCGGCCCCCACTCGCGCAAAGCCGCCTCCATGTTGTCGCCCAGGTCGTCGAACGCTTCCCATTGCGCCTGAAGCGCCTGATATTCGGCCTCCTGCTCGTCGGTCCACTCGCCTTCCTCGTCGGTTTCTTCGTCGTAGGCGGTCAGGGCTTCCAGTTCGTCCATGCGCTTGCGCAGCGCATCGGCATCTGCGCTCACGCGGTCGATTTCTGCCTTTTCCTCGGTGGTGGGCTTGCGCCGCTTCGGTTCCAGCTTCCCGAAGGCGCTGCGCTCATGGTAGGGAAAGCTCATGCGCGCTTCGACCCACTTCCAGCCTGCGGCCCGGATTTCTTCGGCCTGGGCCTCCAGCTTTTCGAGGGCCAGCCTGTTGAGCAGCGCGCCGTCCTGGATGTAGAACGAGCCTTCCTCCCCCGTGAACAGGTCTGCCCGCACCGCGCCGCCGGCTTCCCGGTAGGCCTCCAGGCCGACGAAACGCGCGATGGCCGATGTACTGCTCACCTCGTCGTTCGTCAGCATCTGCGTGATGTAGTGCGCGGATCGCTGGTACGGCGAAAGCGTATTCCAGACACGCCGCTGTTCTTCATGGTCATCGGTCAGGGCAAGCGCCTGCAGCTGTCCCATTTCGATCTGGTCGGCCCGGTACATATCGAGGAATTCCGGCGCGAGGCGTGCCAGCTTCAACCGGCGCTCGACGGTCAGGGCCGAAAGGTTGTAGGCGGCCGCGATCTGGCCTGCCGTCTTCCCTTCATCCACCAGCCGCTTGAATGCTTCCAGCTGGTCGGCTGGATGCATGGGCTCCTGAGTGGCGTTCTCGACCAAGCTGACGCTCACGCCGCGCTCGGCATCGAACACGCGGCAGCGCACCGGCACATCAGCAGGCACGGCGGCGTGCTCTGCCAGGTAGTGCAGCGCTGCCAGCCGACGCCCACCGGCAACCACCCCGTGGTCGCCCTTGCTGCCCTTGATCTTCTCGGGGATCACCGCAAGCGGATTGAGAAGGCCGCCTTCGGCCATGATCGCTGCCGCCAGTTCCGGGATGGTGCTGGGATCGTGCTTCTTGCGCACGTTGTTGGGCGACAGGTGCAGGCGATTCAGGGGAATGTCGCGTTCCTCGCCGGACAGGATGGATACCAGCTTGCCGTCAATTTCAACAACCGCTGCGTCCTCGCCATTCAACACATTGGATTCTTCGTAAGCCATGATCGCTTCCTCCAATGCTCAGAACGGCAGTTCGTGGTCGGCGACCTTGACGGGGGCGCCCAGCAGTTGGATGCGCGCCCGGTTGTCGGACGCATTGCGGCGGCGGTAGCCGTGGATCGGCAGCGTCGGCGCTTCCTCCCACTCCTGCTCCGTGTACTGGCCCTTGCGAGTAACCGGCAGCAGGCAGATGTAGCCGTGGTAGTCCGGCGCGTTGCGGTGGTTCTTGTGCGATGCCGAGAAGAGCTTGCCGTAGTAGCGCGGGCCATCCTTGAAGCCCACCGTCAGCGCGCAATACAGCACGCCGGTTTCGCGGGCCGACTTGACGAATGCGGCCAGGGGCACGCGCAGCGCTGCATCGTCCAGCTGGATGGTTCCCGTCATCGCCGGCGCGTTGTCGGCACGGTCGGGCGATGGGCGCGACGTGAACAGCGCGCCGGTGAGCATGCTCACCACCGTGACTTCAAACTCGGGAGGCACCTGGGCCGGTGCCGCCGCAGCTTGCGCATGGTCGAAGTCGGACGGCTGGAAATCGGCCGTATCGCGGCCTGCCGCTTCGGCTGCTGCGGCGTTCACCGCATCCAGATCGGCAGGGCCTTGGTTGGGGGTAAGCTCGACGGATTGCGGAGCCAGGGGTTTCTTAGAAGCCATGATGATTTTCCTTATGACCGGCACCGCTTGATTGCTGCACCGTACCTGTATTTTAACCTGTTATACACCTGATAATGCACCTTTTAATGTGCCAGTGTGTAACGGTATTGGGTATGGGCGAAGCCCATGTCACCGGTCAATCGCGCACGTGCCCAGCGCCCAGGGCGCAGCGCCCATTCGCGCCCCAAGCTGGCCCAGGGCGCGGCCTCGTTGGTCGTCGCTGAGGGCTCCCGAAGCCGTCGCACGCCACCGCCGCCCGAGCGCGTGGCGCGGCCTTGGCTGGCACACAACCTGCCTCGCGCCCTGATGAACAGATTCGGCCTTGGATCACCTGCAGGTGCAGGTCCAGGGCGCAGCGCCTCCTGGCGTTTCTCCCCGAGAAACGCCCTCCCCTTGGTGGATCTCGGCGCCTGCGGCGCCGCTGGCCAGGCACTCCGCGCGCAGCGTGGCACGCTCCAGGCTGCTGGCCCACGGCCAGTAGCCTTCACCCCAGGGGGTCAGCCCAGCGGCTGGGGGATGTGCCGCAGGCACTTCCCCCAATGAGCGTTGCGCAGGCGGCCTGGAGCAGTGCCGCGCAGCGGCAATCCGAAGGATCGAGCCGAATAGGCGAGCTGCGGAAAGCGCCCGAAGGGCGCGCGGGCGTCCGGTGACCGCGCAGCGGGCAGCGCCCAGGGGTCAGGGCCGGCTCTCCCGAATGGAAGTTGAAAAGTATTCGTACAGGTACGAATACTCATGAGGGACGCTCCAGAACTGCTTTCATCAACCGCCTTCAGCCGAGCCGAAAGCACGCTCCATCTGCCGCTGGCGGCGCTGCTCCTGGGCGCGGTAGTAGCCTGCAGTTGTGCGTGGATCGGCTTGGCCCAGGTTGGCCTGAAGCACGTCGGGCGGCACTTCGGCTTCGGCCGCACGTGTCGCATGCGTGTGCCTCAGCCAATGCAGCGAAGCGTGACGTGCGTCTTCCCGTTCCTCATGTGACAGTGAGGATGCCCGCAGCGCAGCCCGTACAAACCGCTGGAAAGCCGGAGCGAGTGTTGAATAGCTGAGGTAGCCACGTTGCTTCCGCTCCTGCTCGTCTGGCCTCCTAACCAGCTGCCCTGCTTCCGGCGCATCCATCCCTGGAAGCTCTGGCGCTTTCAGGTGCGCAAGCAACGGCGTGTTCGGATGCGCAAGGTCGTAATCCAACCCACGCGCGCCGAAGTAGGCCCTTGTCGCCCTCATGGCCGATGCTGGCACAACCACGAAACGGTTGCGCGCGCCCTTGCCATGAACCCGAAGCCAATACCCTCCGTCCCGCTGCCGAATGTCCGCCTTGCGCCCGAACAGCAATTCTGTCGCGCGCAGGCCTGTGCCCTGGCCGAACTCCAGCAGCCAGCGCATGCGTGCAGCCGCCGCATCCGGCAGTTCCGGTACATGCGCATGCAGCACGGCCCAGGCCGTGGGCGTGAAAGCCCGCGACGCATCCAGCGACTCGTCCGGGTCATCGGGCAGTCGCAGATTCACCAGATCCCACGGATTGCGCGGCAGTTCGCCGGCGCGCGCGAGCCAGGCGAAAAAGGAGTTGATCACGGTCAGCGCATACCGCTGGCTGGTGATGCGCGGCTGCGATGCAAAAGGCGCCCATCCTTCGCGGAAGCGGGCGGCGCTGCGCCGGCTCATCCATTCCACGGGCACGGCCCGCAAGAATGCGATGTAGGCCGTGCAATCGTCCGGGCCAGCATCGCCCAAGGACTTGCGCCTCTCCGACACCAGCCAGACAAGGAAGCGCTGCGTTTCACGCCGATAAGCTCGGACGGTCTGCGCCGACTCGGTACGGGATGAGATCCACTGCTCGATCAACTGGTGCGCGTTCTCGGCCAGGTCGCGCGCTTCCGTCGAAGCGGCCCAGGTCGGTGCGGCCGGCCAGCCGACCAATGCGCCGACCTGAGCTGCAAGCTGTCCGGCTTTGACCGGACCGTAGCCCGGCAGGCCTCGCCACCATCGTCCACCCAGAACGATGGCGGTGCGCAATTCGCCCATCAAGTGGAAGCCGGCACGCTTCAGTCGCACGGCCAGGTCTTCGGGGAACCAGGCCGCAACGGAATCGCCGAGAGAGGGCGGCTCGACAGCGTGAGCCTCCAGCTGCTGCAGCAGTTCCATCCTCGCACGTCGCAGCCGTTCGATCTGCTTTGTCTTGCGGTCGGTGCCGAGGGGGCCGTTCTCGGCCTCGTAGATCTCGCGCAACTCTTCAAAGGAAAACCCGTCATAGCCATTGGATTCCGCCCATTCTTCGAGGGAAACGGGCTTTGCCAGCGCTTGGACCGGCAGCTGTTGCACGCGCAGCAGCCGCCAGCGCGGGCCGAGGCCCGCGCGTCGCGCGACGGCGGCGGCCATGTCCACGGCCGCGCGATGCACGGCGACGGCCGAATCCTCCGAGCAGTCCAGATAGCGCCGAGCCGAGCTGGCCACCGGAAATCCTTCGGCCACGGAACGCAGGTGGGCCAGCACGTCGCGCGTCAGGCGCAGCGGGGAAGCCGGCAGCTTCTTGGGATCAGGCATCTTTTCTCCCCGAGAAATCATTCGCTCGCACGCCAGCGCTCCAAGGCGGCCATGACATCCGGGTTGATACCGGCCCTAGGCACCGTGTCAACGCGGTCCACCAGCATCTGCGCCCACAGGCCAGCCATGGTGTTGGCATCGGGATGCATGCGACGCTCCAGGCCCTCGGGCGGGTGGGCTTCCATGCATCGGGTGAGGGCGGCGTCGATGGCCCGAAAGCTCAAGCTGTTGTCCATGGATAGGCTCCATTTCTCTCCGAGAAAACACGCACGGCATGAAGGGCAGGGCGGTCGCTCCTCGAAGACAAGCGCTTCGCACTCCAAAAAACTCTTTGCCCATCAACGGCTTAGGCGCATCGTATCTTCGGACACCGAAAAGGGCAACGAAATAGCATGCAGTGATAAGTACAGTTATCACTGTACTATTTTAGCTCTTGCAATGTAGCTACACGATATATATACTATTGCCCTGAGCTGAACCGTCCGCTCACCGTGGCCTGGGGTATCAGGCCTCAAGGAACTGCCATGCAAGACGTGACGCGCGCGCCGACAGCTGACGAACAAGGCGGCATGGACTGGTGGAATGCCCAGTCGGAGCAGTTGCGCAGCTACTGGCTCAAAGAAGTCGGCAGCACCACCGCCTCGGCGGCCGATGCCTGGCTGAAATTCAAGGCTGCGCGCGACCTGTCCGAGAAACTGTATGGCCAGCGGCCATTGCGCATGCATAGCGGCCTTGAATTCGTGGGATTCGAGTTCTCCCTGGGCGTGTTCCCCGGCGATGACGGCTGGCTTGGCGTCAGGGTCGTTGCGGAGCCGCCGGCCACTGGATACAAGGAGGGTTGCACGCTGGGAAGCGAGAGTACGTCGCTCCTGCGCTTTGGCGTCAATGCTCAGATCGGATCGACGACGCTGGAGTGGTTCGCGCAGAACGAACACGTGCCGCTCTACTGGGAAGGCTTCAAGCTGGTCCTGCAGCCGCACCAGTGCGAGCAGCTGCGCGCCTGGTTGCCGCGGCTGGGCCGCACAGCCGTGCTGGCACAAAGCCTGTCCACCGCCGTGAAACGCAGCATTGGCGAGGACGTTCCCACCTTGCACTACGTCGGTGGCTTCGTCGCGGACCTGGCCGCGCGAGTGATGCTCGACGGCCAGGCGACCGCCGACGCCATCTCAGCGCAGCTTGCGGAACATTGGGCCGCGAAGGAGAAGGGCCTGCAGGCGGCGCTGCAAGGCCCGGAAGTCACAGCCCTGCTGGAAACGGCACGGTTCACGGAAAAACAAAGGAGCGCATCATGAACGCTGATCCAATCAAGACCGCCCGTCTGTTCAGCAGCGGCGGAAGCCAAGCTGTGCGCCTGCCGGCCGAGTTTCGCTTCGAGGGCACCGAGGTCCTGATCCGGCGCGATGCCCGCTCGGGTGATGTCGTGCTGTCCCCGGTCAAGGCCGTCAGTTGGGCGGCATTCGCGGCGCTGCGCGAGCAGCTGGCCGAAGAGCTGGCTGCAGAAGGCCTGGAGGACTATCTCAAGAACCGCCAGCAGCCGATGGATGGCCCTCGCGACCCCTACGCGGACTGGATCGAGCCGCACAGAACAGGTGAGGGCGCCGCGTGAGCGCGGTCTACATGCTGGACACCAATGCCAGCAGCGCTGCCATCCGCGGTGACGCGGCAATCAATGAAAAGCTGCTCGCGCTGCCGCCGGATGCCTGGTGCATTTCGACGATCACGATGGCCGAGCACGTCTACGGGTTAGCCAAGAAGCCACAAGCCGTGCGGCTGGCCCAGCTGGTTCACGCCTTCCTCAACCTGGCGAACGTGCTCACGTGGGACCGCGAGGCCGCGGAGGTGCTGGGCCCGGTGCGTGCCGAGTTGGAGCGCATCGGCCGACCGATCGGCGCCTACGACACCCTGATCGCTGCGCATGCGCTGTCGCGCGGGCTGGTCCTCGTCACGGCAAACGTGGGCGAGTTTCAAAGGGTGGATGGCCTGCGCATCGAAAACTGGCAGGCACTGGAAAAGCACTGAAGAGAAAGAAGGGACGGCATGAGTGACCTGCTCGCACGCTTTCAAGCGCAGACACGCCGCAAGGCCGATTCCGACCTGATCCGTCGCTGGGAGTGGGACGCCAGGTATCACGGCGACAAGAACATCAAGATCCAGGCGTCGAATGCGAAGCGCTCGGCCACGCAGATGCAGAAGATCAAGGAGCAGTTCAGCAACTTGAAGCCTGAGCACGAACTGGCGATCAATGCGGCCGCCAGCGCCCTGCGCGCCATGGCCGAGGAGCTGACGTTGCTAGCGGCGTGGGCCAAGGACTATCAAGTGTTTTGCGCTGCCGCGTGGAAGAAGGAAGAGGACGCCCGGCTGGAGGCACTGGCACAAGAGCGCTGGGGCGATGACCAGCAAGCCCTACAGTTCGAGATTGACCTGATCGGAGAGCTGGCAACCAAGGACGGGCAGCATGCCTTTGCCAGCTGGTGCCACTCGGCGGGCAAGTACAAGCACTGCCAACTTGATCAGATCAGCTGCCATGTTGATCAACTGAAGAAGGGGGAAACACCGCGAAAGCGGGCGGCCCTCACCGTTCAGCAGGGCATGGACCGGCCATCACCGAATATGTGGAATGGCATGTACGGCCCGACCGTGATCGGCAGCTGGCCGGACTACGAAGCCTACGTGGCCTATCGCAAAGAGGTTGCCAGGACATCCGCGCGCATTTTCGAGCACATCGGAAGGCATTCCTGAAAGGGTACGTCAAAGCGAACTGCCGAAAGCTGCCCAAAATTTCTCCCCGAGAAATTCCAGGAAGCGAGATCAAGTTTGAGGGCTTGACAATTGTTAGTAACGTTACTAACATTGGCGCAGATGGATATTCCACCTGCCCAGGCCCGGGGATCGGGTTCAAGGAGACGACGGCCATGCACCTCAATCCCATCGACCTCGCACGCGATGACGCACTCTCCGAGCGCGGACTTCCGCCCATCGCCTATGCCGACAACCCGAAGGGCGTCTACGGCACGTCGCCGGTGATCGCCGTCAAGCGCGGCGAGCCCGGCTACTACCCGATCCACACACGGCTGACAGCTGACGAACTCAATGCCGCCGAAGGCGTCACATCCGCGCAGCGCGAAGCCATGCTGACCGGCTCCATGTTCGGCTGGCACCTGCAGGGAGCCAACCCGAAATTCCACGAGCAGCTGATGACGCGAAAGCATCACCAGCAGGGGAGAGAGCGATGCACCCCTGGTTCGTGACTTACACAACCGGCCCGCTGGATGTGCGCAAGACCTTCGAGGTGGACGCGGACACCAAGGCCGACGCGATCGTCCTCGGCGATACCCTGGCCGCCGCCTGGCTGCGGCTGCACGGATTGGTGCCGGGCGATCTCCGCGGCGACCCGGCGGACGGCAGCGAGAGCGCGGCGGCCCGGTTGTCGTACTGCCAGCCGGCACCGCCGGCGTGGGTGGGCATTTTCGGACGCCGCGCCGATGATGGGCACCACACCCGCGTGACCACGGCGCCGATGGTCTCGGCCATCCTCGACCACCACGGAGCGGTGCCGGCACCCTGGAACGCCACCGACGAACTGCCCTGGCGGATCGACCTGCGCAACCATTCGCCCAGCGGCCTGGAATGGGGGTACATGGGCTCGGGCCCGGCGCAGCTGGCCATCGCCGCATGCGCCTTCGCACTCGGCGACGAGCGCGCCGAAACGGTCTACCAGGCCGTCAAGGATCGACTCTTTGCCGGCCTCCAGACCCCCGAGTGGGTGGTAACGGTCGGCCGGCTGCGCGAGCTGGCCGATGAGATCGAGCAGGCTGCCCGGGAGCATGAGAAAGGGGTTCGCCATGCATGAAGGCCAGCCGCCCGTCCGGTTCGTGACCCTGCGCATCAGTGCGACCATCGCAAACGAGTACGCCAACCGCTGTCCCGAATGGCTGTCCGAAGAACTGGACGAGGGCCGCAGGCGCGTGCCGCTGGATCTGGCGCAGCAGATTTTGCTGGACGCCGAATACAACAGCGACCGCAGGGCACAGGACGTGGGCGAGTACGGCATGCCGCTGCCCATCTTCAATGCCTACAGGGCGCTGGCCAGGCAAACGCGCGCCGCCATCGCCGCCGAGAACAGCGGCACCACATGAGCCGCTGTCGGCCGACGCTGCGCATTTCATTGGAAGGAAGGACCATGGCACAACCGATCACAACCGTCACCGCCCGCGAGTTCGTGCACAACGTCAGCGCGTCAAAGCGCGTGGCGAGCGAGGGTGGCACGGTCATCATCACCGATCGCGGTGAACCCGCACTCGCGCTCATCCCGATCGCCGAGTACCGGCGCCTGACCAAAACCGACAGGAACCCGGTGGAGTTGCTGCGCCAGAACGAGGCCGACGATTTCGACATCCAGCCGATCCGCATCGACGCCAGGGAACTGGACGCATGACGGCGACCACGGGGTCGGGCAACGCCCGGATCGCGCGCACGGCCGGTCCAAACAACATTGGCACCTTCGACGGTCAGGAAAAACCATGCTGATTCTGGACACCAATGTCTTGTCCGAGATCCGAAAGAGTACCTGCCATCCCAGCGTGGAAGCCTGGATGGAAGCGCAGGCCATGGACCAGCTGTACATCACCTCCATCACGGTGCTGGAGATCCAGCGCGGCATCAGCCACCTGGCACAGCGTGGGGACGAGTCACAGGCGGCGGTACTGGCGCGCTGGCTCGATGCCATGGTGCTGCCAGCCTTCAACAGCCGCATCCTGCCTGTGGACCACGCAATCGCCAGGCGCGCGGCAAAGCTGACCCAGGCGGACAGCCGGGACTACCGCGATGCGCTGATGGCCGCTACCGGCCTGGTTCACGGCGCTGCGCTGGTCACGCGCAACATCAAGCACTTCGAGGACTCGGGAGTGCTGCTCATCAATCCCTGGGAATTTCTCGCCGAGAAATCGAGAGTCCCCCGCACGTGAAAGAACAACCATGCAAAGCCTTGGCATCAACAGCGAGAGCATCGACTA
Organism: Burkholderiaceae bacterium; assembly: GCA_024235995.1. NCBI lineage: Bacteria > Pseudomonadati > Pseudomonadota > Betaproteobacteria > Burkholderiales > Burkholderiaceae > Burkholderiaceae bacterium. The sequence goes on from JACKLI010000001.1 coordinate 637,944, forward strand.
CGAAGTGGCCCTGGAAAACCTGGGCCAGCGCCTGCAGCCCTTCATCATGGCCCTCCAGCACGAGCGCGAGAAGGCCCAGCCCTCGGCCGCGCTGATCGCCTATTGCGAGGCCCAAATGGCCGCCATCTCCAATCTGCAAGAGGATCTGAGGGTCAACGACCATGAGACCATCGCGCGCATCCTGAACCCTCAAGACAGCGTTTTCGGAATGCGCACCCCGCAGGAATCCGCGCGCCCATGACCGGGGAAGGGTACAAGCCGCTCACCGACGAATCGGTGGCGGCCATCACCAGCAGCTACTTCGCGCAGCGTGCGGCGCGGTCCTCGGCACAGGATCAACCCCGTGTCGTGCTGGTGGGTGGCCAGCCCGGCGCAGGCAAAAGTGCAGGGGGCGAGCTTGTGCGCGACGAACTCAAGGCGCAGGGTGGCTTCGTCCACGTGGATGCGGATCGCATGCGCGAGCGCATCCCCCTCGGCACCGCCAGACTGCCATCCAGCGAGACCCAAGCGGACGCCGGCCGGCTTGCGAACGCCCTCCGGCTCATGGCGATCGAGGCGCGGCGCAACATCGTGGAGGAGGGCACCTTCCGCAACCCACAGTCGGTCCAGCGCTTCGTGGACCGGCTGCAGGAGCAAGGCTACAAGGTGGAGATGGTGGTAGTAGCCACCAGCAGGGAAGAAAGCCTGCTCGGCATCTATCAACGCCACGAACGCCAGCACCAGGTGGGCAACCCGAACCCGCGCTTCGTCACAGAGGACTACCACGATGCGGCGATGCAAGGGTTCAGTGCTACGGTGAGCCAGCTGGCCCATCAGCTGGATCGGCTGCGCATCATCAACCGCGGCGGCCAGCTGCTCTACGACAGTCAGCGTCAACCCCGCGACGATGCGACCATGGCCCTGCAGGCCGCCCGGGAGATACCCGCCGAGCGACGGACCATGCTGGCCGATGGCTGGGCGGCTGTGGCAGCTGCTGCCCGCGAACGCGGCGCAAATCCCCAGTACCTTGATGCGATAGGCGGACACGCGAGGCGGGTCGCTGCGAGTGCGCAGTTGCAAGGGGACAGGGGCGCCAGGATCACGCCCTACACACGCGGAAAAGAGCAGGCCCTTTCCCGAGGTGCCAGCCCTGCCGGGCCATTCACCAGCCTAGCGGCCACGCCGCAGGCGAGCAAGCCTCCTGCGCGCAGCCGCTGAAAACATCACGCGGCCAAGCGGTGTTCGTAGTACGGCCGCGCCTTGTCATCGAGCAGCGCATCCAAGGCGTCCAGCGTGCGCCCCTGCGGCGTCAGCCAGGCTTCAACGTTCTCGGGCCGCAGCTGCACGATGCAGCGGTCATGCCCGGCCGCGGCCACTTCGGGCGGCGGATCATCCGTCACGGCCGCGAACGACCACAGGTCGGGCTCGTCGGAGCCCGCCGGCGGCGTCCAGTGCGAAAACAGGCAGGCGATGTACATCTCCTGCGGTGGACTGGGCTCGAACCGGAGCACGATGTTTTCTGGCGCCTCGCCAGCGCGCAGCGCCCGGCCTTCGGCCGCGTGCCGGGCCACGTTCTCGAAGAACGTGGTCACGAGCATGAGTGCGTGCGTCTGCCCGAACTGCTGCTTCCAGAACCCGCGCAGGTTGTCCCGGCGCGCGTTGTATGTCCCGGGGTACTTCCTGTCGTAGAGGGTCGGCTTGCCGGCCGGCCGGCACCCGTAGCGCATGGGCCAGATCACCGGCTCGCCGCCCTCGATCACCAGCACCGGCGCCCACCAGCCGGGGAAAATCCGCGTATCGCTTTCGCTCAGTTCGGGTCGCTTCAGCCTCGTCAGGCGCGCGAGCGCCTGGTCGATCTTGGCGGTGGCGATGCGCTGGTCTTCCTGGGCCTTCTTCGTCACCTTGGTCTGCAGGGCGCGCTCGGCGTCGGCTAGGCGCTTGCGCTGCGCGAACAGATCCTGCTCCAGCGCGGACACCTGGCTCGCGTCGAATTCCGCAATCAGCGCATGGATCTCGCGCTCCTCGGGCGAGTGGGGATGCGTGAACTGCGCATCCATCACCCTGGGCGTACGCATGGGCGGCTTGGGCTGCTGCCTGCGCCGCCAGTACAGATCGAAGAACGCCTTGAGCGCCAGGCGGGACCTCGGGAACAGGCGACGGAACGCGGCGTAGTCCGCGCGCACGGCGGCCGAGTAGCACATGGAGCGATCCTTTCCCTGAAAATCTTGACAGCAGTCTAGGGGAGGCTGGTGCATAGCGCCCGAAGCGTCGGATTTATACTGTACGTATGCACAGTGCAATCCAATGTTTTAACGTCCCAGTGCCGCTGGCCAGCAGCGGCCTGGTGCTGCCATTGGCCAATGCCAGCGTGCATGCCGGCTTCCCCTCGCCGGCGGACGATTACTTGGTCAAGCGGATCGACCTCAACGAAATCCTCGTCACCCATCCCCAGGCTACCTTTCTTTTCCGTGTTGCCGGGGACTCCATGCAGGACCTGGGCATCTTCGACGGCGATCTGTTGCTGGTGAACCGAGCCCTCAAACCCTGCCACGGCAACATCGTGGTGGCCGTGGTGGACGGTGAATACGCCGTCAAGCAACTGTACCTTCGCGCCGGCCGGCTCAAGCTCAAGGCAGGCAACCCGACGTACCCGGAAATCGTGCCTACGGAAGGGCAGACGATCGAGGTTTGGGGCGTGGCCACCAGCTGCATCAAGCGGTTCCAGTGATGCACCATGCTGGCACTCCTCGATGGCAACAATTTCTACGTGAGCTGCGAGCGCGTTTTCCGGCCGAGCCTGCAGGGCCGGCCGGTGGTCGTGCTCAGCAACAATGACGGTTGCGCGATCAGCCGCAGCAACGAAGCCAAGGCGCTGGGCATCAAGATGGCCCAGCCGCACCATGAATTCCGCCATCTCGAAGACCGCGCCGGCCTGGTCAGCCTGAGCGCCAATTTCACCCTGTACGGCGATATGTCGGACAGGATGATGAGCTTGGCCGCAGGCCTCGGGCCCGGCCAGGAGATCTACAGCATCGATGAGTGCTTCGTGGATCTTCACGGCGTGCGTGGCAACCTGGCCGAGCGCGCGCATGCCATCCGCGCTCGCATCCACCGTTGGATCGGTATTCCGACGTGCATCGGCATAGCGCCCACGAAAACCTTGGCCAAGTTGGCCAACCACATCGCCAAGTGCGCAGAAAGGAAAGCCGGCAGCTACCCTGCGCAGCACGCGCAGGTATGCCACCTGGGTGCGCTGCCGCAGGCCGACGTGGACCTGCTGCTCGCCATCACTGACGTGGGCGACGTGTGGGGAGTTGGGCCGCGTATCGGCGCACAACTGCGCGACGCCGGCGTGGCCACCGCGCAGGATTTGGCGCGGCTCGACCCGGCTTCGGTGCGCCGCCGCTGGTCGGTGGTGCTCGAACGCACCGTTCGCGAGTTGCAAGGCATGCCCTGCATCGATCTGGAAGAGGCTCCCACGCCCAAGCGCGAGATCGCCGTGACGAGATCCTTCGGCCGGCCGGTGCGCGAGTTGCCGCAGTTGCTGCAGGCCGTGAGCGACTTCGCGACACGCGCGGCCGAGAAGCTGCGGCGACAGGGGAGCCTGGCCGGGCGCGTGCTGGTCTTCGCGCACACCTCGCCGTTCCGGCCAGGCCCGCGCTGGGCCAAGTCGCTCGTGGTGCCGTTGCGCCGGCCCACGGCCGACACGGCGAAGATCATCCAGGCGGCCACGATGGGTCTAGAACTGATTTTCGAGCCCGGCTACAACTTGGCGAAAGCCGGCGTGATGCTGCTGGACCTCTGCGACAGCAGCATCCTGCAAGGCGAACTCGATCTTGAAGATGAATCTGGCCGCAACCGCGGCCAGCTGATGAGCGTGGTGGACAAGCTCAATGCCCGATGGGGAAAAGCCACGGTGAAGCAGGGCAGCGTCGGCACCGCGGCCGCGCGGCGTGACTGGGCAATGCGCCAGGCCCGACGAACACCCCAGTACACCACCGACTGGCGACAGGTTCCCGTCGCGCGCGCCTAAAGCCAGCGGACGGCGTTGCCCTCAATCACCTTACCCAACTCCATAAAGGGGAAGTGCAACTGTTCTTGCGGCTGACGATGTCAGCGGGCATGGAGCGCCTGCGCCTCGAAATTCTGGATCGCTATGAAAGTGGCATCCTCGGCATGCTTATGCTGTTGCTTAATATCAGTATCATTTTTCTTAAGCATTTAGCGAAAACGGGACGTATACATGGGTGCAGGACATTCACACGGAGCGACGACGCCTTCCGGCACGGCCGCAGGACGGCACAAGACGCGGTTGATGGGAGCTTTGGCGCTCACGACCATATTCATGGCCGTGGAAGTCGTCGGTGGCCTGTGGACCGGTAGTCTCGCTCTACTCGCCGATGCAGCGCATATGCTGACCGATGCCGGTGGCTTGGCCCTGGCGCTGCTTGCGATCCGTTTTTCCGAGCGCCCTGCAACTCCTCAGAAGACCTACGGCTATGTCCGATCTGAAGTGTTGGCAGCACTGGCGAACGCCGTCGTCCTTCTTGTGCTGACCCTCTACATCCTCTACGAGGCTTACCAGCGATTCCTGAACCCTCCTGAGATTCTGAGTGGCCCGATGCTGATCGTCGCCGTCGTCGGTCTCGCCGTCAACCTAGTGAGCATGAAACTCCTCTCTGCCGGGTCGTCAGAGAGCCTCAACGTGAAGGGCGCCTACTTCGAGGTGCTCGCCGACATGCTAGGTTCGCTCGGTGTTCTCGTCGCGGCGGCGATCGTCATGTTCACGGGCTGGAAGCTGGCTGATCCCATCGTCGGCGCCGGCATTGGCCTTTTCATCGTTCCACGGACATGGATCTTGTTGAAGCAGGCGATTCATATCCTGATGGAAGGCACGCCCCCTGAAATTGACATCTCCTTGTTGGAAGACAAGCTCAAGGAAATTCCCGGCATCACGGCCGTGCATGACCTCCACGTCTGGACAATCACATCAGGTGTTGATGCGATGAGTTGCCACTTGGTTGTGACCAATATGGCCGATGCCCCTAAGACACTGGTTGCCGCCAAGTCAGCAATGGAAACAACCTTCGATATCACCCACACCACGATCCAGATCGAGGATCAAGATTTGCGCAAGGCTGAGAGAGAACTCAAATATTGATTCTGTTGCCAAACACATTTATGCAAACCGCTGCAATGCTCCTTTCAAAGAACCGGGTCAAGAGCCGTTCCCCATCGGGCAACGGCGGAACTTAAGCCGCACTAATTGGATCATGACGCCTGTGCCCAGGCGAGAAAGCTTGGCTGCCTGTGACTCGGTGTATGTCATCATCGCCGATTGCTCCGCAGGCTTGGTCCGTCGCGAGCGTCAATGAAGACCTGTACGCGCCTGCCTGCCATGCGCACAGAAGCGCCACCTGTTCCTTCGATCCGCGCAGTAGGAGCTACCGCGTTGGAGTGGAGCCTGGCGAGTGGGTGCAGGCCGAAGCGATGTCCAAGCGCGCATCGTAGACCTGGGTCGTGATTGCCATCAGACCGAGGACGGAATGGAACAGGTTGTCATGGGACAGTGCCAGAGCGGTCTTGCCGTTGAGACATGCTGTATCGAGCCCACGGCTTGCCTTGAAAGATTCGGAGAGCCACCACACCATGGGTACACGGGTCTGTTCGTTGGGGGCAATGGCCTGCGGCAACCCGTGCAGGAAGAGTCCTTTTTCACCCAGGGACTCGCCATGATCCGAGACATATATCATCGCGGTATCGAAACGCTCCTGCTGCGTCTTGAGATAGGCGACAGCCTGGCTCAACACATGGTCGGTATAGAGAACGGCATTGTCATAGGCATTGACGATGCTCTGGCGATCACAGCGCCGCAACTCGCCGGTGTCGCAGGTGGGCTGGAAGCGGCGAAAGGCGGTGGGATACCGTTTGTAGTACGCAGGACCGTGATTCCCCAGCATATGAAGGACGACCACGATGTCTCCGGTCGAGCCCTGGGTAAGAGCGCCAACGTTGCGCAGCAGCACTTCGTCGAAGCACCGTCCGTCTTCGCACAAGGCGGCGTCTGCCTTGGGATCGACGATGGTCTCACCCAGGCCGTCGCACACCCCCTTGCATCCTGATTGGTTGTCCTTCCAGCGCACGGACACGCCTGCACGCGACAGCACGTGCAACAGGGATTCGCTGGAACGAATCCGCTTTTCGTCATAGTCTCTCCTGCCGACGGCCGAGAACATACATGGAAGCGATGTCTCGGTATTGGTGCCGCAAGCAGTGACGTTGCTGAAGTTGAGCACGTCCAATGCCTTCATCTGTGGCGAGGTCTGCCGCAGATAGCCGTTGAGACCCCAGCTCGCCGCCCGGAGCGTCTCCCCCACCACGATGAACATCAGCGTTGGCTTGCGGCCCTGCACTGCTGGGGCAATGCGCGCATCCATCCCTACAGGCGTGCGCACGATCGCTATCTCAGCGTCGGTGGACAGCACCCGCGCCGTGGAATAGAGCAGATTGGCAGGTGTGATGAGGTAGCGCAGCTCCTTCTGGTTCCTCATCAACGCCGAAAAGTCCTGGAAGACAAGCAGCAGCGAAATCACCAAGACCAAAGCAGCCCCGACAATGAACAGCAATCGACACAACAGGGCGCGAGCGAAGGGGTGTGCCACCACGCGCACCCGCCATATGCACGCGACGGGTACCAGGGAATAGGCGAGCACATGCAACAGCAAGCTTGCCGACAGCAACTCGCTAGCCTCAGTCGTATCTGTACGCAAAACGTTGCGCAGCATGCTCGGGTCGTAGTAGACACCGTAGCGTTGCATGAAGAAGGTGGCGAATGCTGTGGCCAGAACAAGCGCGGTCAAGAGCGGTCGCACGATCCAACGATTTGCCAGCAGGCCAAAGATGAGGGCATGAAGTGCAATCAACGACAGCACCAGGGCAGCCGCGAACAACCAGGTTCCCGGGTCAGCCCAGTGGCGGCCAGCTGTGCTGGCCGACAGGAACGAGGTGTTGCCCAGCAATGCGAGGTATGCGCATACCCACAGCACCAAGCCATGGGTTCCAATACTCGGTCGCCAATTTGTCCAGTGCAGCAAGTTCTCGCGCACGAACGAAAGGTGGGCAGAGTGGCGCCGCCTTGTTTGGTTCATCTTGCTTTGCGGTGTTGATTTCTGAAAAACACCAGGTCTTTCGATGAGATGTCGAGGCGGTAGACCTTTCCAGCCCTCCAGCCATCCGACCATGGCATCCAGCCTTCATGCACGGGGGGTAGCGAGATCTGTTGCAAGAACTGCGGCGACCAATGCACCCAACATCCGCTTCGAGCACGTGAAGGATGTCATGGCGTTCCTTGCTGAGGTGCCCGGAGAATCTCCGTTTAATCCTGCGAGCCGTCAGTGGCGCGGACGGTTGCGTCCGGCCTTCCCTTGCCGAAAATCCATCTGCATCCGGCGGTCTCTCAAACGCTTGGCCAGACGTGTTGTGTACTTGATGCGCTTGTTCCGCTCAGGGTGGCGTCGTATCCAGAACGACCGCACTCGCCAGAAGGCGAGCGCAGTAATCAGGAATCGGGTGTCGCTGCATGAATTCCAGCACAGCCTGGCAGGCCTGGCTCAGACGCCGTTCGTCCCGCGCCCAGCGCATGGCCTGGCGAATGCTGGTGGCAGACAATTGCGGAATCATGCGCGCGCATTCGACCGCAGTCAGACTGGTGCCGTGGGCCATGATGCCGGCATAGACCATCAGCAGCTCGTCGGTAGAGCGCGGCTCACGTCCGAGCATGATCCAGCTAAAGCGCACCTGGGCGTCAACGGCCAGAATCACTTCCGGCAATTGAACCTCACCGATGCGGTGATCCAAAGCCGCGCGCAGCTTGGTCACTTCTGGGTCTTCGTCCTCTGCGGGCAATGGCGACAAATGGAGTTCATCATCCACGCGCAGTACGCCACTGCGGGCTGCAGCGGCCACCGCATCGACACCGGCAGTTACTCTGGCCAGCAAAGGCTTCAAGAAAGTGGCAGCCTTGCTGGGTAACGATAGACGGGCATAGTGTTTCTTGGACTCTGCCTGCCAACGCTCGTCCGTGAAGAACAAGCGCGCACGACCCCGAAAGCTCAGGCTGTGCTCAATCCAGACCGAGCCATTGCGCACCGCGCGGCGCAGGGCAAACAGGGTGGCCACCTCCAACGCCTGAAACGCCCGTTCCCGGTCTGGGCTGGAGATCGAAACCTGCCAGATCATTCCCAGACTTGGTGCCACCACTTCAACTGGCAGCTTTCTGGATCCTTTGAGATATAAAGCTTGCAGCTTGGCAAGGTACTCGATGGCAGGATGCTCGCCGGTGGCCTGCCAGGGCAGCTTTGCAATGGCGACGAGCAACGACCGCACGGGGCGAATTCCATCAATCAATCCCTCGCGGACCAGGGAGGCCCTGCTCGGTGGTTTGCGTTTCTGGGTTTCGGTGATCAAGGCTTCAAGACGGGCACGCAACTCAGCATCTGGCACCGCACCTTGCGCGCTCAAGGCAACAAGTTCGCCGAGCAGCGTTTTGTACATTGCGGCCCAATTGACGGTAGCGGGGACATCGGCGGCAGCCTGACGCCACAGATCGGCGATCCGGCGCTGCACCATAAGGATCAACTGGTCTGTGGTGGTGAACAGGCAATACCGAAGAAAGCATGCGACCTCCACGGTGCGCGCTGGCTCTTTGATCTTGGCTCCGGCTGAGGGCGGCCTGGAGACAAGTCGGCGCGCGTAGCGGCGCAAGATGAGATCGGGGATGTCTGCCAGGTGCTTATGAACGTCCAGCGTGTAAAGCAGGTCGATGCGCTCCAGTACCTCGCTGATTTGGCGGGTTGAGTGTTTCGCCGGTGCAGCCCATAGCCAACTCTGCTGGGTTTGTCCATCTGGGCGCAGCTCTGAAACTGAGGCTCGCCAGCGATCAAGTGTTGCTGGATCAACGCTGGCGGCGATGGCGGTGCCTGTTTCAACTTCAAGCTGGGCAAGTGCCGCCGCAATCAGTGTCCGAATTGCCCGCTCGTGCACGATCACCAGCTTGTTCTTGTACAGCCATTGACGCGCCCGCACGAGTAGCTGATCGCGGTCGGCGCAGCGCGCCACTTCGTCGCGCAGTTCACGTACCAGTGAGCGGCGCTGGTGCTCGCTCATCCACTGGAATCCAAGGACCGTGCAGGCTACTTGTTGGTGATCGAATAGCGTGCGCCCGCGTTCATACATGGCTCTCAGCGAGGCGACTTCTGGTGCTGCAATGCCAAGCTCGTTGCCAAGGTGGCGCCACAAGGCTACTGGAATTACCCGAAAGGCACCGAGCAAACGCCCACTCATGCGCAGGAAACCAATATGGAGCGCCAGACCAAGCTTGTGGGAATCACCTCGGCGTGCATTGATTGCGTCGCGCTCGGCACCATCGAAGGTGAAAAATGCCTTCATCTCGAAGTCGCTGATATCGCGGGGGAGCCCACGCATCCCCAAAAACGTTGTGTGCCAACCCTGCATCGTGAACCTCAAAAGTGGGAGGCCACCATACCCGTTTACAAAGCGAACAGGAAAGTCAATGAAATCAACGGTCTACCCAGACCACCCCCGCGCCAGTGCTAGCTTTGCGTACCGTCACTTATTGCACTGAAAACGAGGAGAGCCGTCAAGCGACTTGTTGATCACGCCAACGCGCAAGAGCGACTCAACTGTCGCCGGATGCACCGACCTGGTTGTGATGGCGTCCCGCAGTCGGAACAAGCCGGTGTCCACGTGGTGCCGCAACTCGGCACCGTCCTTCAACTTTCTGACGAGCCGTTCCTGTGGTTCGCTGAGCTTCATGCCGTCGGTTTCCTCTCATTTGAAGAGCTTGCTCGCGACACCTTTGACGGCGCCCGTCGCGGCCCCCTTCAATGTCTCAGCAAGCACGCCTGATGTTGCCGCCTTCACCGAGTCAGCGACATCGGCTACCGTCTTCTTCGCCCTATCAAGAGCGCCTGGATTCAGCATCGAAGGGGTACATTCTTTGCGTGCTCTCGCCAGGAGGGCCAGGGCCCCTTCGCTGCTCGCCTGAACGGCGTAGGAGGCCTTCTCGTCGGCAAGCCTCCTTGCTTCCATGCGGGCGCTTTCGCGCTTCGCCCATTCAACGGCATTACCTGCTGAAATGAACCCGTCTGCCTCCAGGCACCCGACTAGAAATGCTAATCCTTCTGGACTTGCGTCTGGAGCAGCAGCAACCTGCTCAAGCCAGCGGTCAGGCATCGGACGCTTCGATTTTTCGCTCGACTCCTTCACTCCCGTCACTACTTCATAGCCAATCCAGGCAACGGCAACGGCGGCAGCCAGTGGAATGCTGGCCATCGCCACCCCAGGTACCACACCAAATCCCATGACGGCTTCGCGGAGGCCTGCACCAGGCGCGGCTGTGGGGACGGCAGAATGGGCCTTGTTCATGAGGTTTTGTATCGCCTTGGTATCCATCATCTTTCCTTCACTTGATGGGCAGTTAAATCAGGGGGCATGCTTGAGATCAACCGCTCGCTTGCACTGTTCCAACTCACGGGGGGAGATAGCAGGCACACACTGCTTGACTCTGCTCAGGATATCTCGACCGTTAACAACTCGCGTTGACTTCAGCAGATCAGCCAAGGCCACTACTTGTGACCAAACATCAACCTTCCGCAGGTGCATCAACGCAAACGAGATGTAATCTTCAAAGACATCCCCCTGTTTCAATGCTGCGAGATGAATACGGGCTTCTGATTGGTCGCCGAAATGACCCAGCAAAATCTCGTCCTCGTCCCTGTCAGGAAAGCTTGACCAATGCAAGTAGTCAGCGACCATCCCAGATGCCAGCGTCAAGACGGCCCCAACTCTGGCAGTATCCGACATGAGTGAAGGCATCTGCCAAGCTGTGTATCCATAGCCGTCAACTGATGCGTGACAGGAAATCTCTGTTACCAAGAATCCGACCGACATTGCCATGACTGCATGGCCCGCCTCGTGATACGCGGTAATTTCAATTTGCTCCCTCTGCATCGATTTCCTTCGTGATCTTCAGTCCACGACTAGCAGGCCGTTGAAAAATCCCCTGCGAGCGTCCGCGTCGGCCGCTACGATCTGAAGCCATCCCGGAACAACTGCGACAAGAAAGATGAGAGGCAACCAAGACTTCCAGGGGGCGATGTTTAGCTACATCAGCCTTGAAGAAAGAGTGCCAGCGGCACACCCGCTGCGCAAGTTGCGCGCCGTGGTGGATGCGCTGCTGTCGAGCATGAACAGCGAGTTCGAAGCGGTGTACGCCCGCCGTGGCCGCCCCTCGGTGCCGCCGGAGATGCTGCTCAAGGCCTTGCTGCTGCAAATCCTGTTCTCCATCCGCAGCGAACGCCAGCTGGTCGAGGCGGTCAACTACAACCTGCTGTACCGCTGGTTCGTGGGCCTGAACATTGAAGACAAGGTCTGGGACCACTCCACCTTCAGCGCCAACCGCGAACGCCTCTTCAACGAAGACCTGGCGCGCGCCTTCTTCGAGCGCGTCAAGCTCAGCGCCCAGTGGGGCCGGCTTGCCAGCGACGAACACTTCAGCGTGGACGGCACGCTGATTGAGGCCTGGGCCTCGCACAAGAGTTTCAAACGCAAAGACGACGACAGCGGCACGCCACCCGGACGCAACCCCGAGGTGAACTTCAAAGGGCAGGAGCGCTGCAACGACACCCACGCCAGCACCACCGATGCCGATGCCCGGCTGTTCAAGAAGAGCGCGGGCGACAAATCTCGCCTGTGCCACATGGGGCACATCCTCATGGAGAACCGCAACGGGCTGATCGTGGATGTGGAGATCACACATGCCAGTGGCACCGCCGAGCGCGAGGCGGCGCTGGCGATGCTCAAACGCCGGGGAAACAAGAACAAGCGGGCCACGGTCGGGGCCGACAAAGGTTACGACAGCCAGGCCTTCATCAAGGGCTGCCGAAAGCTCAAAGTCACGCCACACGTGGCGGCCAAGGACAAGCACTCGGCGGTCGATGGCCGCATCCGGCGCCACGAGGGCTACAAGACCAGCCTCAAAGTGCGCAAGCGCATCGAGGAGGCCTTTGGCTGGATCAAGACAGTGGGTGGTCTGGCCAAGACCAAATTGATCGGTCAGGCCAAGCTCGCGGGCCAGGCGCTGCTGTGCTTTGCCACCTACAACCTGGTGCGCATGGGCAGTCTGGGCGGCTGGTGGGACGCGCATCATGCGTGAACCATGGGATACGTGCGCCCGGAACGGGCAAAACGGCCTGCAAACAGGCCGAAATGGCCGCTCCAATCGCTGCGCAGGCCAGTTTGGGCGATCCGTTTCTTCGAAATCCACGACCCTGGCGCGTTCGATGAGCATTTTTTCAACGGCCTGCTAGATCGTGATGGCCATGATGACGTAGCCAATCCTCGAACTCAAGTTCTGTGATTGCATCTGCCCAACGGGTTTTCTCGTAATCGCGGCGGGCAGATCGGAGGTGCTGTTGATTCATCAGCACAACTGAGCCAGTGATCACGTTGAATATTGAGCCACTGGGTTGATGGATTCTTTGACTATTCGGTTGTGGATAAGTCTATCGGGTCTGCTGTTTTTCGATCTCCTTTCTGGCTCTTTGGGCGTTGCTTTGGGGGAGCCGCGCCAGCGGCACTGGAGTGCTTGAATCGCCAGCTCTCGTTGCCCGTCTCGACGATGTGGCAATGGTGCGTGAGCCGGTCAAGCAAGGCCGTGGTCATCTTGGCGTCTCCAAAGACGCTGCTCCACTCCGAGAAGGTGAGGTTGGTGGTGATCACCACGCTCGTTCGCTCATAGAGTTTGGAGAGCAGGTGGAACAGCATCGCGCCGCCCGACTGCGTGAATGGCAGGTAGCCCAGTTCATCCAGGATCACCAGATCGACGTACATCAGGCGGTGCGCCATTTGCCCGGCCTTGTTCTGCGCCTTCTCCAGCTCCAGGGCGTTGACCAGCTCCACCGTTGAGAAGAAGCGCACCCGCTTGCCATGCATGCGAATGGCCTCGATCCCCAGGCTCGTGGCCAGGTGGGTTTTACCCGTGCCGGGGCCACCAACCAGCACCACGTTGTGCGCCGACTCCACGAAGCGAAGGGTGTGCAACTGGCGCACCAGTGCTTCGTCGAGCTGCGCGTGGGCGAAGTCAAAGCCGGCGAGGTCACGGTGCGAAGGGAAGCGCGCCACGCGCATCTGGTAAGCCATGGAACGCACCTCACGCTGAGCGGTCTCGGCCTTGATGAGCTGGTGCAGCACGGCCTCATGATCCAGCGACTTCATGCGGGCGGTGCCCAGTACCTCCGGCCAGGCACTGGCCATGCCGTGCAGGCCCAGCGCTTTGAGGGCATCAATGACGTCATGCATGGTCGGACTCCGGTGATGCCTCATGAGGCTGGACGTTGCGCAGTGCGTCGTAGCGCTGCAGGTTGGCCAGTGGCGGCGTGTTGAGCTTGAGCATCGTGGCCACCGGTGGCTCGGGCACGCGCTGCTCCTTCAGACGCGAGAGCACGTTGAGCACGTGCTCGGCACTCACCCGCCCGGACTGCAGCGCCAGCTCTACCGCCACCACCACGGCCTCCAGTCCATGCAGGCTCACCCCCATGAGCACCTGCGCCATCACCCTGTCGCCACCGCTGTGGCGCAGCAACTGGCGCTGCATTTCCTGCAGTGGCTCGGGCATGGTCTTGAAGGGCGCGCCGTTGCGCAGCGCGCCGGGCTTTCGCTCGATGAGCGCGATGTAATGCATCCAGTCGTAGAGCGTCTGATCACGTTCGAAGCTGCGCGCCAGGCGCACCTGTCGCCCATCGGGCCCGACCACCAGCAGGCCATCCGCGTAGGCCCGCAGACTGACCACCGCATGAATCCATTCACACGGCACGCTGTAGCGGTTGCGCTGGAAGTGGATCAGTGCGGTCGCAGAGACCCGTACCGGCTGCTCCACGTAGCCATCAAACGCACGGGGGTTGGGCATGAGACGAGCACGTTCGTCCTGCCAGACATCGGCCACCGTGAGCTGAGTCCATTCCGGGTGACTCATCTCAGCCCAGGCCTTCACGCAGGCCTGCTGCAACCAGTCGTTGAGTTCACCAAGCGTCCCCCAGCGCCGCTCGCTGGCCTCACGCCAGATGTCCTTGCGCCGATCCTGAACGTTCTTCTCCACGACCCCCTTCTCCCAGCCGGCGGCCCGGTTGCAGAACTCCGGCTCGAACAGGTAGTGCCCGGTCATCGCCTCGAAGCGTGCATTGACGCTGCGCTGTTTGCCATGGCCGACCTTGTCCACAGCGGTCTTCATGTTGTCGTAGATGCCCCGCCGGGGCACGCCACCGAAGAGGGCGAACGCCCGTGCGTGCGCATCGAACAGCATCTCGTGCGCTTGGCTGTAGTACGCCACCAGGCAGAAGGCGCGACTGGCCGCCAGCTTGGTGTGTGCCACTTCCAGGCGGCGGCGCAGCCCGCCGATGAACAGGTACTCGCAGCTCCAGTCGAACTGGAACGCCTCGCCCAACTCGAAGCTCAGCGGCACGAACCCCGCACCACGCGCAGCGTTGCCTTGCTCTTGCTGCCAGCGCTGGGCAAAGGCGTAGACCGGCCCTCGGCTGCCGCTGTAGCCCTGCGCGCGCAGCGCCTCAAACATGGCCTTGATCCCGCGTCGATCGCGTTTGCTGCGATGGCTATCGGCCTTGAGCCATTGGCTCAACTGCTCCTTGTACGGATCCAGGATGCTGGGGCCCGACACCCGCTGCGGGTATCGGGGTTCGGCCATCTGCCCGTCTTTGAGCCACTTGGTGGCTGTGTTGCGCGAGATGCCCAGGCGCCGGCTGGCCTCGCGCACCGACACGTCCTGCCTCAGCACGAGGCGGCGTAACTTGCTCAATGTGCTCACGTTGATCACTCCTGCTCCCCCGTGCTGAAAAATTCAGCAGGATAGAGCGGCAACGTGGCTCAAATTTCAACGTGAATGCGTCCCGAAATGGCCCAGCTTTGGAAATGAATCAACACGCTATTTGCACCACAACCGTCGTGTGGTGGTTGACAGCTTGAGGTACACATGCCATCATTTATTATAAATAAATGATGTTTATTATACCTAAACGGAGAACGCAATGGATCATGTGGAGAACGCAATGGATCATGTCAGTCCCTGGGCTACTGCCCCTAAGCTTCCGTCTACGCACTATGTAGATAACCGAATCTATACGGATCCGGTGATTTTCGAGGAAGAGCGAGAGAAAATCCTGGCTGCAACGTGGCGGCTTGTCTGTCACGAATCGGAACTGCCAGAACCCGGCGACTACCGGGCGAAGGAAATCGCCGGGGTACCGGTTGTCATCCTGCGCAGCGAGGACCGGTCGATTATGGCGTTCTTTAACGTTTGCCCACACCGGGGCGCGCGCCTAGTGCGCGACGAGCGTGGAAATGCGAAGAA
Source organism: Burkholderiaceae bacterium (assembly GCA_024235995.1). Lineage (NCBI taxonomy): Bacteria > Pseudomonadati > Pseudomonadota > Betaproteobacteria > Burkholderiales > Burkholderiaceae > Burkholderiaceae bacterium. Next base: position 653,365 of record JACKLI010000001.1, read on the forward strand.
GGGCCTGCAGTGCCTTTATCATCTATGGACGTTTGCGCTCGACGGTAAGTGCACAAGCATCACCCGAAGCAAGGGATATGACGGCTGCAGTCTGAAAAAAGACGACGTTGGACTGCGCTCTGTCCGAACGGAAATCTTCTGCGGCATGGTGTTCGTTTGCCTGAAGGACGACGTGCCACCACTCGAGCAATTCTTGGGTGGTATGGCGGACCATATGAAGACCCACCTTGGCCAGGAAGAGCTTGAGGTATTCCATTACCATCGCGCGATCATCAATACGAACTGGAAGCTCTTCGTAGACAACAACTCCGAGCTCTATCATGAATTCCTGCATGTGCTGAACCGGCGCACCGCCGTCGCACACAAGAGCTATCACGAACGCAATTGGTTGCTTTACCAGAATTCCCACAACATCATTCAGCAGGGTGTAATTCACTACGACAGTTACGGGCTGGGGGAGCGGAGCGAGGGCGCATTGCCGGGAATGCAGCCGAACGGCATGGTCGTCATGCTGCTGTTTCCTGACGTGATGCTCAATATTCGCGCGACCGTGATGCGTATAGACACAATGACGCCACTCGCACCCGGCAAGACCCTCGTCGAATGGCGCGGCGTAGGGCTCAAGTCCGATACACCGGACGTCCGCGCAATGCGGATCCAGCACCACAATGAGGTATGGGGACCGGCCGGTCGCAATCTCCCAGAGGATATCGCCGCCGTCGAAACGCAGTGGGAGACCATGGTCCAGGGTGGATCGCGATACAGCCTCTTTGCCAGGGAAGAAGGGCTGAAACCGCAGGACGATGCCAACCTCCGCGCCTTCTATCAGGAATGGGGTCGGTGCCTTGGACGCGCGCCGAATGATCCGTTCAGGCACGGTAATGTGGATACCGATGTTTCTCATTCAATAAAGGAGATCACCAATGTCTGACGTCGCAAGCCAACTCTTCGAGCGTGAAGCGATACGCGAGCTGATTGCGCGCGTGGGGCGGCTGCTTGACACTAAGGATTTTGCTGCCGTCATCGCTTCCTTTGCAGAACCGGGGAGCTATGTGTTGCGCGCATACAGTCCCGAGATTGGCAAGGAAATGATTTGGATGTCGGTTAAACGCGCCGAGCTTCTACGCCTGTTGAAGGAGTCGGCGGAACATGTGCATGACCTGGCCGACCGGACGCATCAGATCACTGTGGATCAAATCAGCCTCGAAAAAGGCGAGGCATTGGCGCGGTCGACCTTTTCAGTGTTCCGTACTGACATGAAGGGACAGAGCGACCTGTTCGCCGTGGGCCACTATGAGGATCGGCTCGTGAAAAACGGAGACACCTGGCTCATCGACAGCCGGACAGTACGGCTCCATACGCGCATGTTCACAGTGCCAACCCCCTTGCCGCTTTAACGAGATAACTGATGAATACGCAACCGATCAAGCTATGTGCCAGGACCGACATTCCGGAGGGTGAGATGATCGAAATGTCCGTCCCGGGCACTGACAACAGCCTGCTCTTGGTCTCTACCAAAGGAGCAATCCGTGCCTTCCAGAACAAGTGTCCACATATGGACATCCCGCTTTGCCAAGGCGCCTTTGATGGTGAAGTAATCACTTGTACAGAACATCTTTGGCAGTTCGACGCACAGACGGGCGCCGGGATTGAACCCGAGGACGCAAAACTGCAACAGTATCCTGTGAGCGTCATCGGCGACGAGGTGTTCGTCGAACTCCCGGAAGCGGCCGAGTAATTGCCTGGTCTTGCCGGATAGAACTGTTGATTCATTTCCAAAGCTGGGCCATTTCGGGACGCATTCACGTTGAAATTTGAGCCACGTTGCCGCTCTATCCTGCTGAATTTTTCAGCACGGGGGAGCAGGAGTGATCAACGTGAGCACATTGAGCAAGTTACGCCGCCTCGTGCTGAGGCAGGACGTGTCGGTGCGCGAGGCCAGCCGGCGCCTGGGCATCTCGCGCAACACAGCCACCAAGTGGCTCAAAGACGGGCAGATGGCCGAACCCCGATACCCGCAGCGGGTGTCGGGCCCCAGCATCCTGGATCCGTACAAGGAGCAGTTGAGCCAATGGCTCAAGGCCGATAGCCATCGCAGCAAACGCGATCGACGCGGGATCAAGGCCATGTTTGAGGCGCTGCGCGCGCAGGGCTACAGCGGCAGCCGAGGGCCGGTCTACGCCTTTGCCCAGCGCTGGCAGCAAGAGCAAGGCAACGCTGCGCGTGGTGCGGGGTTCGTGCCGCTGAGCTTCGAGTTGGGCGAGGCGTTCCAGTTCGACTGGAGCTGCGAGTACCTGTTCATCGGCGGGCTGCGCCGCCGCCTGGAAGTGGCACACACCAAGCTGGCGGCCAGTCGCGCCTTCTGCCTGGTGGCGTACTACAGCCAAGCGCACGAGATGCTGTTCGATGCGCACGCACGGGCGTTCGCCCTCTTCGGTGGCGTGCCCCGGCGGGGCATCTACGACAACATGAAGACCGCTGTGGACAAGGTCGGCCATGGCAAACAGCGCAGCGTCAATGCACGCTTCGAGGCGATGACCGGGCACTACCTGTTCGAGCCGGAGTTCTGCAACCGGGCCGCCGGCTGGGAGAAGGGGGTCGTGGAGAAGAACGTTCAGGATCGGCGCAAGGACATCTGGCGTGAGGCCAGCGAGCGGCGCTGGGGGACGCTTGGTGAACTCAACGACTGGTTGCAGCAGGCCTGCGTGAAGGCCTGGGCTGAGATGAGTCACCCGGAATGGACTCAGCTCACGGTGGCCGATGTCTGGCAGGACGAACGTGCTCGTCTCATGCCCAACCCCCGTGCGTTTGATGGCTACGTGGAGCAGCCGGTACGGGTCTCTGCGACCGCACTGATCCACTTCCAGCGCAACCGCTACAGCGTGCCGTGTGAATGGATTCATGCGGTGGTCAGTCTGCGGGCCTACGCGGATGGCCTGCTGGTGGTCGGGCCCGATGGGCGACAGGTGCGCCTGGCGCGCAGCTTCGAACGTGATCAGACGCTCTACGACTGGATGCATTACATCGCGCTCATCGAGCGAAAGCCCGGCGCGCTGCGCAACGGCGCGCCCTTCAAGACCATGCCCGAGCCACTGCAGGAAATGCAGCGCCAGTTGCTGCGCCACAGCGGTGGCGACAGGGTGATGGCGCAGGTGCTCATGGGGGTGAGCCTGCATGGACTGGAGGCCGTGGTGGTGGCGGTAGAGCTGGCGCTGCAGTCCGGGCGGGTGAGTGCCGAGCACGTGCTCAACGTGCTCTCGCGTCTGAAGGAGCAGCGCGTGCCCGAGCCACCGGTGGCCACGATGCTCAAGCTCAACACGCCGCCACTGGCCAACCTGCAGCGCTACGACGCACTGCGCAACGTCCAGCCTCATGAGGCATCACCGGAGTCCGACCATGCATGACGTCATTGATGCCCTCAAAGCGCTGGGCCTGCACGGCATGGCCAGTGCCTGGCCGGAGGTACTGGGCACCGCCCGCATGAAGTCGCTGGATCATGAGGCCGTGCTGCACCAGCTCATCAAGGCCGAGACCGCTCAGCGTGAGGTGCGTTCCATGGCTTACCAGATGCGCGTGGCGCGCTTCCCTTCGCACCGTGACCTCGCCGGCTTTGACTTCGCCCACGCGCAGCTCGACGAAGCACTGGTGCGCCAGTTGCACACCCTTCGCTTCGTGGAGTCGGCGCACAACGTGGTGCTGGTTGGTGGCCCCGGCACGGGTAAAACCCACCTGGCCACGAGCCTGGGGATCGAGGCCATTCGCATGCATGGCAAGCGGGTGCGCTTCTTCTCAACGGTGGAGCTGGTCAACGCCCTGGAGCTGGAGAAGGCGCAGAACAAGGCCGGGCAAATGGCGCACCGCCTGATGTACGTCGATCTGGTGATCCTGGATGAACTGGGCTACCTGCCATTCACGCAGTCGGGCGGCGCGATGCTGTTCCACCTGCTCTCCAAACTCTATGAGCGAACGAGCGTGGTGATCACCACCAACCTCACCTTCTCGGAGTGGAGCAGCGTCTTTGGAGACGCCAAGATGACCACGGCCTTGCTTGACCGGCTCACGCACCATTGCCACATCGTCGAGACGGGCAACGAGAGCTGGCGATTCAAGCACTCCAGTGCCGCTGGCGCGGCTCCCCCAAAGCAACGCCCAAAGAGCCAGAAAGGAGATCGAAAAACAGCAGACCCGATAGACTTATCCACAACCGAATAGTCAAAGAATCCATCAACCCAGTGGCTCAATATTCAACGTGATCACTGGCTCAGTTGTGCTGATGAATCAACACCCGGGTGGCGTGTCATCGCCAATTCTGCTCGGGGCGCGCGACATCCCCTTGCGCCTGGTGGTGCCGGTGGGTCACGCATTCATCGATGCGACCGCACAGCGCGATATACTCTGCGTCGCCGGCGGTACCGGCCTCGCGCCTATCCTGTCGATTGCGCGCGATGCGCTATCCCGCGGCCTGCTTCGCAAGCAGCGTCTGGATATTTTTATCGGAGTAAGGACGCCCGCCGACATTTTCGCGACCGCGTCCCTCCAAGAGCTCATTGAGGCGGCTGGAGGGGCGGTGCGAGTTACCTGGGCCATTTCGGAAGCGGGCGAGTTCGCGGATTGGAAAGGCGAACGCGGCTATGTACATGAGGTGGTCGCCCGCAGTGCGGGAGACCTTTCTGCGCGCCAGGTCTATATGGGGGGGCCGCCCGCCATGATTGATGCCATGGTACGTTTGCTGCTCAAGTCACGGGTTAAGCGATCCCAGATTCGCTTCGACAAATTCGCTTAATCCTCACGGATCAGATGATGGGACAAGCATATGGAACAGGACAGCAAGGGCCAGGCAAAGGGCGCCCTCATGAAGTCGCTTGACAATGCATTGACGCTTCTTGAGCAATTTACCCCCGAGGCGTCGGCTTGGGTAGGAAGGGTGTTCGCCGAGTCCGGGCTGCCCGGACGCAAGATCGCCGCGGATCGCAAGAATATCTTCTACACAGTGCCGGCTGCGGAAGTTCAACGCTGGCAAGCGGCTTCTGAAGGTGTCGTGGCCGAATGGGTGAAGGACGTGACTGCTAAAGGCTATGACGGGAAAAAACTGCTCGAAGAAGCTAAAGCCTTAATGAAATAAACAGAATGCCGGTAGTCACGACACTCACGCGCGGCTGCCGGCGCAATCCCCGGCATCTCCAGCGAAACGGGACTGATGCAAGTCGCCGCCATCAATCGCGTGGTCTGACTCTGCCGGTGACGCAGGTCCTGTCCGAGATCCGCTTTCAAGCGTCTTTATACGGTTTATGGCCAAGGCTACGGGAAATCGATTCTGCTGTTCGCAAGGTGAGTGGCACAAGCGCTTCGATCTGCCCTTCTGTAATCCGTGCGGACGGTCCGACGACGGCAATTGCCGCAATAACCGTGCCGTTGAAGTCGAAGACCGGCGCCGCGATGCCCCGGATGTCGGCAATGAATTCTTCCCGTTCGATGCAGTAGCCGGCTTGTCGGATCTCGGCAAGCTGACTGCGAAGCACGGCCGGGTCGACGATCGTATTTTCCGTGTATCGGGCTCGGGGCGCGCGCAGCGCTTCTTCGATCACTTCATTAGGCTGAAAGGCGAGCAGGACCTTTCCGTTTGCCGTGCAATGCAGCGGCGCCCTTCCTCCTATGCGCGCCGCCACGCGCACCGGCTGGCTGCTCTCGATCTTTTCGAGGTAGAGCAGTTCGTTGCGATGGAGGATCGCCAAATGGGTTGTTTCGTTTGTCTCATGGGAAAGCCGGGCCAGATGAGGTCTTGCCACATGGGACAGCTCGCTTTGGGCCAGTTTGGTGCCCGCAAGCACGATGATGCCGTGACCAAGGGTATATTTCTTGGTGTCGGAAAGCTGCTCGACCAGGCTGTGTGCTTCAAGTGTCTTGAGCATATTGAAAACGGTCGCTTTGTTGAGGCCGAGCCTTGTCGCGAGCTCCGTGATCCCGAATGCCGGCGCCTCGGGGGTAAATTGCTCAAGAAGCGTCAATGCATTGTCAAGCGACTTCATGAGGGCGCCCTTTGCCTGGCCCTTGCTGTCCTGTTCCATATGCTTGTCCCATCATCTGATCCGTGAGGATTAAGCGAATTTGTCGAAGCGAATCTGGGATCGCTTAACCCGTGACTTGAGCAGCAAACGTACCATGGCATCAATCATGGCGGGCGGCCCCCCCATATAGACCTGGCGCGCAGAAAGGTCTCCCGCACTGCGGGCGACCACCTCATGTACATAGCCGCGTTCGCCTTTCCAATCCGCGAACTCGCCCGCTTCCGAAATGGCCCAGGTAACTCGCACCGCCCCTCCAGCCGCCTCAATGAGCTCTTGGAGGGACGCGGTCGCGAAAATGTCGGCGGGCGTCCTTACTCCGATAAAAATATCCAGACGCTGCTTGCGAAGCAGGCCGCGGGATAGCGCATCGCGCGCAATCGACAGGATAGGCGCGAGGCCGGTACCGCCGGCGACGCAGAGTATATCGCGCTGTGCGGTCGCATCGATGAATGCGTGACCCACCGGCACCACCAGGCGCAAGGGGATGTCGCGCGCCCCGAGCAGAATTGGCGATGACACGCCACCCGGGACGCGGCGGATATAGAACTCGAGAGTGGAGGTCAGCGTATTGCCGGTGTTTGCCATCGAGTAGGCGCGATATCCTGTGACGCCGGGCACTTCAAACAATGCGTATTGGCCGGCGAGGAAAGTAATCGGCTCGTCGAGTTGAACCATCACGCGTGCGATATCGCTCGTCTCAGTTTCCGCGCTTGCCCGGCCCTTCACGATGCGGACCGGGGGTAGACTCGCGTCCCGCGATTTACATAACGCGTCCGGCAATCTACAGTCACTCTGTGGTAATGCCTGGCACAGGAGCACATGGCCCTCTTGGCGCTTTGTCTCGGGCAGCCCGGGCGCATCCGGCCAGCGGACGACGACAGCACCTTCAATGATCTGGGTACGGCATGAGCCACAAGTTCCTGTCGCGCATTCATACGGAAGCGCATAGCCTGCCCGCAGGCCTGAAATCAGGAGCGGTTCGTCCGTTGCAGCGTCGAAGCCGTTGGCGGCGTCAAAATGGATTCGATGAGGCATGGTCATTAGTCGAGAGTCCGGCAGTTGGTGATGAGGATTCCACTAGTGCGGAAAGAAATGGGCGATATCCGCCTTTATTGCCTGGTCTTGCTGGTTCTATCCGGCAAGACCAGGCAATTACTCGGCCGCTTCCGGGAGTTCGACGAACACCTCGTCGCCGATGACGCTCACAGGATACTGTTGCAGTTTTGCGTCCTCGGGTTCAATCCCGGCGCCCGTCTGTGCGTCGAACTGCCAAAGATGTTCTGTACAAGTGATTACTTCACCATCAAAGGCGCCTTGGCAAAGCGGGATGTCCATATGTGGACACTTGTTCTGGAAGGCACGGATTGCTCCTTTGGTAGAGACCAAGAGCAGGCTGTTGTCAGTGCCCGGGACGGACATTTCGATCATCTCACCCTCCGGAATGTCGGTCCTGGCACATAGCTTGATCGGTTGCGTATTCATCAGTTATCTCGTTAAAGCGGCAAGGGGGTTGGCACTGTGAACATGCGCGTATGGAGCCGTACTGTCCGGCTGTCGATGAGCCAGGTGTCTCCGTTTTTCACGAGCCGATCCTCATAGTGGCCCACGGCGAACAGGTCGCTCTGTCCCTTCATGTCAGTACGGAACACTGAAAAGGTCGACCGCGCCAATGCCTCGCCTTTTTCGAGGCTGATTTGATCCACAGTGATCTGATGCGTCCGGTCGGCCAGGTCATGCACATGTTCCGCCGACTCCTTCAACAGGCGTAGAAGCTCGGCGCGTTTAACCGACATCCAAATCATTTCCTTGCCAATCTCGGGACTGTATGCGCGCAACACATAGCTCCCCGGTTCTGCAAAGGAAGCGATGACGGCAGCAAAATCCTTAGTGTCAAGCAGCCGCCCCACGCGCGCAATCAGCTCGCGTATCGCTTCACGCTCGAAGAGTTGGCTTGCGACGTCAGACATTGGTGATCTCCTTTATTGAATGAGAAACATCGGTATCCACATTACCGTGCCTGAACGGATCATTCGGCGCGCGTCCAAGGCACCGACCCCATTCCTGATAGAAGGCGCGGAGGTTGGCATCGTCCTGCGGTTTCAGCCCTTCTTCCCTGGCAAAGAGGCTGTATCGCGATCCACCCTGGACCATGGTCTCCCACTGCGTTTCGACGGCGGCGATATCCTCTGGGAGATTGCGACCGGCCGGTCCCCATACCTCATTGTGGTGCTGGATCCGCATTGCGCGGACGTCCGGTGTATCGGACTTGAGCCCTACGCCGCGCCATTCGACGAGGGTCTTGCCGGGTGCGAGTGGCGTCATTGTGTCTATACGCATCACGGTCGCGCGAATATTGAGCATCACGTCAGGAAACAGCAGCATGACGACCATGCCGTTCGGCTGCATTCCCGGCAATGCGCCCTCGCTCCGCTCCCCCAGCCCGTAACTGTCGTAGTGAATTACACCCTGCTGAATGATGTTGTGGGAATTCTGGTAAAGCAACCAATTGCGTTCGTGATAGCTCTTGTGTGCGACGGCGGTGCGCCGGTTCAGCACATGCAGGAATTCATGATAGAGCTCGGAGTTGTTGTCTACGAAGAGCTTCCAGTTCGTATTGATGATCGCGCGATGGTAATGGAATACCTCAAGCTCTTCCTGGCCAAGGTGGGTCTTCATATGGTCCGCCATACCACCCAAGAATTGCTCGAGTGGTGGCACGTCGTCCTTCAGGCAAACGAACACCATGCCGCAGAAGATTTCCGTTCGGACAGAGCGCAGTCCAACGTCGTCTTTTTTCAGACTGCAGCCGTCATATCCCTTGCTTCGGGTGATGCTTGTGCACTTACCGTCGAGCGCAAACGTCCATAGATGATAAAGGCACTGCAGGCCCTTCTTCGCATTTCCACGCTCGTCGCGCACTAGGCGCGCGCCCCGGTGTGGGCAAACGTTAAAGAACGCCATAATCGACCGGTCCTCGCTGCGCAGGATGACAACCGGTACCCCGGCGATTTCCTTCGCCCGGTAGTCGCCGGGTTCTGGCAGTTCCGATTCGTGACAGACAAGCCGCCACGTTGCAGCCAGGATTTTCTCTCGCTCTTCCTCGAAAATCACCGGATCCGTATAGATTCGGTTATCTACATAGTGCGTAGACGGAAGCTTAGGGGCAGTAGCCCAGGGACTGACATGATCCATTGCGTTCTCCACATGATCCATTGCGTTCTCCGTTTAGGTATAATAAACATCATTTATTTATAATAAATGATGGCATGTGTACCTCAAGCTGTCAACCACCACACGACGGTTGTGGTGCAAATAGCGGCATCGGTTAGAATCGGTCGATTTGACTGACATGGCCAAGCGCAAGACCATCGAAGAGCTGTTCAAGGGCAGACACTTTGAGCGGGAGATCATCATTCTGTGTGTGCGCTGGTACTTGCGCTTCAAGCTTTCATCGCGCGATCTGGTGGAAATGATGGCCGAGCGCGGTTTGACTGTCGCGCATACAACCATCCTGCGTTGGGTGCAGCGCTTCGTTCCCGAGTTCGAGAAACGCTGGAACCGGTATGCCACTGCAGCCGGCTCCGCTTGGCGCGTCGACGAGACATATGTGAAGGGCCTTGTCAACTTAACGCCGTATTGGCGAAGTGAGAGCTGGTGAAATGGTGCTCAGACTGCGGTAGACGGATTTTGGGTAACGCCAGTGACGAGATGCCAGATAGCGAAGCGTCTGGCGAGTTGATTACGATAGCGCACAGCGCCGAGTTGGTGGCGCTTGATGGCGAAATGCTGTCGGATCGGTCCGAAGCTGGACAGGAATGTTTGCGTTCGTCCTGGCGAGCGAAAGCCTTTCATGCGCCGTTCGCGTTCGCGTGTTGGCTGATGACTATTCTCGGCCCGGTTGTTGACCCGGGCTGCAGCTTTGACGAACACATGCTTGACGTCAGCCAGTTCGGGAATCTCGACTTTCGCCGCCGGATAGCTGCGTAGCTGGTCGGTGACGATCTTACGCGGGCCATTTGGATATTGGGCCAGCAGACGCTGGAAGAAGCGCTTGGCTGCCGCCTTGTCGCGGCGTTTCTGCAGCAGGATATCGAGCTCAGCACCATGCTGGTCGATGGCGCGCCACAGCAGATAAGGCTCACCGCCGACATTGACGAAGACCTCGTCGAGATGCCACGTTGCGCCGGGAGCAGGCCTGGCCTGCTTTACCCGATGGGTAAAGTGCGCGCCGAACTTGTCACACCACCGCCGGATCGTTTCGTAGCTGACGACCACGCCGCGCTCGAAGAGCAGCTCTTCGATATCCCTCAAGCTCAACTGAAATCGGAAATACCAGCGCACCGCGCGACTGATGACGGCGTCTGGAAAACGATGGCGGTGGTAAAGGGGCTTGGATGTCTGCATCGATCGACTTTACCAGCTTCAATCGTTACCGTGACAATGCCCCTGGCAGACATCCCCGATCTCATCTTGCGCCGCTACGCGCGCCGACTTGTCTCCAGGCCGCCCTCAGCCGGAGCCAAGATCAAAGAGCCAGCGCGCACCGTGGAGGTCGCATGCTTTCTTCGGTATTGCCTGTTCACCACCACATGTTGATTCATTTCCAAAGCTGGGCCATTTCGGGACGCATTCACGTTGAAATTTGAGCCACGTTGCCGCTCTATCCTGCTGAATTTTTCAGCACGGGGGAGCAGGAGTGATCAACGTGAGCACATTGAGCAAGTTACGCCGCCTCGTGCTGAGGCAGGACGTGTCGGTGCGCGAGGCCAGCCGGCGCCTGGGCATCTCGCGCAACACAGCCACCAAGTGGCTCAAAGACGGGCAGATGGCCGAACCCCGATACCCGCAGCGGGTGTCGGGCCCCAGCATCCTGGATCCGTACAAGGAGCAGTTGAGCCAATGGCTCAAGGCCGATAGCCATCGCAGCAAACGCGATCGACGCGGGATCAAGGCCATGTTTGAGGCGCTGCGCGCGCAGGGCTACAGCGGCAGCCGAGGGCCGGTCTACGCCTTTGCCCAGCGCTGGCAGCAAGAGCAAGGCAACGCTGCGCGTGGTGCGGGGTTCGTGCCGCTGAGCTTCGAGTTGGGCGAGGCGTTCCAGTTCGACTGGAGCTGCGAGTACCTGTTCATCGGCGGGCTGCGCCGCCGCCTGGAAGTGGCACACACCAAGCTGGCGGCCAGTCGCGCCTTCTGCCTGGTGGCGTACTACAGCCAAGCGCACGAGATGCTGTTCGATGCGCACGCACGGGCGTTCGCCCTCTTCGGTGGCGTGCCCCGGCGGGGCATCTACGACAACATGAAGACCGCTGTGGACAAGGTCGGCCATGGCAAACAGCGCAGCGTCAATGCACGCTTCGAGGCGATGACCGGGCACTACCTGTTCGAGCCGGAGTTCTGCAACCGGGCCGCCGGCTGGGAGAAGGGGGTCGTGGAGAAGAACGTTCAGGATCGGCGCAAGGACATCTGGCGTGAGGCCAGCGAGCGGCGCTGGGGGACGCTTGGTGAACTCAACGACTGGTTGCAGCAGGCCTGCGTGAAGGCCTGGGCTGAGATGAGTCACCCGGAATGGACTCAGCTCACGGTGGCCGATGTCTGGCAGGACGAACGTGCTCGTCTCATGCCCAACCCCCGTGCGTTTGATGGCTACGTGGAGCAGCCGGTACGGGTCTCTGCGACCGCACTGATCCACTTCCAGCGCAACCGCTACAGCGTGCCGTGTGAATGGATTCATGCGGTGGTCAGTCTGCGGGCCTACGCGGATGGCCTGCTGGTGGTCGGGCCCGATGGGCGACAGGTGCGCCTGGCGCGCAGCTTCGAACGTGATCAGACGCTCTACGACTGGATGCATTACATCGCGCTCATCGAGCGAAAGCCCGGCGCGCTGCGCAACGGCGCGCCCTTCAAGACCATGCCCGAGCCACTGCAGGAAATGCAGCGCCAGTTGCTGCGCCACAGCGGTGGCGACAGGGTGATGGCGCAGGTGCTCATGGGGGTGAGCCTGCATGGACTGGAGGCCGTGGTGGTGGCGGTAGAGCTGGCGCTGCAGTCCGGGCGGGTGAGTGCCGAGCACGTGCTCAACGTGCTCTCGCGTCTGAAGGAGCAGCGCGTGCCCGAGCCACCGGTGGCCACGATGCTCAAGCTCAACACGCCGCCACTGGCCAACCTGCAGCGCTACGACGCACTGCGCAACGTCCAGCCTCATGAGGCATCACCGGAGTCCGACCATGCATGACGTCATTGATGCCCTCAAAGCGCTGGGCCTGCACGGCATGGCCAGTGCCTGGCCGGAGGTACTGGGCACCGCCCGCATGAAGTCGCTGGATCATGAGGCCGTGCTGCACCAGCTCATCAAGGCCGAGACCGCTCAGCGTGAGGTGCGTTCCATGGCTTACCAGATGCGCGTGGCGCGCTTCCCTTCGCACCGTGACCTCGCCGGCTTTGACTTCGCCCACGCGCAGCTCGACGAAGCACTGGTGCGCCAGTTGCACACCCTTCGCTTCGTGGAGTCGGCGCACAACGTGGTGCTGGTTGGTGGCCCCGGCACGGGTAAAACCCACCTGGCCACGAGCCTGGGGATCGAGGCCATTCGCATGCATGGCAAGCGGGTGCGCTTCTTCTCAACGGTGGAGCTGGTCAACGCCCTGGAGCTGGAGAAGGCGCAGAACAAGGCCGGGCAAATGGCGCACCGCCTGATGTACGTCGATCTGGTGATCCTGGATGAACTGGGCTACCTGCCATTCACGCAGTCGGGCGGCGCGATGCTGTTCCACCTGCTCTCCAAACTCTATGAGCGAACGAGCGTGGTGATCACCACCAACCTCACCTTCTCGGAGTGGAGCAGCGTCTTTGGAGACGCCAAGATGACCACGGCCTTGCTTGACCGGCTCACGCACCATTGCCACATCGTCGAGACGGGCAACGAGAGCTGGCGATTCAAGCACTCCAGTGCCGCTGGCGCGGCTCCCCCAAAGCAACGCCCAAAGAGCCAGAAAGGAGATCGAAAAACAGCAGACCCGATAGACTTATCCACAACCGAATAGTCAAAGAATCCATCAACCCAGTGGCTCAATATTCAACGTGATCACTGGCTCAGTTGTGCTGATGAATCAACAGTCGGCGTCGCCCAGGGCCAGCAGCACGCCGCGCAGGATGGTGCGCCGCCTACGCCGCATGGCACGCACCCCGTTGCAGCGGCACACAGGCGCAGTCGTTGCCTTGAATGGTCTCGGTGGCGATGGCGTGGCGCATGCGGCCTCACTTTAAACCAGCCCGAAGGGGCGATCGGGGCCGATCCTTTTCGGATCCTGATGACGTAAGCCTTGGTAAAGGCCGCCACGATGCGGCCGCGAGCCGTCAAGATCGCGGCACCCGTGACGGGCGCGGGCTAACGATGGAGGCGTGGGTATGCGTGCAATCGAGCCGTTGCGTGGCGGGTGTCGCTGGGGTGTCGTGCTGGCCGTCGCGGGCCTGATCGGCCTGTCGGCTTGTGGTGGTGGCGGCGGCGCGGACGTGCCCAGCACGCCGACACCACCCGTGCCGCCCACGGCACCGCCGACGACACCCCCGACAGGCGGCGCAAGCTACGGCAATCTGCAGGCCGCATCGCTGGGCCAGGGCGCCAGCCTGAATGGGGCGCTGCCGTTTCCGGCCGACAACGCCTGGAACACGGATGTCTCGGCGGCGCCGGTCGACCCCAACTCGGACGCGCTGATCGCCAGCATCGGGCTCACGCGCGGGCTGCATCCGGACTTCGGCTCGGGGCTGTGGGACGGCGCGCCCATCGGCATTCCCTACGTGGTGGTGGGCGCCGGCCAGCCCAGGGTCAAGGTCACCTTCACCGACTACGGCGACGAGAGCGACCCGGGCCCCTACCCGGTGCCGCGCGATGCGCCCATCGAGGGGCAGCGCGCCGACGGCGGCGCTTTCGGTGGCGACCGCCACGTGCTGGTGATCGACCGCGACGCTAATCGGCTGTACGAGCTGGGCAACGCCTATCCGCAGGCCGATGGCAGCTGGCTGGCCAGTGGCGGCGCGGTGTTTCACCTGGACAGCAACCAGGTGCGCCCGGGCGGCCAGCCGGGCTGGACCAGCGCCGACGCGGCCGGGCTGCCGATCTTTGCCGGCCTGGCGCGCTACGACGAGGCGACAACGGGGGTGATCCGCCACGCCCTGCGCTTTACCGTGAGCCGCACGCGCCGAGCCTATGTGCCACCGGCCACGCACTGGGCCTCAAGCGACACCAGCGCCAGCCTGCCGCCCATGGGCATGCGGGTGCGGCTGAAGGCGGGCTTCGTGATTCCGGCGAACTTCAGCACCGAGTCGCGCGCCATCCTGCAGGCCCTCAAGACCTACGGCATGCTGGTGGCCGACAACGGCTCCAGCTGGTACATCAGCGGCGCGCCGGATGAGCGCTGGAACAACGACGCGCTGCTCCGCGAGCTGGGCAGCGCGAAGGGCGCCGACTTCGAGGTGGTGCGCATGCAGGGCTTGGTGATGCCCTGAGCAAGCGCTACAGTTGGTGACATGTTGCCAGCCCGTTGACACCGACCGGAAGCGAGCCACCCGATGAACATCACCGACCCCATCGTCCGCCAGTGCGCCTTGCGCCCCGATGCGGTCGCGATCATCGAGAACGGCGACGAGACCACCTACGGCCAGCTGCTGCAGCGCATGGCGGCGACGATGGGGCGCCTGCGCGAGGCGGGGGTGCAGCGCCGCCAGCACGTGGCGCTGGACCTGGAATACAGCACCGCCGCCATCGTCGTGCTGCTGGCCTTGTGGCGCCTGGGCGCGGGGGTGTCGTTCATGCGCAGCACCTGGTCGGGGCACGAGAAAAGCGCCGTGATGACGCGCCACGAGGCGGCGTTCGTGATCCACGCCGCCGTGCCGGGCTGGTCCGTGCCCGACCCCAGCTTGCCGGCCTTCACCGGCCTGCTGCTGGGCGACGTGGCCGCCGAGGCCGACGCCGCGCCAGCCTCGGCGCCGGACCTTGCGGACGCGCCGTACGACGCCAGCGACGACATCTGCCTGATCGACACCACGTCGGGCACCACGGGGCTCAAGAAGAGCGTCGCCCTGACGCACGCCGAGTTCTTCGTGCGCCTGGGGCTGGACCAGAAGCTGTGGCTGCCGCTGTCGGAGCGCGTCTTCCTGTCCCTGAGCCTGGAAACCTCGATCGCCAAGACCACCATCGCCCGCCTCCTGGGCACCGGCCGCACGCTGGTGTTCGGCTCGCGCCAGGGCCGCGGCAGCTTCTTCGAGGTCATCGAGCACGACCGGCCGACCCGCATCCTGACCAGCACCGGGATGATCCCGCTGCTGATCGAGCATGCCCGGCGCAACCCGGCGCAGGCCCTGCTGCGCGAGCCCACCACGGCGCCGATCACCGTCACCGGCAGCGAGCTGCCGCTGGCCCAGCTGCAGTGGATGCTGGCGCAGCTGGGCCCCAATGTCGAAGTCCAGCTGGGCTCGACCGAGGCCTCGCAAACCGGCTTCGTCGATGCCCAGACCATCCTGGCGGATCCCAGCATCGGCAGCATCCTGCTGCCCTGGGTGGCCATGGAGGCCCTGGACGAGAACGGGCAGGTGCTGCCGGCCGGCCAGGAGGGCGTCCTGCGGGTGCGCTCGCCCTCGATGGCGCGCGGCTACTACCGCGATCCGCAGGCCACGGCGCAGAGCTTTCGCGGCGGCTGGTTCCATCCGGGTGACATCGGCTCGGTGGATGCCGCCGGCCGCGTGCGCCTGTCCGGCCGCGCCAGCAGCCTGATCAACATGGGGGGCAGCAAGATCAACCCGCTGCTGATCGAGCGGGTGCTCAACGGCCTGCCGGCCGTCCTGGAAAGCGCCGTCGTCACCGCCCGCCGCGACGACACGGCCCGGCCCGTGCTGACGGCCGTCGTGGTGCCGCGCGTGCAGGTCGACAAGCAGCAGCTGACGCAGCAGATCCGCCAGGCCTGCGCCGCCGAGCTGGGTGCGCACTGCGTGCCCGCGGCCGTCGCCTTCGCGGCGGCGCTGCCGCGCAACGCCGGCGGCAAGGTGATGACCGAGGAGCTGGAGCGCCTGGTGGCGGCGATGCTCGGGACCCAGCATGCCTGAGGCCCTGCGCCACTCGCGCCGTCCCAGGCGCCGGGTGCTGCTGGGCGCCGGCCTGGCGGCGCTGCTGCCCGGCGCCATGGCGCAGCCGCCGCTGCGCATCGTCGTGCCCTCGCCGCCCGGCGGCCCGCAGGACAAGCTGGCCCGGCTGCTGGCGCGCCAGCTGTCGGTGATGCGAAACGAACCGGTGCTGGTGGACAACCGCCCGGGCGCGGACTCGGCCATCGCGACCGAGCAGGTCATCGGCGCCCAGCCGCCCGAGCGGAGCCTGCTGATCACGTCCACGGTGCTGGCGCTGGGCGCCGTGCAGGGCAAATTCCACTTCGATCCGTTCACCGACCTCAAGCCCGTCATCCAGGCCGCGGACATGGACCTCATGCTGGTGGCGCGGGCCGACCTGCCGGTGGCCCGCCCCGCCGATCTGATCGCCTACATGAAGGCCGGCCACACCGCGAGCTGCGGCGCCGGGATCGGGCAGATGTTCCTGGCCTGCCTGCAGCTGCGCGAGCAGCTGGGCCCCGGCCTGACCGCGGTTTCGTTCAACGGCATCGCCAAGTTGGTGACGACCCTGCTGGGCGGCCACATCGACATCGGCGTGTTACCGAGCAGCGACGCCAGTGGCCACCTGGCCAACGGGCGCCTGCAGGCGCTGGCGATCAGCGGCCACGCCAGCACGGGCGCCCAGTACGCGCAGCTGCCGCTCATCGACGCCACCTGGCCCGACATCGACCTGAACTCCTACATGGGGCTTTATGCGCCGGCCACGGCCTCGGACGACGCCGTCGCCCGCTGGAACGCGGACCTGAATGCCGTCCTGCAGCGCGAGGACGTCCGGCGCACGCTGGCGACGTTCGACATGAGCCCCGTCGGCGGCAGCCCCGAGGTGCTGAAGGCTAGGCTGCGGCAGAATCGGGCCCACTTCCAGCGCCTCAAGCCGCTGCTGGACGCCGAAGGCCGTTGAGCCCGCCACCCCACCTCGCACGCACCATGCCCATCACCCAAGACAGCGCCGTCACCCTGGCCTACAAGATCACCGACGCCACCACCGGCAAGCCGCTGGACGCGGGCACCACCAGCTACCTGCACGGCGGCTACGACAACCTGTTCCCCAAGGTCGAGGCGGCGTTGGCCGGCCAGGACGTGGGCCACCGCGTCGAGCTGGAGCTGGCCGCCCAGGACGCCTTCGGCGCGCGCGACGAGGCGCTGGTGCGCACCCTGGCCAGGAGCGAGTTCCCGCCCGGCGTGAAGGTGGGCGGCCAGCTGCAGGGCGCGGGGCCCGACGGCCCGGTGGTCTACAACGTGGTCAAGATCAAGGGGCCCGTCGTGCACCTGGACGGCAACCACCCGCTGGCAGGGCACGCCATTCGCTTTGCCGCCACGGTCAAGGCCGTGCGCGCGGCCACCGCCGAGGAGATCGCGCACCGCCACGTGCACGGGGCGCACGGGCATCACCATTGACCGATGCTTTTGTTTTGATAGCTGCTTGCGCTTGTTCAATGCGGGCCAGAACCCGATTTGATTCGTAACGCCAGCCCCGCGCCCCGCCCCACCGGCATGCCCGCCCACCCGCACGCCAGCACGCACGCCCTTGCGCCGCGCCAGGCCTGGGCCATGCTGCTGGCGCTGGCCTGCGCCTTCGTGCTGAGCCAGGCGTTCCGCTCGCTGGCGGCCATCATGGGCCCGCCGCTGATGCGCGAGCTGGGCCTGAGCGCCAGCGAGCTGGGCAACTGGTCGGCGGCCTACCACCTGGCCTTCGGCGTGATGCAGGTGGCCATGGGCATCTCGCTGGACGTGTGGGGCGTGCGCCGCACCATCCTGCTGGCCTTTCCCCTCACCGTGGCCGGCGCGGCGCTGTCGGCGGGCGCGCGCAGCTACGAGGTGCTGATGGCCGGGCAGCTGCTGATCGGCACCGGCTGCTCGCCCGCCTTTCTGGTCTGCACCGTGTTCACCAGCCGGCACTTCGCGCCCGAGCGCTTCACCGCCGTGTCGGGCACGGTGATGAGCATCGGCTACCTGGGCATGCTGCTCACGGCCACACCGCTGGCCTGGCTGATCGAGCGCAGCTCGTGGCGCTGGGGCTTTGCCGTGCTGGCGGGCGCCGCGCTGGCGGCCTGGCTGCTGATCGCCTGGCGCGTGCACGAGCCCGCGCCCGCCCCCGGCGCGGCGCCCGTGCGCGCCTCGCCGCTGGACGCGCTGCGCGGCCTGCTGGGCCTGTTCAAGCTGCCGCACACCCTGGGCATGGTGGCCTACGGCATGGTGGCGTACGCCAGCTTCATCACCATCCGCGGCCTGTGGCTGGGGCCGCTGCTGGTCGAGCGCGCCGGCTTTTCGCTGCTGGCCAGCGGCAACGTCGCACTGGGCATGACGCTGGCCAGCATCGGCAGCCCGGCGCTGTTCGGCCGCATCGCGCCCAGCGGCCGCGGGCGCCAGCGCTGGCTGCTCACCATGGCGCTGGTGGCGGCCCTGCTGGTGGCCACGCTGGGCCTGGTGCAAGTCGCCTGGGTGGACGTGGCGCTGCCGGTGCTGTACGGCCTGTTGTCGGGCTTCACCGTGCTGCAGCACGGCTACGTGCACGAAAGCTACGCGCCGGCGGTGCGCGGGCGCGCGCTGTCGCTGCTGACCATGGCGATGTTTCTGGGCGTGGCGCTGATGCAGTCCGTCAGCGGCCTGGTGGCCGGCTGGGCCCCCGCGCTGGGGCTGGAGCCCTTCAGCGCCGCGCTGCTGTCCATGTCGGCGCTGCTGCTGGCGGGGGCGGCGGCGTTCGGGTGGCTGCCGCGCGCCGTGACGAGTTGACACCGACAACGGCCCGCCCCGGCCGCATCGGGGGCATACTGGCCGCATGAGCAAGACCCTGTTGACCCTTCCCGTGGCCAGCGCCCTGCTGGCCACCGCGCTCGCCCTGCTGGCCGGCTGCACCGAGCTGCCGCGCAACCCCGACGCCGCCGCGCGACCGGGCGTGACGGTGTACGGCACGGTGGACGCGGGCGTCAGCCGCACCGGCAAGTAGCCGGCGTCGATAGCTATTTGTTTGATAGCTGATGACGCTTGGCGGACACCGGCCACAGCCCGATTGGACATGAAAAGCCCGGCCCGCCCATGTTCCGCCTGACGCAAGCCCCCAACCTCGCCATCGCCCAGGTCTGGGCCGACCTGCTGTGCGAGGCCGGCTACGCGGCGACGGTGGAGCGGCGCTACCTCAGCAGCATCGCCGGCGAGCTGCCGCCCGACCAGTGCCGCCCCGAGATCTGGCTGCGCCACGCCGAGCACGAGGCCGCCGCGCGCCAGCTGCTGGATGACCTGGCCCACCTGCCGCAGCGGCGCTGGCACTGCGCGCGCTGCGGCGAGTGGGTGGAAGGCGGCTTCGAGCAGTGCTGGAACTGCGGGGCGTGGATGCCGCGCGACGAAGCCGAACCCGCCACGCGGTGAGTCATCGCCGCACCAGCCCCCGACTCGGTCGACTGGGGCGCCGCGTCATCGGCGCCCATGCTTGAATCGATCAGCGCTTGCGCGACCGGCCCAGCCAGCCGACGCCAACCAGAGTCAGGCTGAGCAGAACCAAGGCACCCTCTCCCAATGTCGGCACCGGTGCAATCGCTGCCGGCGCAGCAGCCCCGCGGACGACCAACTGCTCATAATTGGAATCTTCTCCGGGCGCCGCCCAATGATCCCCACCCTGTCCCAGGCCATCACCCCAATCGCAATGGTGGTAGCTGGTGGAAAAATATGGCGCCGCACAGGCGGCGGGTCCTGTCGAGTTCGCGCCGTTAAAAGTTGCACCACTGACAGGATCGGTGCCGCCCTGCGGCACGTTGGCGCCCGCCTTCATGAAGTCGGTGGCCAGCGGCGCGTTGGCCAGTTCACCCGCCGTAGGCAAACGCCAGCCTTGGGTCGACTGATAGCTCAGATCGAAGCTACTACTAGCAGCCGACACCGGAGAAGCCCAAGCCCAGTCCAGGCCCCCCTTGGTGATGTAGGCGCTGGCCGGCACCGGTGAATCCAGAAAGGCCGCCGACGCGCTGAGGGCGACGCTGCCCAAGCCGAGCAGCACGAGGTGCCGGGCTGAACGAATCAACGAATGCATCCCCATCATCCTCTCTCCTTGTCAAAAATCAGAGCGTGCCCGCAAGCGACATAGGCGCTGCATGCCTCGCGCCGCTTTTAGCCGTTGCATTTTGTCATTGCAAGCCGGATGGAGACAAAGAGTTTTTTTGACCTATATCATTATCTCAATGACAAAAGCCAGACCGTTGCACCCAATGGTTGATGCATTTTTACTGCATTCGATCATCTTCCTGTCGGTGGAACAATGAACGGCGCCCGTAGGCTGTTGCCCACCCACCGTCACTTCCAGCGCAGCGGCTCCACGCCGACGCTGCCGCGCGCGCTGGACAGGGTCAGCACGCCTTCGTGCAGCGTGGCCTGCAGCTGCATGCTGCGCTCGGCCAGCTGCGCCAGCGCCTGGGCGTCGGCGGCGGCGATGCGCCACACCTGCAGCTTGTCCAGCCGCGCCAGCTTGCCCTCGATGCCGCGCCACCACACCTCGGCGGCCGGGCCGTGGGCGTAGACGATGACCTGGTCGGCCTTGCTGCAGGCCTTGGCCAGCGGCTTGTCCTCGGGCTGGCCGACCTCGATCCACAGGCGCGTGCGGCCGGTGAAGTCCTGCAGCTGCACGTCGGGTTCGTCGGGGCTTGACAGGCCCGCGCCAAAGCCGATGCGCGCGTCACCGCCGCACAGGGCCTGCACCTGGTGGGCGTTCAGCGCCAGCGCGGCCAGCCGCACCATCATGCGCTCATCGGTCTCGCTGGGGTGGCGCGCCAGCGTCAGCTGCAGGTCGGTGTAGTGGCCGTGGTCGATGTCGGCCAGCTGAACGTCGGCCTTGAAGATGGTCGCCTTGAGGGCCATCAGACGCGCCGCGCCAGCTCGGCCGCCTGCCCCACGTAGGTGGCGGGCGTGAGCGCCAGCAGGCGGTCCTTCTCGGCCTGCGGGATGTCGAGCGCGCGGATCAGCCCGTGCAGCGCCTCGCGCGTGACCTGCTGGCCGCGCGTGACTTCCTTCAGCTTCTCGTACGCGCCGGGCACGCCGAAGCGGCGCATCACGGTCTGGATGGGCTCGGCCAGCACCTCCCAGGCGCCGTCTAGGTCAAAGGCCAGGCGCTCCGCGTTCAGCTCCAGCTTGTTCAGCCCCGTCAGCAGCGACTGGTAGGCCAGCACCGCATGGCCCAGCGCCACGCCCATGTTGCGCAGCACGGTGGAGTCGGTCAGGTCGCGCTGCCAGCGGCTGATGGGCAGCTTGTCGGCCAGGTGGCGCAGCAGCGCGTTGGCCAGGCCCAGGTTGCCCTCGGCGTTCTCGAAGTCGATCGGGTTGACCTTGTGCGGCATGGTGGAGCTGCCGATCTCGCCCGCCTTGGTCTTTTGCTTGAAGTAGCCCAGGCTGATGTAGCCCCACACGTCGCGCGCCAGGTCGATGCACACGGTGTCGGCGCGCGCGATGGCGTCGAACAGCTCGGCCATGTAGTCGTGCGACTCGATCTGGGTGCTGTAGGGCTGGAACGCCAGGCCCAGCCCGGCGGGCTCGTCGGCCTCGACCACGCGGCGGCTGAAGGCCTCCCAGTCGAACGCCGGCCAGGCCGCCAGATGCGCGTTGTAGTTGCCCACGGCGCCGTTCATCTTGGCCAGCAGCCGCACCTGCGCGATGCGCTCGCGCGCGGCCTGCAGGCGCACCACGACGTTGGCCAGCTCCTTGCCCACCGTGGTGGGGCTGGCGGTCTGCCCGTGCGTGCGGCTGAGCATGGGCACGCCGGCGTGCTGGTGGGCCAGCGCGCGCAGGCGCTCGATCACCGCATCCAGCCCCTGCAGCAGCACGGCGCGCCCGGCCTTGAGCTGCAGCGCGTGGCTGGTGTTGTTGATGTCCTCGCTGGTGCAGGCGAAGTGCACGAACTCGGCCGCGGCCTGCAGCTCGGGCTGGCCTTCGAACTTGCCCTTGATCCAGTACTCGACGGCCTTGACGTCGTGGTTGGTGGTGCGCTCGATGGCCTTGATGGCGGCACCGTCGGCTGCGGAAAAATCGCGCAGCAGGCCCAGCAGGTAAGCGCGCGCGGCAGGCGACAGCGGCTTGAACTGCTCGAAGCCCGCGTCGGACAGGGCAACGAACCAGGTCAGCTCGACCTGCACGCGATAGCGCATGTAGCCCAGCTCGCCCATGTGCGGGCGCAGGGCGTCCAGCTTGGCGGCGTAGCGCCCATCGAGCGGCGAGAGAGCGGTGAGCGCGGTCAGATCCATGGCGCCGATTGTAGAAGCGCCCTGTCGCCCCCGGCCCCGCGCGCTGCCCCTAAAATGGCGGCGCCCCGGGGCTTCCCGGCCATCCACAGCAACGCTCCATGACCATGCGATTGATCGGTGCCATCACCAGCCCCTACGTGCGCAAGGTGCGCGTGGTGCTGGCCGAGAAGAAGCTGGACTACCAGTTCGTGCAGGAGAACGTCTGGGCCGACGACACCGCCATCGCCAGCGCCAACCCGCTGGGCAAGGTGCCCTGCCTGGTGATGGACGGGCAGGACGCGGTGTTCGACTCGCGCGTGATCGTGGACTACCTGGACACGCTCTCGCCGGTGGGCAAGCTGATCCCGCCGCCCGGACGCGAGCGCGTGGAGGTCAAGACCTGGGAGGCGCTGGCCGACGGCCTGCTGGACGCGGCCATCCTGGCGCGGCTGGAAAAGACCTGGCCCGGCCGCGCCGAGGGCGAGCGCAGCCAGGCCTGGATCGATCGGCAGATGGGCAAGGTGGACAGCGCGCTGGCGGCGATGAGCGCCGGCCTGGCCGACAAGCCCTGGTGCGCGGCAGGCGTGCACATGACGCTGGCCGACATCGCCGTCGGCTGCGCGCTGGGCTACCTGGATTTCCGCTTTGCCGAACTCGACTGGCGCGCGCGCCACGCCAACCTGGCGCGCCTGCTGGACGACCGGCTGATGCTGCGCGCCAGCTTCGTCGACACCCGCCCCGAATAAACCCCGCCGCCTGGCCCGCCCGCCCATGGAGGCGGGCTGGTGCACGGCCCGCGCCGGGCCAATCCACGCCCCCAAAACAAACGCGCCGCATCGGCCCGAAGGCGGATGCGGCGCGGCCAGAATAAAAATGCTGCCGAGGCGGCCTGAAGCGAAGGAGGAGGAGGGAGGGAGGAGGAAAAGCGCTTCAGGTTTTCAGTCGGCGTGAAGCCCAAAGGGCTCGGCAGCGTCAAGGCAATCGGAGGAGTCATTCACGCGTTGCAGCCGTGCGAGCCGCCAAGATACTGCAAAGTTCCGACGGTGGGCCTTGGCCTGGGTAAAAAAATGTGAAGCGGGGCCGCGCGCTGCGGCAGGATTTCACGCCAGCGCCGCCCCGGCGGCATCGCCCAGAGTGAAGGCCTCCTCGAAGATCGAATAGCCCGACCAGTCGGCGTGGGCAAAAGCCAGCCGCGGTGCGTCGTCGAAGATCAGCGGCACCGCCACGGTGCGGGCGCGCCCGGCGCTGGCGGCTGCACGCACCTGTGCCACCTGCGCCAGCGTGCCCGGCACCGGCACCGCCATGGCGTGGCCGTAGCGCACCAGGTCCATGCGCAGCGTCTTGTCGATCAAATCGGGGTGGGCGGCGCCCAGCTCGGCCAGGATGGCGTCGCGCCAGTCGGTCCAGGGGCGCTGCAGCAGCTGCGCACGGCCGTCCGGCACGTCGCCCAGCGCGCGGTAGTAGGTCAGCACGGTGGGGCCGGGCACGGGCGACAGGCTTTGGTGCCGGGCGTCCACGTAGCCCAGGCCGGCCGCGCCGTACAGCACGTTGTCCCAGCTGGGCGCGGCGCCGGGGCGGTCCTGCAGCGGCGCGCGCAGGCGCAGGTTGGCCACCAGCCAGGGGGCGGTGCGCAGCCCCTGGGCGCGGGCGCGCAGGGCAGCGGGCGCCGGGTCCGCCACGCGCGCGGCCAGCCACGCCGGCAGCGCCACCACCGCCTGCCGCGCCTGCCAGCGCTCCAGCCGGCCGCTGGGCGCGTGCAGCGCATCCACCGTCACGCCGTGGCGGTCGGGCGCGATGCGGCCCACCACGCGCGCGGCCTGCAGGCGCTCGCCCAGCGGCGCGGCCAGGCGCTCGGCCAGCCAGCCGTTGCCCTGCGGCCAGGTCAGCACGGCCTCGTCGTCGTCGCCGGGCGCGTCCTGGCCCGGCGCCTGAAAGCCGTGCCGGCTGGCAAAGTAGTGCAGGCCGGCCCAGGCCGACACGCTGGCCAGGCCCGCGCCGTAGTCGTCACGGCAGCAGTAGTCCAGGTACCAGCGCAGGGGCGCGTCGTCCAGCCCGCTCTGCGTCAGCCATGCTTCGAATGTGATAGCGTCTTGCGCAAGCTGGATGCCGGCGAAAGACGATTTTTGCACTGGAATGGCGTAGTGCGCGGCCTGCTGCGCGGCACGCACCAGCTGGGCAAAGCGGCGGTACTGCGCCAGCGTGCCCTCGCCCACGCCCTGCACGGGCAGCAGCCCGGCCTGCCACTGGCCGCCAAAGAACAGGCGCTCCTGCGGGCTGTGGCACAGGGCCTGCTCGTCGTACTGCCAGCGCCCGGCCACGCGCTGGCGCAGGCCCAGCTCCTCCAGCAGGTCCTGCACGGCGGGCGCGTCGTCGCCCGGCAGCGGCAGGTAGTGCGCGCCCTGCGGGCAGGCGATGCCCATCACCTGGGTGCCGCGGCTGTTGCCGCCGGCGCGGTCTTCCAACTCCAGCAGGGCGAAGTCCTCGTGCCCGGCCCGGCGCAGCGCGCGCGCGGCGGCCAAGCCGGCAATGCCGCCGCCGACGATGAGGGTGTGCACGCGCCGCTGCACGTCGGGCGCGCGCGTGGGCCAGGGCTGGCGCAGCAGGTGGCCGCGCGCATCGCCGATGCCGGTGAAGCCGCCGTCGATGGCATCCGGCGCCGGCCGCGCGCAGGCCGCCGCCAGCGCCGCGCCAGCCCCGGCGGCCAGCACCGAGCGGCGGCGCAGGGCCGTCATGGATGGACCTGGCCCCATTCCTGCTCGTAGGTATGCACCAGCACCTGGTTGGACAGGCGGTTGACGGCGGCCGGCACGCGCGCCATGTCGGGCGCGAAGTCGAACAGCAGCGGCAGCGAGGGCACATCGAGAAAGCGCAGGCCCGCCGGCAGCGCCGTGGGCCAGCGCCAGGGCCGGCGGCTGGCGATGACGAAGCCCCATTCGCCAAAGCTGGGCACGTGGGCGTGGTAGGGCGTGGCCGTCAGGCCCACCGATTCGATGGTCTGCACCACGGTCCAGAAGCTGCGCCTGGCGATCAGCGGCGAGGTGGTCTGGACGACGGCGTAGCCGCTGGCGGCCAGGCGCCGCTCGAGCAGGCCGTAGAAGCTGTTGGTGTAGAGCTTGCCGATGGCGAAGTTGGTGGGGTCGGGGAAGTCCACCACGATCACATCGAAGAAATCTTGGCCCCCACGCTCCCCCGCTTGCGCGAGGTCCGCTGCCCCCCCAGGGGGCCGCACCCCGCCTTCGGGCGGCCGGGCGGCGGGGTCACCCTCCTGCAGCCACTGGAAGGCATCGGTGTTGACGATGTGCACCCGGGGGTCGCTCAGCGAATGCTGGTTGAGCTGTGCCAGCTGCGGCGTGTCGCGAAACAGCCCGGTCATGGCCGGGTCCAGCTCCACCAGCGTGACCGACTCGACCGTGGGGTACTTCAGGATTTCGCGCACCGCCATGCCGTCGCCGCCGCCCAGCACCGCCACCCGGCGCGGCGCGCCCTGGGCCGCCATGGCGGGGTGCACCAGCGCCTCGTGGTAGCGGTATTCGTCGCGCTGGGCGAACTGCAGGTTGCCGTTGAGGAACAGGCGGTAGCCGCCGCGCCCGTGCGTGACCACGATGCGCTGGTAGGGCGAGCTGTGGGCGAAGGCAATGGGGTCCTGGTACAGGCGCTCCTCGGCCAGCGTGGTGATCTGCCCGGCCCCCGCCATGCCCGCGCACAGCAGCGCCCCCACCAGCGCGCAGGCGGCACCGAACTCGCGCCGGCGCGGCAGCTCATGGCGAAACAGCCACAGCGCCCAGACGGCGACGGCCGCGTTCATCAGGCCGAACAGAAAACCCGTGCGGATCAGGCCCAGCCGGGGCACCAGCAGCAGCGGAAAGGCCAGCGACACCGCCAGCGCGCCCAGGTAGTCGAAGGTGAGCACCTGGCTGACCAGGTCCTTGAGCTGCACGTCGCGCCGCAGGATGCGCATGACCAGCGGAATCTCCAGCCCCACCAGCGCACCCACCGCCAGCACCATGCCGTACAGCAGCGGCCGAAACGCCCCCGGCACCGTGGCGTTGGCCATGAACAGCACCGCCGGCAGCGCGCCGCCCAGCAGGGCGATCAGCAGCTCGATGCGCAGGAAGTGCGCCGGCAGCTCGCGCTCGAAATGGCGCGACAGCCACGAGCCCACGCCCATGGCGAACAGGTAGGTGCCGATGACGGTGGAAAACTGCAGCACCGAGTCGCCCAGCAGGTACGAGGCCAGCGCGCCCGCCGCCAGCTCGTACAGCAGCCCGCAGGCGGCCACCACGAACACGCTGGCCAGCAGCGCGACGGCGATGGGGCGGGGGGTGCCGCGCGCGGGCGCGTCGGGCGTGAACGGCAAGGCGCTCATGAGGGAAGACGGCAGCGCCCGTGATTGGGGCGCGGGAATCCAGGTCGGCGAATCAATGAATCGCCGCCGCCACGATGATGCTGATGCCCAGGCACATGGCGGCCACGACCAGGGCCAGGGCGCGGTTGTGCTTTTCGACGATCTCCAGCCACAGGTTGTAGGGCGTGATCTTGTCGATGATGATGAAGCACAGCCAGAAGATCACCACGCCGATGAGGGCGTAGACGAGCGAGCCGACCAGGGCGGCGGGTTTGAGCCATTCGGTTTCCATGGAAGCACCTCCTTGGGTAGGAAAAAGTCTGTCTATTTGTGGCTGCCGCCGCTGGAGTAGCCGCCGTAGGAGCCGCCCGAGCTGCGGCCGTAGCCGCCCGATGAGCCTGCGCAGCTGTCGAGGATGGAAGCGATGACGACGAAAATGATGATGATGACGATGATCGTCATGCAGCCCACGCCCTTGGAGGCGACGAAGGGGCCGACGGTGTTGCGCTCGAAGGGCTCTTTCTGGCCGGGCAGGCCAAAGGCGGCGGCCACGGTGGCGGCGCTGAGCCGGCTGCCGTAGGACCAGGTGATTTCGCCCGGCGTTTGCTCCATCGACAGCAGGCCGCCCGCGTTGGCGTAGTCGCGGTTGATGGTTTTCTGCCCGCGCTGCACGGGCCAGTAGAACTCGCCCAGCACGTAGCTGGTTTGGGCGCTGTAGCTCGATTGCAGCTGATAGGTCTTGCCCAGGTAGCTGGCGCTGCGCCCGCCGGCGCCCAGCCTGGGTGCGCCGGTGGCGGTGCGCACCAGGCTCCAGCCGTCCTCGGCGTCCACCAGGAAGGCAAAGCCGCGCTGGCGGTTGTAGAGCAGGTATTCGGTCCAGCCGAAGAACTCGTCGTCGCCCGGCTCCTGCCCCAGGCGGTGCTGAAAGCCCACCACCTGCCAGGACGAGCCCTCCAACTGGCCGGTGCGGCCCAGCGCGATCAGCGGCTGCACCGGCTCGTCCTGCAGCGCGTGGCGCAGCTCGCCGCCCACGCCGCCGTCCAGCGTGATCAGGCTGGCGCAGGTGGGGCAGGTGATGCTCTTGGTGCTGTCCAGCTTGACCAGCACCGGCGCGCCGCAATTGGGGCAGGCAAACTGGCGCGCGCCCTCCTGCTTGACGGCATCGTCGGCCAGGCCGGTGAGCTGCAGGTCCTCCAGCCGCACGCTGCGGCCGCGCTCCACGCGCGGGGGCTGCAGCGCGTAGTCGATGGACAGCACCTCGCCGTCCTCGCTGCGCAGCTCGACCATGGCAAAGGGCTGGCCCAGGGGCGCCAGCCGGGGCAGCTCGCCCTGGGCCGCCACCAGTTGCGCCGGCCCGGCGGCAGCCACGCTGAAGGCCTTGCCGGCCAGGGTGGCGCTGCGGCCGACCTGCCAGGCATCCGCCGGGGGCAGCGCATCGGGCACGGCGGCCTCGCGCGTGAAGACGTAGGCGCCGTTGTCCTCGCCCAGCGTGGCAGTGCTGCCGTCTTGCAGCAGGGCGTTCCACTCGGCCCAGCGGCCCTCGCCGCCCTGGTATTGCAGCCGGCCGATCAGCGTGAAGCCCTGGCCGTCGATGCGGCCGGCCGCGCCCAGTTGCAGCGGGCTGTGGTCGTCGAAGACCTCGGCCATCTTGCCGATGCGCTGCAGCACCTCGCCGCTGCGCACCACCGTGCTGTGGCAATAGCCGCAGACGGCGTGCGTGGACTGCGCGCTCAGGAACTCCACCGGCGCGCCGCAGCCGGGGCAGGGCGCGCGGTAGCGGCGCTGCGGGGCGTCGGTGGCCATCTTATGAATGTTTTATGCCACCGGCCCGCATCCACAAAGCGCCAGCAGCTATTGTTTTTGCAGCTTTCAGACCAGCTTCTTGAGCAGCTCGGCCTTCTTGGCGTTGAACTCGTCGTCGGTCAGGATGCCCTTGGCCTTCAGCTCGCCCAGCTTCTCCAGCGTGGCCATCACGTCCTCGGGCCGCACGCCCGCGGGCGCCGCCGTGCCGGCCGCTGCTGCGCTCGCGCCGCCCTGCAGCGCCGACTGCATGCTCTGCGCCAGCACCTGCCCCATGGCCACGCCGGCGCCCATGCCCAGGCCGGCGCCGGCCAGCCCGCCGGCGTCGCCGCCCGCGCCCACGCCCTTGGCCATCTCGGGAATGGCCTGCGCGGTCTGGTACTGCATGAACCGGCCCATGTCGCCGCCGACCATGCCCATGCCGATCTTCTGGTCCAGCACCTTCTGCAGCTCGTCGGGCAGCGAGATGCTTTGCACCGTGGTGGCCTCCAGCTTCAGGCCATAGGCCTGCATGGCGGGCGCCAGCGCGCTGGCCAGGGCCTGCGCAAAGGCCTGCTGGTTGGCCGCCAGGTCCAGGAAGGGGATGTTGCTTTGCGCGATGCCGGTGGCGATGTTCTGCATGATCAGCCCGCGCAGCTGGCCGTCCAGGTCGGCCACGGTGTAGACGTCGCGCGTGCCCGAGATTTCGGTGTAGAAGACCTTGGGGTCGGCCACGCGGTAGGCGTAGTTGCCGAAGGCGCGCAGGCGCACGGCGCCGAACTCCTTGTCGCGCACGGTGATGGGCTGCGGCGTGCCCCACTTCTGGTCCACCTGCTGGCGCGTGCTGAAGAAGTACACGTCGCTCTTGAACGGCGACTGGAACAGCTTGTCCCAGTTCTTCAGGTAGGTCAGCACCGGCAGCGTCTGCGTGGTCAGCTTGTGCGTGCCGGGGCCGAACACGTCGGCCACCTGGCCCTCGTTGACGAACAGCGCCATCTGCGACTCGCGCACCACCAGCTGCGCGCCGGTCTGGATCTCCATGTCCTGCATCGGATAGCGCCAGGCCAGCGTGCCGTCGCCTTCTTCCGTCCATTCCAGGATGTCGATGAACTGTTTCTTGATGAAATCCATCAGCGCCATGGCCGTGCCTCTCCTATTGGATGAAATGTCGGCGCATGATACGGGCTGCCGGGTGGGGCGTACAGGCATATTTCCTACAATCGGCGCCCCGCCCCCGACCGGAGACTCCCCGCATGAACGCTCCCACCCCCCCCAGCAACGACGACAAACGGGCCCAACTGCGCCAGGCCGCGCTGGACTACCACGAGCATCCGGTGCCGGGCAAGATCGCCGTTGCCCCCACCAAGCCGCTGGGCAACCGCTACGACCTGTCGCTGGCCTACAGCCCCGGTGTGGCCGCGCCCTGCGAGGAGATCGTGCGCGACCCGGCCAGCGCCTTTCGCTACACCGCGCGCGGCAACCTGGTGGGCGTCATCACCAACGGCACCGCGGTGCTGGGCCTGGGCGACATCGGCCCGCTGGCCGGCAAGCCGGTGATGGAGGGCAAGGCCGTCCTGTTCAAGAAGTTCTCGGGCATCGACGTGTTCGACATCGAGATCAACGAGAAGGACCCGGACAAGCTGGTGGAGATCATCGCCGCGCTGGAGCCGACCTTTGGCGGCATCAACCTGGAGGACATCAAGGCGCCCGAGTGCTTCATCGTCGAGCGCAAGCTGCGCGACCGGCTGAAGATCCCCGTCTTCCACGACGACCAGCACGGCACCGCCATCGTGGTGGGCGCGGCGGTGGTCAACGGCCTGAAGGTGGTGGGCAAGAAGATCGAGGACGTCAAGCTGGTCGTCTCCGGCGCCGGCGCGGCCGCGCTGGCCTGCACAGGCCTGCTGGTCAAGCTGGGCGTGCAGCTCAAGAACGTCTGGGTCACCGACATCAAGGGCCTGGTGTACGAGGGCCGCACCGAGCTGATGGACCCGGATAAGGCGGTGTACGCGCAAAAGACCGACCTGCGCACCCTGGGCGAGGTGATCGAGGGCGCCGATATCTTCCTGGGCCTGTCGGCCGGCGGCGTGCTCAAGGCCGAGATGGCCGCCCGCATGGCGGCGCGCCCGCTGATCCTGGCGCTGGCCAACCCCAACCCCGAGATCCTGCCGGAGGAGGTGCAATCGGTGCGCGACGACGCGCTGATCGCCACCGGCCGCTCCGACTACCCCAACCAGGTCAACAACGTCCTGTGCTTTCCCTACATCTTCCGCGGCGCGCTGGACTGCGGGGCCTCCACCATCACCACCGAGATGGAAGTGGCCGCCGTGCACGCCATCGCCGAGCTGGCGCAGGCCGAGCAAAGCGAGGTGGTGGCGCGCGCCTACGCGGGTGAAAAGCTGGCCTTCGGGCCCGAATACCTGATCCCCAAGCCCTTCGATCCGCGGCTGATGATGAAGATCGCCCCGGCCGTGGCCGAGGCCGCCGCCGCCAGCGGCGTGGCGCAGCGCCCCATCGCCGACCTGCAGGCGTACCGCCAGAAGCTGCAGACCTTCGTCTACGCCTCGGGCACCACCATGCGCCCCATCTTCGACGCCGCGCGGCTGGCGGCCAAGAAGCGCGTGGCCTTCGCCGAGGGCGAGGAAGAGCGCGTGCTGCGCGCCGCCCAGATCGTGGTGGACGAGGGCGTGGCACGGCCGACGCTGATCGGGCGGCCGGCCATCATCGCCCAGCGCGTCGAGAAATTCGGCCTGCGGCTGAAGGAAGGCGTGGACTACGACGTGGTCAACACCGACTACGACCACCGCTACCGCGACTTCTGGCAGACCTACCACGGCATGACCGAGCGCAAGGGCATCACCGTGCAGGTGGCCAAGATCGAGATGCGCCGGCGCCTGACCCTGATCGGCTCCATGATGCTGCACAAGGGCGAGGTCGACGCCCTGATCTGCGGCACCTGGGGCACCACCGCCAACCACCTGCAGTACATCGACCAGGTGATCGGCCGGCGCCCCGGCGCCGCCGTCTACGCCTGCATGAACGGCCTGCTGCTGCCCAGCCGCCAGCTGTTCCTGGTCGACACCCACGTCAACTACGACCCCAGCGCCGAGGAGCTGGCGCAGATCACCGCCATGGCCGCCACCGAGATGCTGCGCTTCGGCATCACGCCCAAGGCCGCGCTGCTGTCGCACTCCAACTTCGGCACCAGCGACCAGCCCAGCGCCCTCAAGATGCGCCGCACCCTGGCGCTGCTGCGCGAGCAGGCACCCTGGCTGGAGGTGGACGGCGAGATGCACGGCGACCTGGCGCTGGACGGCGCCGGCCGCCAGGCGCTGATGCCGCACAGCGTGCTGCAGGGCGACGCCAACCTGCTGGTGTTTCCGGGCATCGACGCGGCCAACATCGCCTACAACCTGCTGAAAACCGCCGCCGGCGGCAACATCGCCATCGGCCCGGTGCTGCTCGGAGCGGCCAAACCTGTGCACATTCTCACGGCCAGCGCCACCGTGCGCCGCATCGTCAACCTGACGGCCCTGGCCGTGGTGGACGCAAACGATTGAATCACAAGGCCAATCAAATTAGTGTGCGCTCACTAATTTGATCTTTTGAGGCCTTGAACCAGCGCCAGGCCCGGGGCCAGGCGCTTGATTTTTCGCGCCTGCTGCGGCACACTATCGCCTTGAGATTTTCGGGTTTACCCGGAGGTTTTCGAGAGGTGTTTTTCATGTTGCGAACAGCGGCATCGCTTGTTGCCCGATCGCTGGTAGCCGTGTCGCTGTGCGCAGGCCTTGGTGCCGGCGCCGATGTGGCACAGGCGCGCGGCGACCCGAGGAGCGCGGAAACCACCATCCTGGTGGCCCAGCTGCCCCGGCAGGGGCAGCAAACGTACACCCTGATTCATCAGGGCGGGCCGTTTGCGCACGACAAGGACGGCGTGGTGTTCGGCAACCGCGAACGCTTGCTGCCGCCCAAGCGGCGCGGCTACTACCGTGAATACACCGTCGAGACCCCCGGCGCGCGCAACCGCGGCGCCCGCCGCATCGTCTGCGGCGGCGTGCAGCGCACCCAACCCGACGCGTGCTGGTACACGAGCGACCATTATTCGAGCTTCAAGAGGATCGTCGAGCCATGAAGGCCCATGAACAGTTTCAACCGGTGCAGCTGGCTGTGCCGGATCGGTCATTGACTTCAGAAAGAGCAGCGGAGATGGATCAGCCACTTCGTCAACCGGGGGACACGCCCCTCAAGAACGTGCGCACCAACATCGTGCAGTCGATCCGCGCGTTCCACGCCAGCGACCTGCAGGAAGCGGCCACCGCACTGGGCCAGCACTTCCTGTACGCCAGCCTGGCGCAGGCGCAGACCAAGCAGGACGTGCTGGACCTGATCGCCGCCCAGTTCAACCTGCCGGCGCACTTCGGCAAGAACTTCGACGCCCTGTACGACTGCATGACCGACCCGCTGCACAAGGCGGGCGCGCAGCCGGGCTTCATCGTGGTGCTGGAGCACGTCCCGGCCACGGCCAAGTTCGACAAGGAAGCGCGCGAGCAGCTGCTGGACATCTTCCGCGACGCCGCCGACTACTGGAGCGACCGCAAGATACCCTTCCGGTGCTTCTATTCTTTTCTGTAGCCCGTTCTGCACCAGCTGGCCAAGCAGAACGGGCCAACGAGGCCCAAGCCGAGGCAGGCGGCGACACCGCCGCCGAGGCCACCGAGAAGATGCCGACCGACAAGCTGGTCGACATCTCGCCGCTGGCGCTGCGCATGAGCAGCCCCTTCAACGCCGGCTACTGGCTCAGCGCCGCCTGACGCCCACCCCTCGGTCCATCCAGGCCCGCTTGCGAGCGGGCTTTTTTGCGCCCGCGGATCGACGCTCGATATAGTGTCGGCACAGCATTTTCCCCGCCGCCTTCCATGCAAGACCCCCAGCCGTCCCCCGCCGCCGACACCGCTGCGGCACCCTCGCTCACCCAGCGGCAAGCCCAGGTGGTACAGGCGCTGCAAGCCGTTTTACCCGCTGACGCCGTGCTGTGGACCGACGAGCAGACCACGCCTTATGAATGCGACGGCCTGACGGCCTACCGCCAGCGCCCGCTGGCCGTGGCCCTGCCCGCCACCGAGGCCCAGGTGCAGGCGGTGCTGCAGGCCTGCCACGCGCTGGGCGTGCCGGTGGTGGCGCGCGGGGCGGGCACCGGCCTGTCGGGTGGGGCGCTGCCGCATGCGCGCGGCGTCACGCTGTCGCTGGCGCGCTTCAACCAGATCCTCAAGATCGACCCGCTGGCGCGCACCGCCCGCGTGCAGTGCGGCGTGCGCAACCTGGCCATCAGCGAGGCGGCGGCCGCGCACGGCCTGTACTACGCGCCCGACCCGTCGAGCCAGATCGCCTGCACCATCGGCGGCAACGTGGCCGAGAACTCCGGCGGCGTGCACTGCCTGAAGTACGGGCTGACACTGCACAACGTGCTGGCCGTCAAGGGCTTCACCGCCGACGGCGAGGTGGTGGAGTTCGGCGGCGCGGCGCTGGACGCGCCCGGCTACGACCTGCTGGCCCTGGTCACCGGCAGCGAGGGCATGCTGGCCGTGACCACCGAGGTCACCGTCAAGCTGCTGCCCCGGCCGCGCCTGGCGCGCTGCATCATGGCCAGCTTTGCCGACGTGCGCGCGGCCGGCGAAGCCGTGGCCGCCGTCATCGCGGCCGGCATCATCCCGGCCGGGCTGGAGATGATGGACAAGCCCATGACCGCCGCCGTGGAAGACTTCGTGCACGCCGGCTACGACCTTCAGGCGGCCGCCATCCTGCTGTGCGAGAGCGACGGCACGCCGGAGGAGGTTGCGGAAGAAATCGAGCGCATGTCCGGCGTGCTGCTTGCCTCAGGCGCTACAAAAATCGCAGTGAGCGGATCGGAGGCCGAGCGCCTGAAGTTCTGGAGCGGGCGCAAGAACGCGTTTCCGGCCAGCGGGCGCATCAGCCCCGACTACATGTGCATGGACTCGACCATTCCGCGCCAGCGCCTGGCCGACATCCTGCTGGCCATCGCCGAGATGGAGAAGAAGTACGGCCTGCGCTGCTGCAATGTGTTCCACGCCGGCGACGGCAACCTGCACCCGCTGATCCTGTTCGACGCCAACGACCCCAACCAGCTGGAGCGCTGCGAGCGCTTCGGCGCCGACATCCTGGAGACCAGCGTGGCCATGGGCGGCACCATCACCGGCGAGCACGGCGTGGGGGTGGAAAAGCTCAGCTCGATGTGCGTGCAGTTCACGGCGCAGGAGAACGCGCAGATGCTGGCGCTCAAGCACGCGTTCGATCCCGGCGCGCTGCTCAACCCCGGCAAGCTGATCCCGACTGCGGCGCGCTGCGCCGAGTACGGCAAGCAGGTGGTGCGCGGCGGGCGGCTGCCGTTTCCGGAGCTGGAGCGGTTTTGAGTGTTTTGGGCCGCTGGCCAGCGTCCATCAAGCGCCAGAAGCTATTGTTTTTATAGAATCCCGCCGCCCGAGTTCTCGGCCACCCAGGCCGCGTACACCGGGTCGGCCGCCGTGGTGGCGATGGCGTGGATGGCCGGCAGCTCGTAGGGGTGGCGCGCGCGGATCGCCGCCTCCAGCTGCGCGTACTGGCTGGGGATGGTCTTGAACAGCAGGCGGAACTCGCCGTCCTCGAACACCTCGCCGCGCCAGCGGTAGATGCTCTCGATGGGCTCGATCTGCACGCAGGCCGCCAGCTGCAGGTGCACGATGGCGCGCGCCAGCGCCTGCGCTTCCTCGCGCGAGCCGACGGTGGTGACCACCAGCCAGGGCAGCGGCGGCGCCATGCTCAGGCGGGCGCGTTGGCGCGCGCCGGGTAGCCCATGCGATCGAGCGCCGCCGCCAGTTGCCCCACGCTGCGCTCGACGTGGGCCCATTTGTCGAGCCCGAACAGGCCCAGGCGGAAGGTGGCGAAGTCCTTGGGCTCGTCGCACATCAGCGGCACGCCGGCGGCGGCCTGCACGCCCTGGGCGGCGAACTTCTTCGCGTTCTGCACCTCGGGGTCGGTGGTGTAGCTGACCACCACGCCCGGCGCCTCGAAGCCCTGGGCCGCCACGCTGGGAAAGCCGCGCCCGGCCAGCAGCGCGCGCACCTGGCGGCCCAGCTCGAACTGCTGCGCGCGCACGGTGGCAAAGCCGCGCTCGCGGGTCTCGCGCATGGTGTCGCGCAGGTCGATCAGCGCCATGGTGGGCATGGTAGCGTGGTAGGCGTGGCTGCCGGTCTCGTAGGACTGCATGATCTGGCGCCACTTCTTCAAATCCATCGAGAAGCTGCTGCTCTGCGTCGTCTCCAGGGCTTTGACCGCGCGCGCCGACAGGCCGATCATGGCGCAGGCGGGCGAGCTGCTCCAGCCCTTTTGCGGCGCGCTGATCAGGGCATCGACCCCCAGCGCGCGCATGTCCACCCACACCGCGCCCGAGGCCACGCAGTCGAGCACGAACAGGCCGCCCACGGCGTGCACGGCCTCGCCGATGCGCTTGAGGTGCTCGTCGGGCATCAGGATGCCGCTGGCCGTCTCCACGTGCGGCACGAAGACCACGCCGGGCCTAGCCTGCGCGATGGCGGCCACCACCTCGTCGATGGGCGCCGGCGCCCACGGCGCCTGGCTGCCCTCGCCCGTGCGGCGCGCCTTGAGCACGGTGATGCGCTCGCCCGTGGTGATGCCGCCGGCCTCCAGGATCTGGCTCCAGCGGTAGCTGAAGTAGCCGTTGCGCACGATCAGCACCTTCTGCCCGCCGGCGAACTGGCGCGCCACGGCCTCCATGCCGAAGGTGCCGCTGCCGGGAATCAGCGCCGTGGCGTCGGCGCCGTACACCTCTTTCAGCATGGCGTCGATGTCGGTCATCACGCCCTGGAAGCGCCTGGACATGTGGTTGAGCGCGCGGTCGGTGTAAACCACCGAGAACTCGAGCAGGCCGTCGGGGTCGATGTGGGGCAGCAGGCCGGGCATGAACTTTCTCCAAGGTGAACCCGAACGCGGCAAGGCGCGCCCGGCAAGCGTTTCAGCTTATCACGGCTACATTAGCGCGCATGGAAATCCCCGCGCTGCTCATGACGTTTGGCAAGAGCCTGCTGTTCGCGCTGGCGGCGGTGCTGCCCATCGTCAACCCGCTGGCCACCGCGCCCGTGTTCACCACGCTCACCCATGGCGTGGACGATGCCACCCGCGCCGAGCTGGCGCGCAGCATCGGCCGGCACGTGGCCATGCTGCTGATCGGCGCCACGCTGGTGGGCTCCTACGTGCTGGACTTCTTTGGCGTCTCGCTGCCCATCGTGCGCGTGGCCGGCGGCCTGGTCGTGGCCTCCATGGCCTGGCGCATGCTGAACGCCCAGCAGGCGCCCGACGGCGACCCCGACCAGATGGCGCAGTCCGTCAGCGCCGCCAACATCCAGATCCGGGCGTTCTACCCGCTCACCTTCCCGCTCACCTGCGGGCCAGGCTCCATCGCCGTGGCCATCACCGTGGGCGCCAGCCTGCACACGCCCAAGGTCACGGAATCGCTGGTCACCTTCAGCGCCGGCGTGCTGGCCATGGTGCTGATCGGCGTGCTGGTGGCGCTGACCTACCGCTACGCCTCGCGCCTGCTGCGCCCGCTGGGCGCGGTGGGGCAGATCGTGTTCATGCGCCTGATGGCCTTCATCCTGCTGAGCATCGGCGTGCAGATCCTGTGGGACGGGGCGAGCGCGCTGCTGCGCAGCCTGTGAGCCACGCGCGCTCAGGCGCTCAAAAGCGCACGGGATGGGGCCGGTATTCCGGCACCTGGTCCACCAGCCATTGGCGGATCGCGTCGGCCGCCGGCGCGGCGCCGGCTGAAGCCAGCCAGCCCTCCACCCGCGTGGCCACATCGTCCGTCGGCGGCGCGACCTTGGCCACGCGCAGCTTGGGATGCGGCGTGGCCTCGGTGGTCTCGTCGTTGGCCAGCAGTTCCTCGTAAAGCTTTTCGCCCGGGCGCAGGCCGGTGAAGGCGATCGGCACGTCGACCTCGCTCTTGCCCGACAGGCGGATCAGCAGGCGCGCCAGCTCGACGATCTTCATCGGCTCACCCATGTCCAGCACGAAAATCTGGCCCGACCGGCCCATCAGCCCCGCCTGCAGCACCAGCTGTGCGGCCTCGGGGATGGTCATGAAGTAGCGCACGATGTCGGGGTGCGTCACCGTGACGGGCCCGCCCAGCTCGATCTGGGCCGTGAACAGCGGCACCACCGAGCCGCTGGAGCCCAGCACGTTGCCAAAGCGCACCGAAACGTACTGCGTGGCGGGGTATTGCCGGGCCACGGCCTGCACCACCTGCTCGGCCAGGCGCTTGCTGGCGCCCATCACGCTGGTGGGCCTGACGGCCTTGTCGGTGGACACCAGCACGAAGCGCGCCGCGCCCACCTGGCCGGCCACGCGCGCGGCGTTGAGCGTGCCCAGCACGTTGGTGCGCAGCGCCTCGATCTCGTTGCCCTGCTCCATCAAAGGCACGTGCTTGTAGGCGGCCGCGTGCAGCACCACGCCGGGCGGATGCGCACGGGCGATGGCCAGCAGGCGCTCGGCCTCGCGCACGTTGGCGGTGCAGTAGACGGCTTCCAGCGCCGGGTGGTCGCGGCGCAGTTCCTGCTCCAGCCGGTAGGTCGCAAATTCGGACACGTCCACGCAGACCAGGCGTGCAGCGCCCAGGCGCGCCACCTGGCGGCACAGCTCCGCCCCGATCGAGCCGCCCGCACCGGTCACCAGCACGGTCTGGCCGCCGAACAGCGCCGTCAGGCCCTCGGTGTCGAGCTGCACCGGCGTGCGGCCCAGCAGGTCTTCCAGCCGCACTTGGCGCGGGCCGGGCGTGGTACCCGGACGCAGCCAGTCGTCGGTCGTGGGCAGCGTCAGCAGGTTCAGTCCCGCGCCCGACCAGCGCAGCAGCGTCTCACGGCGCAGCGGTGCGCCCGGCGCGCTGGCCAGCAGCACCGTGCGGGCCTGCCGTGCGGCGGCGATGTCGGCCAGCGCCGGCACATCGCCCAGCACGCGCACGCCCTGCACCGTGCGCCCGTGGTCGGCGGCCTGGGGCGAGACGATGCCCGCCACCTGCCAGCCATCGGCGCCCTTGAGCGCACGCAGCGCGTGGTCGGCTTCGCCCAGCGTGCCGACCACCAGCAGCGGCTGCCGCCGCTGGCCCGGGTGCGCGTGCGTGCGCTCGCGTTCGCGCTCCACCAGCGTGCGCCAACTGGCGCGCGCACCGGCGAGCAGCACCAGCGTGAGCACGGCGCTGATGGCGAACACCGAGCGCGGAAAGCCGTCGATGCGCAGCCCCATCACCACGGCCGTGGTCAGCAGCGCGCCCAGCGCCACGCCCACCGCCAGCAGGCGCAAATCGGCCAGGCTGACGTAGCGCCACGACTGGCGCGGCACGCGCGCCAGCGCCAGGCCCAGCGCCATGCAGACGAGCGCGATGGGCGTGGTCAGCCATGCGTGGTCGAAATAGGGCCAGGGCAGGCCCAGGTTGAAGCGCAGCCAGAACGCCAGCCACCAGGCCAGCACGATCAGCGGCAGGTCGACCAGCCAGCTCCTGCTGGCCGCGTCGCGGCGCAGGGTGGCCAGCAGCGCAGCGCCGGGCCGTGTCATGCCCGATGCCTCTCCGGTCGTCCCGTTACTTTGTTTTTGATAGCAAACATCGATTCAAGCATGCCGGGGTACGGCTCATGGGATGCCAAACTGCTGTCAGTCGAACATGGCGCGCAGTGTATCGAACAGGATGCGCAGATCGCCGGCCACGCTGTGGCGCGCCACGTAGGCCAGGTAGTGGCGCTGCTTGATCGGCATGATGCGCTCGACGTAGGTGCGCTCGGGGTCAGGGCTTTCGGCCAGCAGGCGCTCTTCGTCGCGAAACTCGATCGCCGCGCGGTCGGTGATGCCCGGCCGCACCGAGAGGATCAAGCGACGCGCGTCCTCCGGGTACAGCGCCATGTAGCGCGGCACCTCCGGGCGCGGGCCCACCAGGCTCATGTCGCCCCGCAGCACGTCGATCAGCTGCGGCAACTCGTCGAGCTTGGCGGCGCGCAGCCATCGCCCGGCGCGGGTGATGCGCGCGTCACCCCGCGCGGTGATCTGCGGGCCGCCTTCGGCCTGCTGCATGGTGCGGAACTTGTGGATGCGAAACAGCCGCCCGCCGCGCCCCACGCGCTGCTGGCGAAACAGCGCCGGGCCGGGCGAATCCAGCCGCACCCACAGCGCGATCGCCGCCATCAGCGGCAGCGCCACCGGCAGGAGCAGCAGCGTGACGAGCAGGTCCAGCAGGCGCTTGCTCACTGGCGCACCCTCCGCGCTGGGCTTCGCGCTGGGGAGCGGCGGCCCGGCGCGCTCACTGGACTACCCTCCGCGCTGCGCGCTGCGGGATTCGCGCTCATGGCGGGCGGCGATACACGTTCAGGTGTACCGCATACTGGCGCGCCAGCGGGGTGAGCAGCCGGTCGCAGCCGTAGAGCAGGTCGTCGATGCGCGCGCCTGCGGCGCCCCAGCGGGTGGCGGCAGAGCCCATGCCCAGAACGCCAAATCCGTAATGCGCATCGGCCGGCGGCAGGTCGGCGCGCGCGAACAGCCGCCAGCCATTGCGCCGCGCACCGCGCCGCGCCAGCAGCGGCGCCAGCGCGGTACGGCCGTTGTCCAGCGTCACCAGCAGCCCACCGGGCTTCAGGTTGCGCTGGACGAGGCGCGCGAGCATGGCGTGCACATCGGCCAGCCGGGAGTCGTGCAGGCGAAACACGCCGCCCAGAACCGATTTCATGGCGATCAGGTCCCAGCGGCCTTCCAGCGTGCGCAAGTCGTGCTGGCTGTAGCGCAGCCGCGCGTGGTGTCCGGCGTCCAGCAGGCCGGCGTTCAGGGCGCGTACCGCCGGCAGCGCGGCGCTGTCGTACACGGAGCACTCCACGCGCTCGGCCAGGCCCAGCAGCAGCGGGGCCAGCGAGGAGCGCGGCCCGGCACCCAGCTCCAGCGCATCGCCCACGTGCAGGCCGGGGTGCGCCCGCACGAAGTCGCGCCACGGCTGCGCCCATGCGCGGGTGCTCCAGCCGAAACAGGCGCGATGGGCATCGACCCAGGCCAGCGCCGCCGCGGCGTCGGGCGGCGGCGCGGGTTGGCGTGCCGGCCGGGTCGCCGCGCTCATCCCAGGATCGCCCGCAGCGCCGCGATCACGCGGCCCTGCTCGTCGTCGCTCATGGCGGTGAACAGCGGGATGCTGAACATGCGCCGATAAGCCTGCTCGGCGTGCGGAAACTGCTCGGGCATCAGGCCGTAGCGATCGCGCCAGTAAGGCTGGCGGTGCAGCGGCACGTAATGCACGCTGGTGCCGATGCCGGCGTCCGACAGGCGCTGAATCACCTCGTCGCGCGTCACATGCACCGCATCGGACAGGCGCAGCACGAACAGGTGCCAGGCGTGCGTGTCGCCCGCTGGCGCGTCGGCCGGCAGGATGAGCGGCAGGTCCTTCAGCTCGCGCAGGTAGCGCGCCGCCAGTTGCCGGCGGCGCTGCACGAAGGCGGGCAGGCGCTGCAGCTGCACCCGGCCCAGCGCGGCGGCGATGTCGGTCAGGTTGTACTTGAAGCCGGGCGCGACGATCTCGTAATACCACGCCGGCGTGCGGCTAGTGAAGCGGTCGAACGCGTCGCGGCTGATGCCGTGCAGGCGCATCACGCGCATGCGCGCGGCCAGCGCCTCGTCGCGCGTGACCACCATGCCGCCCTCGCCCGTGGTCATGGTCTTGTTGGCGTAGAAGCTGAACACCGAGGCAGCGCTGGGCAACTGGCCCACCAAGGTGCCGCCGCAGGTGGTCGGCAGCGCGTGAGCGGCATCCTCCACCACCTGCAGGCCGTGGCGGCGGGCAATGTCGAAGAGGGCCGGCATGTCGCAAGCCAGGCCGCCGTAGTGCACGGGCAGGATGGCGCGGGTCGCTGGCGTGATCGCCGCCTCGACGGCGGCCGGGTCGATGTTGAGCGTGACGGGATCGACATCCACCAGCCGCGCGTCGGCCCCCAGGTAGCGCGCCACCTCCACCGTGGCGGTGAAGGTCAGCGTGGGCGCGATCACCTCGTCGCCCGGCCCGATGCCGATGGCCTCCAGCGCCAGGTGCAGGCCGGCGGTGGCGGAGTTGACGGCGATGGCCTGCAGGCCACCACCCAGGTGGTCGGCAAATTCCTGCTCGAAGGCCTTGGTCTCCGGCCCGGTCGTCACCCAGCCCGAGCGCAGCGTGCGCGCCACGGCATCGATCTCGGCCTCCCCGATGTCGGGGCGGGCGAAAGGCAGGAAATCCTGTTGATTCATGGTCGTATCGGCCGCCAGCGCCTGTTGGACAAACGCAGGCAGCTATCGTTTCATTAGCGTGTGAGGCGGCTCCATTGCTCCTTGGCACGGCGCCGCAGCAAGACGTCGAGCATGCCGCGCCAGGTACCCACGCCGTAGCCCAGATGATAGGTGGCGATCACGGCCGGCAGGTGCGCCAGCAGACACCCGTCGCCCGCCTGCCGCGCTGCCGCCAGCGCGGCGCCCGCCAGGTACAGCGCGTAGCTGGCCAGCAGCAGCACCAGCGGCCCAGGCCACCAGGGCGCCGCCAGCGCGCTGCCGGCCAGCGCCGCCACGAACAGCGCCGGCACCAGTTGCCGCAGCGATCCGGGCTGGCCGTGCTTGGCGAAAACGAAGGGCCGCCAGTAGCCGTACTGCAGCTGCTGGCCGAACAGCTGCCGGAGACTGGCGCGCGGCTGATAGACCGAATGGATGCGCGCGCTTTGCCACAGGCGCGCGCCCTGCCGGCGCAGGCGCAGGTTGTGCTCGTCGTCCTGGTTGCGCACCAGTTGCTCGTCGAAGCCGCCGAAGCGCTCGAACACGGCGCGCGGCCAGCAGCCCAGGTAGATGGTGTCGGCCTCGCCCTCGTAGGCGCGGTCGCGCGAGCGCGCGCCACCCACCACCCAGCGGCACTGAAAGGCAGCCGCGATGGCACGCCCCATGGTGCCCTGCCCGCGCGCCACCCAGGGGCCGCCGACGTTGTCGGCGCCGGTGCGCTCAAGCGCGGCCAGGCATTCGGCGATGTAGTCGGGCGCGAACTGGGTGTGGATGTCGAAGCGCACGATGACGCTGCCGCGCGCCTGGGCCAGCGCGGCGTTCAGCCCGCTGGAGACGATGCGGCCCGGGTTGTCGATCGGCTTCAGGCGCGCGTCCTGCGCGGCACGCTCGGCCAGCCGCTGGCACGTGCCATCGTCGCTGCGGCCGTCCGCGACCAGCACTTCCAGTTGCCAGCCCGGCGGCAGCTGCTGCGCCAGCGCGCTGTCGCAAAAAGCGTCGATGGCGGCGCGCTCGTTGCGGCAGGGGGCGATCACGCTGACGAGCGCCACGATTCAGCTCGTCCGACGTTGCTGCACGTGATACTGGGCGCGCAGCATCGAGAAGCACTCGATCATGCGCTCCACGCTGCTTCGCCACTCGTACCGGTCCTGGACCCGCACGCGGCCGGCCTTTCCATACTGGCGCCGCAATGGTTCTTGAGTGATCAGCACCTCCAGCGCGTCCGTCAATGCGCCGACATTTTCCCTCGGGACAACGATGCCCGTCTCGCGATCTGCAACCACCTCGGGCAAGCCACCGGCATCGCTGACCACCACTGGCAGCTCGCACGCCGACGCCTCCAGCACCGCTACCCCAAAACTTTCGCTGTCCAAACGACTCACCGCCACATAGATGTCGAAGCGATTCAACCACCCGGGCACGTCGTGGTGCGGCACTGCCCCAGCAAAAAGGACTTTGTCGGCAACACCCAGTTCAACGGCAAGAGACTCCAGTTCGGCACGCTGGTCACCTTCGCCCACGAGCTCCAGCCGAAGCGAAACAAGATCACCCATGCATGAACAGAGTTGCGCGAACGCTCGGATCAGGACATCCACGCCATATTTGGCTTCAAGCTTTTTGACCGTCCCGATCACCAGTCCGTCATGAAGTTGAGGCATTGGCGCAAATCGCTGCGTATCGATTCCGAAAGGAGTCACCACGATCCGGGTTCCCGTCGGCACCAGCGCCTTGACTTGCTGTGCCATGGCTTCACTGGTGGAGCCAATCAGATCCGCTTGACGCAGATTGCGGCGC
This sequence comes from Burkholderiaceae bacterium, assembly GCA_024235995.1. Classification (NCBI taxonomy): domain Bacteria; kingdom Pseudomonadati; phylum Pseudomonadota; class Betaproteobacteria; order Burkholderiales; family Burkholderiaceae; species Burkholderiaceae bacterium. Next base: position 697,017 of record JACKLI010000001.1, read on the forward strand.
AGCCACCAACCCTTGAGGCGACTTTCGTAAGGAAAGTCGTAAACGTCGCTGCCCCAAACCGACAGCATCCACGGCCGAAACCCTGACAGTGCGGCGGTCGTGCCGTAGCCACTGGCGTAGTGCACATTGAGCAGATCAGCGCGCTCTGTGACCAGCAAACGCCGCAGCACCGGTACATTTCGAAAATATCCAGGAACCCCACCGTGCGGCAGGCGCACCACGCGCGCCCTTGGTGGCGCACGCCAGGCTCCGGAATCATGCTGTGTAACAAGCACCAGTTCCAGCCCGCGCTCGCACAAGCCTTCGACCCAGCGCTGGGTATGGATCACGTTCGCGGGAGCCAGCATTACGACTTTCATGCATGCGCTCCAGAATTTAGCCCGTACAGCGTCAGTGCTGCGGCCCAACTTGACAGCGCCCAAACCACTGCCACCAATACGGCTGGCGTATTGCTTGAAAATAAAAGTGGATTCAATGACACCCAAGCACCGAACACCAGCAGCGCGCTAACACGCACGCCCTCGGCGCTGGCACTCTGCCACGTCCGCCCTTCCGCTTGAACGTCAATCGACATGATCCGCATAGCGACTTCTGCCGCCGCGGCCGCCAACGCACAAGCCAGCACTTGATCCAAATTTAGGTAGCCTGCCCCAAGCCAAAAATCGGATCGGACCTGTCCAATCGCCAGTACCAGCGGCACCAAGACAAGTACGGTGCCTGACGCGACAGTGACAAACGGTGTCATCTTTACCAATCTCGCTTCAGTATTCGGTAGGGCGCTCGTGCGCAGTCTGTGTCGTAGCAGGATCGGCACGGCGTAGTTGACTGGCGTCATGGGTACCTGAGCAAGCAACAAAGCCATGGTGACCATTCCGAGCCCATCCGCACCGCCAATTTGCCGTGCTAGACGCTGCACGACCACGACCGCCAAGGCAGCAAGACTGATTGAAACCCAGGTGCCACTGCCGTGCCCAATAAGCGCCCGCACGGACAAGGATTGCGCGCTGCCGAGACTTGGAAGCTTGTGGACCAAATACCCGGCGTAGGTGCTTGCGACCAACCAGATCAACGCCATGGCCCATGCAACCGGGCCGGCTTCAGCGCCGTCGCGATCGATGACCCAGAAGGCGATGGGCACAAGCAGAATTTGCGGCAACGCCGTCACTAAATTGAAGTGCCAGGTGGTGTCGCCCAGCAGTACAAAGCTGCGCCATTGCGCGTGCAAGCAAGCAAGGACGACTGCAGCCACGACGGCCAAGGTCAACTTGGCATCCAGAACCGGCGCACTCCAGCCCACGATCAAGATCCCGACGGGAATACCCAGCAGCGAAACCCACAGGCTGGCCCGAAAGCCCTGCCGCAGGCTCATGCGGCTCGACTGGATGAAAACAAACAGTGTTTGCGGCATCCCGATGGCAGCAGATATCGCACCAAGGTCAATGAGTGACTTCACATGACTGAACTGCCCTTGCTGCTGCGGCCCAAGTACCCATCCGATCAGCAACGCAGCCATCAACGCAGCACCCGCACCACTACCCTGCACAAGCACGGTGACCCCAAGTTGCAGCGACAGTCTCAACTTTTCTCAGCCAATGCAAACAGATTCGATGAGAACATTCGACGACCGATCGGTCGAACGGCCTTGCCTAGCGTGTAGACACCACGGCGCACTGTGCGCCCAAAGGCTCCTCCCGCGTAAGACGCACCCAGGTACTGCTTCTTCAACACCCGAATCTGCCGTTCAGCATCGGTTTCATGAAACCAGACGCGTTCCCAACTTTTCAACCGTAAACCTGCCCGCACAAACAGTCCCAGCCCCTCAGCCAGCGTGTACGCTCTCAAATGCCCTGAAGCATCCTCTGGCCCGTAGTTGCGGCCCCAATTGAACCAGTTGCACTCAAGCGGTAAATTGACCAGAACCATACAACCGAATCCAGCCGCCGAGGCGAGAAAACCGGCGTCATCCGGGACATGCTCCAGTACGTCACTGAGCACCACGACATCAGATAGCGGGAATTCCATCAACTGGAAATCTCCCGAATAAAAATCAACGTTTGGAAACCTCTGACGGGCTGATCCGATGTTTAAATCGGAGATATCCACGCCTCGACAAATTGCACCCCGAGCAACTGGAAAATTTCCGATCAACTCACCCGTAGCGCATCCAATTTCAAGTACTGAATTCGGTGTCCAACCATGAAGCAAACGAACCAAGTTAGGCAATTTGAAATGTCGGACTTCGACGTCAGTGCGCATGCATTCGTAAGAACCTTTTTCGCGTCGTGCAGCGTATTCTGGATGCTGATCGTAGAGCATCGAATAATCTATTTTTTCTTGTAGATGATTTTGATTCTCAATCATATTGCTTCAGTTTTCACCCGATCGCTTTATATCCCCAATGCTTCACTCGATTTCACCATCGAGATCAATACGATGTCTACATGAAACGGTTTTTCGCTTTGTAGCAAAGGACTTAATCGATTCTATTCGCTATCGGCTTGTGCGCAACCAAAAAATAGCCCAATGGATATGACCTTGACGTCCTTGCAGAAAAGCGCTTGCCCAACCTGGTTCCATCAATCAAGGCGACAATGTTTTGAATTGCGCCAGCCGTCAGCTTTCCTATCGCTGGAATGCGCGCGATATGCTTGGCCAGAAAATCAGCGAGCACATGCAGACTCCCACCTATAGGATCCAGCAATTTCACTTCCAGGCCAGCTTTTGCCGCATGGTGGCGCAGCGCAAACTCGGTATAGCGGCCGTAGTCGTGCGGCGCTTCATGAATGCCGTACATGAATGGCACGTTCATGACGAGGCAACCACCTGGCGAAAGCACACGCGCTATCTCAGACCACAAGAGCCACGGATCTGGAACGTGCTCAAGCACGTCTGACAGCAGCACCGTGTCAAATGATGCGTCCGGAAATGGTAGTGGTCGGCTCAGATCGACCTCATGGTCAAGATACGGGCTTGCATGGACAGATTGCGGCCAATCTACGCAGACGACCGAGTCCACATGCCCTCGGTACACCTCATACAAGGGCGCTTTGCCGCATCCCAGATCGATCAGTCGGCCCCGTGCGACGCGCGGCAACTCCCTCGCGTAGAACACCGCAACGCAATCGGTAATCAGGCGAGAACCGATACCGACCTCGCGGGGATCGCGAGAAGCGGCAAGCTGCCCGCGTTTCCACACATATTTGGAAGGGACCCAACGATCAGCATTGCGCATTGCTGGCTGTTAGACGAAATATTGAAAAAATTGCTTGATGGAAATCGGATTCTCGCCGATGTCCCTCCGGATCGGGTGAGGTTGCCCCACCGTTCGGGGTTCATTTCGCACGGTTCGTGCCACCACCCAACTTGACGCGCCCACTGCGCAACATTCTGGGGCACCACCGCTACCAGGCATCCACAAAGCGCCGCCCACCCGCCGCCACGCGCGCCCCCGCCAGCCCACGCGCCAGCCAGGCGCGGGTGTCGGCCGGGTCGATCACCGCGTCGATCTCCAGCGTGGTGGCCATGTTCATCGCTTCGCCGTGCGCGTACTGGCGCGCCAGCAGCTTGGCGAACAGGGCGTCGCGCTCGGGGCCTTCGGGCGCGGCGGCCAGCTCCTTGCGAAAGCCCAGGCGCACGTAGCCTTCCAGCCCCATGCCGCCGAACTCGCCGGTGGGCCAGGCGACGGTGAACAGCGGCGCGTGAAAGCTGCCGGCCGTCATGCCCATGGCGCCCAGGCCGTAGCCCTTGCGCAGCACCACGCTGAAGCAGGGCACGCGCAGGGCGGCGGCGGTGACGAACATGCGGCTGACGTGGCGCACCTGGGCGGTCTTTTCCACCTCGGGGCCGACCATGAAACCGGGCGTGTCGACCAGGCTGACGATGGGCAGGCCGTGCGCGTTGCACAGTTGCATGAAGCGCGCGGCCTTGTCGGCCGCCGGCGCGTCGATGGCGCCGCCCAGGTGCAGGGGGTTGTTGGCCAGCAGGCCCACGGGGCGGCCTTCGATGCGCGCCAGCGCGGTGTGGATGCCGATGCCGAAGCCCGTGCGCAGCGGCAGCAGGCTGCCCTGGTCGGCCAGGCCTTCCATGGCCTTGCGGGTGTCGTACACGCGCAGGCGGTTTTCGGGCACCACCTGGCGCAGCGCGCGCGGGTCGGGCGCGATCCAGTCCTTGAGCCGGCCCTGGAAGAAGGACAGGTAGTGGCGCGCGGCGGCCACGGCCTGCGGCTCGTCATCCACCAGCACGTCGATCACGCCGTTGCCGTGCTGCACCTCGCTGGGCCCGATGTCCTCGGGCGCGAACACGCCCAGGCCGCCGCCCTCGATCATGGCCGGCCCGCCCATGCCGAGGTTGCTGGCACGGGTGGCGATGATGACGTCGCTGCAGCCCACCAGCGCGGCGTTGCCGGCAAAGCAGCGCCCGTGCACGATGCCGACCACCGGCACCTGGCCCGACAGCCGCGCGTAGGCGGCGAAGGTGGGCACGTGCAGGCCGGCGACGACGGCGGCGTCGGTGTCGCCCGGCCGCCCGCCGCCGCCTTCGGCGAACAGCACCAGGGGCAGCTGCTGCTCCAGCGCGAGGCCCAGCATGCGGTCGGTCTTGGCGTGGTTGCGCATGCCTTGCGTGCCGGCCAGCACGGTGGCGTCGTAGGCCATCACCACGGTGCGCGCGGCCTCGGGCCCGAAGATGGCGCCGTTGACGCCGCCGATGCCGGTGACCATGCCGTCGGCCGGGGTGTTGGCGATCAGGTCGTCCATGCCGCGGCGGCGCGTCTGCGCGGCAATCGCCAGCGCGCCGTATTCGATGAAGCTGCCTTCGTCGCACAGATCGGCCACGTTCTCGCGCGCGCTGCGGCTGCCCTGGGCGTGGCGCCTGGCCATGGCCTCGGGGCGGGCGGCGTCCAGCGTGCGGGCGTGGCGGTCGAGCACGCGCTGCAGGTCGGCGCGGATGCGGCCGGGGTCGTGCGCGGCGGCGGCGTCGGCGCGCACGTGGGCCTCGCCTGCGATGGGCTCGAGCACCAGCAGCGGCTGGCCCTGGCCCAGGTAGCCGCCGGGCACCGCGAGCAGCCGGGTCACGCGGCCGGCGTGCGGGGCGGCCAGCACGTGCTCCATCTTCATCGCTTCCAGCACGGCCAGCTCGGCGCCCGCGGGCACCTCGTCGCCCTCGGCCACGCTCAGCTGCACCAGGCGCGCGGGCATGGGGGCCACGATGGCGTGGGCGGGCGGATCGGCGGCGAGTTTTGAATGATTTTGGCCTGTGGCCCCCGTCGATCGTTCGTTATCAACTATTGATTTGGAAGCAACCAGCAGCTCGGGCAACGCCGCCTCCAGCCAGCGCGTGTGCAGCTGCTGGCTGGCCATCTCGGGCCGCGCGGCCAGCGCGCGCAGCAGCGGCAGGTTGGTGGGCAGGCCCTCGACGTGGAACTCGGCCAGCGCGCGTCGCGAGCGCCGCAGCGCGTCCGCCCAGCCGCCGCGCGCGTGCACCACGAGCTTGGCCAGCAGCGTGTCGTAATGCGGCGAGGGCGCGCGGCCCGCCACGCCGTGCGTGTCGACGCGGATGCCGGGGCCGGCGGGCACGTCGAAGCGCGCCAGCGGGCCGCTGCCGGGCGTGGCGTGTCCTTGCGCGTCCAGCGTCTCGGCGTTGATGCGCCACTGGACGGCGCAGCCCTGCGGGCGCGGCGGCGCAGCGGGGTCCAGGCCGATGGCGCGCAGGCGCTCGCCCGCCGCCAGCCGGATCTGCGCCTGCACCAGGTCGACGCCGAACACCTCCTCGGTGACGGTGTGCTCGACCTGCAGGCGCGGGTTGGCCTCCATGAAGACGAAAGGCAGGCCGGTGGAGGCGGCATCGACCAGGAACTCGAAGGTGCCCAGGCCCTGGTAGCGCACCGCGCGCGCCATCTGCAGCGCGGCGTCGACCAGCCGCTGGCGCAGCGCCTCGGGCAGGCCGGGGCTGGGCGCGATCTCCACCAGCTTCTGGAAGCGCCGCTGCAGCGTGCAGTCGCGCTCGCCCAGCGCCATCGCGTCGTGGCCGTCGCCCAGCACCTGCACCTCGACGTGGCGCGCGCCTTCCAGCAGGCGCTCGACGTACACGCCGTCGACGCCGAAGGCCGCGCGCGCCTCGCCGCGGCAGCGCTCGTAGGCGGCGGCCAGCTCGCCGGCCGTGCGCACCGCGCGCATGCCGCGCCCGCCGCCGCCGCCGACGGCCTTGAGCATCACGCCGGCGCCGCCCTGGGCGGCCAGGAAGGCCTGCGCCTCATCGAGCGTGACCGCGCCCGCGCTGCCCGGCAGCAGCGGCACGCCCAGGCGCCGGGCCAGCGCGCGTGCCTGGGCCTTGTCGCCGAACAAGGCCAGCTGCTCGGGCGTGGGGCCGATGAGGCGCACGCCGGCCGCCGCGCAGGCGCGCGCGAAGTCGGCGCGCTCGCTCAGGAAGCCGTAGCCGGGGTGGATGGCGTCGGCGCCCTGCTGGCGCGCAATGGCCAGCAGGCGCGCGCCGTCGAGGTAGGCGGCCGGACCGGTGGCGCCCAGGGCGACGGCGGCATCGGCGGCCTGCACGTGCGGGGCCTGGGCGTCGTCGTCGGCATGGACGGCCACGCTGGCAATGCCCATGTCCTGCAGGGCGCGCACGATGCGCAGGGCGATTTCGCCGCGGTTGGCGACGAGGATTTTTTCAAACATCTGGCATCCCATGTCATTGCGAGGAGGCGAAGCCGACGCGGCAATCCAGCCACGGCGCGTCCATGCCCACCGCCGCGCCCCATCGCACCGCCGCACTGGATCGCCACGTCGCTTCGCTCCTCGCGATGACGGGTGGGTTGGTCATGGCGAGGAACCGCAGGCGGTGCGGGCCATCCGGCGCATCGTGCCCCAGCGCGCCACGCGGCGCCAGCGCGTGGGCGACAGCCCATAATGCGCGCCACGCGCCGCGGCGGCGCGCAACGGGAGCGCAAGATGGGAATGCTGGTGCTGGGACTGGTCGTGTTTCTGGGCGCGCATTCGGTGCGCATCTTCGCCGAGGGCTGGCGCACGCGCGGCATCGCGCGGCTGGGCGAGATGGGCTGGAAAGGCCTGTACACGGTGGTCTCGCTGATCGGCCTGGCGCTGATCGTGTGGGGCTTTGCGCTAGCGCGCCAGCAGCCGGTGGTGCTGTGGAGCCCGCCGGCCATGCTCAAGCACCTGAACGCGCTGTTCACGCTGCTGGCCTTCATCGGGGTGGCGGCGGCCTACGTGCCGCGCAACCGCCTGCGCGCGCGGCTGCACCACCCGATGGTCCTGGGCGTGAAGCTGTGGGCCTTCGGCCACCTGCTGGCCACGGGCACGCTGGCCGACCTGGTTTTGTTCGGCGCCTTCCTGCTGTGGGCGGTGCTGGACTTTCGCGCCGCGCGCCGGCGCGACCGTGCGCTGGGCACGGTCTATGCGCCGGGCGCCATGGGCCCGACGGTGCTGGTGGTGGTGGTCGGCGGGGTGGCCTGGGCGGTGTTCGCGTTCTGGCTGCACGCGGCCTGGATCGGCGTGGCGCCGTTTCCGCGAGCCTGAAGCCGCTCAGGCGGTCTCGCGCTGCTCGAAGTCCGTGCCGGCATGCGCGGGCGCCGGGCTGACCCGCACCGCGCTCACCCGCGCGCGCGGCGGACCGCGGTGGGCCCAGTCGATGAGCGCCTGCACGGCCGCGGGCGCGCCCTGCGCCAGGGCCTCGACGCTGCCGTCCAGCCGGTTGCGCACCCAGCCCGCCAGACCCAGGCGGCGCGCCTCGTCGACCAGGCTGGCGCGGTAGTACACGCCCTGCACATGGCCTTCGATGCGCAGGTGGCGGCAGATGGGCTCGGTTTTCATGACACGCCATGATAGGCATGCCGTGGCGCAGCGGCACGCACGGCCGCCAGCCGCGACAATGGCCGCATCATGCAAGCGCGCGGCCTGGCCCTGCCGGTGATCGACCCCGACCGCTGCACCGGCTGCGGCTGGTGCGTGGCGGTGTGTCCGCCGCACGTGCTGTCGCTGCACCCGCGCGGCGTGGCCAAGGTCTCGGCGCTGGACGATGCCGGCGGCTGCACCGGCTGCGCGCTGTGCGCGGTGCGCTGCCCGTTCGACGCCATTGCCATGGTGCGGCGGCAAGCCTTGGCCGCCTCGCCCGATCAAGTATGATTTTGATAGCTTCTGGCGCTTGATTCACGCGGACCAGAGCCTTATTTCACTCAAAACTCCACCATGCCCGAATTCGAAGCCCCCGGCACCCAGGACAGCACCCGCATCGACGACGTGCGCATCGGCGCGGTGCGCCCGCTGATCACCCCCGCGCTGCTGCAGGAATGGCTGCCGGCGCCGCAGGCCGCCAGCGACCTGGTGGAGGCCAGCCGCGCCGCCCTGGCGCGCGTGCTGCACGGGCAGGACGACCGGCTGGTCGTGGTGGTCGGCCCCTGCTCGATCCACGACCACGACGAGGCGCTGGACTATGCGCGGCGCCTGCAGGCCGAGGCCGAGGCGCTGGCCGGCGAGCTGATCGTGGTGATGCGCGTGTACTTCGAGAAGCCCCGCACCACGGTGGGCTGGAAGGGCTACATCAACGACCCGCACCTGGACGGCAGCTACGCCATCAACGAAGGCCTGCGGATGGCGCGCCGCCTGCTGCTGGACGTGCTGGCGCTGGGCCTGCCGGTGGGCACCGAGTTCCTGGACCTGCTGAGCCCGCAGTTCATCAGCGACCTGGTGAGCTGGGGCGCCATCGGCGCGCGCACCACCGAGAGCCCCAGCCACCGCCAGCTGGCCAGCGGGCTGAGTTGCCCGGTGGGCTTCAAGAACGGCACCGACGGCGGCGTGAAGGTGGCGGCCGACGCCATCGTGGCCGCGCAGGCGCCGCACGCCTTCCTGGGCCTGACCAAGATGGGGCAGGCGGCCGTGTTCGAGACGCGCGGCAACGGCGACTGCCACGTCATCCTGCGCGGCGGCAAGCAGCCCAATTACTCGAGCGCCGACGTGGACGCGGCCTGCGCGCTGCTCAAGGCAGCCGGCCTGCGCGAGCAGGTGATGATCGACTGCTCGCACGCCAACTCCAGCAAGCAGCACCAGCGGCAGGTCGAGGTGGCGCGCGACGTGGCCGCGCGGCTGGCGGCAGGCGACGCGCGCATCGTGGGCGTGATGATCGAGAGCAACCTGCAGGAAGGGCGGCAGGACATCGTGCCGGGGCAGGCGCTCAAGCGCGGGGTATCGGTGACCGACGCCTGCATCAGCCTGGAGCAGACGGTGCCGGTGCTGCGCCAGCTGGCCGACGCGGTGCGGGCGCGGCGCGCCAAGACGCGCTGAATACTCTTGTTTTTATAGCTGACCGGGCTTGTTCTATACGGGCCAGCGGCCGAAAATACTTGAAATCAGCGGCGGCGGCGCTGCGGGTTGCCACCCGTCGGCGGCGGGCCGCGGCGCTCCAGGTGGCGGAAGCTGATGCGGCCCTTGCTCAGGTCGTAGGGCGAGAGCTCCAGCGTCACGCGGTCGCCGGCCAGGATGCGGATGTGGTTCTTGCGCATCTTGCCGGCCGAATAGGCCACCAGTTCGTGGCCGTTGTCCAGCGTGACGCGAAAGCGCGTGTCGGGCAGCACCTCGTTGACGATGCCCTGCATTTCGATCAGTTCTTCCTTGGCCATGTGAATGCTCCTTGTGCGTCCGTGCATTGGGGTTTGCGGGTTGCGCGGCAACTCCCGATGACGGCGAAGGCATGGCGCCAACGACTGACCCCCAGTCGGTTGAACCCGCCATTTTAACGCGCGCGCCGGACTTTGGCCATGCCGCGGTGCGCGGCCCGGCGCTGCAGGTGGCGGCCGGCGGTGGTTGGAAAATGTCAAGTGAGTGTGCATTCACATCGTTACAAGGCCAACACTGGAGCGGCTGTTGTAACAGCGAATGGCGGCAAACTGGCCAGCATGTTCAACCGACCGAAAGGAATCGCGACATGGCCAAGCAACTTGCCCGTACCGCAGCCGCCGTCGTCATGACCACGGCCATGGCCTGGAACCTGCCGGCGTCGGCCCAGACGCCGCCCAGCCGGCCGACGACGGCCAGCACGCGCGGCGCGACGACGACACCCAAACCCGCCGCCGCACCCGCCAGCGCGCCCGCATCGGCGCCCCGGGCGGCACAGGGCAGCTTCGGGCCGAGCAGCCCGACGCGCAAGCCGCGTCCCTGAGCCGGGCGCTCAAGCCGCCTTAACGCCGCGGCTTGGGCGCCGCGCCGGCGCGCTCGGTCAGCACCTTGTGCGGTTCGCGCTCGCCGGGCGCGGCGGCGGGCTTGGGCAGCGGCGCGCAGCCGCCCTGGGTGGCGGCGCCGCGCAGGCTGGACAGGCGGGTGGAAATCAGATCGAGCACCGGCGGCGGCAGGGGCTGCTGGAACTCGTAGCCCAGGCGCTCGACCTCGGCCGCCAGGTAGTGGCAGGTGGCGTCGTGCAGGCTGGGGTCGTCGCCGGCCCAGCTGATGGTGGCGGCGGCCGGCGAGGGCGCGGCCACGGCGGGCGCGGCGTCGGGCCGGCTGCCCGCGGGGCAGGCCTGGTTGGTCAGCACCACCTGGCCGTCCGGGCGCACGCAGCGGTGCACGGCCTGGCCGGTGACGGCGGGCGCGAACGGCTCGCCCTGGGCCGTGGCCACAAGCGGCGCCGGGGCGGCCGCCAGGCTCGGCTGCGGCTCGGCCAGCGCCGGGGTTTCCTGCTGCGCCATGGCGTGGCGCTGCACCACGTAGCCCTGCAGCCATTGGTAGGCCTTCAGGCCGAACAGGACCAGCAGCCCCAGGGCCACGACGATGGCGATCCAGCGCAGCCAGCCGGTCTCGCGGACGGGCTCGGGCGGGCGCTCGGGTGCTTCGGTGGCGGAAGGGGAATCGGCGGACATGGGCGGCGGCGGAAAACGCGTGACGCCCATGATACGGTCATGGCGGCAGGGGCACGCCCGATTCGAGCAGCTCGGAGACCTCCAGCGGCGTCTGGCGCCCGCGCAGCGGCATGGTGCCGATGACGCGCGTGGGCAGGCGGCCGTCCAGGCCGGCGCGCGTGGTCTCGGAGACCAGGATGCGCGTGCCCAGCTGCCGGTTCAGGTCTTCGACGCGGCTGGCCACGTTCACGCTGTCGCCCAGCGCGGTGTAGGCCAGGCGGTCGGCGGCGCCCAGCACGCCGGCCACCACCGGCCCGGTGTGGATGCCGATGCCGATGGCGAACTCGGGCAGAAAGGCACGCCGCCAGCGCGCGTTTTGCGTGTCCATGGCGCGCTGCAGGGCCAGCGCGGCCTTGCAGGCCTGCAGCTCGGGCCGGTCCAGCTGCAGCGGCGCGCCCCACAGCACCATCAGGCCGTCGCCGATGAACTTGTCGATGGTGCCGCCGAAGGACGTGATGACGCGGGCGGCGACGTTGAAAAAGCGCGTGAGCTGCTGCGCCAGCTGCTCGGCGGGCACGGTCTCGGCGATCTGGGTGAAGCCGCGCACGTCGACGAACATGATGGTGAGCACGCGCGACTCGCCGCCGGGGCGCAGGGTGTGGCCCTGCGCCATCAGCTGGTTGACGACGTCGACCGGCGCGAACTTCATGAAGGCCTGCAGACCGCGCGCCGACTCGTCCAGCGCCTGGTCGAGGTGCTGGATCTCGAGCAGGCGGCTGTTCACGCGCGGCAGGTTGCGCACCTGCAGCTGGCCGATGCGCCGGGCGTTGCGCGCCAGCCGCTCGATGGGCTGGGTGATGCCGCGCGCCACGCGCCAGGACATGACCAGCATCAGGGCCAGGAAGAGCAGCGCCGCCCCGAAGCCCCAGAACACGCCGTCGCGCAGCCCGCCCAGCACCTTGCGCTCGGGCACCCAGCTCAGCAGCGTCCAGCCGGTGGCCGGCACGGTGCTGGCCTGCACCAGGTAGCTCTCGCCTTCGATGCGGGCGTCGAAGCTCCGGCGCTCGAGCGGCGGGTGCCCCAGCTGCTGCACCAGGGCGCCCAGCACGCCGCCCTGGGGCGGCGCCAGCAGCTGGGGCACGCCCACCTGGTCGCTGCGCGCCAGCACCATGCCGCTGGCGCTGAGCAGCGCACTGTCGCCGTAGCCCGAGTGGCTGAACTGGCGCACGAAGTCGGACAGCCGCCCCAGCGTGACGTCGGTGGCCACCACCGCGGCCGGCCCGCTTGCCTCGCCTGGGCGGGGCAGCGGCATGGCGTAGGTCACGCCCAGCTCGCGCGCGGCGTCGAACACGTAGGGCTCGGTCCAGATCGCCTGCTGCCGGCCCACCGCCTGCTGGTACCAGCGGCGCGCCAGCGGGTCGTACTGGCTCTGGCGCTCCACCGTGCGCTGGGTGGCAAAGCGCAGGTGCGCGTCGCCGCCGTCGGAATCGGGGCGCTTGAACTCCCAGCGCTCGTGGGTGACGCCGCCCGCGCGCGTGATGTAGCGCACCGCCGGCTGCGGGTAGCGCAGCACCATCAGCATGCGGCCGGCGGCGTCGGCGACGTACACGCTGTCGAGCTCGGGCGCCTCGGACAGCAGGGCCCACATCAGCTCGGCCGAGGCGGCGCTGTCGCGGCCGGCCGGCGCCAGGGCCGGCGCCGCCGCCATGGTGCGCGCCACGGCCACGCCGCGGTTGAGAAAGGCGCGAATGCGGTCTTCCACCCGCTGGTGGTCGGCGCGGTGCACCGAGCTGGCCAGGGTGCCGACGATGCGCTCGGCGCCCCAGTAGCCCATGCCGATCAGCAGCGCCGCCTGCCCCAGCACCCCGACGGTGATGATGGTGCCCACGTCCACGCGCAGCCGCCGCGGGCGGGAGGCTGGAGGGGGAAGCGGGAGTTCGGCCATCGTGCCGATTGTGGGTGGGCAAGCCCGGCTGCGCCATGCGCCGATGGGTCGAACACACACAAGCGAGGCCATTCTTGCCGTCCTTCACACCCGCGATGCCGCCGCCCAACACCCAGCGCCACGCCACGGCCGCGCGGGCGGCGGCCGGGAAACCGGATCAGCCCGGCTGGACGTTCAGCTTGCCCGGCTTGTCGGCCTTCTCGGGCAGCTCGATCTTGACCTCCAGCACCTCCAGGTCGTCCTGGCGCTCCAGGTTGACCTTGATGTCCTTGGGATCGATCTTGACGTACTTGCTGATGACGGCGATCAGCTCGCGCTGCAGCTCGGGCAGGTAGTCGGGCTCGGCCGCGTTGCGCCCCACGCGCTCGTGCGCCAGGATGATCTGCAGGCGCTCCTTGGCGACGCTGGCGGTCTTCTTCTTCTCGCCCAGGAAAAAGCTCAGGAAGGACATGGCCTCAGCGCCCCCCGAACAGGCGCTTGAAGAAGCCGGGCTTCTCGGCCTCGACGTAGCGCATGGGTTTGTCGGCGCCCAGAAAGCGCTCGATCACGTCGCTGTAGGCGCCGGCCACGTCGGTGCCCTTCAGGTGCACGGCGGGCAGGCCCTGGTTGGAGGCCTGCAGCACGGCCTCGCTCTCGGGGATGACGCCGATCAGCTTGATGCGCAGGATGTCCTGGATGTCCTCCAGGCTGAGCATCTGCCCGTCGGCCACGCGACCCGGGTTGTAGCGCGTGATGAGCAGGTGCTCCTTGACGGGATCCTTGCCCTCGATGGCGCGCTGCGTCTTGCTGCCCAGCATGCCCAGGATGCGGTCGGAGTCGCGCACGCTGGAGACCTCGGGGTTGGTCACCACCAGCGCCTCGTCGGCGTAGCGCATGGCCAGCAGCGCGCCCGATTCGATGCCGGCGGGCGAGTCGCACACGATGTACTCGAAGTCCATGCCGGCCAGCTCGTCCAGCACCTTCTTGACGCCGTCCTCGGTCAGCGCTTCCTTGTCGCGCGTCTGGCTGGCGGCCAGCACGAACAGGTTGTCGCAGTTCTTGTCCTTGATGAGGGCCTGCGTGAGGTTGGCCTCGCCCTGGATGACGTTGATCAGGTCGTACACCACGCGCCGCTCGCAGCCCATGATGAGGTCCAGGTTGCGCAGGCCGACGTCGAAGTCGATCACGGCGGTCTTGTGGCCGGCCAGCGCCAGGCCCGAGGCGAAGGCGGCGCTGGTGGTGGTCTTGCCCACCCCGCCCTTGCCGGAAGTCACGACGACGATTCTTGCCATGTCGAAAGCACCCTTGGTTCGTGCAGAAACAGTTGAAAGGAAAACTCGCTCGTCAAAACAGCCGGACGCAGAGGACGCAAAGAATGCGCAGAGAACGCAAAAGGAAAAATGACCTCGATTGCTTTAAAAACTATAGCATATCGCGCCAATCACCCGGCGGCTTCGGATCGATTCGATTGAAAGAATTGAATTCTTTTGCGTCTTTTGCGTGATCTTCGCGTTCTCTGCATCCGGCATTTTTAATCCGCAATAGGCTCGAAGATCAGCTTGTCGCCCGCCTCCGTGCTGCGCAGCGACACCGTGGCCGCGTGGCCCCACACCGATGCGGGCAGGGGCTCGTCGCTGGTGCGGTACACGCCGGCCACCGACACCAGCTCGGGCTGCATGGCGCGCGCGAAGATGCAGGCCTGGGCCCAGCCGCGCGCGCCGGCGATGGCGCGCCCGCGCAGCGGCGCATAGACGTGGATGTGGCCGTCGGCAATCACCTCGGCGCCGGGGTTGACCATGGCGCGCAGCACCAGGTCGCGCCCGCGCGCATACACCTGCTGGCCCGAGCGCAGCGGCTTGTCGATCACCAGCGCGCCGGGGATCGGCACGTCGGCTTCGACCACGGCAGCAGGGGACTTTTCCGGCGCCGTTTTCGGCAGGCGCATGTCGGGGGCATCGGACAGGCCTGCGGCGGCGGCGGCGGCCATCTGAGCGGCCGAGCCGGCGCGCACGCCGATCGGGTTCAGGCGATGGGCGCGCAGCAGCGTGGTCAGGCGCTGGAAGTCGATGGGTGTCTCGCCCGCCTCGGCCGGCAGTGTCGACAGATCGACCACCAGCAGGTCGTTGGCAAAGAAATCCGGCATCTCGCCGTAGTGTGCGTGCAGCTCCTGGGCCAGGGCGTCCAGGTCGCTCGACTTCAGGCGCAGCGCCAGCAAGGGCAGGCTGGCGCTCTTGATTTCGAAGGTGCTGGGGCTGCGGCCGGCAAGGGCAACGGGCATGGTGCGGCGGGTGAACGAAGTCGGGCCCACGAGGAGCCGGCAGGCAAGGCCCCGCGATCTTACCAGCGGGGTCCGCCATTGCGGCGCGGCAGCCGGCAGCCGGCGGCCGCGCGGGGCCGAATCGTGGAAAAAGGGGTTTTCTGGTTTTCTTATGGACTGTTGTCTATCTCGATAGTGGTCGTAGTAGAAGGCCTGCGCTTTTGTGAAGAACATGAAGATGTCCTTGTCCAACAAGGCCTTGCATGGCCGGTCGCGGTGTGGAGAACGCGCCTTGGCCCGTCGTGCGCCGCAGGGACAAGTCCGAGCGGCGCGACGGTTTTGTGGATAAGTGCGCCTTTGCCCGCGTGCTGTCCACAGGTTTGTCCTCAGTAGCTGGGGATTGGGCGCCGGGCGTTTGGGGCGTACCGTGCCCGACAATGGCGGCCGCATGCCCAACCCGATCCAACCCCTCCCCCCGCTGCCGCCGCGCCCGGCGCGCGGCACGGTCGTCTTGCCGGTCGTCCGCTCCGTCACCTTGGGTGCCCCTTTGCACTGGCTGGCCCTGGGCTGGCGCGACCTGTGGCGCTGCGGCCCCTGGGGCCTGCTGCACGGCCTGGCGCTGGCGTTTTTCGGCGCCGTGCTGGTGCTGCTGGCGGGCGACCGCTTCTGGCTGCTGGTGAGTGCCTTCTCGGGCTTTCTGGTGGTGGCGCCGGTGCTGGCCACCAGCCTGTACGCGCTGTCGCGCGCGCTGGAGCGCGGCGAGCCGGTGGGCGCGCGCACCATCGTGCAGACCTGGACGCGCTGGCAGCACTCGCGCTTTGCCGCGCACGGCGGCTACTGGAGCCTGGTGCGCTTCGGCCTGCTGCTGTCGCTGGCCGGCACGGGCTGGGTGCTGACCTCGGCCGCGCTGATCACCGTGCTGGCGCCGCAGCCGGTGGCCACGCCGATGGACTTCGTGCGCCACGTGGTGCTGGCGCCCGGCGGCCATGTGTTCGAGCTGTGGCTGCTGCTGGGCGGGTTGATGGCGGCGCCGCTGTTTGCCTCCAGCGTGGTGGCCATGCCGCTGCTGCTGGACCGGCGCGCCGACGTGCTGCAGGCGGTGCTGACCAGCTGGCAGGCGGTGCTGCGCAACCCCGCGCCGCTGGCCCTGTGGGCGGCCCTGATCATGGGGCTGACGCTGCTGGGCATGGCCACCCTGCTGGCCGGCCTGATCGTCACCCTGCCCTGGCTGGGCCACGCCAGCTGGCACGCCTACCGGGCGCTGGTGGACGCCGGCAAGCTGCCCGAGCGCCTGCCGCCGGAAGGAGGCCGCTGATGTTCGGCTTCAGCGAGGAGCAGATCGCCTGGTTCGGCCTGACCTTTGGCGTCGGCGCCTTCATGCTCTACATGCTGTTCATCGTCGGGCATCTGGCCTGGGAGTCGAAGGCCGGCAAGTTCGGCACCTTCGTGCTGTTTCTGGCGCTGGCCTTCGGCATGCTGGGCTTTGTCGCCAAGGGCGTGATCCAGTGGGTTCTTGAAAAATAGGCGCCGACCCCGCTGCATGCGGGGAGGGTGCCCACCCGGATCAATGCCAGCGCATGCCGTGCATGCCGCCGCGGCCGGCGGGCCCGTGCCGCAGGCTTTGCTGGTCGTAGATCTTCTGCTGCTCGGGCGTCAGCTGGGCGTAGAAGGCCTTGACGGCGTCCAGCCGCTGGCTCATGAACTGCTGGTGCTCGGCCTGCAGCGCCTGCATGCGCTCGATGCGCTGCGGCGTGCTCAGCTGCGCCAGCTCGGCGTGGTTCATGCGCGCGGGGCGCTGCGCCGGCGGCTGCATGGCGGCGGTGTAGGCGCTCCAGGCGCCTTCTTGCGCGGGGCTCAGCTTGAGCTGGGCCTTGAGCTGCTCCAGCCGCTGGGCCCGGCGCTCGGCCCAGCGCTGGGCGCGGGGGCCGGCGCCGGGCTGGCTGGCCTGGGCCGTGGCGGCCGGGCCGGCTGCGGGGGCCGGCGTGGTTTGCGCCACCGACCAGGTGCTGGCGGCGGCCAGCAGGGTGGCGAGCAGGAGGGGACGGGTGCGGGTCATGGCAAGTTTCCTTTGCACAAAATCCAGAGGCGTTGATGCGAAGGCCGATGCGCGCCTCGGAGACGTCATCGGCTTGAAGGCAAGTCTGGCGCGCCGCTGTGTCCGGCCCATCGCCGGCCCGTATGGCTTGCGTAAAGTTGGGCGAAAAAGCCGCTCAGTGGCCGCCCGACAGATCGTCCAGGATGGGGCAGTCGGGGCGCGCGTCGCCGTGGCAGTGTTGCAACAGGTTTTGTAGCGTCCGGCGCATGGCCTGCATGGCCTGGATGCGTTTTTCAAGCTCGATCACGTGCGCCTTGGCGATCCGCTTGACGCTGGCCGAGGCGCGGCCCTGGTCGTGCCACAGGCTGACCAGCTCGGCGATCTCGGCCATCGAAAAGCCCAGCTCGCGCGCGCGCTTGATGAAGCGCAGCGTGTGCACGTCGGCCGCGCGGTACTGGCGGTAGCCGCTGTCGGTGCGCGCCACCGCGCCCAGCAGGCCCAGCGACTCGTAGTGGCGCACCATCTTGGCCGACACGCCCGAGGCGCGCGCGGCCTGGCCGATGTTGACGGGGCCTGGCAAGTCCACGGGGTTCATGCTGTCACTTCGTAGCCTTCCTCGCGGATGGCGGCGGCCAGGGCCTCGCGCGGCTGGCTGCTGCCCTGCACCTGCACGCGCTGCTGGCTGCGGTCGATCTGCACCTGGGCGGCGGGATCCAGCTGGACGAGCGCGCGCTTGATGGCGGCCTCGCAGTGGCCGCAGGTCATGCCGGTGACGGTGAAGGTTTGGTCCATGGTGAAAGCTCCAGGAGTGGGTAGAGCTTGGATCATGAAGCTTGACACGATGGCAATGTCAAGGGCTGAGCCATGGTCCTGCTCCCTTGGCACACAAAAGGCTTGACCTTGCCATGATGGAAAGCTTCAAACTGCCGATCATGAACACATCAACGGCAACTTCAACAGTCGATCTGGGCATCGGTGGCATGACCTGCGCCAGCTGCGTGGCGCGGGTGGAGCGCGCGTTGACGAAGGTGCCGGGCGTGCAGCAGGCGGCGGTGAACCTGGCGACCGAGAGCGCGCGCGTCACCGTGGCGGGCAGCGCCGACGAGCTGGGGCCGCGGCTGCGGCGCGCGGTGCGCGATGCCGGCTACGAGCCGCGCGCCGCCAACGCCGCCATCGACGCGGCCAGCGCCTCGCCCTGGGCGGGTTTCGCGCCGGTGGGCCTGGGCCTGGCGCTGAGCGCGCCGCTGGTGCTGCCGATGCTGCTGCTGCCGTTGGGCATCGGCTGGATGCCGCCGGCCTGGCTGCAGTTCGCGCTGGCGACGCCGGTGCAGTTCGGGCTGGGCGCGCGTTTTTACAAGGCCGGCTGGCACGCGCTGAAGGCGGGCACGGGCAACATGGACCTGCTGGTGGCGCTGGGCACCACGGCGGCCTGGGTGCTGTCGATGTGGCTGTGGCTGTTCTCCGGCCATGGCGCGCACGCGCACCTGTACTTCGAAAGCGCGGCCGTGGTGGTGACGCTGGTGCTGCTGGGCAAGTGGCTGGAGTCGCGCGCCAAGCGTCAGACCACGGCGGCCATCCGCGCGCTGCATGCGCTGCGGCCCGAGGTGGCGCACTTGATCGATTTCGAGGGCGAGAAGGACATCCCGGTCGACGAGCTGCGCGCCGGCGACCGCCTGGCGGTGCGCCCCGGCGAGCGCGTGCCGGCCGACGGCACGGTGCTGGAAGGCAGCACGCAGGTGGACGAGTCGATGCTGACGGGCGAGCCGCTGCCGGTGGCCAAGGGCGTGGGCAGCGGGCTGACCGGCGGCTCGATCAACGGCGAGGGCCGCGTGCTGCTGCAGGTAACGGCCGCCGGCAGCGAGAGCGTGCTGGCCCACATCATCCGACTGGTGGAAGACGCGCAGGCGGCCAAGGCGCCGGTGCAGCGGCTGGTGGACCGGGTGTCAAGCGTCTTCGTGCCGGTGGTGATCGGCATCGCGCTGCTGACCTTTGCCGGCTGGTGGTGGATGGGCGCGGGGCTGGAGACGGCCATCATCCGCGCCGTGGCGGTGCTGGTGATCGCCTGCCCCTGCGCGCTGGGCCTGGCCACGCCCACGGCCATCATGGCGGGCACCGGGGTGGCGGCCAAATACGGCATCCTGATCAAGGACGCCGAGGCGCTGGAGCTGGCGCACCGCGTGGACACCGTGGCCTTCGACAAGACCGGCACGCTGACGGTGGGCCGCCCGCGCCTGCTGGCCCTGCTGCCGGCGCCGGGCGCCGACGAAGCCCAGGCGCTGCGCCTGGCCGCCAGCCTGCAAAGCGGCAGCGAGCACCCGCTGGCGCGCGCCGTGCTGGCGGCGGCGCGCGAGCAGGGCGTGGCCATCGGCGCGGTGCAGGACGCACACGCCGTGCCGGGCCAGGGCAGCGAGGGCGTGGTGGACGGCGTGCGCGTGCAGGTGGGCAGCGCGCGCTGGATGCGCGAGCAGGGCGTGGATTTGAAGCCTTTTGACGCTGCAGCCGGCATGCAGCAAGCGCAAGGCGCTACGATTTCGATACTTTCCGTGCAGCCCGATGCGGCCCAGCCGCCGCAGGCCCTGGCCCTGCTGGCCTTCGGCGACGAGCCCAAGCCGGAGGCGCGCGCGGCCATCGAGCGCCTGCAGGCGGCGGGCGTGCGCACGGTGATGATCTCGGGCGACAACCGCGGCGCGGCCGAGGCCATGGCGCGCCGCCTGGGCCTGCGTCCCGAGGAGGGCGAGGTGTTGGCCGAGGTGCTGCCGGGCGACAAGGCCGAGGCGGTGCGGGCGCTGAAGCAGGGCGTGCCATCCCCTCGTCCCCTCCACACCGTGGCGATGGTGGGAGATGGTGTGAAC
The DNA here is from genome assembly GCA_024235995.1 of Burkholderiaceae bacterium. Taxonomy (NCBI): domain Bacteria; kingdom Pseudomonadati; phylum Pseudomonadota; class Betaproteobacteria; order Burkholderiales; family Burkholderiaceae; species Burkholderiaceae bacterium. The sequence goes on from JACKLI010000001.1 coordinate 716,922, forward strand.
GACGCCCCCGCCCTGGCGGCGGCTGACGTGGGCATGGCCATGGGCAGCGGCACCGACGTGGCCATGCACGCGGCGGGCATCACGCTGATGCGCGGCGACGTCGGGCTGGTGGCGGCGGCGCTGGACGTGTCGCACCGCACGGTGGCCAAGATCCGGCAGAACCTGTTCTGGGCCTTCGTCTACAACACCGCCGGCATTCCGCTGGCGGCGCTGGGCTACCTCAACCCGGTGCTGGCCGGCACGGCGATGGCGCTGTCCTCGGTCAGCGTGATGAGCAACGCGCTGCTGCTCAAGCGCTGGCGTCCGGCCTTGGTGCGGTCTTGATCCATGTCAGTTTCAAATCTTCATGCCGGGCATAAACTGCAGCCCATCAAGGAGACAGACATGACCCCCAGCAGTTTGAAAATCATTCGTGACGAGCATTCGTCCCTGGCCGCCATGCTGCAGTCCACCCGCATGCTGGTCGAGCGCGGCCCGCAGGACGACGCGCGCGGCTTCTTCGACGTGTTGCGCGCCATGCTGTTCTACATCGACGAGTTTCCCGAGCGCCTGCACCACCCCAAGGAGACCGAACTGCTGTTTCCGCGCGTGCTCAAGGCCGCGCCCGAGACGGCCACCGCGATCGCCCGGCTGGACCACGACCACGAATACACCGAAAAGGCGGTGCGCGACCTGCAGCACCTGCTGATCGCGTGGGAGATGATGGGCGAGAGCCGGCGTGCGGCCTTCACCAAGGCCTTCACGCGCTACGTCGACCTGTACCTGTCGCACATGCACCTGGAGGAGCAGGAAATCCTGCCCGCCGCCGTCAAGCACCTGAGCGCCGAGGACTGGAAGACGCTGGACGCGGCCTTCGAGGCCAACCGCGACCCGCTCACCGGCCAGCACCCGCCGGCCAAGGACTACGAGCGCCTGTTCTCGCGCATCGTGATGGCGGCGCCGGCGCCGATCGGGCTGGGCTGATCCGGCCCCGGCGAGGGCACTAGACTCGGGACATCCGGGCCGGTGTGCGGCCCCAGGAGCAAGTCCCGTGAAATCCCGCGCCGCCGTGGCCTTCGAGGCCGCCCAACCCCTGCAGATCGTCGAGCTCGACGTGGCCCCGCCCAGGAAGGGCGAGGTGCTGATCCGCATCACGCACACCGGCGTGTGCCACACCGACGCCTTCACGCTTTCGGGCGAGGACCCGGAAGGCGTGTTTCCGGCCGTGCTGGGCCACGAGGGCGCGGGCATCGTGGTCGAATGCGGCGAGGGCGTGCGCAGCGTGCAGCCCGGCGACCACGTGATCCCGCTGTACACCGCCGAATGCGGCCAATGCCTGTTCTGCAAGTCGGGCAAGACCAACCTGTGCGTGGCCGTGCGCGCCACCCAGGGCAAGGGCCTGATGCCCGACGGCACCACGCGCTTCAGCTACCAGGGCCAGCCGATCCACCACTACATGGGCTGCAGCACCTTCAGCGAATACACGGTGGTGGCCGAGGTCTCGCTGGCCAAGGTCAACCCCCAGGCCAACCCCGAGCAGGTGTGCCTGCTGGGCTGCGGCGTCACCACCGGCCTGGGCGCGGTCAAGAACGCGGCCAAGGTGCAGCCGGGCGACAGCGTGGCCGTGTTCGGGCTGGGCGGCATCGGCCTGGCGGTGGTGCAAGGCGCCAGGCTGGCCGGCGCCGGGCGCATCATCGCGGTCGACACCAACCCCGACAAGTTCGCGCTGGCGCGCACCTTCGGCGCCACCGACTGCGTCAACCCCAAGGACCACGACCAGCCCATCCAGCAGGTGATCGTCGAGATGACGGGCTGGGGCGTGGACCACAGCTTCGAGTGCATCGGCAACGTCAAGGTGATGCGCGCGGCGCTGGAATGCGCGCACCGCGGCTGGGGCCAGAGCGTGATCATCGGCGTGGCGGGCAGCGGGCAGGAGATCAGCACGCGGCCGTTCCAGCTGGTCACCGGCCGGCGCTGGCTGGGCACGGCCTTCGGCGGCGTCAAGGGCCGCAGCGAGCTGCCGGGCATGGTCGAGGACGCGATGTCCGGCCGGATCCAGCTGGCGCCCTTTGTTACCCACACCATGGGGCTGACGGAGATCAACCGCGCGTTCGAGCTGATGCACGCGGGCGAGTCGATCCGCTCGGTGGTGCACTACGCATGAGGTCGCGGCGCGTCGCCGTCGCCGGTGCCACCGGTCTGGTCGGGCGCTGCCTGGTGCAGCAGCTGTGCGCCGATTCGTCCGTGGCCGAGGTGCATGGGCTGGCGCGCCGGCCGCTGGACTGGACGCACGCCAAGCTGACGCGGCACGTGGTCGACTTTGCCGCCCTGCCCGCCTTGCCTCCGGTGGACGAGGTCTATCTGGCGCTGGGCACCACCATCCGGCAGGCGGGCAGCCAGGCTGCGTTTCGCGGGGTGGACTTCGACGCCAACCTGGCCGTGGCGCGTGCGGCCCAGGCCGTTGGCGCGCGCCGCGCGGGCCTGGTCAGCGCCATGGGCGCCAACGCCGGGTCCGGCGTGTTCTACAGCCGCGTCAAGGGCGAGCTGGAGGACGCGCTGGCGGCGCTGGGCTTCGATGCGCTGGTGATCGCCCGCCCCTCCATGCTGCGCGGCGACCGCGCCGTGCTGGGCCAGCCCGTGCGCGCGGGCGAGTTGCGCTGGGCCCGGCTGGACGCCCTGCTGCGCCCGTTGATTCCCGCCAACTACCGCGCCATCGACGCCGCCGACGTGGCGGCCGCGCTGCGCCGGCAACTGCCCACGGCGCAGGGGCGCGTGGTGTTGCCGTCCGGCGCCATGCAGGGCGCGAACCAGGCAAGGACATGAGCATGGAACGCCTCGAGCACCACGCCAGCTTCGGCGGCCGACAGGAAGTCTGGCAACACGCCAGCCGCGCCACCGGCACGCCCATGCGCTTGGGCGTCTACCTGCCGCCGCAGGCGCTGGCTGGCGCGCGCTGCCCGGTGCTGTACTGGCTGTCGGGGCTGACCTGCACCGAGCAGAACTTCATCACCAAGGCCGGCGCGCAGCCACACGCCGCCCGGCACGGCCTGATCGTGGTGGCGCCCGACACCAGCCCGCGCGGCGCGGGCGTGCCCGACGACGCGGCCTACGACCTGGGCCAGGGCGCGGGCTTCTACGTCGACGCCACGCAGCAGCCCTGGGCCGCGCACTACCGCATGCAGGACTACGTGGCCGAGGAGCTGCCGGCGCTGATCGAGCAGCACTTTCCGGCCACGGACGGGCGCGGCATCTTCGGCCACAGCATGGGCGGGCATGGGGCGCTGGTCACCGCGCTGCGCCACCCGGGGCGGTACCGCAGCGTCTCGGCCTTCGCGCCCATTGCCGCGCCCGCGCAGGTGCCCTGGGGGCAAAAGACGCTGGCAGCGTATCTGGGCGACGACCCCGAGGCCTGGGCCGGGTGGGACGCCGCCGCGCTGGTGGCCCGGGCCCGCGGCGAGCGCCTGCCCCTGCTGGTCGACCAGGGCGAGGCCGACGAATTCTTGCCGCAGCTGCGCCCCGACCTGCTGCAGGCCGCCTGCGACCAGGCAGGCCACCCGCTCACGCTGCGCATGCAGCCGGGCTACGACCACAGCTACTACTTCATCGCCAGCTTCATGGGCGAGCACGTGGCGCACCATGCGGCGGTGCTGCGCGGGTGATCGGCCTGAGCCGCCCCCGCCCGCGTCAGTAATTGACCACCACCGTCACCGTGTCCGAATAGCTGCCGGGCCGGTAGTCGGCCGAGGGGACGCGCACGTAGACCGTGAACGGCTGGGCCGCGCCGCTGCCGGTGTTGCTGGCGGTGGCGGCGGTGCCCCAAGCGGCGGTGCGGGCGGCATCCCGGTACAGCTGGTAGGGCACCTGGTCGGTGTTGCCCGCGGGTGCCGACATGACACCGGCGCCGGTGGTGCTGCCGTTGGATGGGCGCAGGCCCACGGTGTAGGGCGTGGTGTTGCTGCAGGTGACGCTGATGTTGCCGTTGGCGTCCACGTTGGTGGCACTGGCGAGCTGGCTGCCCAGGTTGACGTCGGAGGCGGCGGTCACCAGGCACTGCTTGGCAACCGTGGTGCTGACGGTGAAGGGAAAAACGGCGCCGGCCCAGCTGCTGCTGCAAGTGCTCGGAACCGTGGTGCCTACAACGTCGGCGATGGACACGGCGGTGTCCCCGCTCTGATAGACATCGGTGTAGGCGCCGGGAATGGCCAGGGACTGGCCGCCCGGCACCTGACCGTACAGCGTGGCCGTGCCGCTGGTGCTGGCTTTGGCGGCAAGCTTGATCGGGACGGCCAGCGGGGTGGGCGAGCCAAAGCCGTAGCTGCCCCAGATGGTGCCGAGCCCCGAATCCTGGTAGAGCTGGAACTGCAGGGTGTTGGCGCCGTTCAGCATCAGACGCGGGTTCCATGAGCGCCCTCCCGGCTCGCCGATGTGAAAGCACACCAGCGCCGCATGGGCCTTGGTGTCGCTGTTGGTGCAGGAATAGGTCAGGGTGGCGTTGACCTGGGTGGGCGTGCCGGCCAGCGGATTGATGGTGCCGAAGTTCAATGCGGTCATGCTGGTGCTGCTGCAGCTGATGCCGGCCGCCAGTGCCGGCGCCGCACCGCCCAGCAGGGCCAGCCAGAGGGCGAAGCAGCAACGGTTCAGCGGAAACCAGGGTAGCGGATTCATGGTCTGGCCTCGGGGGTGCAGGTGAGCGGACCGATCTTCGGGATCGCGCCCTGGTCGGCTTTTTGGTGGTCGAATGACACGCCGCAGCGGCCCTGCGGGGCCTGCACCGTCAGGCGGTTGGTGCCCGCCTGCAGCGTGTCCAGGTAAACCTCGCCGTCGTAGCCGACCACGGCGTGGGTGGCTTGGCCGTTGACGCTGACGCGGCTGCCCAGCGGCAGCGGCGCGCCGGCGGCGTCCACCAGCGTCAGCAGCGCCGCGCGCACCGGGGTGATGCCGAACTCCACCAGCGTGCCGGCGCGGTCGGGCGGGGTGGCGATGGCGTCCACCCGGTCGATGCGCTGGTCGGCCGGCAGGCCCATGGCGTCGATGCCCAGCCTGTTGTTCTGGTAGGCATTGAGCGGCGTCACCAGCAGGTGGCCGCTGGCGTCGGTGCGGCCCACGGGGCGGTTTTCCAGCAGCACGGGCACGTCGGGCACGCCGTCGGTGGAAACCAGCGCGAACGCGTCGTCGATGGGGCGCGCGGCAAACAGCTGGCCGCCCATGAGCACCAGCGCGCCGTTGGCGTCGGCATAGACCGAGCGGCTGCCGCTGGCCAGGTTGACGCCGGCGGTGTAGCGGCCCCAGGGGCCCAGGTAATTGACTTCGCCCTGCGCGCCGTGCTGGCCGCTGCCCTGGCGCGCCTGGGCGTTCCAGCCCCAGCCGCCCTCGCTGGGCGTGGGCTGGCTGGCGTAGGCGGTGAGCTGGGTGCCCTGGTTGTCGTGCTGCACGCCGGTGCTGACGCTGGTGCGGCCGTCCAGCGCCCAGCTCAGGTTGACGAACACGCTGTAGAGCCGGTGGTCGGTCAGGTCGCGGTTGGCGGTGACCGACAGCGTGGCCTGGCGGCCCAGGGCCTTGAACCAGCCCAGGCTGGCGTAGCGCGAGGTGCTTTGGCCCGGATAGCTCTGGTACAGGTAGCTGAGCGAGAAGCTGCCGGCCTCGCCCGCGTTGTAGCCCACGGTGGCGCTGCCGCTGGCGCGCGCCAGCGCGGCGCCATCCAGCGCGGCGGCGTCGCGGTAGCCGCCCTGGGCGCGCGTGCCGGTGAAGCCGACGTTGAAGCGCTCGTTGTTCCAGTTGTAGCCCAGGTTGAGCTGCGCGCCGTGCTGGCCCGCGCCGCTGGAGGCCGCCAGCGCGCCGCTGACCACGCCGGCGTTGCCCAGCAGCCAGGCCGCGCCGCCGCCCAGGTTGGTCAGGCCACGGGTGGCCTCGCCGTGCGCCTCGACGGTCAGGCTGTCGCTCAGGCCGCGGCGCCAGGTGCCGCTGAGCACCGGGTGGCGCGCGTAGTCGTTGGAGGCCAGGCCGTAGTTCTGGCGCACCCAGCCCAGCTCGGCCGACCAACTGGTCAGGCCGGCCTTGAGCAGCTGGCGCGTGCCGTAGAGCGAAAAATTGAGCGTGGTGCTGCGCCCGAAGGCATCGGTCAGCACCACCTGGGCGGTGCCTGCGCCGCTGATGCTGGGCAGGGTGTTCAGCTGGAATGGCCCGGCCGGCACCTGGCCGTTGTACTGGCGCATGCCGTTGACATACAGGTCCAGCTGCGAGGGCAGCACGGCCGAGCCCAGCAGCGTGGGCGCGGGCGTGGTGGACAGGTAGGGCTGCAGCGCGAAGTTGCTGCCGATCTGCAGGCCGCCGATGCGCGTGGCGCGCGTCCAGGCCAGGGCGCTGGTCTGCGTGTCGCCCACGCGCACGGTGATCAGTTGCTCGGGCCAGGAGCGGCTCCAGCTGGTGTCCAGGCGCACGGTCTGGCGCGGCGTGGCGGCGGCGCTGTCGCTGCTGGGCTGGCTGCGGGTGATGGCGGTGCTGCTGAGCACGCCCCAGGCGTTGAAGGCGCGCAGTTCGGTGTAGGCGCTGAGCGAGGTGCCGGCGCCGCTGGTGTGGGTGCCGTACAGGTCGTAGTTGAGCAGCAGGCCGGGCGAGCGGGTGATGCCGTGCGGCGCGATGCCGGGCACGGCCAGCGTGGTTTCGGGCAGCTTGAGCAGGGCCAGCGGCGCCGTCAGCGTCACGCGCTGCTGGGCACGGTCGTACTGCACCTGCAGGCCGGGCAGCTGGGCCAGCGCCACCGGATCGCCGGTGCCGGCGGGCAGCACGAAGCCGAGCTGGCGCAGGCTGGCGGCCGAGGCCCACAGCGCGCGCGCGCGCTCGCCGAAATGCACCAGGCCGCGCGCGCTGCCGTTGAGCGTGACATCCAGGTACACGTCCTGCCCGCTGGCGCCGGCCAGGCTGGCCTCGTCCGCGCCGGTGGGTGCGCCGGTGGCGTGCGCGGCGGCGCCCACCAGCAGGGCGGACGCCAGCAGCAGCTCAGCGAGGGCGCACGGCCAGCGGGATGCTTTGCTCGGTCTTGCCATTGATCATTGCTTCCCACTGGCCGCCGCCGGCCAGCACCGCGGCTGGCGGCTTGATGGCCCAGCGCATGTGCGCGCCGGGCAGCGCGTAGCCCAGCAGGCCGGGCGCCACGGGGGTGCGCTGGCCGGCGGGATCGACGTAGGTCAGGTCGGCCAGTTGCGCGTGCGTGCCGCCGCTGTTGCCGACCTCCAGCCAGATCTTGTCGCCCTCACGCCGCAGGGCCCATTGCAGCTGGGGCTCGCTGGCCGGCGCGCCGGCGGGCTGCACGAACACCGGCACCGAGTAGCGCAGCACGTATTGCAGGCCCTTGCGCCCGGGCTCTTCGCTGGGCAGCTCGTCGATGATCAGGCGGTAGGCGGTCTCGGCGCTGTCGGTGGGCGGCGCGCCCAGGCGGACGGCGCGGATCAGCTGGCGCTCGCCCACGGCCAGTTCGATCATGGGCGGGCTGGCCAGCAGCTCCTTGGTGGGCGCCAGATGGTCGGCGTCGCCCTCCTGCGTCCAGCGGTACACGCGCACCTGGGCGCGCACCGAGGTGTCGCCGGTGTTGCTCAGCCACAGGCCTTCGGCATTCTGCGTAGCCGGCACCGCGATGGACACGGGCGACACCTGCAGGCCGCTGGCCAGGACCGGGGCAGTCGCCAGCAGGGCGGCGGCCGCCAGGGCGCAGGAAAGAAGTCGGCGCATGATGGGCTTGGAGAAAAAAAGAACCGGATCAATAGTCCACGTGGACGGCGGTGACCTGGGCCGCGCCGGCATCGCCCGCCGCCGCCTCGCCGGCAGGCAGGACGGCGCTGACCTGGTCCATGCCGCGGCCCGTGGCCGCCACGCCCGTACTGGCCGGCGCGGGCAGGCGGGCGATGAACGGTGTCTGGCGCGAGCAGTGGACCCGCAGCGCCCGGTCGCTCGCCGCCGGGACGCCCGGGTGGGGCGGCGCCGACACGCGGCAGGTGGACAGCACCTGCAGGCGCACCGCAAAGCCCGGGCTGCCTTGCCCGGCCGGGGCTGCGCCGGCGCCGGCGCAGCAGGCCAGCACGGCAGCGGCCTGGGCGATGGCTTGCGGGCGCATGGGCGGGCGTGGGCGTTCGCGATCAGTAGTTGACGTTGACCGTCACGGTGTCCTTGTAGTCGTCCGGCGCGTAATCGGAGTTGGTGGCCTTGGCGTAAGCGGTGAACATGATCGCATTCGCAACCGCCATGCCGGCACCGGTGCCGCCCTTGCCGTTGCCGTCCGCGGTGGGGGTGGCGGTGTTGCCCCAGGCGGTGGCGTAGCCGCTGTCCTGGTACAGCGTGTACGGCACCTTGTCGGTGTTGGTGGCGCTGTTGGCAACGCTGGCCATTTTGCCGTTGCCATTGCTGTCGCCGCCGTTGGCGACGGAGGGTGCCAGGCCGATGTGGAAGGGGGTGAGCCTGGAGCAGTTGACCTTGAAGGTGTTGCTGCCGGTCTGGCTCACGGCGGTGCTGCTGGCGGCGACGCTGCCCAGGTCGATGTCCGTGGGCGCGGTGGTGACCTTGCAGGTCTTGGTGATCGTCATCTTGACCAGGAAGGTCGGGGCGGGCGTCACGGTGTCGGCCTGCGCGGCGCCGAGGGTGGCGCCCAGGGCAATGATGGCCAGCTTGGCGAGGAGTTGCTTGTTCATGATGTGTCGACTTTCGTGCGGCATGCCGCGGGGGTTGAAGGGCAGGGTCAATGAGTCGGGTGGAGCAACGACTATGAATCGAAAAGTAGTCATTGCAGTGGGCGCGAATCTTAGAAGTGAGTACCCATGGCAGACAAGTTTTTGAAGCTTGAAAACTGTGCGAAATCACACACTGTCGTCAGGGTGAAACGGCGGCTCTTGAAAAGTCAAATTGGTGTGTGAACAAGTTCACACTGTGCGATGGCACAGGCTGTTGTATCAATGCCAAGGTTCTACATAGGCGCCAGGTGGTGCTGTGGGTCGATCTGGCTCGAGGGGGCGGCCGCCTACCCAGTTGCCGAGGCGACCCGACGCCGTTTTACAAGCGGGCAGGCACCGTGATATCGTGAACTCGCCTGAACTTTCGCAACGCGAAGGAGAGCGTGATGAGCGACGACCGGCAGCCACCCACGACCTGGCACGAACTGAAGCCACCGGAGAGCCGGCCCAACCGGCGCTTCATGCTGAAGGCGGCGATGGGCAGCGGGGCGGTGCTGCTGGCCGGCGGCCCGTCGGCCACGCAGGCGGCCAAGGCCCTGCTGGACGAGTACAAGCCGGTGTACCTCAACGCGAATGAATGGGCCTTCGTGCGCGCGGCGTGCGCGCGCCTGATCCCCTCGGCGGGCGACGGGCCGGGCGCCATCGAGGCGCAGGTGCCGGTGTTCATCGACCGGCAGCTGGCGGGCGATTTCGGCAGCGCGGCGGACTGGTTCATGGGCGGCCCGCACGAGGCCGACGCGAACCCGCAGCGGGGTTTTCAGTCGCCGCTGACGCCGGCGCAGATCTACCGTGGGGCGATCGCGGCGGTGGACGGCTGGTGCACGCAGAACAAGGGCAAGGCCTTCGCCGCGCTGGACGAGGCGGCGCAGGACGAGGTGCTCAAGACGCTGCAGGCCGGCAAGCTGGGCCTGAAGGCCGAGCTGCGCGACTTCTTCGCCTTCTTGCTGCAAAACACCAAGGAAGGTTTTCTGGCCGACCCGATGTACGGCGGCAACCACCAGATGGTGGGCTGGAAGCACATCGGCTTTCCGGGCGCGCGCGGGGCGTACCTGGAATGGGCCAACGACCAGGGCAAGCCGTACCCGCTGGGGCCGGTGGCCATTTCCGGGGCAAGGGGTTGACCATGGCACGGCAGGAGAAAAAAACCGATGCGGTGATCGTGGGCCTGGGCTGGACCGGCTCGATCCTGGCGATGGAGCTGGCCGAGGCCGGGCTGAACGTGCTGGCGCTGGAGCGCGGCGAGGACCGCGACACGGTGCCCGATTTCGCCTACCCCAAGATGATCGACGAGCTGAAGTACGGCGTCCGGCTCAAGCTGATGGAGGCGCCGGCGCACTCGACGCTGACGGTGCGCCGCTCGCTGCAGGAGACGGCGCTGCCCTACCGCGTGCTGGGCAGCTTTCTGCCGGGCAACGGCGTGGGCGGGGCGGGCGTGCACTGGAACGGCCACACCTGGCGCGCGCTGCCCGAGGAGCTGCGCCTGCGCTCGTACGTGACCGAGAAGTTCGGCGCCAAGACGATCGACGAGGGCATGACGATCGAGGACTGGGGCGTCAGCTACGACGAGCTGGAGCCGCACTTCGACCGCTTCGAGTACGTGTGCGGCATCTCCGGCCGGGCGGGCAACATCGGCGGCCAGACGCAGGCCGGCGGCAACCCGTTCGAGGGGCCGCGCAAGCGCGCCTACCCGCTGCCGCCGCTGCCCACGCTGCTCAACGGCAAGATGTTCGGCGAGGCGGCCAAGGCCATGGGCTACCACCCGTTTCCGCTGCCTTCGGCCAACCTGTCGGACGCCTACACCAACGAGTACGGCATGCAGCTGGGACCGTGCAACTTCTGCGGCTTTTGCGAACGCTTCGGCTGCATCAACTACTCCAAGTCGTCGCCGCAGACCTGCATCCTGGGCGCGCTCAAGCACAAGCCCAACTTCAGCTACCGCACGCGCGCCGAGGTCATCCGGGTGGAGCTGGCGGCCGACAGGAAGACCGCCACCGGCGTGACCTACGTCGACGAGAAAGGCGAGGAGGTGTTCCAGCCGGCCGACCTGGTCATCCTGGCCGCCTACCAGTTCTACAACGTGCACCTGCTGCTGCTGTCGGGCATCGGCAAGCCCTACGTGGCCGAGACCGGCGAGGGCGTGGTGGGCCGCAACTACGCCTACCAGATGACGGGCGGCACCTCGCTGTTCTTCAAGGACGTGCACTTCAACCCGTTCGTGGGCGCCGGCTCCAGCGCGATCGTGATCGACGACTACGCCGTCAACCAGATCGACTTCGGCCGCGAGGGCTTCATCGGCGGCAGCTACATCAGCAGCGGCCAGTTCAACGGCCGGCCGATCGCCTCCATGCCGCTGCCGCCCGGCACCCCCGGCTGGGGCGCGGGCTGGAAGCAGGGCATCAAGGACTGGTACGGCCATGCGATGAGCATCGGCAGCCACGGCTCGAACATGGCCTACCGCGATTGCTACCTCGATCTGGACCCGACCTACCGCAACCGCCACGGCCAGCCCATGCTGCGCATGACCTTCGACTGGAAGCCCAACGACATCCGCATGACGCAGTTCATGCGCGGCAAGATCGAGGCCATCGCCAAGTCGATGAACCCCACGCACTGGGGCTCGGGCTACAAGAGCGAGGGCGCGCACTACGACGTGCGGCCCTACCAGACCACACACAACGTCGGCGGCGCCATCATGGGCACCGATCCCGGCCGCAGCGCGCTCAACCGCTACCTGCAGAGCTGGGACGTGCACAACGTGTTCGTGATGGGCTCCAGCGCCTTCCCGCAGAACCTGCAATACAACCCCACCGGCACCGTCGGCGCGCTGGCGTACTGGTCGGCGCGGGCGATCCGGCAGGACTATCTGAAGAACCCGCGTCCGCTGGTCTGAGTGCAAGGAGCCCACCATGAAAGCGCTGCTTCGCATCGTCGGCGTGCTGATCGTGATCGGCATCGCGGTGGTTCTGGGCCTGATGTACGTGCCGCCGCAGCGCACCGCGCCGGCGCAGGTGCTGCCGGCCGACTACCAGCCGCCGCCGGGCGCCGGCCGGGCGGTGGCCGTGGCGGCCGACTGCATGGCCTGCCACACGGCGCCCAAGGGCCAGCCCTACGCGGGCGGCCTGGCCATTGCCTCGCCCTACGGCACCATCTACTCGACCAACATCACGCCCGACAAGGACAGCGGCATCGGCAGCTACACGCTGGACGAGTTTCGCGCCGCGCTGGTCGATGGCGTGCGCAGGGACGGCACGCCGCTGTACCCGGCCATGCCCTACCCCAGCTACCGCAAGATGAGCGAGCCGGACGTGCGCGCCCTGTACGCCTACCTGATGCACGAGGTGGCCCCGGTGCCCACCCAGGCGCCGGCCACCGCGCTGAGCTTTCCGTTCAACCAGCGCTGGGGCATCCGGGTCTGGAACTGGGTGGCCCTGCCCCAGGCGGGCTTCGAGCCGCACATGGGCGACGCCCGGCTCGATCGCGGCGCCTACCTGGTCGAAGGCCTGGCGCACTGCGGCTCCTGCCACACGCCGCGCAACAGCTTGACGTTTGCCGAAAAAGGCTACGACGCGCGCTCGGGCGACTTCCTGACCGGCACGGTGCTGAACGGCTGGCCGGTGCCCGACCTGCGCGCCAAGGACAGCGACGCGCAGCGCTGGAGCGCGGTGCAGCTGGCGGCCCTGCTGGCCACCGGCCGCAGCGACACCACGGGCGTGACGGGCGAGATGGCGCTGGCCGTCGACCACTCGCTGCAGTACCTGCCCAAGGACGACCTGGACGCCGTCGTGGCCTACCTCAAGGCCATCCGCCAGGACCGCCCGGTTAACGGCCTGACGGCGCTGCGCGCCAGCGCCGCGGCCACCACCCAGACGCTGGACGGCGCCTCGCCCCAGCTGGAGCTGGGCGCGCGCCTGTACCTGGACAACTGCAGCGCCTGCCACTTCACCAGCGGCAAGGGCGCCAAGGCGGTGTTTCCGCAGCTGGACGGCAACGCCCTGGTCACCGCCCAGGACGCCGGCGGCCTGATCGCCGTGATCCTGAACGGCGCGGCCATGCCCTCCACCCAGCTGCGGCCCGCGCGCCTGGCCATGCCCGACTTCGGCTGGCGCCTGAAGGACGACGAGGTGGCGGCGCTGGCCAGCTTCGTGCGCCAGGGCTGGTCCAACAACGCGCCGGCGGTAACAGCTGCCCAGGTGGCCCAGGTGCGCGCGGCGACGGCGCGTTGAACCGCTTCAATCCTCCAGCGGCGGGTAGTCGATGTAGCCATGCGCGCCGCCGCCATACAGCGTGGCGCGCTCGGGTGCCACGGCGGGCAGGTTGCGGCGCAGGCGCTCGGTCCAGTCGGGCATGCTGATGAAGGGCTTGCCGAAGGCCACCAGGTCGGCGTGGCCCGATTCGATGGCCGCGCGCGCCAGCGCGCCGTCGTAGCCGTTGTTGACCATCCACGCGCCCTGGCCGCCGGCCTGGCGGTAGGCGGCCTTCATGGCGGCGTAGTCGAAGGGGCGGCCTTCGACCTCGCGCGGGCCGCCGGTGGCGCCCTCGATGACGTGGACGTAGGCCAGCGGCAGCGGGGCCAGCTCGCGCATCAGGTGCTGGAACAGCGGCTGCGGGTCGGCGTCGACGATGTCGTTGGCGGGCGTGACGGGCGACACGCGCAGGCCCGTGCGCTCGGCGCCCACCGCGTCGGCCACGGCGCGGGCGACTTCCAGCATCAGGCGCGCGCGGTTGGCGATGGCGCCGCCGTAGTCGTCCTCGCGCCGGTTGGCGCCGGTCTTCAGGAACTGGTCCAGCAGGTAGCCGTTGGCGCCGTGGATTTCCACGCCGTCGAAGCCGGCCGACTGCACGGCGTTGCGCGCGGCGGCGGCGAAGTCGTGCACCAGCAGGGGAATCTCGTGCCGGTGCAGCGCGCGCGGCTCGCTGGTGGGCGTGAAGCCGCCCTGGCCTTCGCCGTCGATCACGTAGGTCTTGGTGTTGGCGCGGATGGCCGAGGGCGCCACAGGCGGCTGGTGGCCTGGCTGCAGCAGCGGGTGCGACACGCGCCCCACGTGCCACAGCTGGCAGAAGATGCGGCCGCCGGCGGCGTGCACGGCCTTCGTCACCTGCTGCCAGCCGTCGAGCTGCGCGCTGTCGTACAGGCCGGGCACGTCGGCGTAGCCCTGGCCCTGCGGGCTGATGGCCGTGCCCTCGCTCACGATCAGGCCGGCGCCGCGCCAGGGGTCGGCGCGCTGGCGGTAGTACTCGGCCATCATCGCCGTGGGCACGGCGCCGGGCGCGCGGTTGCGCGTGAGCGGCGCCATGACGACGCGGCTGGGCACGGTGAGCGCGCCCAGGCGCAGGGAGGAAAACAGCGGGTGGGACATCGTCGGGCTCTCGGGTGACAAAAATGGCAGGGGCCATTGTGCGACGGACGAGGGATGGCTGGCCCGGTCCCGCGCGGGGCTGCGCCACAATGGCCCGATGACCGCACCGCCCGCCGCGCCCGCCGGCCCCGCACCCGTCCTCCTGGCCCTGGCGCTGTCGCTGGGGGCCGCCGTGTCGCTGGGCATCACGCGCTTTGCCTACGGCCTGCTGCTGCCGGTGATGAAGGACGACCTGGCCTGGAGCTACACCCTGGCCGGCGCGATGAACACCGTCAACGCCGCCGGCTACCTGCTGGGCGCGCTGGCCACGCCCTGGCTGCTGCGCCGCCTGGATGCCGCCCGCATGCTGCTGTGGGGGGCGGTGCTGGCCAGCGTGTTCATGGCGCTGTCGGGCTTTTTCGTCGCCGCCGCGCCGCTGCTGCTGCAGCGCCTGCTGGCCGGGGTGGCCAGCGCCTTCGTGTTCATCGCCGGCGGGCTGCTGGCCGCGCGGCTGGGCACGCGCCAGCCGGGGCAGGCGGGCCTGCTGCTGGGCCTGTACTACGGCGGGGTGGGCTGGGGCATTGCGCTGGCGGCGCTGGGCGTGCCGCTGCTGCTGGATGCGGCGCGCCGCGTGCCCCACGGCTGGGCCTGGGCCTGGTGGGGCATGGCGCTGGCGTGCCTGGCGGCCACGGCGGTGCTGCGCTGGCCCGCCAAAATACTACAAAAACAGGAGCTGATTGCGCATGTTCCATCGGGGCCAGAGGCCGATTGGGCTGCAAAACCCCGCTGGCGGCCGATGGGCTGGGCGCTGGCCGGCTACACGCTGTTTGGCGTGGGCTACATCGGCTACATGACCTTCGTGATCGCCCTGCTGCGCGAGCAGGGCGCCAGCGCCGGCGCGGTGACGCTGTTCTACACCCTGCTGGGGCTGGCGGTGGTGGCGTCGGCGCGCATCTGGGCGCGGCTGCTGGACCGCGCCCGGGGCGGCGGCGCGCTGGCGCTGCTGAACGCCCTGCTGGGCGTGGCCACCGTGGCCCCGGCGCTGACCGGCGCCTGGCCGGTGGTGCTGGCCTCGGGCCTGCTGTTTGGCGCGGTGTTCTTGTCGCTGGTGGCGTCCACCACCGCCTTCGTGCGCCACAACCTGGCCAGCGGGCAGTGGGCCGCGGGCATCAGCGCCTTCACCATCGTGTTTGCCTTCGGCCAGATCGTCGGGCCTACCGTGGTGGGCTGGATTGCTGACGGCCCCGGCGGGCTGACGCGCGGCCTGCTGTACTCGGCGGGCGCGCTGTGGCTGGGGGCGCTGGTGGCGTGGCGGCAAAAGCCCTTGCGCTAGCTTGAATGCAGTGCGCGGCCGGCGTAGGCGCGCGCCGCGCTGGCTGCCCCCTGGTGGCGGTATTCGCCCGGGCTGGCCCCGGTCCATTTGCGGAACGCGCGGTGGAAGGCGCTGTGTTCGGCAAACCCCAGGGCGTGCGCGATGTCGGCCACGCTGGACGGGGAGTTGCACAGGTAGTCGACCGCCAGGTCGCGGCGCAGGTCGTCCTTGATGCTCTGGTAGGTCTGGCCTTCCTGCTCCAGGTGGCGCCGCAGGGTGGAGGCGGTGGTGTGCAGCGAGGCGGCCAGCACCTCGAAGTCGGGCCAGTCCGCCGGCGGCACGCGGCACAGGTGCCCGCGCACCAGGGCGGTGGGGCCGTTGCGGCAGCGGTACTTGAGCAGGAAGTTGGCCGGCGCCTCGCGCAAAAAGGCCTGCGCCGCCTTGCGGTCGCGCACCAGCGGCAGGTCGAGATGGGCCGCGTCCAGCACCAGGCGGCTGGCTGGCTGCTCGAAGCGCAGCGCCTGGCCGAAGATCAGGCGGTATTCGGCGGCATGCTCGGGCGCCGGTTGGCAGAAGGACGTCGCCACGATCGGCAGGCGCCGCCCGACCAGCCAGCACGCCAGGCCGTGCAGGATGACGAACAGCGTGCCGTGGGCAAACAGCCGCGCGGGCGGGCCCCGGTCGATCAGGGTCAGCGCGGCCTGGCCGCCGTGCACGTTCAGCTGGCCCGACACGTCGTCCAGCACCAGCGAGAAGAAGCGCAGCGCCCGCTCCAGCGCGTGGTGCAGGTCCCGGGCATCGAGCACGGCGTGGGTGAGGATGGCGAAGCCGCCCGGGCGCATGGGGTGCGCGTCCATGCCGAAGAACTCGTCGCCCAGCTCGGCGGCCAGCACGTGCCACAGCGCCCCGTACTGCTGCGGCGACACCCGGGCCAGCGGCATGCCCAGCAGCTCGGCGCTGAAGCCCGCGCGCGCTGTCAGCGCCGCCACGTCCAGTCCACGGCGCTTCGCCTCGGCCAGGGCCTCGGCAACGAAGCTGATCGAGATCGTCCCCTTGTTCATTGGTTCTGCCGGCCGGCGCCGGTGTGGCAAAAGCCGTCACTCATTTTGACCGATTTGGGCGTAGGAAAAGAGCGGCCCGATTCCTAGACTCCCCGCACCCCCTGCCCCCCATTTCACAACGGAGATGACCATGGCCGCCCACGCCACCGAAAGCAGTACCCTGCCCACGTATCAGGACTTCGTCGCCCACTTCCGCCTGGAGGACGTCGCCAAGACCTTTTCCGGCGACTTCAAGAACGGCATCAACGCCGCCATCGAGTGCTGCGACCGCCACGCTGAAGCCGGCCGCGTGGCACTGAACTGGGAGGCGCAGGACGGCCGCAGCGCCAGCTACACCTTCGAGCAACTGCGCGAGCTGTCCTCGCGTTTTGCCAACTTCCTGGTCAGCCAGGGCGTCAAGCCGGGCGACCGCGTGGCCGGCCTGCTGCCGCGCACGCCCGAGCTGCTGGTGGTCATCCTGGGCGTCTGGCGCGCCGGCGCGGTGTACCAGCCGCTGTTCACGGCCTTCGGCGCCAAGTCGATCGAGCACCGCGTCAACTCCAGCGAGGCCAGGCTGATCGTCACCGACAGCGCCAACCGCCCCAAGCTCGACGACGTGAAGGGCTGCCCGCCGGTCGTCACCGTGGCCAGCGCCGGGGCCGCCACCCGCGCCGGCGACTTCGACTTCCAGGCCGAGATCGACCGCCACAGCAACGCCTTCACGCCCGTGCTGCGCACCGGCGACGACGCCTGCATGATGCTGTTCACCTCCGGCACCACCGGCCTGGCCAAGGGCGTGGCCGTGCCGCACCGGGCGCTGATGGCGATCTATATGTACATGCGCTACGCGGTGGACCTGCGCCCCGGCGACAACTACTGGAACATTGCCGATCCAGGCTGGGCCTACGGGCTGTATTTCTCCGCCATTGGGCCCTTGCTGCTCGGCCAGGCCACCACCTTCTACGACGGCCACTTCACGGTGGACAGCACCTGCCACGTGATCGAGAAGTACGGCATCGACAACCTGGCGGGTTCGCCCACCGCCTACCGCCTGCTGATCGGCGCCGGCGACGAGGTGGTGCAACGCCTGCGCGGCCGGCTGCGCGTGGTCAGCAGCGCCGGCGAGCCGCTGAACCCCGAAGTCATCCGCTGGTTCCGCGACAAGCTGGACTGCCCCATCAGCGACCACTACGGCCAGACCGAGATCGGCATGGTGCTGTGCAACTTCCACGGCCTGACGCACGCGGTGCGCCTGGGCAGCGCCGGCCTGCCGGTGCCCGGCTACCGCCTGGTGGTGGTCGATGACGAAGGCCACGAGCTGCCCGTGGGCACGCAGGGCACGCTGGCGGTGGACCGCGACAACTCGCCGCTGTACTACTTCCCGGGCTACTGGCAGCAGAAGACCTCGGCCTTCGTCGGCAAGTACTACCTCACCGGCGACACCGTGGAGATGGCCGCCGACGGCAGCATCGCCTTCGTCGGCCGCGGCGACGACATCATCACCTCGTCGGGCTATCGCATCGGGCCGTTCGACGTCGAGAGCTGCCTGATCGAGCACCCGGCCGTGG
This sequence comes from Burkholderiaceae bacterium, assembly GCA_024235995.1. Classification (NCBI taxonomy): domain Bacteria; kingdom Pseudomonadati; phylum Pseudomonadota; class Betaproteobacteria; order Burkholderiales; family Burkholderiaceae; species Burkholderiaceae bacterium. The sequence goes on from JACKLI010000001.1 coordinate 734,874, forward strand.
CCGAGACCGCCGTCATCGGCAAGCCCGACCCCGAGCGCACCGAGATCGTCAAGGCCTTCGTGGTGCTGCGCGCGGGCTATGAAGCGTCGGCTGCGCTGGCCGACGAGTTGCAGCTGATGGTCAAGCGCCGCCTGGCCGCGCACGCCTTCCCGCGCGAGATCGAGTTCGTCACCGAACTGCCCAAGACCCCCAGCGGCAAGATCCAGCGCTTTCTGCTGCGCCAGCAGGCCGCCGCGGCCGGCAACCAATAAGGAGCACGTCACCATGATGATTGAAAACCACACTTTCCTGGTCACCGGCGGCGCCTCCGGCCTGGGCGCGGCCACCGTGCGCATGCTGGCAAACGCCGGCGGCAACGTCGTCATCGCCGACTTGAATGAAGCCGCCGGCAAGGCCCTGGCCGCCGAGCTGGGCGCCAAGGTGCGCTTTGCCGCCACCGACGTGGCCGACGAGGCCAGCGCGCGCGCCGCCGTGAATCTGGCGTGCGACAGCTTCGGCGCGCTGCACGGCCTGGTCAACTGCGCCGGCATCGCGCCGGCCGAAAAGGTGCTGGGCAAGGAAGGGCCGCATCGCCTGGCGAGCTTTGCCAAGGCCATCCAGGTGAACCTGGTGGGCCCCTTCAACATGCTGCGGCTGGCGGCCGATGCCATGTCGGCCAACGCGCCGAGCGCCGACGGCGAGCGCGGCGTGATCGTCAACACCGCATCGGTGGCGGCCTTCGACGGCCAGGTCGGCCAGGCTGCCTACGCCGCATCCAAGGGCGGCGTCGTGGCCATGGCGCTGCCGGTCGCGCGCGAACTGAGCCGCTTCGGCATCCGCGTCATGACCATCGCCCCCGGCATCATGGAAACGCCCATGCTGCTGGGCATGCCGCAGGAGGTGCAGGACTCGCTCGGCAAGATGGTGCCCTTCCCCTCGCGCCTGGGCAAGCCGGCCGAATTCGCCGGCCTGGTGCGCCACATCGTCGACAACCCCTACCTGAACGGCGAAGTCATTCGCATCGACGGCGCCATCCGCATGGGCGCCAAATAAAAAGGAGCATTTCATGACCGATCCCATCGTCATCGTGGCCGCGCGCCGCACCCCCATCGGCGCCTTCCAGGGGCAGTTCGCCCCCGTCACCGCCCCGCAGCTGGGCAGCGCCGCCATTGCCGGCGTGCTGGCCGACATCGGCAGCCACGCCGCCGACATCGACGAAGCCATCCTGGGCTGCTGCCTGTACGCCGGCCTGAAGCAAGCCCCGGCACGCCAGGCGGTGCTGGGCGCGGGCCTGTCGCCCGCGGTGCCGTCTACCACCCTGACCAAGATGTGCGGCTCGGGCATGAAGGCCACCATGCTGGTGCACGACCTGCTGCTGGCCGGCACCTGCAAGGTGGGCCTGGCCGGCGGCATGGAGTCGATGACCAACGCGCCCTACGTGCTGCCCAAGGCGCGCCAGGGCTACCGCCTGGGCCACGACCAGATCTTCGACCACATGTTCCTCGACGGGCTGGAAGACGCCTACGAGGGCAAGCTGATGGGCTACTACGCCGATCTGTCGGCGCAGGAGCACGGCATCGGGCGCGAGCGCCAGGACGCCTACGCCGTCGAATCGGTGCGCCGCGCCCAGCACGCGGTGACTAGTGGTGCGTTCCGCGCCGAAATCGCCCCGGTGAAAATCACCGGCCGCAAGGGCGAGGTGGTGCTGGCCGACGACGAAACGCCGGGCAAGTGCGACGCCGCCAAGATCCCGCAACTGAAGGCCGCCTTTCGCAAGGACGGCACGGTGACGCCGGCCAATGCCTCGTCGATCTCCGACGGCGCCGCCGCGCTGGTGCTGATGCGCCAGTCGGAAGCCAAGCGCCGTGGCCTGGCGCCGCTGGCGCGCATCCACGCCCATGCCAGCCACGCGCAGGCGCCGGGCGAATTCACCACCGCGCCGGCCACCGCGATCCGCAACGTGCTGGCCAAGACCGGCTGGGGCGTGGGCGACGTGGACCTGTTCGAGATCAACGAGGCGTTCGCGGTCGTCACGCTGCTGGCCATGGACGCGCTGGGCCTGCCGCATGACAAGGTGAACGTCAACGGCGGCGCCTGCGCTCTGGGCCACCCGATCGGCGCCACCGGCGCGCGCATCATCGTCACGCTGATCCACGCGCTGCGCCAGCGCGGCGGCAAGCGCGGCATCGCCAGCCTGTGCATCGGCGGCGGCGAGGCCACGGCCGTGGCGCTCGAAGTCCTGTAAACGGGAGCATTAAGAATGATCTTCACGCAAGAACAGGAAATGATCCGCGACTCGCTGCGCCAGTTCGCAGCCGAGCGCCTGGCGCCCTTTGCCGCCGAGTGGGACAAGCAGCACAGCTTCCCCCAGCAGGCGCTGAAGGAGCTGGGCGAGCTGGGCGTGCTGGGCATGGTCGTGCCCGAGCGTTGGGGCGGCGCCGAGTTGGACTATGTGTCGCTGGCCCTCGCCATCGAGGAGGTCGCGGTCGGTGACGGCGCCACGTCCAGCATCGTCAGCGTGCAGAACTCGCTGGCCTGCGGCATCACCATGAACTACGGCAGCGATACGCAGAAGGACAAGTACCTGACGCGCCTGGCCAGCGGCGAATGGCTGGGGTGCTTCTGCCTGACCGAGCCGCACGTGGGCTCGGACGCCTCCGCCATCCGCACCACCGCCGTGCGCGAGGGCGACGCCTGGGTGCTGAACGGCGTCAAGCAGTTCATCACCACCGGCAAGAACGCTCAGCTGGCGATCGTGTTTGCCGTGACCGACAAGCAGGCGGGCAAGAAGGGCATCTCGGCCTTCCTGGTGCCCACCGACAACCCGGGCTACAAGGTGGCGCGCATCGAGGACAAGATGGGCCAGCACGCCTCGGACACGGCGCAGATCCTGTTCGAGGACTGCCGCATCCCGGCCGATCATCTGCTGGGCAAGGAGGGCGAGGGCTACAAGATTGCTCTCTCGAACCTCGAAGCCGGGCGCATCGGCATCGCCGCGCAGTCGGTGGGCATGGCGCGCGCCGCGCTGGAGGCGGCGCTGAAGTACGCCCGCGAGCGCGAAGCCTTCGGCGTGCCCATCGTGGAGCACCAGGCAGTGGCCTTTCGGCTGGCCAACATGGCCACGCAGATCGAGGCCGCGCGCCAGCTCGTGCTGCACGCAGCGACTCTCAAGGACGCCAGCCGGCCCTGCCTGAAGGAAGCGTCGATGGCCAAGCTGTTCGCCTCGGAAATGGCCGAACGCGTATGCTCGGACGCCATCCAGATCCACGGCGGCTACGGCTACGTGAGCGACTTCCCCGTCGAGCGCATCTACCGCGACGTGCGCGTGAGCCAGATCTACGAAGGCGCATCCGACATCCAGCGCCTGGTGATCGCCCGGGCCGTCATCGCCGGTTGATTCAAAAAGAGGAGCACGCCATGGGGCCATTGGCCGGGTTCAAGATCATCGAGATGGCGGGCATCGGCCCGGCGCCGTTCGCCGCCATGCTGCTGGCCGACATGGGCGCCGAGGTGATCCGCATCGACCGCAAGGGCCGCAGCGACGCCAGCGCGTTCGACGTGCTCAAGAACGGCGGCTTTCTCAACCGCGGGCGGCGCTCGCTGGCGCTGGACTTGAAGAAGCCCGAGGCGGTGGCCGCCGTGCTGCGGCTGGTGGGCGAGGCGGACGCCATCCTTGAGGGCTTTCGCCCCGGCGTGATGGAGCGCCTGGGCCTGGGCCCCGAGCCCTGCCTGCAGCGCAACCCCAAGCTGGTCTACGGCCGCATCACCGGCTGGGGCCAAAGCGGCCCGCTGGCCCAGGCCGCCGGCCACGACATCAACTACATCGCCCTGACCGGCGCCCTGCACGCCATCGGCACGGCGGGCAAGCCCGTGGCGCCGCTCAATCTGGTGGGCGACTTCGGCGGCGGGGCCATGTTCGTGGCCTTCGGCATAGTCTGCGCGCTGCTGGAGGCCGGCAAGTCCGGGCGCGGCCAGGTGGTCGATGCGGCGATGACCGATGGCGCGGCACTGCTGATGGCCATGCAATACAGCTTCAAGGCCATGGGCCACTGGAAGAACGAACGCGAGGCCAACCTGCTGGATGGCGGCGCGCCGTTCTACGGCACCTACGAGTGCGCCGACGGCAAGTGGCTGGCGCTGGGGCCGATCGAGCCGCCGTTCCACGACCTGCTGGTCGCCAAGCTGGACCTGCCCGCCGACGAATTCGCGGAGCGTTGGGACCCGGCCTCGTGGCCGCGCCTGCACAAACGGCTGGCCGACACCTTGCGCACCCGCACGCGCGCGCAGTGGTGCGAGCTGCTGGAGGGCACCGACGCTTGCGTGGCGCCGGTGCTCGATCTGGACGAGGCGCCGCGGCACCCGCACAACGTCGCCCGACAGACCTTCGTGGAGCACGCGGGCGTCGTTCAGCCGGCGCCGGCGCCGCGGTTCTCGCGCACCGCGCCAGAAATCCAGCGCCCGCCCGCCCAACCGGGCGAGCATGGCGACGAAATCCTGAGTAGCTGGGGTTTCTCAGCGCGTGAGATCGACGCACTCAAGGCCAGCGGCGCGGTGTGACGCGCGGGCGGACGGCCCGCAAGTCTCAGATCAGCCCTTCGGCTTTCATCGCACGCTGCACGGCCGGGCGGGCGGCCACACGCTCGCGCCAGGCCAGCAGGTTGGCGTAGGGCGTGAGGTCGATCTGCATCGGTTTGGCCCAGTTGGTGACCACGAACAGGTAGGCGTCGGCGACGGTGAAGTCCGCGCCCATCAGCCAGGTCTTGCCGGCCAGCTCGCCGTCGACCCACTTCAGGCGGTCTTGCAGGCGCTCGGCGCTGATCTTCTTGGCCTCGGCCGGCATGGCGGGGTTGAACAGGGGCGAGAAACCCTTGTGCACCTCGGTGCCGATGAAGTTGAGCCAGCTCTGCAATTGATAGCGCGCCAGCGTGCCGTTGGGCGGGGCCAGCTTGCTGTGGGGTGCCTGGTCGGCGATGTACTGCACGATCGCCGGGCCTTCGCGCAGGCCGGTGCCGTCGTCCAGCACCAGGTAGGGCACGTAGCCCAGCGGGTTGACCTTGCGGTAGTCGCTGCCGTCGGGTAGTTGCTTGGTCTTGGTGGGGGCGGAGATGGCCTCGTACGGCAGGCCGGCTTCTTCCAGCACGATGTGGGGCGACAGCGAGCAGGCGCCCGCGGAGTAGTAGAGCTTCATGGGGATTCGAAGGGCAGTTGGGAACACGGGCCCGGCGACCGTTGGAGTGGCCGCCGGGGCGGGCGCAGCGTAGCAGAAAGCGGGTTTTTTTGCCGCGCCGCGCGGCACCGCTCAGGGGTACAAGCCGCGCAGATCGCGGGCGTTGAGGATGCGCGTGCAGGCCACGATGTAGGCGGCGGTGCGCAGGCTCACCTGGTGCTCCTGCGCGGTCTGCCACACGGCGTCGAAGGCGTGCTTCATGATGCCGACCAGGCGCCGGTTGATCTCGTCCTCGTCCCAGAAGAAGCTGGAAAAGTCCTGCACCCACTCGAAGTAGCTCACCGTCACGCCGCCGGCGTTGGCGATGACGTCGGGCACCACCAGCACGCCCTTGTCGTGCAGGATGTCGTCGGCCTCGGGGGTGGTGGGGCCGTTGGCGCCTTCGATCAGCATCTTGGCCTTGATCTTGCCGGCGTTGGCCTTGGTGACCTGGCCTTCCAGCGCGGCGGGCACCATGATGTCGCACTTGCAGGCCCAGAAGTCGGCGGCGCTGGTGATGGCCTCGCCGCCCTTGAAGCCGGCCACGCCGCCGGTCTTGGCCACGTGCTCGAGCAGCTTGGGCACGGCCAGGCCCTTGTCGTTGGCCACGCCGCCGGTGTGGTCCTGCACCGCGACCACCAGCGCGCCGGCCTCGGCAAACAGCTTGCCGGCGATGCCGCCCACGTTGCCGAAGCCCTGCACGGCCACGCGCGCGCCCTCGATGGGCAGGCCGATCTGCTTGGCCGCCTCGCAGGCCACGGTGAACACGCCGCGCCCGGTGGCCTCGCGCCGGCCCAGCGAGCCGCCCATGTCCACCGGCTTGCCGGTGACCACGCCGGTGGCGGTGGCGCCCACGTTCATGGAGTAGGTGTCCATCATCCAGGCCATCACCTTCTCGTTGGTGTTGACGTCGGGCGCGGGGATGTCCTTGGACGGGCCGATGATGATGCCGATCTCGCTGGTGTAGCGGCGGGTCAGGCGCTCCAGCTCTTTCTGCGACAGTTTGCGCGGATCGACGCGGATGCCGCCCTTGGCGCCGCCGTAGGGCACGTTGACAGCGGCGTTCTTGATCGACATCCAGGCCGACAGGGCCATCACCTCGGACAGCGTCACGTCCTGGTGAAAGCGCACGCCGCCCTTGCCGGGGCCGCGGCTGGTGTTGTGCTGCACGCGGTAGCCCTCGAAGTGGGCGATGGTGCCGTTGTCCAGCTCGATCGGCACGTCCACGATCAGCGCGCGCTTGGGGCGCTTGAGCGTCTCGACCCAGCGCGCCAGGTGGCCCAGGTAGGGCGTGACGCGGTCGATCTGCTGTAGGTAGATGCCCCAGGGGCCGAGGTGGTTGGGGTCGAGGTAGGACGGCAGGGCGTGCGTGATGGTCGCGGGCGCTGCGGGCTGGGCAATGGCCATGGGTGGGTCTCCTTGGGTTTGAATCCATCGCGCGGCTGGCGATGCCAGCGGGCGATGGGGGCATTGTCGCCCAGCCGAGGGCCCTGACCTCATTGGCGGGGATCGCGGCGGGGGCAAAACCGTGAGATTGGTACTATTAAAACAATAGCTGCTTGCGGGCATCGAACAACGGCGAAAGTCGATTTGCTCATAAAATAAGCACTTTGCCCGCGTCGCGATGGCCGGGCGCTGCTGGAGCTTCTGCCGTGACGGCCTATGTTCACCCCGAACCCTTTGATGTCATCGTCGTCGGTGGCGGCCACGCCGGCACCGAGGCGGCGCTGGCCGCTGCCCGCATGGGCGCGCGCACGTTGCTGCTGACGCACAACATCGAGACGCTGGGGCAGATGAGCTGCAACCCCAGCATCGGCGGCATCGGCAAGGGTCACCTGGTGCGCGAGGTCGACGCGCTGGGCGGCGCGATGGCGCTGGCCACCGATCAGGCGGGCATCCAGTTCCGCATTCTCAACGGCAGCAAGGGCCCCGCCGTGCGCGCTACGCGCGCGCAGGCCGACCGCGTGCTGTACAAGGCCGCCATCCGCCGCCGGCTGGAGAACCAGCCCAATCTGGTGCTGTTCCAGCAGGCCGTCGACGACCTGCTGCTGGAGGGCGACCGCGTGGTGGGCGCCGTCACGCAGGTGGGCATTGCCTTCAGGGCGCGGGCGGTGGTGCTGACGGCCGGCACCTTCCTGGACGGGCGCATCCACGTCGGGCTGGACAACTACCAGGCCGGCCGCGCGGGCGACCCGCCTGCCGTCAGCCTGTCGGCGCGCCTGAAGGAGCTCAAGCTGCCGCAAGGGCGCCTGAAGACCGGCACGCCGCCGCGCCTGGACGGCCGCACGATCGACTTCAGCCGTTGCGAGGCGCAGCCCGGCGACGGCATGCCCGGCGGGCAGAACGCGCGGATGCCGGTGTTCAGCTTCATGGGCCGGGCGGACATGCACCCGCGCCAGCTGCCGTGCTGGGTGACGCACACCAACGAGCGCACGCACGCCATCATCCGCTCGGGTTTTGACCGCAGCCCCATGTTCACCGGCAAGATCGAGGGGGTGGGGCCGCGCTATTGCCCCAGCGTGGAAGACAAGATCAACCGCTTTGCCGGCAAGGACAGCCACCAGATCTTTCTGGAGCCCGAGGGGCTGGATACGCACGAGGTCTATCCCAACGGCATCTCGACCAGCCTGCCGTTCGACATCCAGTACCAGCTGGTGCGCAGCATCGCGGGGCTGGAGAATGCGCACATCCTGCGGCCGGGCTACGCCATCGAGTACGACTACTTCGACCCGCGGGCGCTCAAGAGCAGCTTCGAGACGCGGCAGATCGCCGGCCTGTTCTTTGCCGGCCAGATCAACGGCACCACCGGCTACGAAGAGGCCGCCGCCCAGGGGCTGTTTGCCGGCATCAACGCCGCGCTGCTGTGCCGGGGCGAGGAGGCCTGGCTGCCGCGCCGCGACGAGGCCTACCTGGGCGTGCTGGTGGACGACCTGATCACCAAGGGCGTGACCGAGCCCTACCGCATGTTCACCAGCCGCGCCGAATATCGGCTGCAGCTGCGCGAGGACAACGCCGACATGCGCCTGACCGAAACGGGGCGGCGCCTGGGGCTGGTGGATGACGCGCGCTGGGACGCCTTTAACCGCAAGCGCGACGCGGTTTCACGTGAAACCGAGCGCCTGAAGTCGGTCTGGGTCAATCCGCAGATTCTGCCGGCCGATGAGTCCGAACGCGTGCTGGGCAAGGCCATCGAGCACGAGCACAATCTGTTCGACCTGCTGCGCCGGCCGGGCGTGAGCCATGCGGCGCTGATGAGTCTGGACGGTGGCCGCTACGCCGCGAGCGATGTTTCACGTGAAACACTGGGCGATGCGCTGGACGACGTCATCGAGCAGGTGGAGATTGCCGCCAAGTACGCCGGCTACATCGACCGCCAGCGCGACGAGGTGGAACGCGCCGCGCACCACGAGGCGCTGCGGCTGCCGGCCGACCTGGACTACATGCAGGTGGGCGCGCTGTCGATCGAGGTGCGGCAAAAGCTGCAAAAGCACCGGCCCGAGACCCTGGGGCAGGCCGGGCGCATCTCCGGCGTCACGCCGGCTGCCGTGTCCCTGCTGCTGATCCACTTAAAGAAGAAAGGTGGCCTGCAGTCGGCCCCGATGGATGAGCGCGCGGCATGATCGAGCCGGATAACCGACTGGCGCAGCTGCGCGCCGGCGCGTCGGCACTCGGCCTGTCGCTGGACGATGCGATGCAGGCTCGGCTGCTGGCCTACCTGGACCTGCTGGCCAAGTGGAACCGCGTCTACAACCTGACGGCGCTGCGCGACCCGGCGCAGATGCTGACGCACCACCTGCTGGACAGCCTGGCCGTGGTGGCGCCGCTGCGCCGCCACACCCAGGGCCGGCCGGCGCGCCTGCTGGACGTGGGCAGCGGCGGCGGGCTGCCGGGCGTCGTCATCGCTGCGTGCTGCCCCGAGGTGACCGTGACCTGCGTGGATGCGGTGGCCAAGAAGGCGGCCTTCGTGCAACAGGCGGCGGGCCAGTTGGGCCTGGGCAATCTGGCGGGGCGGCATGCCCGTGTCGAGTCGGTGCACGAGCCCTTCGACGTCGTCGCCTCGCGCGCCTTCGCCTCGCTGGCCGACTTCGTCACCTGGTCGCGCGGCGCGCTGGCGGAGCAGGGCGTCTGGCTGGCCATGAAGGGCAAACGCCCCGACGACGAGATCGCGGCCCTGCCGGCGTGGGCCGAGGTGTTTCACGTGGAACAGCTTCAGGTGCCCGGCCTGGATGCCGAGCGTTGCCTGGTGTGGATGCGGCCGACGTGTTCCACGTGAAACCGACGGGGCGAGATCGCATTCGGCCTGGCAGCAAAGTCCCGTAAACTCGACACCCATCTCCGAGAAAACCCAAGCATGTTTGGCATCACCGACTACGCCGCCTTTGTTGCCGCGTTCTGGCTGTTCCTGATGATCCCCGGCCCCGGCAACCTGGTGATTGCCACCGGCGCCACCCAGGACGGCATGCGTGGCGGCCTGGCCGCCACGCTGGGGGTCATGGTGGGTGACCAGGTTCTGATCGGCTGCGCCCTGGGCGGCGTGGCGGCGCTGCTGCACGCCTACCCGATGGCCTTCTCGGCCCTGCAATGGGTGGGCGCCATCTATCTGGCCTGGCTGGGCGTGCGCATGTGGCGCATGCGTCCGGACGAGGGCGCGGCGGTGGCGGCGCCCCCCACGCGGCGGCACTTTCGCCAGGCATTTTTGATCACCCTGTTCAATCCCAAGGCGATCGTGTTCTACGTCGCCTTTCTGCCGCTGTTCATCGATCCGGTACGCCAGCAGGGCATGGTGACCTTCGCCGCCCTGGCGGTCACCGCCGCCGTGCTGACGCTGCTGTACGGCGTCGTCGAGTCGCTGCTGGTGCACCGCTTCGCCGAGCGCCTGCGCGCCAGCGCCCGCCTGAGCAGCCTGCTGCGCAGGCTGGCCAGCGTGTTCCTGATCGGCTTCGGCGTCAAGCTGGTCACCTCGCACTGAACCCCCGATGGCTCAAATCTTTTGCATTGCCAACCAGAAGGGCGGCGTCGGCAAGACCACCACCACGGTCAACCTGGCGGCCGCGCTGGCGCACATCGGCCAGCGCGTGCTGCTGGTCGACCTGGACCCGCAGGGCAACGCCACCATGGGCTCGGGGGTGGACAAGCGCGCCATGGCGCTGTCGGTGTACGACGTGCTGCTCGAATCCGCCACCATCGCCGAGGCCGCCGTGGTGCCCGACAGGCTGAAGGAGGCCGGCGCCGGCTACGCCGTGCTGGGCGCCAACCGCGAGCTGGCCGGCGCCGAGGTGGAGCTGGTGGGCGAGGAGCGCCGCGAGCGCCGCCTGAAGGAGGCGCTGGCGCAAGTAAGCGCTGACTACGACTTCGTGCTGATCGACTGCCCGCCGTCCCTGAGCATGCTCACGCTCAACGGCCTGTGCGCCGCGCAGGGCGTGATCGTGCCCATGCAGTGCGAGTACTTCGCGCTCGAGGGCCTGGCCGATCTGACCAACACCATCCGCCAGGTGCACGCCAACCTCAACCGCGACCTGCGCCTGATTGGCCTGCTGCGCATGATGTTCGACGCCCGCATCACGCTGCAGCAGCAGGTCAGCGACCAGCTCAAGGCGCACTACGGCGACAAGGTGTTCGACGCCATCATCCCGCGCAACGTGCGCCTGGCCGAAGCGCCCAGCTACGGCCTGCCCGGCGTGGTGTTCGACCCCGCCGCCAAGGGCAGCAAGGCCTTCGTCGCCTTTGCCGAGGAGCTGGTGGCGCGTGGCCTTAGGGCATGATTCAGGGTCCAATGGCCATCTTGCCCGCGTGGGTCAAGCGTCAACAGCTATCAAAATGATAGATGACCAGGCGTCTCCCCACGTGCTGACGCTGCCCGGCTGGTTGGGCAGCGGCCCCGGCCACTGGCAAAGCCGCTGGGAGGTGCTGCACGGCTGCACGCGCGTGGAGCAGCACGACTGGCAGCGCCCGCTGCGCGGTGACTGGACGGCGCGGCTGCAGGAGGTGCTGCTGGCGCAGCCAGCCCCCGTGCTGCTGGCCGCGCACAGCCTGGGCTGCCTGCTGCTGGCCTGGTGGGCGGCGCACTCGCGCGAGACGGCCCGTGTGGCCGGCGCCCTGCTGGCGGCGCCGCCCGAGATCGAGCGCGCCGACCTGCGCCAGCAAATCCCCGGCTGGGCGCCGCCCGCGCGCCAGCGCCTGCCCTTTCCCTGCCTGGTCATGGCCAGCAGCGACGACCCCTACGCCAACCTGGGCTACGCCCGGCAGCTGGCGCAGGACTGGGGCGCCGCCTGGCACGACCTGGGCGCACGCGGCCACCTCAACGCCGACTCCGGCCTGGGCGACTGGCCCGAGGGGCTGCACGCCCTGCGCGCGCTGGCCGCATCGCCCGGCACCCCCTGAACGAGCCTTTCCATCGGAGCATTCACCATGGTGACCAAGAAACCCAAGGGCCTGGGCCGCGGCCTGGACGCGCTGCTGGGCCCCGCCACCCAGGCCTCGGACGCCACCACGCCCGCCGGCACCCCCATGATGCTGGCACTCGACCAGCTTGCGCCCGGCATGTACCAGCCGCGCACCCGCATGGACGAGGGCGCGCTCTACGAGCTGGCCGAGAGCATCAAGGCGCAGGGCATCATGCAGCCGATCCTGGTTCGCCGCCTTCGCGGCGAACCAGGTCGGCTGCGCCGTTATGACGAGTCGCAGGGGCCCTCCCCTGCGACGGCTGGTGCTGCAATCGGCGAGTTAAATCAACCGCTGGCCCGCAATGAACAAGCGCGAAACGCTCCAAATTTAGGAGTGGACTACGAAATCATCGCCGGCGAGCGCCGCTTTCGCGCCGCCCGCCTGGCCGGCCTGAGCGAGGTGCCCGCCCTGGTGCGCGAGGTGCCCGACGAGGCCGCCGCCGCCATGGCGCTGATCGAGAACATCCAGCGCGAAGACCTCAACCCGCTGGAGGAGGCCCAGGGCATCCGCCGCCTGGTGCAGGAGTTCGGCCTGACGCACGAGCAGGCCGCGCAGGCCGTGGGCAAGAGCCGCAGCGCCGCCAGCAACCTGCTGCGCCTGCTCAACCTGGCCGAGCCGGTGCAGACCATGCTGATGGCGGGCGACCTGGACATGGGCCACGCGCGCGCGCTGCTCGCGCTCGACGGCGCGGCGCAGATCACCGCCGCCAACCAGGTGGCCGCACGCAAGCTCAACGTGCGCCAGGCCGAGGCGCTGGCGCGCAAGCTGTCGGCCGAGTTCAACCTCACCGCCCCGCGCAAGCGCGCGCAGCCGGCCGACAAGTCGGGCGACGTGCGCCGGGTGGAGGAGGAGCTGTCCGACCTGCTGCTGGCCCAGGTCGAGGTGCGCGTGCGCAAGGCCGGCCGCCGCGGCGGCGCTGGCGCCCAGGCGGGCGAGCTGGCGATCCAGTTCGCCTCGCTGGACGAGCTGAACGGTCTGATCGAGCGCCTGCGCGGGAGCTGAGGGCGGTTTGCCCGGCGCGGGTGCTGTGTTGCTGCCACAAGACAAGGCGCAATCCGGGTGCCTCCAATGGCTGTTTGGCCTATTGCGTTTAAGCAACACTGCTGCCCAAAATGTCGGCGTTTCGACAACGATAAAGAGGAAGGTGAACCATGATGCGACATTTCTTGCGCAGGGGGCTGGCGGCAGCCGGCGCGCTGGCCACCTGGGGCCTCGCACCCAGCGTCTGGGCCGGCACTCCCACCGGGATCATCGACTACGGCCCGCTGTCGGCAGCAAGCTCGGTGCCCACCCTGGGCGAATGGTCCCTGCTGCTGCTGGCGCTGCTGGTGGCGGTGGTGGCCTACCGCGCCCTGCGCGGGCGAGTCAACGGGCGCCTGCTGACGCATCTGCTGCTGGGCGGCGGCCTGTTGGCCGGGGGCCTGATCGGCGGCCACTGGGTGCAATCGGTTCAGGCCAAGGGGGTTGCCACGCTCAGCATGGACCAGGCCGGCGGCGGCACGGTGGAAGTGACCGACACGAACGTGGCGGTGCCCGTGATGAATACGTCCGGGGTTGCACAAAAGATCACGGGCATGCGTCTCACGTCTGAGTCTCTGAGCTGGGGTAACCCCGACGAGACGCCCCGGTGCGATATAGGCGTGGTCGTGCAGGCTGGCGCCACGTGCTACGTCATGCTGGAAATGCCGGAGTGACGGGGCTGCTGCGCACGTCCCCTGGCGCAGCGTGTCTTGAATGATCCAGCTCTACCTCGGCGCCGCCGTGCTGTGCATGGCGGCGGTTCTTTTTCTGGAGCCGCTGGCGCCCCTGCATGCCGCCGCCGCGCCGCTGCGGCGCTGGGCGCGCAACCTGGGGCTGTCGGTGCTGGCCATGGGCACCACCGTGGCCACGCCGCTGCTGTTCTGGGCCGTGGCGGGGGCGCTGGGGGTTCAGCCGAGCCGCGGCGGGCTGCTGGCGCACTGGGGTGTGCCCGTCTGGACGCAGTGGGCGCTTACTTTTTTGTTGATGGAGGCTCTGGCCTACGCGCTGCACCGCCTGTCGCACGGCGTGCCCTGGCTGTGGCGCCTGCATGCGGTGCACCACAGCGACGTCGAGCTGGACGCCACCACCACCCATCGCCACCACCCGCTGGAGAGCCTGTTCACCGCGCTCGTCACCCTGCCGCTGCTGGTCGCCCTGGCGCCGCCCGTGCTGGCGGTGCTGGCCTACAGCTTGGTGGCGCTGGCCGTCTCCACGCTGTCGCACGGCAACCTGCGCCTGCCGGCCTGGCTGGATCGCGGCCTGCGCGGGCTGGTCGTGACCCCCGCCTACCACCGCGTGCACCACAGTGCGTATCAGCCGCAGACCGACAGCAACTACGCCACGGTGCTGCCGCTGTTCGACCATCTGTTTCGCAGCGCGAGCCCCGTGCCGGTCGACGGCGGGCGCCAGCTCACCATGGGGCTGGAGCGCGGGCGCGACGAGCGCAACCAGTCGCTGGCGGCCCTGCTGCGTGCGCCGTTCGGCGCGCCGGCAAGGTCGGCGCCCGAACCGGCCCGGCCCCGCGCCGCCCGGGACGGAGCGTGACAGTCGCTTGCATGTGCGGCCCCGGGGCGGGCCCCATTCGATGGCGGGCGGGCACCGCAACGGTGTAAGCTGCGCGCTCGCCGACCCGCGGCGTCCTGTCGCCCCACACCATGCCCCGCAGCCGCGTTCCTCCACCGCTTGAAATGGTCGCCCTGGCCCGCGCCTTGGCGGTGCGCCCGGTCAGCGCCGTGCGCAAGGCCCGCGCGGGCGTGGTGCGCATGCGGCGCGCGGTGTCGCGTTCGCCGCGCTCGCTTTTCCTGCGCGAGCTGATGGCCCAGCCCCTGGCCGTGGGCGCCATCTGCGCCAGCTCGCCGCACCTGGCCGCGCGCATGGCCGCGCAGGTCGACCTGGCGGCCGGCGGCTGGGTGGTGGAGCTGGGGGGCGGCACGGGCGTCATCACCGCCGCACTGCTGGCGCACGGCGTGCCGCCCGAGCGCCTGGCCGTGGTCGAGCAGTCCGACCGCCTGGCGGCCCACCTGCGCCAGCGCTTTCCGGCCATCCACGTGCTGCACGGCGACGCGGCCGAGCTGCCGGCGCTGTTGGCGCAGCTGGACGGCCCCGCCGCGCCGGTGCGCGTGCAGCACATCGTCTCCGGCTTGCCGCTGCTGTCCATCCCCACGCCCGTTCGCCAGCGCATCCTGCATGCCGGCGCCCAGGTGCTGGCGCCTGGCGGGCGGCTGCTGCAGTTCACCTACGCGCTGCACGGCCCCTCGCCCTGGCAGCAGGCCGGCTTGGTGTGCCAGCGCCGCGAGCGCGTGCTGGCCAACCTGCCGCCGGCGCGGGTGGACGTGCTGGGGCATGCGCTGTCGGCGTGATGGACTAGAGCGTAAGCCGCACTATCTTCCGCAAACCCATGCAGATATCATGGGCGCCCGCTTTTCGCGCCCTGCAGCGCCCGGCAAACCAGTTCCCATCCCAACAATCTCGAACCTGGAGGATTTCCCCGTGTTGACGATCAAGCGCACCGCACTGAGCACCGCCGCCATCCTGGCCGCCCTGGCCCTGGCCGGCTGCGAAACCACCGACCTGAAGATGGGCAGCGCGGACGCCAAGACCGTGGCCACCGGCAGCGCCGCCGGCGCGGGCGCCGCCAACGCCAACAGCGCGCTCGAGCGCTGCGCCTCGCCCCTGGGCACGGTTTCGCTGGTCGAGAACCAGTCCGCCGGCTGGTACACCATCCTGACCGGCCAGTACCACCTGCCGCCCACCTCCAACCTGCTGCGCCTGATGGTCCAGCAATCCAACTGCTTCGTCGTCGTCGAGCGTGGCGCCGCCGGCATGAACGCCATGAACCGCGAGCGCCAGCTGATGCAGTCCGGCCAGATGCGCCAGGGCAGCCAGATGGGCGGCGGCCAGATGGTCGCCTCCGACTACGGCATGTCGCCCGAGATCATCTTCAGCGAAGGCAACACCGGCGGCGTCGGCGGCGCGCTGGGCGGGTTCTTTGGCGGCGCCGGGGCCGTGCTGGGCGCCGTGGCCGCCGGCACCAAGACGCGCGAGGCCAGCGTCATGCTGACCCTGGTGGACAACCGCTCGGGCGTGCAGGTGGCGGCCTCCGAGGGCAGCGCCTCCAAGACCGACTTCGGCGGCATGGGCGCGCTGTTTGGCGGCGGCGCCGGCGCCGGCCTGGGCGGCTACCAGAACACGCCGCAGGGCAAGGTCATCTCGGCTGCCTTCATGGACGCCTACAACCAGATGGTCGTCGCGCTGCGCAACTACAAGGCCCAGTCGGTGCAAGGCCAGGGCCTGGGCGGCGGCGGCCGCCTGGGCGTGGATGGCGGCGCCGGCCCCTCGCGCACCTCCATCCCCGGCCAGGGCGGCAAGGCCCTGTCCATGCGCGAGGCGCAGGCGCGCCTGAACGAGCTGGGCTACAACGTGGGCACCCCCGACGGCAGCGCCGGCCCGCGCACCGCCGCGGCGCTGCGCGCCTTCCAGCGCGACAACGGCCTGCAGCCCAGCGGCCGGCTGGACGCCGCCACGCAGGACGTGCTGGCGGGCAAGTGAGCGGGTGGGGCAGGGCCCCATCCCCATCCCTCTTGCCGCAGGCCACTGCCGACGGGCGAGCACCATGCGCTGGCTCCTCCTGGCCCTGTGCCTGGCGACCGCGGCCCACGCCGACGGGCCGGCGACCTCGGCCCGCACCAACGCCTTCGACGACCCCTTCGTGCAGGCCACGGCGGCCATCGCCCACTGCCCCGTACCCGAGGGGCCGCTCTATACCGAACAGGACGTGCGCGAACAGCAGCACGAGCGCACCCAGCACGGCACCAGTTGCTATACCTCGGGGCGCTGCCGCCTGCCCAATTCGTACCAGTACGACGCCGAGATCGTCCCGCGCGTGCAAAAGTACATCCAGTACGATCCGCGCTTTGCCGACACCAGCGTGTGGGTGCTGGGCCAGCGCCGCATCGTCACGCTCAAAGGCTGCGTGCGGTCGGTGGAGCAGGGCCGCTTGCTGGTGCAGTCGGTGGGCCTGGTCGACGACGTGATGGGGGTCGTCAACCAGTTGTATGTGCTGGGTAAGACCCGGGCGCCAGTGCCCAACGGGGGGCACGATGAAAAGAAAAACATCGATCTGCCTATACGGCAGTGAACGTGCGTTTGCCTGAACTTTTTTTGCCGTGCGCTTTCTGAGCTGCCTACACGGCAGTGAACGCCATGGGCTCGTGGCTTATCCGTGGCGTGAATTTCCGAGCTGCCTACACGGCAGTGAACTCGGACTGCGACTGGGCATCGGCGGTGCGGATTTTCTGAGCTGCCTACACGGCAGTAAACGGCGCCATCGCCCTGCCATCCGGCATGGTGTGTTTCTGAGCTGCCTACACGGCAGTGAACATTTCTGCACGCACCCACAGCCGATTTCTTGGTTTCTGAGCTGCCTACACGGCAGTGAACAGTGAACCGGGGCGATCAGGCGCCGTGACGGAATTTCTGAGCTGCCTACACGGCAGTGAACGATTCGATAAATGGGCATGGTGTGGCGTCCTTTTTCTGAGCTGCCTACACGGCAGTGAACCTGTCGCCCGATTTGCGCCGCAGCAGGAACCATTTCTGAGCTGCCTACACGGCAGTGAACGTGCTCGTCAAGCTACCTGGCTTTCCATCCGATTTCTGAGCTGCCTACACGGCAGTGAACGAACAGGCAGAAACACTGAACATCGTCCAGCAGTTTCTGAGCTGCCTACACGGCAGTGAACTGCCACGCCACATCGGGGCGCAGCTCTTCGCATTTCTGAGCTGCCTACACGGCAGTGAACACCTACGACGGAGAGGACCTTGGAGCCTATATTTTCTGAGCTGCCTACACGGCAGTGAACGCTGTGCTGTAGCTGGCGCTGCCGACGGTGCTTTTCTGAGCTGCCTACACGGCAGTGAACGGCGCTACCAAATCCTGGCGCGCACCTGGGACTTTCTGAGCTGCCTACACGGCAGTGAACGAGCACACGCTCGATTTCAAGCGCCCGACCGATTTCTGAGCTGCCTACACGGCAGTGAACTAACCGGCGGGTCACGTGATCATCCGGCGCTTTTTCTGAGCTGCCTACACGGCAGTGAACACGCTTGCGTCGCTCGATCGAGACAAGCAACATTTCTGAGCTGCCTACACGGCAGTGAACGGACGGTCAGCACGGCGGCGTTTCCGCCCAATTTTCTGAGCTGCCTACACGGCAGTGAACGCCTGCGCGGCTCCGGACTCCACGAGCTGGTATTTCTGAGCTGCCTACACGGCAGTGAACGCGCAGGTGCGTGCGCGCTACGTCGAGGTTGATTTCTGAGCTGCCTACACGGCAGTGAACCGTGGCACTCAGGGGAAGTCAGTGGTGTCGTTTTTCTGAGCTGCCTACACGGCAGTGAACGCCGCAGTGCGCGCGTCGGCGCTGGCCTGGGTTTTCTGAGCTGCCTACACGGCAGTGAACCTTGGTGCACGCCGGCCAGCCGCTCATGACCTTTTCTGAGCTGCCTACACGGCAGTGAACGCGCTGGCAAAGTTCGATCAGTTGCTCGGCACTTTCTGAGCTGCCTACACGGCAGTGAACGTGGAGGGCGCCGCGCCCGACACCGGCGCGCTTTTCTGAGCTGCCTACACGGCAGTGAACGCTGGGCCTGGCCATGCTGGCCGGCGGCTACTTTTCTGAGCTGCCTACACGGCAGTGAACGCATTGGACGGGCTGGATTTCAACGCGCAGTTTTTCTGAGCTGCCTACACGGCAGTGAACCACATGCCAGGCACCGTCGCCGAACATTTCCATTTCTGAGCTGCCTACACGGCAGTGAACATGATGGGGCAACTTCATGGGTTCGCGGCGGTTTTCTGAGCTGCCTACACGGCAGTGAACCGAGGTCGATTGCCTCGGGTGCGCCGTGGCTTTTTCTGAGCTGCCTACACGGCAGTGAACAGGATCTTCGCGGTGACCGTGCTCCTGATCCTTTTCTGAGCTGCCTACACGGCAGTGAACGCCTGGGCGCCGGTGATTTTCTGTGCCAGGTCTTTCTGAGCTGCCTACACGGCAGTGAACAACGTCAAGCTGTTTGCCAATGGCGCGGCCGTTTTCTGAGCTGCCTACACGGCAGTGAACCAGTCCATGGCCACCACCGCGTCGGCGTCCAATTTCTGAGCTGCCTAC
This sequence comes from Burkholderiaceae bacterium, assembly GCA_024235995.1. Lineage (NCBI taxonomy): Bacteria > Pseudomonadati > Pseudomonadota > Betaproteobacteria > Burkholderiales > Burkholderiaceae > Burkholderiaceae bacterium. The sequence continues at coordinate 753,693 of JACKLI010000001.1, forward strand.
ACGGCAGTGAACCTCATGTCCACGGTGTCGCGCAGCAGGTCCATTTTCTGAGCTGCCTACACGGCAGTGAACGTCTCGCGCAGCTCGGCCAGCAGGCCGGGATCTTTCTGAGCTGCCTACACGGCAGTGAACGATCTCCTTGGTCTCGCGCAGCTCGGCCAGCATTTCTGAGCTGCCTACACGGCAGTGAACATCAGGGCCGCGGTCAGGCGCACGATGCCGCCTTTCTGAGCTGCCTACACGGCAGTGAACCGCGTGCGTCCGTGCAGCACCAGCGCGTGCATTTTCTGAGCTGCCTACACGGCAGTGAACACGGGCTCGACCTTGACGGCGGCCAGCTCGGTTTTCTGAGCTGCCTACACGGCAGTGAACGGCTTTGCCGACGATCTGCTGCCATCCGACCATTTCTGAGCTGCCTACACGGCAGTGAACTTGGGCTCGTCGCACGGCACCAGCACCTGCACTTTCTGAGCTGCCTACACGGCAGTGAACCCCAGCCGCTCGTTCTTGATCCGGCTGACGGTTTTCTGAGCTGCCTACACGGCAGTGAACACCTCGGTCGGGCGCTGCCCGGCGGCGATGATTTTCTGAGCTGCCTACACGGCAGTGAACGTCCCGGTTCTCAAGAGCGCTGATGGTGCCAATTTCTGAGCTGCCTACACGGCAGTGAACGGTGTGGTCGGCATCGTCGGACGCTACGCGATTTTCTGAGCAGCCTACACGGCAGTGAACTCGTTGGGGCCGCCGATCTTTTTGCTGAAGCTTTTCTGAGCTGCCTACACGGCAGTGAACGGATCGTCGGCCTGCCGCGCAATATCGACGAATTTCTGAGCTGCCTACACGGCAGTGAACGAGCAAGAGCAAGAGCAGATGACTTTTTCAAATTTCTGAGCTGCCTACACGGCAGTGAACGCACCGCCGCTCACATGATCAAGCCCGCAAAATTTCTGAGCTGCCTACACGGCAGTGAACAGCTGGATCGCGGTGATGTGCGAGGGCGTGAATTTCTGAGCTGCCTACACGGCAGTGAACCGCGCCGAACGTGCGTCCAGCGCCGGCGGCCATTTCTGAGCTGCCTACACGGCAGTGAACGATCCGAAGTTGTCGCCGTCGGCATCGACGGTTTTCTGAGCTGCCTACACGGCAGTGAACCCAAGGCCATGCGCAAAGCCTGGCGCTCCATCTTTCTGAGCTGCCTACACGGCAGTGAACGCCGCAGCGCTGGAGGCGTCCACCGCGGCAAATTTCTGAGCTGCCTACACGGCAGTGAACGATGCTCGATGTACTGCGCAACGGCGCGCAGTTTTCTGAGCTGCCTACACGGCAGTGAACGCCCTGGCGCGACCTGATCGCCATCGCCGACCTTTTCTGAGCTGCCTACACGGCAGTGAACGCGAAATCAAGTCCAGCGCGGGCGATCCAGCTTTTCTGAGCTGCCTACACGGCAGTGAACTCACGCTCATGTCACTCAACCCCGCTGGCCAATTTCTGAGCTGCCTACACGGCAGTGAACCTGGTCAACACGCTGGTCATTCCTGGGTCGCTTTTCTGAGCTGCCTACACGGCAGTGAACGCAGCGGAGGCGGCCACGCCCATGACCTTGACTTTCTGAGCTGCCTACACGGCAGTGAACCTGGATCGCGACGACTGCCAACGGCTGCTAAATTTCTGAGCTGCCTACACGGCAGTGAACTTCCAGCGCGACGATAACCGAGGCGTCTTGCGTTTCTGAGCTGCCTACACGGCAGTGAACTTGTCGAAGAGCTCTCCTGGATCATGCGACAATTTCTGAGCTGCCTACACGGCAGTGAACTCGGCCGACGACTACACCGGCTGCACCGCTGTTTTCTGAGCTGCCTACACGGCAGTGAACAGCTTGCCCTTGTCGTCCGTGCTGTAGTCCTCTTTCTGAGCTGCCTACACGGCAGTGAACACGTGCGTGGCGCTCTTTTGCAGCTCGACGTCTTTCTGAGCTGCCTACACGGCAGTGAACCCTTGATTTCGAACAGCGGCGTGGGCACGCTTTTTCTGAGCTGCCTACACGGCAGTGAACTCGCCAAAGCCGTGCGTCCCGCGCCCTGCGTTTTTCTGAGCTGCCTACACGGCAGTGAACTTCTTTGTACAGCTTGTGAGCCGTCATCAGAGTTTCTGAGCTGCCTACACGGCAGTGAACGCCAGCGTGAAGGCCCACGTGTCCTGCGGCGTTTTCTGAGCTGCCTACACGGCAGTGAACACCAACACCAGCGCCAGCGCCATCAGCCTGCTTTTCTGAGCTGCCTACACGGCAGTGAACGATCCACCAGACCGACAACCGCCGGGTGATCGTTTCTGAGCTGCCTACACGGCAGTGAACGCGCCGGTTCTGCACGTCCTGGCCGTCTTTCATTTCTGAGCTGCCTACACGGCAGTGAACGCGATGGACTGCTGGAAAGCGCCGCGCACCGCTTTCTGAGCTGCCTACACGGCAGTGAACGAGGCCGACGCCGCCGGTCGCGCCACCCTCAATTTCTGAGCTGCCTACACGGCAGTGAACTTGCCGGCGCGGCGGCCGGCGTCCATCTGTGTTTTCTGAGCTGCCTACACGGCAGTGAACTTGGGGTTGTCGCTGGACAGCCACCACTGGCCTTTCTGAGCTGCCTACACGGCAGTGAACGTGGTCAACACCGGCGACACCGAGCCGGCGGATTTTCTGAGCTGCCTACACGGCAGTGAACACCTCATCTTCACCACCCACGCCCGCTACGACGTTTCTGAGCTGCCTACACGGCAGTGAACGCCTCCGGGCGTCACCTGCGCCCAGGTGTCCATTTCTGAGCTGCCTACACGGCAGTGAACCCGGGTACTCGCCGACCTCGGCGTCGCGGGACTTTCTGAGCTGCCTACACGGCAGTGAACTGCTGATGTGGGCGGCGGTGCGGGTGCGATCATTTCTGAGCTGCCTACACGGCAGTGAACGGGGCCGATTCGCAGCCTTGTCCGTGGATGGATTTCTGAGCTGCCTACACGGCAGTGAACGCCGAAATGGAGGCCGCATGAAAATTCTCGAATTTCTGAGCTGCCTACACGGCAGTGAACTTGGCCGTCACCAGGCTGTGATGATCCACCGTTTTCTGAGCTGCCTACACGGCAGTGAACCAGTTTCGAGCGCGCCATCGAGGATGCCCTGCATTTCTGAGCTGCCTACACGGCAGTGAACATACCAGACAAAATCACATGGTTTTGTGATTCTTTTCTGAGCTGCCTACACGGCAGTGAACCGGCTGCTGTCGCGGTTCTCCAAGGCGCTGATTTTCTGAGCTGCCTACACGGCAGTGAACATGGTTCAATTGCCCCCATGCCGCACCCAAAGCTTTCTGAGCTGCCTACACGGCAGTGAACTACTGGTGCTACTACTTCGGCCCGCGCAACGTTTTCTGAGCTGCCTACACGGCAGTGAACTCAGCGCCGGCCGCGCCTGCGCCACTACGTCATTTCTGAGCTGCCTACACGGCAGTGAACGACCTCGCCGCCTACGTGCCCGAGCAACCGAATTTCTGAGCTGCCTACACGGCAGTGAACGGGCCTGCCCACGGTGCATAACGCCGGAGCTTTTTCTGAGCTGCCTACACGGCAGTGAACGGCACGCTGGATGGAATGGGCATGTCCGCCAATTTCTGAGCTGCCTACACGGCAGTGAACGTATTGATGCTGACGCGGCCGGCAGTGCGGAATTTCTGAGCTGCCTACACGGCAGTGAACACCGTGCCCAGCTTGCCAATGTCCATGTTGATTTTCTGAGCTGCCTACACGGCAGTGAACGGCGACGAAGACGTGAAGCTGTCGCTGAAAGATTTCTGAGCTGCCTACACGGCAGTGAACGTGAAACAGGCGCTGCGTGTGGAAACGCTTAGATTTCTGAGCTGCCTACACGGCAGTGAACCCCTCGCGCACGATGGCGGCGATGAACGCATTTTTCTGAGCTGCCTACACGGCAGTGAACGGTTGATGAACTGAATCGTCTGCTGGCGCGTCTTTCTGAGCTGCCTACACGGCAGTGAACAATTGCTGCAGCTCCAGCGTGGACTTGCGAATTTTCTGAGCTGCCTACACGGCAGTGAACGTAAGTGCCGCCAATGAACGACGCGGCCGAGATTTCTGAGCTGCCTACACGGCAGTGAACGCGATGCCATCCACCCGCGCGGCTTCTTCCTTTTTCTGAGCTGCCTACACGGCAGTGAACAAGATCAGCCGCCAGCTCGCCATGGACAACACTTTCTGAGCTGCCTACACGGCAGTGAACTTCGCAAGTCCACGCTGGAGCTGCAGCAATTTTTTCTGAGCTGCCTACACGGCAGTGAACTCCATCACGGCAAGCTCTTCCTTGGATGACATTTTCTGAGCTGCCTACACGGCAGTGAACGCCGCAGGACATTGCGCCGCCTTACGTCTGGAGTTGACCCACTTTCGTGGACGGGTATTGGTTTGATTCTCAAACCGTTTCGGGTGTTGTCTCGATATGCACGACGGCATCTTCGACAACATCAAACAGGGCTTCGTTGTTCCTTTCAAAGTTCAGGGGTGAGAGGTAGCCCAGGCCGCTGTGACGGCGCCGGGGGTTGTACCAGCCTTCAATCCAGGTGAAGACCGCCATGCGGGCCTGCGCCTTGCTCTGGAAGCTGTTGCGCTCGATGAGCTCGCCCTCCAGGCTGGCGAAGAAGCTCTCAGCCATGGCGTTGTCGTAGGCATCCCCTACCGTTCCCATCGAAGGGCGCACGCTCATCTGTCTGCACCGTTCACCAAAGGCCAGGCTGGTGTACTGGCTTCCTTGGTCCGAGTGGTGAATGACGCCCTTGGCTTTGCGCTGCTCCAGCGCCATGTTCAACGCTGCGAGCACGAGGTCTGCAGTCATGCGCTCGCCCATGGCCCAACCCACGACGCGGCGACTCCAGACGTCGATGACCACGGCCAGGTAGAGGAACCCCATCCAGGTAGGCACGTAGGTCATGTCCGCTACCCACAGCTGGTTCGGGCCACTGGCATGGAAACGCCGGTTGACCAGGTCACGGGCCGGCGTCTGGCGCTTGTCGCGATGGGTGGTCACGGTGAACCCTCGTCGCTTGCTGATGCCTTGAATGCCGGCCGCTCGCATGAGACGCGCCACACGTTGGCGGCTGATGCACACGCCTTGTTCGATGAGCTCGAAGCGCACCCTGGGCATGCCGTAGGACTCGTAGGATTCCTTGTGAATCTGGCGGATACGCTCGGTCATCACGGCATTGGCAATGCTGCGTTGTGAAGGAGCTCGCTCACGCCAGGCATAGAAACCGCTGGCGGAGACGCCGAGCACGCGGCACATGGTGCGAACAGGGAGGTCGGCCTGGTTTGCCATCACGAGTCCGAAGACTTCGTTGAAGTCGCATCGCTGCGACCCGCAAACCAGGCCGTAGCCTTTGCCAAGATGTCGCGCTCCGTCTGGACCTGGCGCAACTGCCGGCGCAAGCGCACCAGCTCTTCCCGCTCGGCAGTGGTCAGGCCTTCCTTGCCGGGCAAAGGCTTGCCCTCGTCAATGGCAGCCTGGCCGACCCAGTTGGTGATGGATTGGGCGGTGACGCCGAACTCGCGCGAGAGCTGCGCGGGTGCGCGGCCGGCTCGAACCAGCTCGACCATCTGCTGGCGGAATTCCGCCGGGTACGGCGGTCGTACTTTGGACATTTGCGACTCCTTGAACACAAAGAATGATGTGTCCACGGATTCGGGTCAACTCCACGTCACATTTTCTGAGCTGCCTACACGGCAGTGAACTCGAGCGCTTTGATCTGCTTGTAAACGCTGTCTTTCTGAGCTGCCTACACGGCAGTGAACGTCGAGCAGCGGGTAGGCCGCTTCGTAGCGCATTTCTGAGCTGCCTACACGGCAGTGAACAATGCCTCCCAAATCTGCTTCCTGCGCTTGATTTTCTGAGCTGCCTACACGGCAGTGAACTGTTGACCATCCACCAGCAGCAGCTCGCCATCTTTCTGAGCTGCCTACACGGCAGTGAACGCCCATGTTGTCCATCGTTCCGGACGCCGCCTTTTCTGAGCTGCCTACACGGCAGTGAACGCCAAGGCCAGCCGGTCACCGCTGAAGTCCACTTTCTGAGCTGCCTACACGGCAGTGAACTCCGTCAACCGCACGGCGCAGCGTTTTGAGTTTTTCTGAGCTGCCTACACGGCAGTGAACGACTGCTGCGCCGCTCGAATGCCAACGTTGTATTTCTGAGCTGCCTACACGGCAGTGAACTCTCGGAGGGCGTAAACCTGAGCCGCGTGACATTTCTGAGCTGCCTACACGGCAGTGAACATGGCCGCAGAGGTTGGCCAATCAGCGGGTCAGTTTCTGAGCTGCCTACACGGCAGTGAACAGTTGCCTGCGATCAGGACGCGGGCGGGGTCATTTCTGAGCTGCCTACACGGCAGTGAACGGGAAGGGGAAGTTCTCGACGCTTTGAGTGACTTTCTGAGCTGCCTACACGGCAGTGAACTTGTAGAAGTCGGGGCTCAGACCGGCCATCTTTTTCTGAGCTGCCTACACGGCAGTGAACTGAAAGTTAATCTTTACAACCTGTTGATTTTTAAAGAGCAAATGCCCTACAAGCTGGAACACCCTTGTTTCTAGGGTGTCCCATAAGTGCCTGATTCGCAAGGCTTTGCCCGAGCCCTGTGAAAAAAGGTCAAAACCAAGGCACGGTGGCTTCGTGTCCCAAGCCGTAGGCGTTGAAGGGGCCCGGTGCGGGTTGCGACAGCAGGGGGCCGTGTTCCACGCACAGGCAAAACGGTTGGCCGGTGCTGCTGCTGCGCAGTTGCACAAATGGCAGTTCAGGTCGACGTTCCACAGTGAGAGGAATTGCGGCTGCAGCCTGTTCGGCAGTTTCGCCCTTACGTTGCATCCGGCGGCGGCGCAGGCGATCGGCGTTGGTTTTAAACTGGCGTCGGCGCACCGTGCGGTGTTGCGCGTCGGCAGGCACGGGACGTAGCGCGCTGACCTGTGTGTGGTCTCGCATGCCTTTGAGCCAATCCTGTTCCATCAAGCGCCCCAGCACATCGGGCGTGCCATGCAGGCGAAGCACTGCGCCCAGGGTGCGCCGGGTCAGGGGTCGGCTGATGTGCTGCGGGTAGCTTACGCCGATATCTGTGTGCTTCCCCTGCACCAGAGCCCGGTGCAGCTTGGCGACCAGCGCGCTCAGCAGGTGGGCGTGGCTGAACTCGGGGTCGGGCAGCAGGGTGATGTCGATGTAGTGCGTGGTCATGGCTATCAGCTCGCATCGCCAAACACGCCGCCACGGATGAGCACCGCCATCACAAAGTGCTGCTGCTCCACGGGGGGCATCTGGTCTTTCAGCAGCCAGTTGTCCAGCAAGGTGTAGAAGTCCATTTTTTGCTTGGGCTGGCGGTAGGCCTTGCCCTGGGTGGTGACGGAGCCGTAGGGCTCCACCGCGATGGGGCCGAGTTCTTCGGCACCTTCGTACCAGGTGTCGATGGTGCGGATGGCATTGCCGATCTTCTGCGAGTGGAGGGCGGCGACGCCGTTCACGTCATACAGCGTCTTGCTCTTGCCCGCGCTGCCTTTGTCCAGGATCAGCTCTTGCGACGGAAACACCTCTTGCCCCGCGCCTTGGCGCACAAAGGCCGTCACCCGCAGCAGCACATGGGCCGTCCCGGCCAGCCCGGCCGCAATGGCCTGGCCCAATTCCTCCAGCCCTTCTGCTTTGGTATTGATAGCGCCTACCGCCCGTGTATTGAGCGTCAGGGCATCAAAAGACCAGGTTTTTGCGGCCTGGCCGTCCTGCATCTGCTCCACGGTCACTTCCACCTGTTCGGCCCCCACGCGGTTGCGCCACAAAAAGCGGCCATTGGCCAGGTTGGCCGCATAGCGCCGGGCCAGTTCGCCGAAGCCGTGCTGCTGCACATAGCCCTGCACCGTGGCCAGCAACTTGGCTTGGTAAGCCGCGCTGTTGCAGGCCGATGGCGTGCCCGCGCCGCCCAGCACGCGCAGGGTGAACTGCACCTTGAGCGTGTCGGCCTGAGCCGGCAAAGCGGCTACGTCCACGGTCTGCAGGTTGGGATTTTCGATGGCGGCGTCGAGTTTGGCGGGATCCTGCTCCTTGGCCTTGAGCCGGTTGCTGATGGTGCCGCGCACCGACTTCGGCTTGATGGTGACGGGCTGCCAGGCGTGTGATTGGGCGCGGTCTTCCCAGCGGCCGGCGTGGAACACGGCGTCGGAAGGGTCCAGCTTGCGTTCAAAGGCCAGGACGGAAGCGGTGGTGAGTTTGTCGGTCATGGTGTCAATCCTTCAAAAATTGGGTGGGTGTTGAATGCGAATGAGGGGCCGCTGGCTCAGGTGTATGCATAGGCCTCGGCGTCGTCCCATTCATCCAGCGTGCCGCCTTGGGCGCCGATGGAGCGGTCGGCGTCCGCCTGCGGAGGCTGATAACCATTGCGGCATCGGTGCAGGCCCTTGGCCTCGTCGGTTTCGGCATGCCACAGCAGTTGGCCCAAACCCGTCAGGCGGTGCGGGCTGATCCATTCGCCCAGCGAATAGACCGACTCCACAAACCGCAGCGGCACCGTGGCATCGCGCGCATTGCGCACGCTGCCCGCCGCATGCGCCTGGGGCGCGAGCGCTGCATAGCCAACGGGGATGGGCACCACCCAGCCGCTCCCTTTGGGGCGCTGTGGGTCTTCCCACTTCACATGCCCGTCAGGTGCGTGGGCTCCGCTGTCGGAGGCGACGGGCTCATGGTTGAAACGGGCCGCATGCAACCAGGCGTCCAGCAGCGTGGCGTCTGGCCGTGTGGTGCGCAGATCCTGCAGGCGTTGGCCCAGCAGGTCATCGCGCCCCACCAGGGCAAAGCCGGGTAGCCACTGCCGGCGCCACTTCCGGAACTCGATGGCGGCAGCCTCGGGGTCTTCGGGCATGATGGCCATCCACGGGCGCACGCGCTTGCCAGGCACGGGGCGCGAGGGCAATACGCTGCCTCCTGCCACGCGCATGTCAGCCAGGATGTGGCCGGCCTGCGTGGCCCAGTCGTCCATGGGCGCCTGATGGCCTTGCACCAGCGCAGCCGGTGTGCCAGGCGTGCGTTTTTCAGACACGGTCAGCACCAGCGTGATCTGCAGGTGCATGCGGCCTTCTTCCACGATGGCGGCGGTGCTGCCGTCTTTGTCTACAGGGTTGCGCGTGAGGTTGAAGCTGCGAACATAGCCCTGCATCACCTGCTCCTGGTGGTGGTGGCACACCACGCCCACACCGTGCAGTTGCAGCGGCACACCGGCTTGCGCCAGCTTGCGCTCCAGCGCCCACATCAGGCCGGTAAAGGCCGTGATGGACGGGAAGCCGTGCGTGAGCGGGCTGGCAATGGCATTGGCGTTCTGGATCCGCAGGTGGGGCAGGACGAGGATGGCTTGGGGTTGCAGTCGGTTCATGGGTGCTCCTCCCGCAGTGCCACCAACTCCGCATGCGTTTTGCGGATGGGGATGTGGTGCGGCGCATCCAGCTTGTCGCGCAGTTCGCGCAGCTGCTGTTTGAAGCCGTCCTCATCGGTCAGCAGCTCCTTTTTCCACTCGCGCGCTTCGGCATCGCCCACCGGCAACTTGTCGCGCAGCTGTTTGTTGAGCCAGTTGGCGAATGCTTTGCCGATTTCTGCCGGCCAGTCCATTTGGAGCCAGCGCTCTGCAAACTCACGTTCTTCGGGCCGTTCTACACGCAAGGGGTCTAGCCAGAGCTTTTGGTTGTCGTCGAGTTTTTCAAACCGTTCGTCATCGCAGCTCCACCCCGGCGGCAGCAACTGCTGCAGTTCGGCCGCCAGCGCGACCAGCTCGTCCAACAACGTGTCCACCATGGCCTCGCGGCGCTCACGTGTGGCCAGGTTGGGTTCGGGGTCGGACTCCAGAAACTTCCGCAACGTACGCACGGCGCGGCGCACCTCGGGGCGGGCGATGAACAGCCGGTCGAACACCGACTCTGCATGCACCGGCAATCGCACAGCGCTCGCCTGCCACTGCGGCGGCAGGGACGAGAGCAGGTAGTTCATGCCCCGCCGCTCGCTGTTGAGCTGGCTGATGTTCTGTGGCTTGGTCCCGCCCATGTTCTGCACGGCGAGGCCGGGGTAGTCGTGGAACACACCGCTGTGCGCCTTGCGCTCGCGCCGGGCCTGGCGGGCGGCCTTGTTGGCTTCGCCAAAGCGGTCTTCCTGCACCTGGGCATGCACGGCATGGGCCAGCGATGTGGCGTACAGCGGGGCCAGCAGGACGTAGTGGCCGTCATCACAGGCATCGCTGCCCGTCAGCCAGTACAGCTGCTTGGCCAGCGTGTGGCTGCTGGGCCCTTCGGCGCGGGGCTGGGTCAGCGATACGAAGGCACCGCGCAGCGCCTGGGCTTGCGTGGGGTCCGTATGCAGCGCAGCCAGGGCATCGGCATCCTGCGCCAGCAGGGCGGTGAGCAGGCTGCGCCCGTTCACCTCCAGCTTGAGCAGCTTGTACACATCCAGCGCGGCGGCGTTGCCCACCACATCGCCCACAAAGCGCCCGCCCAGCGCATGGCTGCCCAGCTCGGCCAGCGGAGGCAGGTTAGTGGGCTCCACATAAAGGTTGGTGCCCCGTGCATCGGGGTGGATGGGTTTGAGGGAGTGGGTGACAGCCTGGATTTGCTCCACGCGCTTGGCAGCGTTGGCCAGCCACACATCATGGGCGAATGAAGCAATCACCTCGTCGCGTTGGGGATCGTCAGGCTTGAGCTTGTCGAGCTTGGCTTGCAGTCGCTCTTGCAAGAAGGCGCTGATGGCCGCTCGGTAGCCTGCCTTGCCACCTGTTGAAGGGGCTTCAGACATGGGAATACCTTTCCAAAAGGGTTGGAAGTTAGAATTCCCCGGTCAGCACAAGGCCAACCGGGGATGTGAAAAACGGCTAGGTAGCCGACAAGGCTCTTCTCAGGGCGTGGGCGCTACCCACTGTGACCTCACTTTCTTGTTTGGTGCGTCAGAGCACGTTGCTGAAATCAACCGTGGTGCAACTGGTACTTGCACCACGGTTTTTCTTAAATTTGAAGTTTTTAACCAGTCAACTTATTTGCGAAGCAAAAGAAAATTTTCTGTTGAGGTGGATCATAGTTGAGAGATGGCAGACAATCAAGAGCCTGTCGCAAGACAGCTTAGAAAAGTCACCTAACCTGCGTGGCCCTAGTCTTCTGCCGAACAGGCAGCTCAAGCTTTCTTTGTAAAGCCCAAGCGCTCATCCCACCGCCAACCCGCCTGGCATTCAGGCAGGCTGGCGGTGGCATAGCGTTCTGCGCATGCCTGCAGGGACAGCCCCTGCGCTTGCGCCAGCGCAACCAATTCCTCCATCAGGTCCACCTGCGGCCAGGATGACACGCTGGGGGATGCCAGTCGTGCTTCGGGCACCGGGTGGCACTGGCTTTGGTGCACCGGCACATAGAGTTTGTCGCCCCGCCGGTTTCCGTCTTGCACCCGGTGCAGCCGCAGCGTTTCTTCTTCCTCGTCGGGAAGCAAGGCCACGTCGTCACGCCGTTGCGGGTCGTAGCGAAAGCGCTGGATCTGTGGCAACAGGCCGGTGAGCCATAGTGACCGGGGTGCTTCAGGCAGGGGCTCGTGCCAGTGCAGGCACGCGGCGTAGGTGGGGGTGGATGTGCCCTGCGGCTTCGGCAGCAGGCTGTCGTGCATGCGGGCGTGTTCCAGATCGGTCCAGCGGCGGCTGGGGCGCAGTGTGTCAGGCGGTAAGGCAATGCGCGGCCGCGCATCGACGGCCCATGCAGGTGCTTCGCCTGTCTCTCGCGCCAGCAGGTCGCGCAGGTGGTGGGACTTGAGCAGAAACGGCGCGTGCGCCGTCTCGAAACCGGGTCTGCAATACGCAGGTTGGTTCGGTTTCTCGTGGTAATGCCGCAGGTTGCTGTCCAGCACCGCCATGTTCACTCCATCGACGGCGCCCGGCCGGTGCCGCCGCACGCGCCCGGCAAGCTGGATGAGCGAGCGCATGGACGAGGGCTCGACCACGGCCCAGTCGTAGTCGTGGTCGCGGCCCACTTCCGTCACCGGGCTGCCCAGCACGATGAACAGGTGGTGGTGCTCGGGGTGCGCATCGATGCACGCGCGCAGGGCCGGGCGCTGCAGTGCGGGGTCATGGCCATCTTGGGCACCCCGGCGGTTGAGCAGGTTGTCGAGCTGCCGCTCGATGGCCGAGCGCAGCAGCAGCGGGAACTGCGAGTGGTACACGCACAGGTGGATGCGTACGCCAGGGGCCGGGGCGCCCAGAGCGTACATGGCCAGCGCCACGTCGAACAAAGGCGCGATGTTGGCCATGCGGATCAGGCCCAGGCTCACGCACTTGCCGCTGGCGGGGTCGATGCGGTGGTTGTGGGGCTGCTGGTGCAGTTGCCAGGCCTGCTCCAGCACCAGACGGGCAAAGTCGTTGCGCCGCTCGGGCTCTTTCAGGTTGTGCCAGCTGTCTGGCAGCTGTGCAATCTGCGCCAGGCGCCGAACCTCGGCCTGCTTCAGCTTGGCCACGCGCTTGTGCACGTACTGGGCATGGGCTTCACGGAACGCGGCACCGCCAGCACAGTCCTGCGTGGTCTGGTGAAACTCATCGATCCACAGGCAGCAGATGTTCACCGGCTCGCCGGGCCGCTCGCTGCGGTGCTGCTGGTACACGGCGCGCCCGGCGCGGTAGGCCAGAAACAGCCCCTCCACCAGCGCGGGCGGCAAGGTGGCCGACGACAGCAGCACGCGGCTGCCCAGCAGGCCCGCCCAATGCACCAGCCGGGTGAGGGCGGGCAGGTCGGCCATGTCGAAGTCGTCGGGCTCGTCCAGCACCAGGTCGCCCGTCAGCAGGCGCAGCATGGGCGCGATCTGGCGGCCGCCGCGCAGGCTTTCGGTGGCGGGGGTGAGGTGATCCACGGTGCAGACCAGCAGCGGAGCCGCCAGCAGACGGCGCACCTGCACGTCGTCGGTCAGTCTTTGCAGCAAGGGGTGCTGGTCATTGCCTTCATACAGCAGGCCGCCATCCGCTTCGGCCTGCGGCGTGTCTGTGGCGGCCTCGCCCGCACGGGGCAGGCGCGGGTCGAACACCAGGGCCTGTGCGGACGCCGAGCCACTGGCTTCGGCCTGCGTCTCCCAGTATTCGAACAAGGCCCGGCTGGCTGCGCCGCCGACCTGGATGGCAAGCTGCTCATCGCTCAGCAACAGGTCGTTCTGGAAGACGCGCCCCGTCTGCAGCGTGAGCGTGCGTAGCCCGATGGCGAAGGCACAGCGCATGCCCGTGGCGGGGTCGGCCAGCGCGTTCATGATGCGGGCGTTGCCCAAGGTCTTGCCACAGCCGGTGGAGGCCATGTTGACGATGAAGGCGCCCTGTGCCGCTGCCTGGAGGCGCACGCCGGCAGCCAGGTCGGCGGCCTTGTCTTGCCAGGCAAAACCGGCATCTGCGCTGCGCTTTTTGAGCGGCTTGTGGTTTTTGAGCGCGGGCAGGCTGTGCGCCAGGCTGGGCAGCGACCGCGCCACCAGCGTGGCGTGGGCCTGAACGCCCAGCAGGTGTTCGTCCAGGGTTTGATTGAAAATAGGGCCTTTGCCCTTGTCCATCAAGCGCTGGCAGCTATCGTTTGTGTAGGAGCTGCTGCGCGTGTTGGCATGCAGCGGGTAGCCTTTGTTGCGGTACGGGGCACGCCGGATGTCGTCGGTGATGCTGGAGTAGTGGTGGTCAGCCAGCATCAGGCACAGGCGCGCGACATGCATGGCAAACGGATCGTGCAGCACCGGTGGCTCGGCAGGGAGTCGAGACAGCTCCAACAGCTTGCGTGCGTAGCGGGCGGCCTGTTTGCGCCAGGTGGATGTGACCACGGGCAGGCCATGCGGCTCAAAGTTCCAGTGCGCCTGCAAGGTGGCGTGATCCACCCGGTCTCGGGGTTCATTCCAGTCGGCACTGATGCGCAGCAACACATCGTCCAGATCGCTGGTGTTCAGGAAGCCGGGGCGTGCCCCAAAGCGGCGGTATGCGGTTCTGCCGTCCTCGATGTCTTCGTCACCCAGGCCTTTGGCGTGTTCCACCGGCATGCATGGCAGACGGTGGTGCGTAAACACCAGCCACGCCACGGCTTGGGCCAGAGGGGCATTTTTGAGGGCAGCAAAAGGAAGTGTGCTGTTTGCCTGAGGCTCGTCCAGCCCATCGCGCAGCAACCGTCCGCCGGCATGGCCCAGCCACAACGCTTCAAACGCCTTGGTATCGGTGTCCGCTTCAGCGCAGTCCGCCAGCCTTTGCAGCCAGCGGGCATCGTCGTCCCCGCCCACGAACGCCTGGAACAGTCGCACCGACACCCATTCGTGCCGGTAGTGGTTGCGCTCGCGCAGGCCGGGGTTTCTCAGGCGATCCTGGAATGCCCGCGTGGCCTTGCCCAGGTCGTGCAGCAGGGCCGCCAGCGCGGCCAGCGCCGTCATCAGGGGCAGATGGTGCCAGGTGCTTTCGTCGCCCGCCCGCAGCACATTGCTCGCCGTGGTATTGGTCGGGACGGCCCCTTCGGTATTGAACTGGCGCCCGTCGCCCACCACCCACAGCAGTTCGCTGTGGTCGCGCCCACGTATCCAGTGGCAGGCCACCGCCGTGTTCTTGCGCGCGCTCTGGCGCAGCAGCTTGCGCACGGTGTCCAGCCCGGCCTGAGTGATGGGTGTTTGCCAGGTACGCTCGCCCCGGCGCTCGGCAAACTGGTCCAGGATGCGGCGTGTTTCGGTCAGCGCACGTTTGCTGCACTGGGAGACGAAAAGCACGTTCATGCGTGCGGCTCTTGGGATGGGTTTTGCGCCAAGAGCTGTGCCGTCGTGGTGGCGATGTGCTTGAGGCTGTCGATGATGAAGTCCAGCGCTTCGCTGCGTGTCAGCGCCTCGATGCATTGGCGGCGGAACTGCTGCTCATCCTCGCCCCGCATGGCTGACAAAAACGCTTGCGGCAGGATCACGGCGTCCTTGACCAGATCGGCCGCATCGAACACCAGCCCGCCCCGGCGCGTCTTGCCGTGCAGCACCGCCAGGCCATGCGGCAAGCCGAGCACCCAGGTGGCCGTCGCGCCCAGGCCGTAGGCCAGGTAGTTGCCATGGTCCAAAAACCGGTTGGCGGCGTCCGTGCCCGTGCCGCGCTTGGCACGCGTGAACTCGCCGTAGCCCACGGCATCCACGGCCAGTTTGAACAAGGATTTGGTCAGCTGTGCCTCATCGGTCAGCAGCACCGTCACATCCGGCGCCTGGGCAATGCGCACGGTGTACTGCTGCACCAAGGTCTGCAAGCGTTCTGCATCGACTGCAAAGCCGGCTTCGCGCAAGGCGCGGGAGCGCCATTCGGCCAGCAACTTCTGCAGGCGCCCGGCCTGCAACTGCTTGGCGGCGTGCAGGCGCAGTTCATCATCAAACCAGAACTTGACCCAGGCCTGCAGGTACTCCGTGGGGCGGTATTCGCTCTGCGGCGTGAGCCAGGCCACTTCCACATCGACTTCGTTGGCGCTGAACAGGGGCGTGCCACCGCCGCCGCAAAAACCCACCAGCACCCCAGCCTTGGCCAGCTCGCGCATCGCGGCCTGGGTGATGGAAGTGCCCGTGCCCAGCAGGATGCTGGTGGTGTTGGCGATGGGGATGTTCCAGTACAGGCTTTTCTTGCCGGCGTCCGTCACGTACTCGACGCGGCCACCGTTGACGAGCACGCGGCAGTGCTCCAGGTAGTAAAGGTTGGCCCGCTTGGAGTGCAGGATGGTTTTGAGCTCTGAGCCATGGAGCTCTTGCATGTTGGGTCCTGGCCGCTGTTGAGGAAGTGTGGGGTCACGCAGGGCCGGAGGCCCGGTTCAGTTCAATTGAACACCTTCCCCGGATTCATGATGTCCAGCGGATCCAGCGCGCGCTTGATGGTGCGCATCAGGTCCACCGCGCCGGCGCCGGCCTCGTCCAGCAGGAAGTCCATCTTGTGCAGGCCCACGCCGTGCTCGCCGCTGCAGGTGCCGCCCAGCGCCAGGGCGCGCGCGACGACCTGGCGGTTGAGCTGCTCGGCGCACGCGCGCTCGGCGTCGTCGTCGGGGTCGATCAGGTAGCCCACGTGGAAGTTGCCGTCGCCCACGTGGCCGACCAGGAAGTAGGGGATGTGGCTGTCGTCGGCTTCCCGCACGCTGTCCAGCAGCGCGTCGGCCAGGCGCGAGATGGGCACGCACACGTCGGTGGTGATGCAGCGGCAGCCGGGGCGGCTTTGCACGCCGGCGAAGTAGGCGTTGTGCCGCGCCGTCCACAGGCGCGAGCGCTCCTCGGGCGTGTCTGCCCATTCGAAGCCGGCGCCGCCGTGCTCGGCCGCGATGGCCTGCACGGTCTCGGTCTGCTCCTTCACGCCGGCGGGCGAGCCGTGGAACTCCATCAGCAGCATGGGCCCCTCGCGCAGCGCGAGCTTGCTGTGCCGGTTGACGATGCGCACGGTGTGCCCGTCCAGCAGCTCGACGCGGGCGATGGGCACGCCCAGCTGGATGATCTGGATCACGGTGTCGACCGCGTCGCCGATGCTGCCGAACGAGCAGATCGCCGCCGCCACCGCCTCGGGCAGCGGGTACACGCGCAGCGTGGCCTCGGTGATGACGCCCAGCGTGCCTTCGCTGCCGACGAACAGGCGCGTCAGGTCGTAGCCGGCGCTGCTTTTCTTGGCGCGCGTGCCGGTGCGGATGGCCTCGCCCGCGGCGGTGACGACCTGCAGCGCCAGCACGTTCTCGCGCATGGTGCCGTAGCGCACGGCGTTGGTGCCGCTGGCGCGCGTGGCGCACATGCCACCCAGGCTGGCGTTGGCGCCGGGGTCGATCGGAAAGAACAGGCCGGTGCTTCTGATCTCGGCGTTGAGCTGCTCGCGCGTGACGCCGGGCTGCACGGTCACCGTCAGGTCCTCGGCGTTGACGCTCAGCACCTTGTTCATGCGGCTGACATCGAGGCTGACGCCGCCCTGCACGGCCAGCAAATGGCCCTCCAGCGAGGAGCCGACGCCGTAGGGAATCACCGGCACTCTGTGTTGCGCGCACAGCCGCACGGCGTCCTGCACGTCGGCTGTGCTTTCGGCAAACACCACGGCGGCCGGCGGCGGCACGGTGGTGAAGGCCGACTCGTCGCGCCCGTGCTGCTCGCGCACCGCCAGGGCGTCGGAGAACTGGGCGCCAAAGCGCGTCTTGAGCGCCTCGATCAGCGCCGGCGGCACGGGGCGCTGATGGACCTGGGGCAGAACGTGGGTGGGCTGGGTGGGGGCGTTCATCGGGGCTCCTGCAGTGTGCGGGCAGTGTACGGCGCCGGGTGCCGCACCGTGGTGCCCACGTGGATGGCGGCCAGCCGCTCTGCGCATGGCGCGGGCCCTCCTGAGTGGCCGATGCGCCAAGCCTGCCGCGGGCGGCCCGCTACCATTGCCCCATGCCCGACCGCTACGCCGTCATCGGCCACCCCATCGCCCACAGCAAGTCGCCCCTGATCCATGGCCTGTTCGCGCAGGCCACGGGGCAGGACATGACGTACGAGGCGATCGACGGTGGCGCCGCGCCGGACGGCTTTGCGCGCGCCGTGCAGGCCTTTCGCGCTGCCGGCGGGCGCGGGCTGAACGTGACCCTGCCCTTCAAGCTGGCGGCGCTGCAACTGGCCGACGAGGCCAGCGTGGACGCGCGCCTGGCGGGCGCGGCCAACACGCTGGTGTTCGAGGGCGCGCACGCGCGGGCGCACAACACCGACGGCCTGGGCCTGGTGCGCGACATCGAGCACAACCTGGGCACGCCGCTGCGCGGCCGGCGGGTGCTGCTGCTGGGTGCGGGCGGCGCCACGCGCGGCGTGGTGCTGCCCCTCGCGCGGGCGGGCGCGGCGCGCATCCTCGTGGCCAACCGCACGGCCGACAAGGCGCGCGCGCTGGCGCACGAGCTGGCGCCGCACCTGGGCGGCGTGGCGCTGGCCGGCTGCGGGCTGGACGCGCTGGCCGGCGCCTTCGACGTCGTCGTCAACGCCACCTCGGCCAGCCTGAGCGGGCAGGCGCCGGCCGTGCCGGCCAGCGCCTTCGCGCCCGGCGCGCTGGCCTACGACATGGTCTACGGCAAGGGGCTGACGCCGTTCCTGGCGCTGGCCCAGTCGGCCGGCTGCGCGCGCGTGGCCGACGGCCTGGGCATGCTGGTGGAGCAGGCGGCCGAGTCCTTCGCGCTGTGGCGCGGCGTGCGGCCCGACACGCGCGCGGTGCTGGCGCGGCTGGCGGTACCGCTGGCCTGACGCACACACATATCCCTGCTGGCAGCGTTCTCCATAATGGCGGACATGAAGCTCCTCGTCCTGCACGGCGTCAACCTCAACATGTTCGGCCAGCGCGATCCGGCGCAGTACGGCACGGCCACGCTGGCCGACATCGACGCCGGGCTGCGCGCGCTGGCGCAGGAGCTGGGCGTCGGCGTGGAGTGCTTCCAGACCAACCACGAGGGCGCGCTGTGCGAGCGCATCCACCAGGCGCACCGCGACGCGGCCGACGGCGTGCTCATCAACGCCGGCGCGTGGACGCACACCAGCATCGCCATCCGCGACGCGCTGGCCATCCTCAAGTGCCCCATCGTCGAGGTGCACATGTCCAACATCCACGCGCGCGAGCCGTTTCGCCACCGCTCCTTCATCGCGCCGATCGCCGCCGGCCAGGTCTGCGGCTTTGGCGTCGATTCATACCTTTTGGGGCTGCGCGCCCTGGTCGGACAAGCGCAGCAAGCTATCAAAAAGTGAGAACACCATGGGCAAACGCCTGACACAGATCGCCACCCGCACGGGCGACGACGGCACCACCGGCCTGGGCAACAACACCCGCGTGTCCAAGGCCAGCGCGCGCCCGCACGCCATGGGCGACGTGGACGAGCTCAACAGCCACATCGGCGTGCTGCTGTGCGAGCCCATGCCGGCCGACGTTCGCGCCCTGCTCACCAGCATCCAGCAGCAGCTGTTCAACCTGGGCGGCGAGCTGTCGATCCCGGGCTTCGAGCTGCTCAAGGACGAGGCGCTGGCCGAGCTGGACGCCGCGCTGGACAAGTACAACGCCACGCTGCCGCGGCTGCAGGAGTTCATCCTGCCCAATGGCACGCGCGCGGCCGCGCAGGCGCACGTGTGCCGCACCGTGGCGCGCCGCGCCGAGCGCGCGGTGGTGGCGCTGGGCCAGCAGGAGGACGTGCGCGCCGCGCCGCGCCGCTACCTCAACCGCCTGTCGGATTTGATGTTCGTGCTGGCGCGCGTGTTCAACCGCGACGCCAGCGGGCACGAGCTGCAGGACGAGGTCTACTGGAAGAGCGACAAGCTGGATCGCACGCAGCACGGCGGGTGACGCGCATGGGGTGAATCCCGGGTGTCCGGGGCGCGTATCGTCCCTTACCATGGTTTCCTTTGTTGCCATACGCAAAAGAGGAGCAAGACGAGATGCGTTTGAAAACCACCCTCGCGGCCGGCCTGATGGCCGGCCTGCTGGCACTGGGCGGCGCCGCCCTGGCCCAGAAGCCGCAATTCATCAACGTGCTGACGGGCGGGCAAAGCGGCGTGTACTACCCGCTGGGCGTGTCGCTGGCGCAGATCTTCGCCAAGGCCGTCCCGGACGCGCGCGCCACGGCGCAGGTCACCAAGGCCTCGGCCGAAAACCTCAACCTGCTGCAGGCGGGGCGCGGCGAGCTGGCGTTTTCGCTCGGCGACGCGGTGGCCGACGCCTGGGCCGGCGACGCCGAGGCGGGCTTCAAGGAGCCGCTGAAGAACCTGCGCGGCTTCTCGGCCACCTACAACAACTACATCCAGATCGTCGCCAGCGAGGACTCGGGCATCAAGACCCTGGCCGACCTGAAGGGCAAGCGCGTGTCGGTGGGCGCGGCCAAGTCGGGCACCGAGCTGAACGCGCGCGCCATCTTCAAGGCCGCCGGCCTGTCGTACAAGGACCTGGCCAAGGTCGAGTACCTGCCGTTCGGCGAGTCGGTGGAGCTGATCAAGAACCGCCAGCTCGACGCCACCCTGCAGTCGGCCGGCCTGGGCGTGGCCTCGATCCGCGATCTGGCCAGCTCGGTCAAGATCCGCGTGGTGGCCGTGCCCAAGGAGGTGGTGGCCAAGATCGGCAGCCCGGCCTACGTGGCCACCGAGATTCCGGCCAACACCTACACCGGCCAGACCGAGGCGGTGCCCACGGTGGCCATCCCCAACTTCCTGGTCACGCAGTCCAAGGTGCCCGACGAGCTGGTCTACCAGATGGCCAAGGCCATGTACGGCAACCTGGACACCCTGTACGCCGCGCACAACGCCGCCAAGGCGATCAAGCTGCAGAACGCGCTGACGGGCATGCCCATTCCGCTGCACCCGGGCGCCGAGCGCTACTTCCGCGAGGCCGGCATCCTGAAGTAAGACGGCCCATGTCCATGGGGTGACGGCCATCGGGAACCGGCGCTGCGAGGCGCCGGTTTTTTGATGGTCGCGCCCTTTGCCTGCAACCCGCGCGATCGAAAGCCCGCCATGACCGATGCCGCCGCCGTCAGCCACACGCCGCTCGACGCTCCCCCCGCCCCCACGCACGACAAACTGGCCTGGCGCAGCGCCGTGTTCTGGGTGGCGCTGGTGTTTTCCAGCTTCCAGGTCATCACGGCCGCCTTCAGCCCCCTCTCCAGCCAGGTGGTGCGGGCGGTGCACGTGGGCTTCGTGCTCCTGATGGTGTTCCTGATCGAGCCGGGCTTCAGCAAGCAGCACGGGGCCCGCCCGGGCTTCAAGCCCCTGGCGTGGCTGCTGGGCCTGGCCGGCCTGGCCACCGGCATCTACCAATGGGTGTTCGAGGCCGACCTGGTGCAGCGCGCCGGCTCGCTGACCGACGCCGACTGGGTGGTGGGCGTGGTGCTGCTGGTGCTGGTGTTCGAGGCCGCGCGCCGCACCATGGGCTGGGCGCTGCCCATCATCTGCGGGCTGTTCCTGGCCTACGGGCTGTGGGGGCAGCACCTGCCGGCGGCCTTCCAGCACCGCGGCTACGGGCTGGACCAGATCATCGGCACGCTGTCCTTCGGCACCGAGGGCCTGTACGGCACGCCGACCTACGTGTCCTCGAGCTACATCTTCCTGTTCATCCTGTTCGGTGCCTTCCTGGAGCAGGCGGGCATGATCCAGCTGTTCACCGACTTCGCCATGGGCACGGTGGGCCACACGCGCGGCGGGCCGGCCAAGGTGGCCGTCATCAGCTCGGGCCTGATGGGCACCATCAACGGCTCGGGCGTGGCCAACGTGGTCACCACGGGGCAGTTCACCATCCCGCTGATGAAGCGCTTCGGCTACTCCAGCGCCTTTGCCGGCGGGGTGGAGGCCACCTCCAGCATGGGCGGGCAGATCATGCCGCCGGTGATGGGGGCGGTGGCCTTCATCATGGCCGAGACGCTGAACATCCCCTACGTGGACGTGTGCAAGGCGGCGGCCATTCCGGCCATCCTCTACTACATCACCGCGTTCTGGATGGTGCACCTGGAGGCCGGGCGCAAGAGCCTGCTGGGCCTGCCCAAGGACGAGTGCCCCGACCCCTGGCTGGCCATCCGGCGCCAGTGGTTTTTGCTGCTGCCGCTGATCGGGCTGGTGGTGCTGCTGTTCTCGGGCTACACGCCGCTGTTTTCGGGCACCGTGGGGCTGGGGCTGACGGCGATCCTGATCTTCGGCGCGGCCTGCATGCAGGGCGTGGGCAGCACGGCGCTGCGGGTGCTGTTCTGGGTGCTGCTGGGCGTGGCCACGGCGGGCTTCTTCAAGTTCGGCGTCGGCATCTTCTTCGTGCTGGTGGCGCTGCTGGCGGCCATCACCTTCGCCATGCACAAGGGTCAGGACGCGCGCCGGCTGGCGGTGCAGGCGCTGGTGGACGGCGCCCACCACGCGCTGCCGGTGGCCATTGCCTGCGCGCTGGTGGGCGTCATCATCGGCATCATCAACCTCACCGGCGTGGCGGCCGAGATGGGCGGCTACGTCATCGCCCTGGGGCGCGACAACCTGCTGCTGGCGCTGGTGCTGACCATGCTGACCTGCCTGGTGCTGGGCATGGGCATTCCCACCATTCCCAACTACATCATCACCAGCTCGCTGGCCGCGCCCATCCTGCTGGAGCTGGGCGTGCCGCTGATCGTCTCGCACATGTTCGTGTTCTATTTCGGCATCATGGCCGACCTGACGCCGCCGGTGGCGCTGGCCGCCTTCGCCGCCGCGCCGATCGCGCGCGAGTCGGGCCTGAAGATCGGCCTGCACGCCATGCGCATCGCCATTGCCGGCTTCATCACGCCCTACATGATGGTGTATTCGCCCGAGCTGCTGCTGCTGGGCGACAGCTGGGGCGCGACGGCTTACGTGGTGGCCAAGGCGTTGGTGGCCATCGGCCTGTGGGGCGCGGCGGCCATCGGCTACCTGCTGACGCCGCTGAACTGGGCCGAGCGCCTGTACTGCCTGCTGGCGGCGTGCTTCCTGGTGGCGGCCGTGCCGTGGACGGACGAAATCGGCTTTGCCGCCACCGCCGCCTTCGCCCTGTGGCACGTGTGGCGCACCCGCCAGGTGCGCGCGGCCGCGCCGGCGTGAGCATTGCCGCCGTCTTGGGCGTGTGCCTGGCGCTGGCCGCCGGCCTGCCGCCGGGCGCCGATGCGGGGGGCGCGCTGCCGGCCGCCCGCGACGCGCGCGTGCGCTTCGTGCCGCAGGCGCGCTTCACCCTGGCGTGGATGCACTCGATCGAGAAAATCCGCTGGGAGGAGGACTACCGGGTGCAGCGCGACGGCGCCGGCCGGCCCCGGCTGCGCCTGGCGCTGGCGCGCATCCAGGGCACCGGCGCCGGCATGGAGCCGCCGCCCGACGCGGTGCGCCGCGGCGCCTGGTACGAGTACGTGCCGGCCGACCAGCCGCAGGGCGCGCTGCGGCTCACCCGCTCGCCCTACACGGCCGACTTCGAGCTGTGCCCGGCCGGCCAGCCGTGCCGGCCGATGGGCGCGTGGCTGCCCTCCGACGGCGGCATCACGCTGCTGTGGGCCTGCGAGCGGGTGGGCCACCGATAGCTATATTGTTGATAGCTATCTTGGATTGTTTGATGCGGGCTACAGGCCGATTTGACGTTCAACCGCGGGGCTTGCGCCGCAGCAGCAAGGCCGCCAGCCCCACCGCGCCAAAGGTGGCGGTGCCGATGCCGCCCAGGGCAAAGCCGCCGAACTTGAGCGTGAAGTCGCCCGTGCCCAGGATCAGCGTGAGCGCGGCGATCAAGAGGTTGGCCGGGTCGGAGAAGTCCACCTTGTTGTCCACCCAGATGCGCGCGCCGGCGATGGCGATCAGGCCGAACACCACGATCGACACGCCGCCCATCACCGGCAGCGGGATGGCCTGGATCAGCGCGCCGAACTTGGGCGAAAAGCCCAGCACCAGCGCCACGATGGCCGCCACGATGAACACCGCCGTGGAGTAGATGCGCGTGGCCGCCATCACGCCGATGTTCTCGGCGTAGGTGGTCACGCCGGTGCCGCCGGCGCTGCCCGAGACCATGGTGGCGATGCCGTCGCCGATGAAGGCGCGGCCCAGGTACGGGTCCAGGTTGCGCCCGGTCATGGCGCTCACGGCCTTGATGTGGCCCAGGTTCTCGGCCACCAGGATCAGCGCCACGGGGGCGATCAGCAGGATGGCCGCGCTGTCGAACACCGGCGCCTGGAACTTCGGCCAGCCGACCCATGCCGCGCTGGCGATGCCCGAGAAGTCCATCGGCTTGCCCAGGCCCATGCCGTTGGTCAGCACCAGGTAGATGGCGGTGGCGATCGCCAGCCCCACCAAAATCAGCAGGCGCTGCACCATGCCGCGCGTGAACACCGCCACCAGCGCCACGCAGACGAAGGTGACGGCCTGCATCCAGCTGTCGAAGCCGCTGGCGGCCATGTTCTTGACCGGGATCGAGGCCAGGTTCAGGCCGATCACCGCCACCACCGCGCCGGTCACCACGGGCGGCATCAGGCGCTCGATCCAGGCCGTGCCGATGGCCTGCACCACCACGCCGATCAGCGCGTAGATCGCCCCGCACACGATGATGGCGCCCAGCGCGACCGGAATGTTGAGGTTGGGCCCCTTGCCCGCATAGGCCGTGGCGGCGATCACCACGCCGATGAAGGCAAAGGACGAGCCCAGGTAGCTGGGCACCTTGCCGCCGGTGACGAAGTAGAAGATGAGCGTGCCGATGCCGCTCATGAAGATCGCCAGGTTGGGGTCGAACCCCATCAGGATGGGCGCCAGCACGGTGGAGCCGAACATCGCCACCACGTGCTGCACGCCCATGGCCGTGGTCTGCGGCCAGGGCAGGCGCTCGTCGGGGGCGATCACCCCCTCGTTGGCCAGTGCCGCGACCGGTTTTTCCTGCCAGTTGAACAGGCTCATCGTCTCCGCTCCTTGGGGGTGGTTGGTGCCCCGAATGGTAGTGGAGGAACGAGCGCTTTAGGGCGCTCGCGCAGGCGCTTTCAGCGCCGGCCGTGCGGCCCGTCGATGTGCCGGTGGGGCGGCGCCGCGCCCGGCGGCGGCGCGTCCGCGTGGCTCAGGCCGGCCAGGATGCCGCAGTGCGCGGTGTCGCTGGCCTGCTGGCAGCGCGCCCGCAGCGCCTTCAGCTGGCGCTCCAGCGCGCGCAGCTCGCGGATGCGGGTGGCGATGTGGCGGATGTGCTCGTCCACCAGCGCATTGACCGCCCCGCAGTCGGCGCCGGGCTCGGCCTGCCAGCGCAGCAGCACGCGAATCTCGTCCAGCGACATGTCCAGCCCGCGCGCCTGGCGGATGAAGGCCAGGCGCTCGGCGTGGCCGGCGTCGTAGTGGCGGTAGTTGTTGCCGGTGCGTGCCGGCACGGGCAGCAGGCCCGCGCGCTCGTAGTAGCGGATGGTGTCGGCCGGGGTGTCGGTCGCCTGGGCCAGTTCGCTGATCTTCATGCGTCCATGGTAAGCCCTTGACCCTGGAGTTGCTCAAGGGTTTCCAATGTCGGCATGAGCACCACCGCCACCATCGACCAGCGGGTCTACCGCATCCCCAACATGGACTGCGCGGCCGAGGAAGCCGAGATTCGCCACGCGCTGCGTGATGTCCAGGGCCTGCGCGGGCTGCGCTTTTATTTGGGCACGCGCGAGCTGCACGTCGAGGCCGCGCCGGGCAGCCTGCCCGCGGTCGAAGCCAGCCTGCGCGCGGCGGGCTTTGCGCCGGCGGACGGCGCGGCCGGGGCCTGCGCGCACGGGCACGCGCATGACCACGAGCACGGGCGCCGTCCGGGCGCCATCGACTGGGGCCGCGCGCTGCTCGCGCCCGGCCTGCCGCGCATCGTGGCCGCGCTGGTGCTGGCGGCGGCGGCCGAGCTGACGCACGCCTTGGCGCCCGCGGCCTGGGCCCCGGCCGGGCTGGGCCTGGCGGTGCTGGCGGTGGCCTTGTCGGGCCTGGCCACCTACGGGAAGGGGCTGCGGGCGCTGCGGCGCGGGCGGCTGAACATCAGCGCCTTGATGACGGTGGCCGTCACCGGCGCGCTGCTGATCGGCCAGTGGCCCGAGGCCGCGATGGTGATGGCCTTGTACGCCCTGGCCGAGCACCTGGAGGCGCGCGCCGTGGATCGCGCGCGCGGGGCCATCGGCGACCTGCTGCGCATGGCGCCCGGCGAGGTGGAGCTGCTGGGCGCCGACGGCGCGTGGCGCACCGTGCCCGCCACGCAGGTGGCGGTGGGCGCGCGGGTGCGCGTCAAGCCCGGCGCGCGGCTGGCGCTGGACGGCGTGGTGCTGGAGGGGCGCAGCGCCATCGACGAGGCGCCCGTCACCGGCGAGAGCCTGCCGGTGGACAAGGGCGCGGGCGACGCGGTGTACGCCGGCACGCTGAACCAGACGGGCCTGCTGGTGCTGCGCGTGACGGCCGCCGCGCGCGACACGCAGCTGGCGCGCATCATCCACGCGGTGGAGCAGGCGCAGGCCAGCCGCGCGCCCACGCAGGCCTTCGTCGACCGCTTCGCCGCCGTCTACACGCCGGTGGTGTTCGTGCTGGCGTTGGCGGTGGCGCTGCTCGGGCCGTGGCTGGTGGGCTGGGCCTGGCATGACGCCGTCTACAAGGCGCTGGTGCTGCTGGTGATCGCCTGCCCCTGCGCGCTGGTGATCGCCACGCCGGTCACCCTGGTCAGCGCGCTGGCGCAGGCGGCGCGGCGCGGCGTGCTGATCAAGGGCGGCGTGCACCTGGAGCGGGCACGCCTGATGAAGGCCGTGGCGCTGGACAAGACCGGCACGCTGACGCTGGGCAGGCCCGCGCTGGTGGCCAGCGAGGCACTGGCCGCCGCGCCGCCGGCCGAGTGGCCGCGCTGGGCCGCCACGCTGGCCGCCGGCTCCAGCCACCCGGTGTCGCGTGCCATTGCCGCCGGCCTGGCCGCGCAAGGCGTGCCGCCGGGCGCGGCCGCCGGCTTGGCCGACGAGCCCGGCAGCGGCGTGAGCGCACACATCGACGGCCAGAACCTGCGCCTGATCGGCTGGCGCGCCGCGCAGGCGCTGGGTCTGGACAGCAACGCCCTGGCCGCGCGCCTGGCGCCGCACCAGGCGCAGGGGCGCAGCGTGTCCCTGCTGGTGCGCGACGGCGAGGTGCTGGCCCTGCTGGCGGTGGCCGACACGGTGAAGGGCCACGCCCGCGAGGCGCTGGCCGAGCTGAAGGCCATGGGCGTGGCCACGGTCATGCTGTCGGGCGACCAGCCCGCCGCCGCGCAGGCGGTGGGACGGGCGGTGGGCGTGGGCCAGGCCGTGGGCGGCCTGCTGCCGCAGGACAAGCTGGCGCGCATCGCGGCGCTGCGGGCCGCCCACGGCCCGACGGCCATGGTGGGCGACGGCATCAACGACGCGCCGGCGCTGGCCAGCGCGGACCTGGGCGTGGCCATGGGCGGCGCCGGCACCGACATCGCCATGGAGGCGGCCGACGTGGTGGTGATGAACGACGACCTGCGCCGCCTGCCCGAGCTGCTGCGCCTGTCGCGCCGCGTGCACGGCGTGCTGTGGCAGAACATCGCGCTGGCGCTGGGCATCAAGGCGGTGTTCCTGGTGCTGGCGCTGGCCGGCGGCGCCACCATGTGGATGGCGGTGTTCGCCGACATGGGCGCCAGCCTGCTGGTGGTGGCCAACGGCCTGCGGCTGTTGCGTCGCTGAACTATCGATTCAATAGCTGCTGGCGCTTGGTGGGTGCTGGCCAGAGCCTTGTTTGATTCGGAATCGGGACGGTCGGTCAAACCCGCCCGAAGGCCCAGCCGCTGGGGGCCTCGGTGCCCTCGATGCGGTCCACCAGCCTGAGCAGCGGCGTCAGCTCGCGGTAGCGCCCGGCCGTGTGGCGGATGTAGGCGATGAAGCGCGGCGCATCCTGCAGGTACTTGGGCTTGCCGTCGCGCAGCGTCAGGCGGGCAAAGATGCCGGCCACCTTCAGGTGGCGCTGCAGGCCCATCCATTCCACCGCGCGCCAGAAGCTGCCGAAGTCGCTGTGCCAGTCCTCGAAGTCCATCAGGCCCAGCTTCCTGGCGCGCTCCCAGTAGCGGATGGTGATGTCGAGCACGAAGTCCTCGTCCCAGCTCAGGAAGGCGTCGCGCATCAGGCTGGCGATGTCGTAGGTGATGGGGCCGTGCACGGCGTCCTGAAAGTCCAGCACCCCGAGCGGGCCGCCATCGGCGCCCACCATCAGGTTGCGCGGCATGAAGTCGCGGTGCACGTAAACCAGCGGCGCCGCCAGGTTGCGTGTCACGATCAGATCGAAGGCCTTGGCCAGCGTCTCGCGCAGCGCGCCATCGACGGCCACGCCGCGGTGGCGCGTGAGGTACCAATCCGGAAACAATTGCAACTCGCGTTGCAGCAGGGCCGTGTCATAAGGCGGCAGCACGCCCGGGCGCGAGGCTTGTTGCCAGGTCAGCAGGGCGTCCAGCGCCTGCTGGTACAGCGGGCGATTTGCTTCGGGCCGCTCGCGGTCGATGGCCTCCATCATGGTGCGCGCGCCCAGGTCGGTCAGCAGCATGAAGCCCTGCGCCTCGTCCCAGGCCAGCACCTTCGGCGCGTTCAGGCCCGCGTCGTGCATGAGCTGCGCCACCCGCACGAAGGGGGCGCAGTTCTCGTGCGCTGGCGGGGCGTCCATGATGATGCGCGTGCCGCCGTCGGCCGCGCCGATGCGTAGGTAGCGCCGAAAGCTCGCGTCGGCCGAGGCGATGTGCAGGCTGTCCGGGCGCAGGCCGTGCACGCCGGCCTGGGTGTCGAGCCAGCGCTCGAAGGCCTGCTGGCGGGCCGGATCGGCCCACGACGGGGCGGCGGATGGCGGGGTGGGCGCGGCGGGGCTCATGGATAATCGATTCTAGGGCGCGCCTGGACGGCGCGCCGTCTGCTTGCTGCCCGTGCCTGACCGCTCTTCTTCCCGTGGCTTCGATGGTCCGCGCCGGCCACCCCCGCTTGTGCGGCCGGTGGTGGCCGCGGCGCTGGCGTGCCTGGCTGGGGTGGCGCTGGCGCAGCCCGCCGCGCAGCCGGACGAGGCGCCGCTGCGGCTGCGCGCCACGCCCATGCTGGCCGAGAAGCTGCCGCCGGGCCAGCCCTCGGCGATCTTCGTGTCGGGCGACGAGATCACCGGCCGCGCCGACCTGGAGACCACGGTGCAAGGCCATGCCGAGCTGCGCCGCCCGGGCCTGGCGGTGTGGGGCGACACGCTCGGCTTCGACCAGGGCACGGACGTGGCGACGGCCATCGGCCACGTGCGGGTCAACTCCAAGGGCGACCGCTACACCGCGCGCGAGGGGCAGTTGCAGGTCGATGCCTTCGAGGGCTTTCTGCTGCAGCCCACGTACCGCCTGCTGGTCAACGACGCGCACGGCGACGCCGCGCGCATCGACTTCCAGGACCGCGACCGCGCCACGCTGACCGAGGCCAACTACACCACCTGCGTGCGGCCCGGGCCCGACTGGGTGCCCGACTGGATCCTGCGCGCCGACAAGCTGACGCTGGACCGCGAGGACGACGTGGGCCAGGCCGAAGGCGCGGTGCTGGACTTCAAGGGCGTGCCCATCCTGCCGGTGCCTTCGCTGCGCTTTCCGCTCAGCGACGCGCGCCAGTCGGGCTGGCTGCCGCCCACCATGGGGCTGGACAGCACCAGCGGCCTGCTGCTGTCCGTGCCCTGGTACTGGAACATCGCGCCCAACCGCGACGCCACCTTCACGCCCACCGTGATGTCGCGCCGCGGGGTGGAGCTGGGCGGCGAGTTCCGCTACCTCGAGAACAACTACCAGGGCAGCGCGGCCGGCAACCTGATGCCGGGCGACCGCCTGCGCCAGCGCACGCGCTGGGGCCTGTTCACGCGGCACAGCGGCACCTACGAGACGGGCCTGTCCAGCGTCGGCAGCCTGGGCCTGGCGCTCAACCTCAACCGCGTGAGCGACAACGACTACTGGCGCGACTTCAACGGCCGCGGCATGCCGCTGACCACGCGCCTGCTGGCCAGCGACGGCGGGCTGTCGTGGGGGCGCGGCGACTGGTCGGTCAACCTGCGCGCGCTCAAGTGGCAGACGCTGCAGGACGTGACGGCGCCCATCGTGCCGCCGTACGACCGCCTGCCGCAGCTGAGTGCGCGCTGGGGCCGCATGAACGACGGCGGGCTGGACTATTCGGTCGACCTCGATGCGACGCGCTTTCGCGCCGACTCGTTCTGGACCGGGCAGCCCAACGCCGACCGCGAGTTCGTGCATGCCCAGCTGTCGCGCCCGGTGCTGCGGCCCTGGGGCTTCTTCACGCCCAAGGTGCAGCTGCACGCCAGCCATTACCAGTTCGACCGTCCGCTGGCCGACGGCCGCACCGCGGCGGGCCGCGTGCTGCCCACGCTCAGCCTGGACAGCGGCCTGGTGTTCGAGCGCGACGCCCGCTACTTCGGCCGCGCCTTCACGCAGACGCTGGAGCCGCGCCTGAAGTACGTCTACACGCCGTACCGCGACCAGAATGGGCTGCCCAACTACGACAGCGGCCTGTACGACTTCAACTTCGCCACCATCTGGGCCGACAACATCTTTGCCGGCAACGACCGCATCGTCGACAACAACCTCATCACCGCCGGCCTGACCAGCCGGCTGCTCGACCCGCAGACCGGCGCCGAGGCGCTGCGCCTGTCGGTGGCGCAACGCTACCGCTTCACCCCGCAGCAGGTGGTGCTGCCCGGCGGCGCGCCGTCGGACAAGGGCCTGTCGGACCTGATGCTGGGCGCCGGCATCACCTGGGACCCGCACTGGGCCTTCGACTCGGTGGTGCAGTACAACCGCGAGACCAACCGCTCCACGCGCACCACGGTGCAGGCGCGCTATTCGCCGGGCCCGTTCCGCACCCTCAGCGCGGCCTACCGCCTGCAGCGCGACCTGGCCAACGAGTCGGTCGACGTGGGCTGGCAGTGGCCCCTGGGCGGCGGCCCGGGCGGGCGCGGCGAACTGGGCACCACGCGCCAGGGCGGCGGCAGCTGCAGCGGGCGCTGGTACAGCGTCGGGCGCTTGAACTACAGCATGAACGACCGCCGCCTGATCGAGGGGCTGCTGGGCTTCGAATACGATGCGGGCTGCTGGATCGGCCGCGTGGTGCTGGAGAAGGTCAACAGCTCGCTGACCTCGTCGACCAAGCGCATCATGTTCCAGCTGGAGCTGGTCGGCCTCTCGCGTCTGGGATCGAGCCCGCTGCGCAGCCTGCGCAACAGCATTCCCCACTATCAACTGCTGCGCCAGGAAACCACTTCACCGAGCCGGTTCACCGACTATGAATAAGCCCCTCCTGCATCGACACCTCCTGGCCTGGGCCGCCGTGGCCGTGCTGGCGGGCCTGGCCGCGCCGGCGCAGGCCCAGTCCTCCGCCGCCGACGGCAAGCGCGCGGCCCAACGGTCCGGCAAGCCGGCCAAGGCCAAGGCGGCGGCCGTCCAGCCCAAACCCAAGGCCAAGACGCCCGCCGGGGCGGCGGCCGCGCCGGCAGCTGCTGCGGCCGCCGTGCCCGCTGCAGCGGCATCCGCCCCGGCGGCCCCCAGCCCGGCCGACTACATCGTCGCCGTGGTCAACACCGAGCCCATCACCAACAACGAGGTGCGCGCGCGCGTGGCGCGGGCCCTGCGCGAGATGGGCGAGCGCGGCATGGTGCCGCCGCCCGCCGCCAGCCTGCGCCAGCAGATGCTCGAGCGCCTGATCTCCGAGCGCGCCCAGCTGCAGTACGCGCGCGAACTGGGTTTGAGCGTGGACGACGCCACCCTGGCGCAGGCCGAGCTGTCCATTGCCCGCCAGAACCACCTGGCCACCGTGCCCGAACTGCACCAGCGCATCGAGCAGGAGGGCATCTCGGTCAAGGACTTCCAGGCCGACGTGCGCAACCAGGTGCTGCTGTCGCGCCTGCGCGAGCGCGAGATCGAGCCGCGCATCCGCGTGAGCGACGCCGACGTCGACGCCTACATCCGCGAGCAGACCGGCGCGCGCACGGCGGTGCCCGAGCTCAACCTGGCCATGATCCTGGTCGAGGTGCCCGAGCACGCCAGCGCCGACGACGTCGCCAGGCTGCAAAAGCGCGCGGATGAGGCGGCCGAGAAGGCGCGCGCGGGCGAGGACTTCGCCAAGCTGGCGGCCGAATACTCCGACGCCAACAACCGCGGCCGCGACGGCGGCGTGCTGGGCCTGCACCCGCTGGACAAATACCCCGAGCTGTTCGTCAAGAGCACCCAGGGCGCGCCCGTGGGCGGCATCGTCGGGCCGGTGCGCTCGCCGGCCGGCTTTCACGTGCTGAAGGTGCTGGAGCGCAAGGTCAACCGCGAGCTGCCCGAGGTCAAGATCCCGCTCACCCACGTGCGCGGCATCACGCTCAAGGTCGGCCCCGCCCAAAGCCTGCAGGTGGCCCGCGAGCGCCTGGCCGACTTCAAGCGCCGCGTCGAGTCCGGCCAGGCCAGCTTCGAGCAGCTGGCGCGCCAGTACTCGCAGGACGATGCCGCCGCCGCCGGGGGCGACCTGGGCTGGGTGCCGCCCGGCCAGTTCGTGCCCCAACTCGAACGCGTGGTCGGCAACCTGGACGCCGGCCAGATCGGCGATCCGGTCGTCACCCCCGCCGGCGTGCAGCTGGTGCAGGTCGAGGGCCGGCGCGAGCAGGTGCTCACCAGCGCGCAGCAGCGCCAGCTGGCGCGCAACGTGCTGCGCGAGAAGAAAGCCGAGGAAGCCTTCGACACCTGGTCCCAGGAGGTGCGCGGGCGCGCCTACGTCGAGTTGCGCGATCCCCCCCGGTGAAACACATCCCCCGCAAGCGCTTCGGCCAGCACTTTCTGGCCGACCCGGCCGTCATCGACGCCATCGTCCGCGCGATCGACCCGCGGCCGGGGCAGGCCGTGGTCGAGATCGGCCCCGGCCTGGCGGCGTTGACCCAGCCGCTGGCCGAGCGGCTGGGGCGCCTGACGGTGATCGAGCTGGACCGCGACCTGGCCGCGCGCCTGCGTGCGCACCCGCAGCTCTCGGTCATCGAATCCGATGTGTTGAAAGTCGATTTTGCCCAGGTGAAACAAGCGCTGGCAGCTAGCAAAATCAGAGTCGTTGGCAACCTGCCCTACAACATCTCCAGCCCCATCCTGTTTCACCTGCTGCCCTTTGCCGGCTGCATCGAAGACCAGCACTTCATGCTGCAAAAGGAAGTCATCGACCGCATGGTGGCGCAGCCGGCCACCGCCGACTATGGGCGCCTGTCGGTCATGCTGCAGTGGCGCTACGCGATGGAAAACGTGCTGACGGTGCCGCCCGAAGCGTTCGAGCCACCGCCGCGCGTGATGAGCGCCGTGGTGCGCATGCTGCCGCGCGCCGACTTCGCGCCGATCGACCCGGCCCTGCTGTCCGAGCTGGTGCAGGTCGCCTTCAGCCAGCGGCGCAAGCTGTTGCGCCACACCCTGGGCCAGTGGCTGGATGCGCGCTCGTTTGGCGGCGCATTCGACGTGCGGCGGCGCGCCGAGGAGGTGCCGGTGGACGAGTACCTGGCGCTGGCTTTGGCGCTGGTGTGATCAGTTCAGAGCCATCGACAGCTTGCGCCGGTAGCTCGACAGCAGCTCGGCCTGCGGGTCCTGCTGCTGCGCGGCCTTGCCGGTCAGCTCGATGCCGCCGGCGCTCTTGCCATCGGCGCCGGCGCCGGGTTTTTGCGGCGGCGGGGTGAGCAGCTCCAGGATGGCGACGTAGGTCTTGCGCGCGGCCTCGTCGTTCCACTTCTTGTCGCGCAGGATGATCTCCAGCAGCTCGTCCATGCTGGCCGTCCACTGGCCCTCGGCCAGCAGGGCCTGGGCCTTGGCGAAGCGGGTGTCGAAGTCGCGCTTGTTCTGGGCGATGGCCGCGTCGAACTGCTCGATAGGCCAGTTGCCGCGCTCGTCCTGGTGCACGAAGCGCACCGCCTGCAGCCAGCGGTCCAGCGCGTCGAAGCGTAGCGGGCGCGGCTCGCGCGCCAGCGGCTCCTGCAAGGTGGCGGCGGCTTCGTCCAGGCCGCCGGTGGCGATCAAGAGGCGCGCGTAGTCGAAGCGCGCGTCGTCGTTGGCCGGGTCGTGCGCCAGCGCGTCGGCCAGCTTGGCCAGCGCGGCCTGGGTGTCGCCCGCCTCGAGCAATTCGTCGGCCTCGTCGGCCTGGGCCTCGGCCACCAGCGCGTCCTCGCTGGGCACGTGCTTGTCCAGGAACTGCCGCACCTGGCCGGCCGGCAGCGCGCCCATGAAGCCGTCCACCGGCTGGCCGCCCTTGAGCAGGATGCAGGTGGGGATGGAGCGGATGCCGAAGGCCCCGGCCAGCTGCTGCTCCTGGTCGGAGTCGATCTTGACCAGCTTGAAGCGCCCGGCGTATTCGCTTTCCAGCTGCTCCAGGATGGGCCCCAGCGTCTTGCACGGGCCGCACCAGGGCGCCCAGAAGTCCACCAGCACGGGGGTTTGCATCGAGGCGGCGATCACCTCGGTTTCGAAGTTTTGTACGGTGACGTCGATCATGGTCAGGAATGTGCGGGCAAAATCGGGCTATGCAACCGGCCATTGTGCAATACCCATGACATCTCCTCTCATCGGCGTGGTGATGGGTTCCAGCAGCGACTGGGACACCATGCAGCACGCCGTGCACATCCTGCAGCAGTTCGGCGTGGCGCACGAGGCGCGCGTGGTGTCGGCCCACCGCATGCCGGACGACCTGTTCGCCTACGCCGAAGCGGCCGAGCCGCGCGGCCTGCGCGCCATCATCGCCGGCGCCGGCGGCGCGGCGCACCTGCCCGGCATGCTGGCGGCCAAGACCGTGGTGCCGGTGCTGGGCGTGCCGGTGGCCTCGCGCCACCTGCAGGGCGTGGATTCGCTGCACTCCATCGTGCAGATGCCCAAGGGCGTGCCGGTGGCGACGTTTGCCATCGGCACGGCCGGCGCGGCCAACGCGGCGCTGTTTGCGGTGGCGCTGCTGGCGGCGTACGACGCGGCGCTGCGCGAGCGGCTGCACGCCTTTCGGGCCGAGCAGACCGCGGCGGCGCGGGCCATGACGCTGCCGCCGGCAGAGCCGCGATGAGCGGGCCGATCTTGCCAGGGCTGGGGGCCGATGGCCGCCCGGCCACGCTGGGCGTGCTGGGGGGCGGCCAGCTGGGACGCATGTTCGTGCATGCGGCGCAGGCCCTCGGCTACGAGACGGTGGTGCTCGACCCCGACCGCGCCAGCCCCGCCGGGCGCGTCAGCCACCGCTTCATCCAGGCCGACTACCGCGACGCCAACGCCCTGCGCGAGCTGGCCGCGCGCGCCCACGCCATCACCACCGAGTTCGAGAACGTGCCCGCCGAGGCGCTGGCCGAGCTGGCGCGCACGCGCGCCGTGTCGCCGCCGGCCGACTGCGTGGCCATCGCGCAGGACCGCATCCGCGAGAAGGCGCACTTCGCCCGCTGCGCGGCGGCCAGCGGCGTGGCGCCGGCGCCGCACGCGGTGATCGAGTCCGAGGCCGACCTGGCCGCCGTGCCCGACGCCCTGCTGCCCGGCATCCTCAAGTCGGCGCGCCTGGGCTACGACGGCAAGGGCCAGGCCCGCGTGGCCACGCGCGCCGAGCTGGCCGATGCCTGGCAGCGCATGGGCGGCGTGGCCTGCGTGCTGGAGCAGCGGCTGCCGCTGGCCCTGGAGTGCTCGGTGATCGTCGCGCGCGGCGCCGACGGCACGGTGGTCAGCCTGCCGGTGCAGCGCAACCTGCACCGCGGCGGCATCCTGGCCGTGACCGAGGTTTTTGAGCAAAATCTGCCTGAAGCCCTGATCGAACAAGCGCAAGCAGCTACCAAAAACATAGTCAACGAGCTGGGCTACGTGGGCGTGCTGTGCGTCGAATACTTCGTGCTGCAGGACGGCACCCTGGTCGTCAACGAGATGGCGCCGCGCCCGCACAACAGCGGCCACTACACGGTGGACGCCTGCGATCTGTCGCAGTTCGACCTGCAGGTGCGCACCCTGGCCGGCCTGCCCCTGCCCGCGCCGCGCCAGCACAGCGCCGCCGTCATGCTCAACCTGCTGGGCGAGCTGTGGTTCGACGCCGCCGGCGCCCCGCGCCAGCCGCCCTGGGCCGAGGTCCTGGCGCTGCCCGGCGCGCGCCTGCACCTGTATGGCAAGGCCCAGGCGCGGCCCGGCCGCAAGATGGGGCACCTGACCTTCATCGGCCCTGACGCCGCCGGCGTGCGCCAGCAGGCCCTGCGCGCGGCGGCGCTGCTGGGCATCGAGGCCTGGTGATGATCCTCGACGGCCAGCAGCCCGAATCGATCGCCCGCGCCGCCGACGCCCTGGCCGCGGGCCAGCTCATCGGCCTGCCGACCGAGACCGTGTACGGCCTGGCCGCCGATGCCGATAACGAAGCGGCGGTGAGCCAGATCTATGCCATCAAGGGCCGGCCGTCCGACCACCCGCTGATCGTGCACGTGGGTGCCGCCGCCGAGGTGCCGCGCTTTGCCGCCGCCGTGCCGCCGTTCGCCCAGCGCCTGATCGACACCTGCTGGCCCGGCCCGCTCACCCTCATCCTGCCGCGCCAGCCGGGCGTGGCCGGCGCGGCGGCCGGCGGCCAGCCCACGGTGGGCCTGCGCTGCCCGGCGCACCCGGTGGCGCAGGCGCTGCTGGCGGCCTGCGCGGCGCGCGGCGTGCATGGCCTGGCGGCGCCCAGCGCCAACCGCTTCGGCCGCGTCAGCCCCACCACGGCGCCGCACGTGGCGGCCGAGTTTGGCGACGAACTGCTGGTGCTCGACGGCGGCCCCTGCGCGGTCGGCATCGAGTCCACCATCGTCGACTGCACGCGCGGCGCGCCGGTGCTGCTGCGGCCCGGGCAACTGGCGCGCGCCGACATCGAGCGCGCTGCCGGCCAGCGCCTGCGCACCCGCGACGAGCTGGGCGCGCCCGACCCCAAGGCCTCGGGCACGCTGGCCGCGCACTACGCGCCGCGCGCGCGCGTGCGCCTGATGAGCGCGGCCGAGCTGCGCACCGCGCTGCAGTTGCTGGGCGCCGACGCGCGCCACATCGCCGTGTGGGCGCGCGCGCCGCTGGCCTCGCCCAGCGCGCACCTGCTGCTGCGCCGCATGCCCGACGACGCCGGCGCCGCCGCGCAGCAGCTGTTTGCCGTGCTGCGCGGCTTCGACGACGCGCAGGCGCGCCTGATCTGGGTCGAGACGCCGCCGCCCGATGCCGCCTGGGACGGCGTGCGCGACCGCCTGCAGCGCGCCACCGCGGCGGGCTGACCCTGCCCGCGCAGCGGCCGGCCGCGCCCTCGTTAAACTTGCACTTTTGTCGTCTCTGGAGCTCACCCCATGCCTTCCTTGTGGATTCGCCGCGCCGCCGGCGGCCTGCTGGTTGCCGCCACCGCCCTGCTGGCTTCCTGCGGGTCGGGCTCGGTGGTGTCTGACCTGAAGCCCGAGCGCTTCATCAGCGTGGGCGACGGCTTTGCCGACGTGGGCCAGAACGGCCACCGCTACACCGTCAACGACGGTACCTACAACTGGCTGCAGCAGCTGGCCTCCTACTACAACCTCACGGTGGCACCTGCCTCGGCCGGCGGCTTCGGCTACGCTCAGGGCAACGCCCGCGTGGCCCTGGCCGACACCACCAGCGGCACCAATGCTCCCAGCGTCACCGCGCAGATCGACACCCTGCTGGCGCGCACCGCGCTGGGGCCCAACGACGTGGTGTTCGTCAACGGCGGCATGAGCGACATCGTCGACGCCGTGGCCGCCACCGGCATCTCGGCGGCGACCGACACCGCCATCGACACCGCCGCCCGCGCGCTGGCCGATCAGGTGCGCCGCGTGGTGGCCGCCGGCGCCACGCACGTGGTGGTCAGCGGGGTCTACAACCTGGGCATCACGCCCTGGGCGCGCAACCGCAACATCGCCAATGACGCCACGCGCATGTCGGTGGCCTTCAACGACCGCCTGCTGACCCAGATCGTCGACATGGGCGCCACCGTGCTGTACTTCGATCCGGCGCTGTTCTTCAACCTGATCTACAACAAGCCCGAGAGCTACCCGGTCGACAACAACAGCGACCCGGTGTGTACCACGCCCGACGCCAGCACCTGCACCCCCGCCACCCTGGTGGCCGGCGCCGACTACACCCGCTGGCTGTTTGCCGACGGCCTGTACTTCACGCCTGCCATGCTGCGGCTGTTCACCAACGAGGGCTACCTCGAGAACGCCTACACGCGCTTCAAGAACCGCTGGTGATCCGACCATGAGCACCACGCGCACGCACCGCATTGCCGTCATCCCGGGCGACGGCATCGGCCAGGAGGTCATGCCCGAGGCCCTGCGCGTGCTGCAGGCCGTGCAGCGGCGCTTCGGCGTGGCGCTGGAGCTGACGCCCATCGCCTGGGCCAGTTGCGACTGGTACGCCAGGACCGGCCAGATGATGCCGGACGACTGGAAGGCGCAGCTGCAGGGCATGGACGCGCTGCTGTTTGGCGCCGTCGGCTGGCCGGCCATCGCGCCCGACCACGTGTCGCTGTGGGGCAGCCTGCTGAAGTTCCGGCGCGAGTTCGACCAGTACATCAACCTGCGCCCGGTGCGCCTGTTCGAGGGCGTGCCCTGCCCGCTGGCTGGCAAGAAGGCCGGCGACATCGACTTCCTGGTGGTGCGCGAGAACACCGAGGGCGAATACACCAACCTGGGCGGCGTGATGTACGCCGGCACCGAGCGCGAGATCGTGGTGCAGGAGACGGTGATGAGCGCCTTCGGCACCGACCGCGTGCTCAAGTTCGCCTTCGAGCAGGCCGCCGCGCGCCCGCGCCGCAAGCTGGACGTGGCCACCAAGAGCAACGGCATCGCCATCAGCATGCCCTGGTGGGACGGCCGCGCCGACGCCATGGCCGCGCGCTACCCGCAGGTGGCCGTGCAAAAGCACCACATCGACATCCTCAGCGCCCGCTTCGTGCTGCAGCCCGAACGCTTCGACGTGGTGGTGGCCAGCAACCTGTTCGGCGACATCCTCTCCGACCTGGGCCCGGCCTGCACCGGCACCATCGGCCTGGCGCCTTCGGCCAACCTCAACCCCGAGCGCACGTTTCCCAGCCTGTTCGAGCCGGTGCACGGCTCGGCGCCCGACATCTTCGGTCAGGGCATCGCCAACCCGGTGGCCATGATCTGGTCGGCCGCGCTGATGCTGCAGTTTCTGGGCGAATCAGCGGCGCACGACGCCATCGTGCGCGCCATCGAGACCGTGCTGCGCCAGGGCCCGCGCACGCGCGATCTGGGCGGCACCGCCAGCACCGCCGAGATGGGTCAGGCCATCGCGGCGCTGATCTGAGGCGCCAGGGCGCTGTCCGGTAAGGCGGCCGCCACGCCGCGTACCACGTCGCCGATCACGATCACCGAGGGGCTGGCCAGCCCCTCGCGGCGCACGGTGGCGTGCAGTTCACCCAGGCTGGTGAGCGCGTGGCGCTGCTGCGGCAGGCTGGCGTGCTGGATCACCACCGCCGGTGTGTGCGCGGGCAGGCCGGTCAGCAATTGCTGCTGGATGCGGGCGCAGCCGGCCATGCCCATGTAGATGACGAGTGTCAGGCGCGCATCCCGCGCCGTGGCGGCCAGCTGCCGCCAGTCGATGTCCGCATCGCCGGGCTTGGCGTGGCCGGTGACAAACAGCACGCCGTGGGCGTGCTGGCGGTGCGTCAGCGGCGCGCCCAGCAGCGTCATGCCGGCCAGGCCGGCGGTGATGCCGTTGACCACCCGCACGGCGATGCCCGCTGCGCGCAGGTGCTCCACCTCCTCGCCCCCGCGGCCGAAGATGAAGGGGTCGCCGCCCTTCAGGCGCACCACGTGCTCGCCCCTGTGCACGGCCTTGATCATCAGCTTTTCGATGAAGGCCTGGGGCGTGCTGAGGCCGCCGCCGCGCTTGCCCACCGGCACGGTGCGCGCGCCTGCCGGGGCCAGGGCCACGACGGCCTCGCTCACCAGGTCATCGATCAGCAGCAGGGTGGCCGCCTGGATGGCCTTCAGCGCCTGGAGCGTGAGCAACTGCGGGTCACCCGGGCCGGCGCCAACCAGGGTGCAACTGCCGGGTTGTGGGCGGGGGACAGGGAGGGTCATGGATTCACCCTGCTCAGGCCAGCTTGCGTTTGGGTGCAGTGCGCGCGTGGGTGGTGTAGAGCGTCAGGCCCGTGAAGGCGATGCCGCCCAGCAGGTTGCCCAGCACCACGGGGATCTCGTTCCACAGAAAATAGTCCAGGATCGAGAACTGGCCTCCCATCATCAGGCCCGAGGGAAAAAGGAACATGTTGACCACCGAATGCTCGAAACCCATGGCGTAAAACAGCATGATCGGCATCCACATGGCAATCACCTTGCCGCTGACGGTGGTGGAAATCATGGCACCGACCACGCCAGTGGACACCATCCAGTTGCACAGCACGCCGCGCAGGAAGATGGTGAGCCAGCCCATCAGTCCGTATTTGGCGTAGCCGAGCGTGCGGGCTTCGCCGATGTGGCCGATCTTCTGCCCGATCTCGTTGGGTGCGACGGAAAAGCCGTAGGTGAAGATGAAGGCCATCATGGCGGCCACGGTGAGTGCGCCCAGGAAGTTGCCGACGAACACCAGGCCCCAGTTGCGCAGAATGCCTTGCACCGTGACCCCTGGGCGTTTGTCCAGCCAGGCCAGGGGCGTGAGCATGAAGACCCCGGTCAGCAGGTCAAAGCCCAGCAGGTAGAGCATGCACACGCCCACCGGAAACAGCAGCGCGCCGATCAGCGCCGAGCCGCTGGTGACCGAGGCGCTGACGGCAAACACCGCCGCCAGCGCCAGGATGGCGCCGGCCATGTAGGCGCGGATCAGGGTGTCGCGCATGGACATGCGGATCTTGGATTCACCGGTGTCCACCATCAGCGTGACAAATTCGGACGGCGCGAGATAGGCCATGGGGTGCTCTCCTGTGAAGGGGTTTTCAGGGGGTGGTGATTCAGGCCGGGGCGGTGTGGTGCCGGCAGGGCCCGGACAGCGGGGGTGCCTGGTCGATGGCGTGGCCGGCCAGTTCGTCGGCGTCGAGGTACACCTGCCCGTGCTCCAGCCGGACGCGAAAGCTCGGCGTGCAGCCTTCATCGGGCGCGGCGGCCCGGCCGTCGGCCAGGCCGATGCTCCAGTTGTGCAGCGGGCAGGCCACGTGGGCGCCGAACACCAGGCCCTGTGACAGCGGGCCGCCTTGGTGCGGGCAGCGGTCGAGCAGGGCATGCACCTCGTCCGCGCCGGTGCGAAAGACAGCCACGTCCATGCCGCGTGCTCGGCGCACGCGGCGCGCGCCGAGCACGGGGATGTCGTGGAGGGAGCAGATGGCGGTCCAGGTGGTCATTGCTATATTTAAAGGAGCTTGTGGCGGTTATGAGATAAGGGCTGCAGGCTGATTTGGCTTCAACCAGGGGCGATGGGTGTGATCGGGATGAACTGGCGCCGGTCCACCGCCGCCGGTTCGGGATCGAACCAGGGGTCGGCCACGTCGGCCAGCGCGTCCTGCAACTGCTGCCACAGCGCCCGGCGGCCTTCGGCGTCGTCCAGGATGCGCTTTTTCACGTGGTCCAGGCCCACGCGGCCCACGTAATGCACGGTGCGCTCCAGGTACCAGCCTTCCAGGCGGTACAGCTGCATGAAGGCACCCGTGTACTCCAGCACCTCCTGGGCGGTGCGCAGCTTGGTGAAGAACTGCGCCACCTCGGTCTTGATGCCGCCGTTGCCGGCGATGTACATCTCCCAGCCCGAGTCCACGCCGACGATGCCCACGTCCTTGATGCCGCTCTCGGCACAGTTGCGCGGGCAGCCGCTGACGGCGAACTTGGCCTTGTGCGGCGTATCCATGCCGACCAGGGCGCGCTCCAGGTCCTTGCCCAGCTGCGTGCTGTCTTGCGTGCCCATGCGGCACCACTGGTTGCCCACGCAGGTCTTGACGGTGCGCAGCGCCTTGGCGTAGGCGTGGCCGCTGGGCATGCCGATGTCGCGCCAGACGTTGACGAGGTCTTCCTTCTTCACGCCCAGCAGGTCGATGCGCTGGCCACCCGTCACCTTCACCGTCGGGATTCGGTACTTGTCCACCACGTCGGCGATGCGGCGCAGCTCGGCGGCCGAAGTCTCGCCGCCCCACATGCGTGGCACGACGCTGTAGGTGCCGTCCTTCTGGATGTTGGCGTGGCCGCGCTCGTTGACCAGGCGGCTTTGCGGGTCGTTGCGGGCCAGTTTCGGCCAGGTGCTGATCAGGTAGTAGTTGATGGCCGGGCGGCAGCTGGCGCAGCCGTTGGGGGTCTTCCATTCCATGAACGCGAACACCGCAGCCACCGTCAGCAACCGGTGCGTGGCGATGGCGTCGCGCACGGCTTGGTGGCCGTGGTCGGTGCAGGCGCACAAGGGCTTGGTCTTGGGCGTGGCCGAATAGTCGCCGCCGGCGGTGGCCATCAGGATCTGCTCGACCAGGCCGGTGCACGAGCCGCAACTGGCGCTGGCCTTGGTGTGCCGGCGCACCTCCTCCAGCGTGAACAGGCCCTTGTCCTTGATTGCCTTGCAGATCTGGCCCTTGGTCACGCCGTTGCAGCCGCAAACCTCGTCGTCGTCGGCCAGGGTGGTGGCCTTGTTCTGGCCCTGATGGCCGCCGTCGCCCATGTTGGACTGGCCAAACAGCAACCGGTTGCGCAGGTCGGCCACGCTGCGCCCGTCGCGCAGCAGCTTGAAGTACCAACTGCCGTCCACCGTGTCGCCATACAGGCAGGCGCCCACCAGCCGGTCGTTCTTGAGCACCAGCTTCTTGTACACGCCGCCGCCTTCGGCACGAGGGTCGCTGAGCACGATTTCCTCCGTGCCCGCGCCCCCCTGAAAGTTACCCGCCGAGAACAGGTCGATCCCCGTCACCTTCAGCTTGGTTGAGGTCTGCGAGCCCTGGTATTGCCCGATGCCCAGCTCGGCCAGGTGGTTGGCCAGCACCTTGCCCTGCTCGAACAGGGGCGCCACCAGGCCGTAGGCCACGCCGCGGTGCGCCGCGCACTCGCCCACGGCGTAGATGCGCGCATCGGTGACGGTCTGCAGCGTGTCGCTGACCACGATGCCCCGATCCACATGCAGGCGCATGGCCTCGGCCAATGCCGTGTTGGGGCG
Organism: Burkholderiaceae bacterium; assembly: GCA_024235995.1. Classification (NCBI taxonomy): domain Bacteria; kingdom Pseudomonadati; phylum Pseudomonadota; class Betaproteobacteria; order Burkholderiales; family Burkholderiaceae; species Burkholderiaceae bacterium. The sequence goes on from JACKLI010000001.1 coordinate 796,277, forward strand.
AATGCCCACGGCCATCACCACCAGCTGGGCCGGCACCTCGCTGCCGTCGGCAAAGCGCACCGCACGCACGCGAGCGGCCGCCCCGCCGTCCGGCTCACCCAGCAGCGCCTGCGTTTGCGCCTGCATCAAGAAGCGCATGCCGCGCGCGGCCAGCGACTGCTGCAGCAGCTGGCCGGCCACGGCGTCGAGCTGGCGCTCCATCAACCAGGCGCCGGCGTGCACCACGGTGACGTCCATGCCGCGCTTCATCAGGCCGTTGGCGGCCTCCAGGCCCAGCAGGCCGCCGCCGATGACCACGGCCTGGCGAAAGCGCGCGGCGGCGTCGATCATGGCCTGGGTGTCGGCCATGTCGCGATAGGCCAGCACGCCCTGCAGCCCAGTGCCCTCGATCGGCAGGATGAAGGGCCGCGAGCCCGTGGCCAGCACCAGCCGGTCGTAGCCTGCTTCGATGACCTGGCCGTCGGTGGTCTCGCCGCGCACGATGCGGTGGCGGCGATCCACCGCCGTCACCGTGCAGCCCGCGTGCAGCCTGATGCCGTGCTCCTGGTACCAGCCCCAGTCGTTGAGCACGATGTTTTGCAGCGTCTGCTCGCCCGCCAGCACGGGCGACAGCAGGATGCGGTTGTAGTTGGGGTGCGGCTCGGCGCCGAACACCGTGATGTCGTACCGATCGGGCGCGATCTTCAGCAGCTCTTCCAGCGCGCGCACACCCGCCATGCCGTTGCCCACCATCACCAGTCTGGATTGCGTCACCATCATCTCCCGGGGCTGTACGCCCAGCCTCAAAAACCGCCGATCCACTGCGCATGCAGCGGTCACACACAGAGCACAGCAACTACCGTGCCAGACTCGGGATGGGGCGATGATTTTTTGATGAGTGGGCCCATGGCGTCCACCACATCAGGGCATGGCGCTATGAAATCAGGATTGATGGCGATGTCCCCCGGGATTGCCTTGGCAGCAGGCAGATGCACCATTGCGGTGCGGACGGGGACAGGCAGCGATGTCGATCGGTGCAGGCTGCGTGGCCGGGCCTGCCGTTGGAACCATAATGGCGCGCGCCGGGTCTCAGTTCACTTCGGGTCGTCGCCCCGGTTGTCGGCGGGCGGCTCCTTGGGCGGCAGCTCGCCCTTCTTGCGCCCCGAAAACATGGTCCACCACACCATCAGCACAAACAGCAGCAGCGCGCCCAGCGCCTCGAGAATCAGCAGGGTCATGGCCAGGGGACTTCGAGTTCTTGCATGGGCTGCCATTGTAGGAACGCTGGCCAGCTGCGCCGTTAAGCCGCCGGCGCCCACGGCCCCCCCGGCCGGCGCCGAGTCACCGCTGCCCCCGCTGGCCAACGTGCCCGACAGCCTGCCCACCGGCCCCGCGCTGCAGCGCCCGGGCAGCCGCTGGGTGCCGGTGCGCTGGGCCGACCTGCCGGGGTTCGACCAGGACGCTACCTACGAGGCCTGGAACGCCTGGATCAAGAGCTGCGAGCGCCCGCCCGAGCCCTTCCGGGCGCTGTGCAGCGAGGTGCGCCGCCTGTCGCTGGCCACGCCCGAGGAGCAGCGCCAGTGGATGCGCCTGCGCCTGCAGCCCTACCGCGTGGAGCCTGTGGGCGGCGGCGCCGACGCCGGCCTGCTGACCAGCTATTTCGAGCCCGTGTACCAGGCCGCGCGCCAGCCCGGCGGCGCCTACCAGGTGCCCGTCTTCGCCTCGCCCCCCGGCCTGAATGCGCGCCAGCCCTGGTACACGCGGCGCGACATCGACACCCGCCCCGAGGTGCGCGCGCAGCTGGCCGGCAGCGAGATCGCCTGGCTGGCCGACCCGGTGGACGCCATGATCCTGCAGATCCAGGGCTCGGGCCGCCTGCGCGTGACCGAGGCCGACGGCAGCCAGCGCCTGGTGCGCCTGGCCTTTGCCGGCACCAACAACCAGCCCTACCGCAGCCCCGGCGGCTGGCTGCTGGGCCAGGGCGCCATCCAGGACGCCACCTGGCCTGGCATCAAGGCCTGGCTGGCCGCGCACCCCGAGCGCCTGCAGGATTTCCTGTGGAGCAACCCGCGCGTGGTGTTCTTTCGCGAGCAGGCGCTGAGCGCGCTGGACGAGCAGTTCGGCCCCCGGGGCGCGCAGGGCGTGGCGCTCACGCCCGGGCGCTCGATCGCCGTCGACCCGCAGAGCATCCCCTACGGCACGCCGGTGTGGCTGGTCTCCAGCGGCCCGGTGGCCAGCCTGCAGCGCCTGGTGCTGGCGCAGGACACCGGCAGCGCCATCCGCGGCGCCGTGCGCGCCGACTACTTTGCCGGCTGGGGCGCCGAGGCGGGCGACTTCGCGGGCCGCATGAAGCAGCCCTTGAAGCTGTGGGCCCTATGGCCGAAATGACGCCTCCCCCTGCGTCGCTGCGCGGCCCTTCGATCTGGTTGATGGCCGCCGCGCTGTCCGGCTGCGCGGCGATCCGCGACGCGCCGCGCCTGGCCTACCAATGCCCCGAGGGCCTGCGCTTCGAGGCGCGTTTGTACGAGGACATGGCCACGCTCGACGGCCAGCGCGGCCATGCCGTGCTCGAGCGCCTGCCCCACCAGCGCGACGACGAGCTGATCTATGGCGACGCCACCCTCACCGCCGACTTCGGCCTGGGGCTGGAGCAGCGCCTGGCGCGCCTGAGCTATGCCAATATCCCCGAGGCCGTCACCTGCACCCGCGTGGTGCCCGCCGGCCAGCCGGCCGTGCCGGTGCGCGCCGCGCCCCGCCCGGGCCCGCGCAACCCGCCGCCGTTCGACCCCGACGCGCCGGTGCAGACCAACATCCGCACCGGCGACGGCAACGTGGGGCCGGGTTAGGGCCTGTTCACGCCATGAAAGGGGTCGCGTTGCCTCGCCAAGGGGCTGGATGCCAGGCGCCCGTGCGCGGCAAGGCTTGCGCCTTGCGAGCGCGGGCAACGCCGCAGACGGCCCCTTGGCGAGGCAACCCGTAGGGAAGCTCATGACAGCCCGCCCCTCGGCGTTGCGCTTCTTGTACGTGCCGACGCACGCACGGCGTCGCGCGCCTTGATGGGCGGGCTGTCATGAGCTTCGCGACCCCTTTCATGGCGTTAACAGGCCCTAACGGCGAAAATAGGGCCGATGAACCTCCTGGCCTTCGACACCAGCACCGAGCAGCTGTCCATCGGCGTGCAGCGCGGCGCGCGGCAGTGGCTGCACGCGGGCGCCGGCGGCGCGCAGGCCTCGGGCACGCTGATCCCCACCGCGCTGCGCCTGCTGGCCGAGGCGGGCCTCGAGCTGGCTGCGCTGGACGCCATCGCTTTCGGGCGCGGGCCGGGCTCGTTCACCGGCCTGCGCACCGCCTGCGCCGTGGCGCAGGGGCTGGCCCTGGGCGCCGCCGTGCCGGTGCTGCCCGTCGACACCCTGCTGGCGGTGGCCGAGGACGCGCGCGCCGCCCACGGCGGCACGCAGGTGCTGGCGCTGCTGGACGCGCGCATGGACCAGGTCTACGCCCAGCCCTGGGCGTGGACGGCCGGCGGCGGCTGGTCGGCGCTGGGCGAGGCCAGCGTGGGCGCGCCCGAGGCCCTGGCCCTGACGGCCGGGCCGGCGGCGCCCTGGGTGCTGGCCGGCAACGCCTTCGCCGCCTACGGCGCGCGCCTGCCGGCCGCGCTGCAAGCCTTGCCGCGGCACGCCGCCGCGCCCAGCGCGCGCGCCCTGCTGGACCTGGCGCCGGCCCTGCTGGCCGCCGGCCGAGCGCTGCCGGCCGAGCAGGCGCTGCCGCTGTACGTGCGCGACAAGGTGGCGCAAACTACAGCGGAACGCGCCGCAGCGGTCGCGCGCTGACGCCGACGATTGGCCATGAGCGCCCTGCCCCGTCCGCCCGCCCCTGACGCGCTGCCCCAGCCGCCGGGGGCGGCGCGCTTCGCGCCCCTGTCGGCCGCGCACCTGGACGCGGTGCACGCCATCGAGCAGGCCGTCTACAGCCACCCCTGGTCGCGCGGCAACTTCAGCGACAGCGTGGCGGCCGGCTACCTGGCGCAGTGCCTGCTGGTCGGCGACGCGCTGGCGGGCTACTTCGTCGCCATGGCGGGCTACCGCGAGGTGCATTTGCTCAACATCACCGTGGCGCCGGCGTATCAGCACCAGGGCTGGGCGCGCGCCATGCTTGATGCGCTGGCGCTGTGGTCGCGCTGGCACCAGGCCGAGTGGCTGTGGCTGGAGGTGCGCGCCAGCAACCGGCGCGCCCAGCACGTCTACCGCCAGCACGGCTTCGCCCAGGTCGGCCTGCGCAAGGCCTACTACCCCGCCGGCCGTGGTCAGCGCGAGGATGCGGTGGTGATGAACCTGCGCCTGAGCGAGGGAGAGGCGCCATGACGCTGGATCTGGATATGCGCCAGCGTGCGATGTTGGCCGAGATGGGCGTGCGACTGTGGGCGCCCCAGCCCAAGGCGCCTGCGGCCGTGAGCGAAGAAGCGCCGTCCGACCAGGCGGTGGCGCCCACGCCCTCGGCCGCGCCGGCACCGCCCGCGCGCGCCCGCATCGCGCCGCCCGCGGGCGACTTGGCGCCCAGCTCCCGCCCCGCCGGTGTCGAGGCCATGGACTGGGACGCGCTGCAGGCCGCCGTGGCCGGCTGCCGCGCCTGCGGCCTGTGCGCCGGCCGCACGCAGGCGGTGTTCGGCGTGGGCAGCCGCACCGCCGGCTGGATGGTGGTGGGCGAGGCGCCGGGCGAGACCGAGGACCGCCTGGGCGAGCCCTTCGTCGGCGCGGCCGGCAAGCTGCTGGACAACATGCTGGCGGCCATCGGCCTGTCGCGCCAGGCCGGCGATACTATTGAATCGATAGCTGATGGGGCTGATTCGACGGGGGCCAGTGGCCCAAATGGCTTGAAACGCGGGGTCTACATCGCCAACGTCATCAAATGCCGCCCGCCGGGCAATCGCAACCCGCTGCCCGAGGAGGTGGCGCAGTGCGAGCCCTACCTGCGCCGCCAGGTGGCGCTGGTGCGCCCGCGCATCATCCTGGCCCTGGGGCGCTTCGCGGTGCAGTCGCTGCTGAACACCACCGAGCCCATCGGCCGCCTGCGCGGGCGCGTGCACCAATACCAAGGCGTGCCCGTCATCGTCAGCTACCACCCGGCCTACCTGCTGCGCGCCCTGCCCGAAAAAGCCAAGGCCTGGCAGGACCTGTGCCTGGCGCTGGCCACCGCACAGCAGGGGGCGGACGCCGCCGCGGCGCCATGACCGCCGCCGCGGCACCGGCCCCCGCCGCGCCCCGGCGCCACTGGGTGCTGGCCGGCCTGATGGCCATGATGCTGCTGGCCGCCATGGACACCAACATCGTGGCCACCGCCATCCCGCAGATCGTGGGCGACCTGGGCGGCCTGGCCCTGGTGAGCTGGGTGTTCTCGATCTACGTGCTGGCGCAGACCGTGACCATCCCCATCTACGGCAAGCTGGCCGACCTGCTGGGCCGCAAGCCGGTGCTGGTCGGCGGCGCCCTGATCTTCCTGGCCGGCTCGGCGGCCTGCTCGCTGGCCTGGAGCATGCACGCGCTGATCGTGTTCCGCGGCCTGCAGGGCCTGGGCGCGGGCGCGGTGATGGCCACCGTCAATACCCTGGCGGGCGATCTGTACGAGGTGCACGAGCGCGGCGCGGTGCAGGGCTGGCTGTCCAGCATGTGGGGCATGGCGGCCATTGCCGGGCCGCTGCTGGGCGGCGCGTTTGCCCAGTACGCCAGCTGGCACTGGATCTTCCTGGTCAACCTGCCGATCGGCGTGCTGGCGCTGGGCCTGATCGGGCGCTTTCTGCACGAGCGGCGCCAGCCGCGTCGCCCGCGCATCGACTGGGCCGGCGCGGCCCTGGTGCTGCTGGCGCTGGGCGCGCTGATCGTGGCGCTGCTGGAGGGCGGGCAGGCCTGGGCCTGGGGCTCGGCGCCCTCGCTGGCGTTGCTGGCCGCCGCCGCGCTGGCGCTGGCGGCGCTGGTGTGGGTGGAGGGGCGCGCGGCCGAGCCGGTGATGCCCGGCTGGCTGTGGCGCGACCGCGCGCTGGCCGGCTCCAACCTGGTGATGATCGCCATGGGCCTGGCCATGATGGCGCCCAGCATCTACCTGCCCACCCTGCTGCAGTCGGTGCAGGGCCTGGGCGCCATCGCCGCCGGCCTGGTGCTGGCCAGCCTGAGCCTGGGCTGGCCCGTGGCCTCGGCGCTGTCGGCGCGGCTGTACCTGCGCATCGGCTATCGCGACACGGCGCTGCTGGGCGCCGCGCTGGCGCTGGCGGCGGCGCTGGGCTTTCGCGCCCTCCCGCAGCCGCAGCCGGTGTGGGCCGTGGTGCTGGACCAGCTGGTGCTGGGCGCGGGCTTCGGCCTGCTGTCCACCGCGCTGCTGGTGGGCGCGCAGTCGGTGGTGGGCTGGCAGCAGCGCGGCGTGGTCACCGGCGGCAACATGTTTGCGCGCTACCTGGGGCAAAGCCTGGGGGCGGCGGTGTTCGGCGCCGTGTTCAACCACGCCGTGGGCCAGCGGCTGGCGCAGGCGCCGCAGGCACTGCGCGGCCAGGGGCTGGCGGGCGTCGACTCGGTGCTGGCGCTGCTGCAGGGCGGCGCCGCGCCGGCGGCGGTGCGGGACTGGCTGAAGGCCGCGCTGGCGGCCGCTACCAGCGATCTGTACGTCGGCATGGCCGTGGCCGCCGTCTTCATGGCGCTGGTGCTGCTGGCGGTGCCGCGGCGCTTTGCCATGGACGGCGCTGCGCCGCGCTCAGGCTGAGGGCGGGTTCGGCGCGGGCGGGGCGGCCAGGCCCAGCTGCGCCAGCAGCGGCAGCACCTCCTGCGTGGCGGCCTGGCCGGCGTCGATGGCCTCGGCCGCGCGATGGAAGTCCAGCAGGCCCAGGTGCGCCAGGCGCGGGGCAATCACCGCCTCGGGCGGGTCGCCCGCCATGCGGCTGCGCGTGATGCGCACCTGCATCACCTGGATGCTGCTGGACACCACGCTCAGCAGCGACGGCAGCGGCGGCTCCCCGGGCGCGTCCGGCTCGTCCGCCCCTTCCTTGCCCAGCGGCCACAGCGCGCCCAGCCCCTGCTGCAGCGACTGCACCCAGCCGCCGCCGGCATCGGGCGGCGCGTCGGGTTCGGGCGCGGCCGGCGGCGCGCCGCGAAAGTAGCGCCCCAGCTTGTCGTGGTTCAGGTCCACCGCGATCACCACGTCGGCGCCCAGCGCGCGCGCCAGCGACACAGGTACCGGGTTGACCAGCCCGCCGTCGACCAGCAGGCGCTGATCGCGCCACACCGGCGTGAACAGGCCCGGCAGCGCAAACGAGGCGCGCACCGCGTCGCTCACCGAGCCGCTGCGCAGCCACACCTCCTCGCCCGTGTGCAGCGCCGTCGCCACGGCGGCAAAGCGCGTGGCCAGCGCCTCGATCGGCTGGGCGTCGAAATGCTCGCGCATGTAGGCCGCCAGCCGCTGGCCCTTGAGCATGCCGCCGCCCAGGTTGAAGTCCATGTAGGACATCACCGCGCGCCGGTCCATGCCGCGCACCCAGGCCTCGAAACGCTCGAGCTGGCCGGTGGCATAGGCCGCGCCCACGATGGCGCCCACCGAGGCGCCGCACACCACGTCGGGCACGATGCCCGCGCTCAGCAGCGCCTGCAGCACCCCGACGTGCGCCCAGCCCCGCGCCGAACCGCTGCCCAGGGCCAAGCCGATGCGGGGGCGGATGGATGGCTGGGTCATGCGGGAGCGATTTTTTACAGGGCTCGGCGTTGCCACCGGGACGGACTGCGGCTGCCATGCATGACGGCGACGACCACGGCCCTTTCGCTGTCGACCCGGTAATACACGCCAAATGGAAAACGCCGGGTCAACGCGCGGCGGGTTGACCGGTGAACCACGGGATACAGGGCGGGAAACTCGGCAATGCTCTGGAAGGTTCGCAGCACTTCATCGAGGAATTCATCGCCCAGTCCGGGCCTTTGCTGCTCATACCAGGCCGCGGCGTGCTCGAGGTCTTGCTCGGCGTCGGGCCGAACAAAAAGCTCCAGCGTCACAAACGCCTGCGCAGGTCGGCCAGCACCGCCGTGGCAGGGCGCCCGGGCTCAAGGTCTTGCTCGTAGGCGTCCAGCCGGCGATCGAGTTCCTCGCGCAGCTCGTCGGTCAACGCCAGGGCGCCCTGATCCACGGCAATGCTGTCCCACAGGTCTTCGACCAGATGAAGCCGTTGCTCTATGGGAAGGGTGCGCAGCTCTGCAATGTTCATGGTTGCCAAGTCCGTCGATGGCATCGATTGTCGCGAATCCGTCGGATCGCGGTCAACAGCCATCGTTCCCCCATGATGCGGCCTGTTTCAGCTCAGATGCCCGCCCACGATGCCGGCCAGCTTGAACATGCCCACGCTGTCGGCGCCGAAGATGGGACGCAGCGTGGCGTCGGCGCGGATGGTGCGCTTGTCCTGCGGGTCTTGCAGCTTGTGGGCCTTGATGTAGTCCCACAGTTTTTTCATCACCTCGCCGCGGCCGAAGGGGCCGGGGCCGATGGCGGCGGCCAGCGCCGCGCTGGGCTGCAGCGTGCCGGCGCGCGGGGCCTTGGCGGTTTTGGCGGCCGGGGCTTTCTTGGCAACGGCTTTCTTGGCGGTGGCCCGGGTAGGGGCTGCGCCAGTAGCTCTTGTTTTGGTAGCAACGCTTGCCGTCTTGCGCGGCGGGTACTTGCGCGCGCCCTCGCGCGGCTCGAAGGCAAAGCCCACTTTGCCCTCCTCGGCGTTCCAGGCCAGGCGCGCCTTGAAGGGGCGGCGCGTGCGGGCGCTGACAAAGCCTTCCAGCACGTCGGTCTGGCCGCTGGCCAGCAGCTTGCCCATCTGCTCAGGGGCGATGGCCTGCTGCAGGATCACCTGGCCGCTCTTGAAGTCGCAGCTGGGCGTGGGCTGCTGCGCCGTGGGCACGCTGCGCTCGCACACATAGCTCTTGCCGAAGGCCTTGACCGGGCCGCCGCACTTGGGGCAGGCGCCCAGGCTGGGCTCGTGCGAGAGATCGACGATCTCGCCGGTCTGCGCCGCGCGCGCTTCTTCGCCAAAATCGAATTCGAGCTTGAAGTTGTTGTTTTCCTCGTCGCGGACCAGCGCCAGCTCGGCCGTGAAGGGCCAGCCGGCCTTGCTGCGAAAACCCTCCAGCGGGCCGATGCGGCGCTCGCGCAGAAACTGCTCGGCCTCGTCGATGGTGAAGGTGCGCCCGCCCGGCGTTTTGGTGAAGGAAAAGCCGCAGCCTTCGCTTTGGCCATCCGCGCCGGTGCACGCATAGCGGCGGTAGTTTTCGCGCACCACGCCGCCGCAGTGCGGGCAGGGCGTGTGCAAGGTGGCGTAGTCGCCCGGCACGCTGTCGCGGTTGAACTCCTTGGCCTTGCGCACGATGCGCTCGGTCATGGCGGCGATCTCGCGCATGAAGGCCTCGCGACTGAGCTGGCCTTTTTCCATCTGCGCCAGCTTGTATTCCCATTCGCCGGTCAGCTCGGGCTTGCTGAGTTCTTCCACCTCCAGCCCGCGCAGCAGCGTCATCAGCTGGAAGGCCTTGGCCGTGGGGATCAGCTCGCGGCCTTCGCGCAGCAGGTATTTCTCGCTGATCAGCCCTTCGATGATGGCCGCGCGCGTGGCCGGCGTGCCCAGGCCCTTCTCCTGCATGGCCTCGCGCAGTTCATCGTCGTCGATGGTCTTGCCCGCGCCTTCCATGGCGCCCAGCAGCGTGGCTTCGCTGTAGCGGGCGGGCGGGCGCGTCTGCAGCGCCTTGATCTCGGTGGACTCGTGCTGCACCATTTCACCGGGGCGCACCGCGACCAGCGACTTGCTGCTTTCGCCTTCCTTCTTCTCGACCTCGTCGTCGGCCTCCTTGCCATAGATGGCCAGCCAGCCGGGCTTGACCAGCACCTTGCCATTGCTCTGAAATTTGTAGTCCGTGCCCTCGTGATGGGCCGTGGTGATGCGGGTCGTCACCTGGTATTCGGCGCTCGGGTAGAACACCGCCATGAAGCGGCGCACCACCAGGTCGTACAGCTTGCGCTCGGCCTCCGACAGGCTGCCGGGCTCCTGCAGCGTGGGGATGATGGCGAAGTGGTCCGACACCTTGCTGTTGTCGAAGATGCGCTTGCTGGGCCGCACGTAGCCGTCCTGCAGTGCCTTGCGCGCGTGCGGGGCCAGATGGCTCTGGTGGCCGCCGGCCAGCATCTCGAAGGTCTGGCGCGCCACGGCCAGATAGTCCTCGGGCAGGTGGCGCGAGTCGGTGCGGGGGTAGGTCAGCGCCTTGTGCTTTTCGTACAGGCTTTGCGCCAGCGCCAGCGTGGTCTTGGCCGAAAAGCCGAAGCGTCCGTTGGCCTCGCGCTGCAGGCTGGTCAGGTCGTACAGCAGCGGGCTGGCCTGGGTGCTGGGCTTGCTCTCCTCGCTCACGCTGCAGCGCTGGCCCTGCACGGCGGCGGCGATGGCCTGCGCCTGCGCGGCCTGCCACAGGCGGTCGGCGCGCAGTTCGGCGTCGTCGGGGTTTTTCTTCCAGGCCGGGTCGAACCACTTGCCGACGTAGCTGCCGGCCTCGGCGGCAAAGGTGGCGTGCACCTCCCAGTAATTGCGCGCCACGTGGCGGCGGATCTGCTCCTCGCGCTCGACCACCACCGCCAGCGTGGGCGTCTGCACCCGGCCCACGGTGGTCAGGAAGAAGCCCCCGCCCTGCGAGTTGAAGGCCGTCATGGCGCGCGTGCCGTTGATGCCCACCAGCCAGTCGGCCTCGCTGCGGCTGCGCGCCGCGTCGTGCAGGCCGCGCATCTGCGCGTCGCTGCGCAGGTGCTCGAAACCGTCGCGGATGGCCTGCGGCGTCATGCTCTGCAGCCACAGGCGCTGCACCGGCTTGTCCAATGGTTTGGCGCCGCCGGCATACTGCTCGATCAGGCGAAAGATCAGCTCGCCCTCGCGCCCGGCGTCGCAGGCGTTGATCAGGCGCGTCACGTCCTTGCGCCGCGCCTGCTTGACCACCGCGTTCAGGCGCGTCTTGGTCTTGTCCACGGGTTTCAGGTCGAAGTGCGGCGGGATCACCGGCAGGTGGGCAAAGCTCCACTTGCCGCGTTTCACGTCGTACTGCTCGGGCGCCTGGATTTCGACCAAGTGGCCGACCGCACTGGTGACCACGTAGGTGTCGCTCTCGAAATGCTCGTCGTGCTTGTCGAACTTGCCCGCCACGGGCGTGAGGGCGCGCACGATGTCCTGCGCGACCGAGGGTTTTTCAGCAATGATCAGGGTCTTCATGGGGCTCTTTAGAATTCGATGCTCTCACGCGCGCGCCTGCGCACGCACATGCATGAATTCAACATAGCAAATTTCCCGTGGTCCACCAATCCCCCGCTCCGTCTCCGGCCAAATCCAGCGTGGGCCGCCGCATCCAGGTACGCCGCTCGGGCGTGCACGGCAAGGGCGTGTTCGCGCTGGTGGACATCCCGCGCGGCACGCGCATCATCGAATACGTGGGCGAGATCGTCAGCTGGGACGAGGCGCAGCGCCGCCACCCGCACGACCCCAGCGACCCCAACCACACCTTCTACTTCCACATCGACGAGGACCGCGTGATCGACGCGCTGCATGGCGGCAACGCCTCGCGCTGGATCAACCACAGCTGCGCGCCCAACTGCGTGGCCGACGAGGACGGCGGGCGCATCTTCATCAAGGCGCGGCGCGCCATCAAGGCCGGCGAGGAGCTGAACTACGACTACGGCCTGGTGATCGACGAGCCGCTCACGCCCGAGCTCAAGGCCGACTACCCCTGCCGCTGCGGCAGCCGCAACTGCCGCGGCACCCTGCTGTCCAGCGACCTCGAAACGGCCGAGGGCGTGCCACGCAAGGCGAAGGCCAAGGCCCAATCCAGAACGCGCAAGAAGGCATGAGCGAGCCGCTGGCGCTCATTTGGCCGGTGGCCGATCTGCGCGCCACGCTGGCGGCGGCATTGCCCGGCGCGACGGTGGAGGTGTGCGCCCGCATCGATTCGACCAACACCGAGCTGATGCGCCGCGCGCGTGCCGGCGCCGCCATGCCGGTGCTGCTGGTGGCCGAGCAGCAAAGCGCCGGGCGCGGCCGCCTGGGCCGGCCCTGGCAAGGCGGGGCGCCGGGGGCGACGCTGTCGTTTTCGCTCGGCCTGCCGCTGGCGCCGCGCGACTGGTCGGGCCTGTCGCTGGCCGTCGGCCTGGCGGTGGCCGAGGCCCTGCACCCGGCCATCGGCCTGAAGTGGCCCAACGACCTGTGGTGGCAGGACCGCAAGCTGGCCGGCATCCTGGTGGAAACCGCCGTCGCCCCCGCGCAGGCCACGCGCCAGGTGGTGATCGGCGTGGGCCTGAACATCGCGCCGCGGCCGGGCGAGGGCTTTTCGACCCCGCCGGCGGCGCTGCAGGAGCTGCTGCCCGGCGTGGACGCGCCGGCGGCGCTGGCGCGCATCCTGGCGCCGCTGGTGCAGGCCGTGCAGCGCTTCGAGCAGGCGGGCTTCGCGCCGCTGGCGCCGCGCTTCAACGTGCGCGACGTGCTGGCGCGCCGCCCGGTGCGCCTGTCCGACGGCACCGAGGGCGTGGCCCGCGGCGTGGGCCCCGACGGCGCCCTGCAGGTGGACACGGCGCACGGCCGGCGCGAGGTCAGCAGCGCCGAGGTCAGCGTGCGGCCGGCGGCTCCCCCGCCGGTGGAGGACGGGCCCTGATGCTGCGCGCCGTCGTGCTGGCGCTGCTGCTGGCCAACGCCGGCCTGTGGGCCTGGTCGCGCAGCGGGGCCGATGGCGCCGCCCAGGCGCAGCGCCCGGCGCCGCCGCTGCACCCCCAGGCGCTGCGGCTGCATCCCCTGGCCGAGGACGCGCCCGCGCGCCCCGGCCCGCCGCCGGACGCCGGCGGGGCGGCCTCGGCGCCCGCGCCGACACCGGCCGCGGCGCCCGACCCTGCGCCTGCGCCACCCGTGGCCGTCGCCTGCCTGCAGGCCGGCCCCTTCGACGAGCAGCAGGTGGGTGCGCTGCGCAGCGCGGTCGCGGGTTTGCCGGCCGGCAGCTGGCGCCTGGACGGCACGGCGCTGCCCAGCCGCTGGATGGTTTACATCGGCCGGCTGGCCGACGCGGACGCGGTGCGCGCCAAGCGTGCCGAGCTGCGCGCGCTGGGGGTGGACACCGATCTCCCCGGCGCGGGCTTCGAGCCCGGCGTGGCCCTGGGGCGCTATTCCACCGAAGAGGCGGCCCAGCGCGCGCTGGGCGATCTGGGCCGCAAGGGCGTGCGCACCGCGCGCGTGGTGACCGAGCGGCGCGACGGCGTGGCCTACCAGCTGCGCCTGCCGCAGGCCGACGCCGCGCTGCGCGCCCAGGTGCTGGCCCTGGGCCCGGCGCTGGCGGGCAAGCCGCTGCATCCATGCGATTGAGGGGGTGGATGAAGGGGCGCGGCGACACGCTATGCTCAGGACGACACGACATTTTCTGGAGACCGCGATGACCCTCAAGCTCTACTACGCCTCGGGCGCCTGCTCGTTCGTGCCGCACACCATGCTCGAGCTGGCCGGCGCCACGTTCGAGCCGGTGGCCGTCAAGCTGCACAAGAACGAGCAGCGCAGCCCCGAATACCTGGCCGTCAATCCGCGCGGGCAGGTGCCCACGCTGGTGGTCGACGGGCAGGCGATCACGCAGATCCTGGCCATCGTGGCCTGGATCGACAGCCAGTTTCCCGAAAACGCCTTCATCCCCAAGGACCCGCTGGCGCGCGCGCGTTTCGTCGAGGCGCTGGCGTGGATGAACAACACGGTGCACCCCACCTTCACCCACATCTTCATGCCGCAGAAGTTCACCGACGACGCGGCGGCGCAGCAGGCCATCAAGGCGCACGCGCGCGCGCAGTACCCGGTGCTGCTGGACGAGCTGCAGCAGCGCGTGCGGGCCGCGCACGCGGCGGGCGAGGACTGGCTGGGCGGCGCGCACTGCGGCCCGCTGGACACCTACGCGCTGACCCTGCTGCGCTGGGGCACCATCGCCGGCATCAACCCCGAGGACACGCCCACCCTGTGGGCGCACGCGCAGCGCACCGCCCAGGTGCCGGCGGTGGCGCGCGCCATGGAGCGCGAAAAGCTGCAGCTCAGCCTGTATCGCCCGGCGGCCTGAAGCGCACGGTAAAGCAGGTGCCCGGGGGCGTCTGGCCCGGGTGGGCGTCGTCGATCTCGATGCCGGCCTGGTGCTGGCGGGCGATCTCCTCGACGATGGGCAGGCCCAGGCCCGAGCCATCGACCTGGCTGCCCAGCACGCGGTAGAAGGGCTGCAGCACGTGTGCGCGCTCGGCCGCCGGGATGCCCGGGCCGTTGTCCTCGACCTGCAGCACCAGCGTGCCCGCCGCATGCGTGCCGTGCACCCGCGCCGTCACCACGCCGGGGCGTTCGGGCGTCGAGGGCGTGTACTTGATCGCGTTGTCCACCAGGTTGCGCACCAGCTCGGGCAGCAGCGTGGGGTTGCCCGGCAGGCAGGTGGCGTCCTGCCCCGGCTCGGGGCCGTCGTAGCCCAGGTCGATGCGCTGGCGCAGCGCGCGCGGCACCGCCTCGCGCACCACCTCCTGCGTGATCAGCGCCAGGTCGCAGCGCTGGCGGGTCAGCGCCGCGCTGCTGCCCTCGGCGCGCGCCAGCGACAGCAGCTGGTTGACGGTGTGCGTGGCGCGCATGCTGGCGCGGCCGATCTGCTGCAGCGAGAGCTTGAGATCGGCCTCGCTGGCGCCCTGGCGCTGCGCCAGGTCGGCCTGCATGCGCAGCCCCGCCAGCGGGGTCTTGAGCTGGTGCGCCGCGTCGGCCAGGAAGCGCTTTTGCATGGCGATCGAGTCCTTCAGGCGCGTCAGCAGGTCGTTGACCGAGGCCACCAGCGGGCCCACCTCCTGCGGCACGGCGTGCTCGTCCAGCGGCGACAGGTCGTCCGGGCGGCGCCCGCGGATGCGCCGCTCCAGCTCCGACAGCGGCCGGATGCCGCGCACCAGCGCCAGCCACACCAGCAGCACCGCCAGCGGCAGGATGGCGAACTGCGGCAGCATCACGCCCTTGATGATCTCGGCGGCCAGCACGCTGCGCTTCTCGCGCGTCTCGGCCACCTGCACCAGGGCCGGGCCGGGCAGGCCCTCCAGCGGCACCCACAGCGCGGCCACGCGCACCGGCACGCCCTGGTATTCGGCGTCGCGCAGCCGCGGCTCGGCGGCCGTGGCGCCCATGTCGCCCGCCGGCGGGTCGGGCGGCGGCGGCAGGGCGCGTGCGCCGGAGACGAAGGCGCCGCCCGGCCCCAGAACCTGGTAGTAGACGCTGTCGGCATCGTCGACGCGCAGCAGCTCGCCGGCCGACTGCGGCAGGCCGAAGTGCAGGCGGTGGTCGGGCTCGACGCGCAGGTACTGGGCCAGCGCCTGGGCGTTGTCGACCAGGGCGCGGTCGAAGGGCTTGTTGGCCAGGTTTTGCGCCACCAGCCAGGTCAGCGCCAGGCTGATGGGCCACAGCAGCAGCAGCGGGGTGAGCATCCAGTCCAGGATCTCGCCGAACAGCGAGCGCTGGGTGCGCTGAAAGAGTTTCACGCCAATGCTTCTGAATGAATAGCTGTTTGCGCAGATGGGATGCTGGCTGCAGGCCGATCAGGCTTGGATTTTTTCGAGGCAGTAGCCCAGCCCGCGCACCGTGGCGATGCGGATCGGCCCCTGCTCGATCTTCTTGCGCAGGCGGTGGATGTAGACCTCGATGGCGTTGTGGCTGACTTCCTCGCCCCACTCGCACAGGCGCTCGACCAGCTGCTCCTTGCTGACCAGCCGGCCCGAGCGCTGCAGCAGCACCTCCAGCAGGCCCAGCTCGCGCGCCGACAAATCGATCAGCCGGCCGTCGATGTGGGCCACGCGGCCGGTCTGGTCGTACTCCAGCGGGCCGTGGTGGATCACGCTGCTGGCCGCGCCCATGCCGCGGCGCGTGAGCGCGCGCACGCGCGCCTCCAGCTCGGACAGCGCGAACGGCTTGGCCATGTAGTCGTCGGCGCCCAGGTCCAGCCCCTTGACGCGCTCGTCCACGCCGTCGGCGGCCGTCAGGATCAGCACCGGCAGCGTCTGCCCGCGCGCGCGCAGGCGGCGCAGCACCTCCAGGCCGTGCAGCCGGGGCAGGCCCAGGTCCAGGATCAGCAGGTCGAACTCGGTGTTGGCCAGCAGGGCGGTGTCGGCCTCGGCGCCGCTGGCCACGTGGTCGACCGCCGCGCCGGCACCGCGCAGGCTGCGCATCAGTCCATCGGCCAGCACCTGGTCGTCTTCGGCAATGAGGATGCGCATGGGAGTCTCCGGTGGTTGCGCCGCGGCGGACGCTCGGAAGGAAATTCTAGTTGCGCGCCCTGCCATCAAGGCCCGCTGGCGTAGGCGTCCAGCCCCAGCGCCACCACCGTGGCCACCTCGGCGCCTACGGCGACGCGGAACTCGGCCTCGGCCTGCGTCACGGCGGCCTGGAAGGCGGCCAGCCAGTCCAGTCCGGCGGCGGTGAAGACGATGCGCCGGGCGCGCGCGTCGCGCGCATCGCGCTCGCGCGCGACCAGGCCCCAGGCCTCGCACTGGTCCACCAGATCGCCCATGGACTGCTTGCTCATGCCGGCCCAGGCGGCCAGTTCGGTCAGGCGCGCGCCGGCCAGCGGCAGGTGGCGCGTGACGTGCACGATCGCCGCCCCCACCTTGTCGCGCGCCGCCAGGTTGGACAGCGCCAGCGGGGCGCGCTCGCTGGCCGCCATCAGCGTCAGCACGCGCGCGTCGAAACGCCGCATGGCATGCCCCAGCAAGCGCCCCAGGTGGGTCTGGCGCCAGCGGTCGTCCACGCTTTCATCGTTCATCGGCCAATGGTAAGGCAAACTGACTTAAAAACAGGTTTACCTGATTCAATGTATTCCTGTACAGTCCTGTTCATGCATCCAGCTGCCGCGCTCATCCATGGGGCCGAATGCACCAACCCACCGAATCGCAAGGAGAACATCATGGACATGGCCGTTGCCGACAAGACCGAAAAAGCCAAGGCCCTGCAGGCCGCGCTGGCCCAGATTGAAAAGCAGTTCGGCAAGGGCACCATCATGCGCCTGGGCGAGGGCGAGGCGATCGAGGACATCCAGGTCGTCTCCACCGGCTCGCTGGGCCTGGACATCGCCCTGGGCGTGGGCGGCCTGCCGCGCGGGCGCGTGATCGAGATCTACGGCCCCGAAAGCTCGGGCAAGACCACGCTCACGCTGCAGGTCATCGCCGAGATGCAAAAGCTCGGCGGCACCTGCGCCTTCATCGACGCCGAGCACGCGCTGGACACGGCCTATGCGCAAAAGCTGGGCGTCAACCTGACCGACATGCTGATCAGCCAGCCCGACACCGGCGAGCAGGCGCTGGAGATCGTCGACAGCCTGGTGCGCTCGGGCGCCATCGACCTGGTGGTGATCGACTCGGTGGCGGCCCTGGTGCCCAAGGCCGAGATCGAGGGCGAGATGGGCGACAGCCTGCCCGGTCTGCAGGCGCGCCTGATGAGCCAGGCGCTGCGCAAGCTGACGGCCACCATCAAGAAGACCAACTGCACGGTCATCTTCATCAACCAGATCCGCATGAAGATCGGCGTGATGTTCGGCAGCCCCGAGACCACCACCGGCGGCAACGCGCTCAAGTTCTACGCCAGCGTGCGCCTGGACATCCGCCGCATCGGCACCATTAAGAAGGGCGACAACGCCATCGGCAACGAGACCAAGGTCAAGGTGGTCAAGAACAAGGTCAGCCCGCCCTTCAAGACCGCCGAGTTCGACATCCTGTTCGGCGAAGGCATCTCGCGCGAGGGCGAGATCATCGACATGGGCGTGACCGCCAAGGTGCTCGACAAGAGTGGCGCCTGGTACGCCTACAACGGCGAGAAGATCGGTCAGGGCCGCGACAACGCACGCGAGTTCCTGCGTGAGAACCCGGATCTGGCACGCGAAATCGAGAACAAGGTGCGCGAGTCGCTGGGCATCGCCCTGCGGCCGGCAGCGGCGGTCGACGCCGCCGAGGCGGATGAGGCGGACGAGGCGTGAGTTCGGGGTGGATGATTCGGGCCGGCGACCTTCCCTGAAGGCGCGCGCGCTGCGCCACCTGGCCGCGCGCGAGCATTCGCGCGCCGAGCTGGCGGCCAAGCTGGCGCGCTTCGTCACCGATGAAGACGAGCCTGGCGCCGTGGAGCGCGTGCTCGACGAGCTGGCGGCCAAGGGCTTCATCGATGAGGCGCGCGTGGCCGAATCGCTGCTGCACCGCCGCGCGCCCCGCCTGGGCAACGCGCGCGTGCTGCAGGAGCTGCGCGCCAAGGGCGTGCCCGAGGACCTGATCCGCTCTGCCGCCGGCGAGCTGCGCGACACCGAGCTGGCGCGCGCCCGGGAGGTCTGGCGCAAGCGCTTCGGCCAGCCGCCGCGGGATGCGGCCGAGCGGGCGCGACAGTTGCGCTTCCTGGCGGCGCGGGGCTTTGGCACCGACGTGGCGCAGAAAGTCTTGAAAGCGGGGGCGGACGAAGGCGACTCCTGCTGAATTGTGTGCAAACGTGCTTGCGGTTTGCGTGACAAACATCGCGCCGCTGCCGTTGACGGTATGGACTGCTTTGCTTTCCAATTTCAGCCTGCCTGCGGCGATTGATTTGAAGCAGGCGGCGGCCCCAGCGGCCGGTTAGGGAGAGCACAACCATGGATATCGTCTACGCCTTGAGCCCCAAAGGGCAGCGCGAATGCGCCGCCGAGCGCCCAGCCTTGCTGCGCGAGCTGCACGATCTGCTGCGCATGGTCGATGGCAGACGCACCCGCACCGATCTGCTGTCCACCGTGGGCAAGAACGCCATCACCACGGGCGGCCTGCGCTGGCTGACGGCGTCGGGCTACATTTATCCCAAGCCCCCGGATGAGACGCCCGGCGCCGAGTCCTCGGCGCCCATGCCCGAGCTCGGCGGCAGCCCGCAGGATTTGCCCGCCAGCGTGCCGCAGGACCTGTCCACCCGCTCCGCGCCGGTGTCCGCGCGCGGCGAGGCCCGCGTGCGCGACGCGCTGGCGCAATACATGCAGCAGTCCATCGAGCGGCATCTGGGCGACGCGGGCGCGCCCTACCGGCGCCGCGTGGAGCGGGCGACGTCCGTGAGTGAGCTGCTGCCCTTGCTCAACCCGCTGCTGGAAGCCATCCTGGCGCGTGTCGGCAGCGCGCCGGCGATAGAGTTTGCCGACGCCGCGGCGCTTCTGCTGCAGCCGCTGGAACAGCGGGCATTGAACTGAACCAGCAGCAGGGCCGGGCTCAGTCCAGGCCCAGCATCAGCCGCAGGTTCTGCACCGCGGCGCCGCTGGCGCCCTTGCCCAGGTTGTCCAGCCGCGCCACCGCCACCGCGTGGCCGGCATCCTGATTGCCGAAGACGCGGATTTCCAGCCGGTCGCTGTTCTTCAGCGCCACCGCATCCAGCTTGCCGGACTCGTGCGCCGGCTCCACGCGCACCCACTCGCTGCCGGCGTAGTGGGCGGCGTAGATATCGTGCAGCCGCCCGGCGCCGGGGCGGCCGGGCAGCAGGTCCAGGTGCAGCGGCAGCTCCACCAGCATGCCCTGGTCGAAGTTGCCCACGGCCGGGATGAAGATCGGCCGGCGCGTGAGGCGCCCGTACTTCATGATCTCGGGCAGGTGCTTGTGCTTCAGGCCCAGCGCGTACAGTTCGTAGGCGGGCGCGTGGCCGGCCTCGTAGGCCTCGATCATGGTGCGCCCGCCGCCGGTGTAGCCGCTCACTGAGGGCAGGGTCACGGGATAGTCGGGCGGCAGCACGCCGGCGTCCACCAGCGGGCGCAGCAGCGCGATGGCGCCGGTGGCGTAGCAGCCTGGGTTGGCCACGCGCTCGGCGGCCTGCACGGCGGCGCGTTGGCCGGGCGCCAGCTCGGCAAAGCCGAACACCCAGCCTTCGGCCACGCGGTGCGCCGTGCTGGCGTCGATGATGCGGGGCTTCTTGCCCGGCAGCGTGTCGATCATGGCCACCGACTCGCGCGCCGCGTCGTCGTGCAGGCACAGGATGACCAGGTCCACCGCGGCCATGAGCTCGCGCTTGGCCGCCGGGTCCTTGCGGCGTGCCGGGTCGATGCTGACCACGGTCACGCCGGCCATGTCCTGCAGCCGTTCGCGGATCTGCAGGCCGGTGGTGCCGGCCTCGCCGTCGATGAAAATCCGAGCCATGCGCGCTGTCCTCGTGCGAAGGAAAAGGCATCCTGCGCGGCGGGCCCGATACCCGACCTGCCGTGATTGATGCACCGCAGCATGATACATTCACGGGCGCATCACGTTGCAGCACGCACGCGGGTGGCGCCAGCCCTGCTGGACCGGCGGCCCGGGCGTTTCCGTTCCCACTCCGAGAGAGCCTCATGAAAATCCACGAGTACCAGGGCAAGGAGATCCTGCGTCAATTTGGCGTGCCCGTTCCCCGCGGGATTCCCGCGTTCACCGTTCAGGAAGCCGTCGAGGCGGCGCAGAAGCTGGGTGGCCCCGTGTGGGTGGTCAAGGCCCAGATCCACGCTGGCGGGCGCGGCAAGGGCGGCGGCGTCAAGCTGGCCAAGAGCATCGATCAGGTCAAGGAACTGGCCGGCCAGATCCTGGGCATGCAGCTGGTCACGCACCAGACCGGGCCCGAGGGCCAGAAGGTGCGGCGCCTGTACATCGAAGAGGGCGCGGACATTCAGAAGGAATACTACCTGTCGGTGGTGACCGATCGCGCGACGCAGAAGGTGGCCTTCATCGCCTCCAGCGAAGGCGGCATGGACATCGAGGAAGTGGCGCACAGCACGCCCGAGAAGATCGTCAAGGTGTTCGTCGACCCGCTCGTGGGCGTGACCGCCGCGCAGGGCGAGGAGCTGGCGCGCGGCGTGGGCATGCCGGCCGGCTCGGTGGCGCAGTTCGTGGACGTGTGCCAGAAAGTCTACAAGTGCTACATGGACACCGACGCCAGCCTAGTCGAGATCAACCCGCTCAACCGCGACGGCAAGGGCAACATCATCGCCCTGGACGCCAAGTTCAATTTCGATAGCAACGCACTGTTCCGCCACCCCGAGATCGTGGCCCTGCGCGACCTGGACGAGGAAGACCCGGCCGAGGTGCAGGCCAGCAAGTTCGACCTGGCCTACATCAGCCTGGACGGCAACATCGGCTGCCTGGTCAACGGCGCCGGCCTGGCCATGGCCACCATGGACACCATCAAGCTGTTCGGCGGCGAGCCGGCCAACTTCCTGGACGTGGGTGGCGGCGCCACGCCCGAGAAGGTCACCGAGGCCTTCAAGATCATGCTCAAGAATCCCAAGGTCAAGGGCATCCTGGTCAACATCTTCGGCGGCATCATGAAGTGCGACACCATCGCCACCGGCGTGATCACGGCCAGCAAGGCGGTTCAGCTTTCCGTGCCGCTGGTCGTGCGCATGAAGGGCACGAACGAGGAACTGGGCAAGAAGATGCTGGCCGAGAGCGGCCTGCCCATCATCAGCGCCGACACCATGGCCGAGGCGGCCACCAAGATCGTCGCCGCCGTCCGCTAAGCCCAGGAGCACACACCATGTCGATCTACATCAACAAGAACACGCGCGTCATCACCCAGGGCATCACGGGCAAGACCGGCCAGTTCCACACCGAGAAGTGCCAGGAATACGCCAACGGCAAGGCCTGCTTCGTGGCCGGCGTGAACCCCAAGAAGGCGGGCGAGTCGATCTTCAACATCCCGATCTACGCTTCGGTCAAAGAGGCTGCCAAGCAGACCGGCGCCACCGTGTCCGTGATCTACGTGCCGCCGGCAGGCGCGGCTGCCGCCATCTGGGAGGCCGTGGAGGCCGACCTGGACCTGGCGATCTGCATCACCGAGGGCATTCCGGTGCGCGACATGCTCGAAGTGCGCAACAAGATGAAGGCCAAGGAGGCCGCCGGCGGCAAGAAGACCCTGCTGCTGGGCCCCAACTGCCCGGGCCTGATCACGCCCGACGAGATCAAGATCGGCATCATGCCCGGCCATATCCACAAGAAGGGCCGCGTCGGCGTTGTCTCCCGCTCCGGCACGCTGACCTATGAGGCCGTGGCGCAGCTCACCGAGCTGGGCATCGGCCAGTCGTCGGCCGTGGGCATCGGCGGCGATCCGATCAATGGCCTCAAGCACATCGACGTGATGCGCGCCTTCAACGAAGACCCGGACACCGACGCCGTGATCATGATCGGCGAGATCGGCGGCCCCGACGAGGCCGAGGCGGCTCAGTGGTGCAAGGCGAACATGAAGAAGCCCGTGGTCGGCTTCATCGCTGGCGTCACGGCCCCTCCGGGCAAGCGCATGGGCCACGCCGGCGCGCTGATCTCCGGCGGCGCCGACACGGCCGACGCCAAGCTGGCCATCATGGAAGAATGCGGCTTCCACGTCACGCGCAACCCGTCGGAGATGGGCAAGCTGCTCAAGGCGCTCATCTGATCGCTGGCCGCAAGGCTCGGACTACGCAGTTTCACGCACGCATTCGGGGCGTGCTTGCGTTAGACTGGCCAGCGACAAGCGCGCCCATGCCTGCCAGACGGTTGACCTGCGCAGGCTTTTTTTCGCGCTGGTGATCGGCGCGCGCCCGGAGACATGACATGGAGCTTCTGCTTACCCCCGACTTCTGGATCGGCCTGGTCAAGATCGTCTGGATCAACATCGTGCTGTCGGGCGACAACGCCGTGGTGATCGCCCTGGCGGCGCGCTCCTTGCCGCCGGCGCAGCAGAAAAAGGCCGTGTTCTGGGGTGCTGGTGCCGCCGTGGTGCTGCGCATTCTGCTCACGGTGGTGGCGGCCGAGCTGATGACCCTGCCTTATCTGCAAATCTTGGGCGGCCTGCTGCTGCTGTGGATCGGCGTGCAATTGCTGAGCGACGACGACGAGGGCGAGGGCCAGCACAAGGAGTTCGGCAGCCTGATGGCCGCCGTTCGCACCATCCTGATCGCCGACCTGGTGATGAGCCTGGACAACGTGATCGCCGTCGCCGCGGCGGCGCATGGCAACATGGTGCTGCTGATCCTGGGCCTGGCCATCAGCATTCCGCTGGTGATCTTCGGCAGCACGCTGATGATCAAACTGATGGAGCGCTTTCCGTTCATCGTGGTGCTGGGCGCCGCGCTGATCGGCTGGGTGGCGGGCGAAACCATCGTGGGCGACACCACGCTGATCGGCACCTTGGAGGGCCATCCGTGGCTGCACTACGGGGCCGCCGCGATGGGCGCGCTGTTCGTGGTGCTGGTGGGGCGCTGGCTGGCGCGGCGCGGGCAGCTCACCGCCGAGGCCTAAGAGGGTGCGAACGAACCCGCCATGACCTTCAGCGCCGCCCCGCTGGCCCACCTGGCATTCGTGGCCCTGACCGACGTGGGCTGCGTGCGCGCCAACAACGAGGACGCCGTGCGCGTGGATGCGGCGCGCGGCGTCGCCGTGCTGGCCGACGGCATGGGAGGCTACAACGCGGGCGAGGTGGCCAGCGCGATGGCGGTTGAGCTCATCGGCGAGGCACTGGCCGCCTGGCTGGACGAGGCGGGCACCGACGCCAGCGCGCAGGATGTGCTGCGCGCCATGGAGGACAGCACCGACCAGGCCAATCGCCGGATCTTCGAGACCGCCAACACCCGCGCGGACTGCGCCGGCATGGGCACCACGGTGGTGCTGGCCGTGCTGCGCGAGGACCAGGTGCTGGTGGGCCATGTCGGCGACTCGCGCGCCTACCACTGGCGCGACGGCGTGCTGGCGCAGCTCACGCGCGACCATTCGCTGCTGCAGGAGCAGCTCGACGCCGGCCTCATCACGCCTCAGCAGGCGGCCGTCTCGGGCTATCGCAGCTGGGTGACGCGGGCGCTGGGGGTGGAGGACACGGTGCTGCTGGAAACCAGCCAGCATGCGCTGCGCACGGGCGACACCCTGTTGCTGTGCTCGGACGGCCTGACCGAGATGGTGCCCGACTGGATGATCGCTGCCGTCCTGGCCGACGCCGCTGCGCTGCCCACGCAGGCGCAGCGGCTGATCGACGCGGCCAAGTCCGCGGGTGGGCGTGACAACGTCTCGGTCATCCTGATTCACGTGGAGCAAGTGATAAAAAAGTCAGGAATCACCGGAAAATGGTGGAAAAAATAGCTATAAAACGACCCGATTGGCGGTATGTTCCTGTAATCCGAAAAAATGAAGTGAGGCCGGGAGCGGCGTGTGGACCGGATGCAATGGACGGGAGCCAGTGGGCGGGCGCTTGAAGGCCGCTGGATGTCAGGCGCCGGTGCCGTAGCGCCACCGCCCGCATGCGCCACCGGCCTCGCCGTGCCACAGGGAGTGTGCCCATGCCCAAGTTGATCATCTCGATCGACGGTGTCGTCGTCAAGGAAGCGCTGCTGACCAAGGACCGGTCCACCATCGGCCGGCGTCCCTACAACGACGTCGTGATCGACAATCTCGCCGTCAGCGGCGAGCACGCCCTCATCCAGATGGTGGGCGACACCGCCGTGCTGGAGGATCTGGGCAGCACCAACGGCACCTTCGTCAACGGGCGCGCGGTGCGCAAGCAGACCCTGGCCGACGGCGACGTGATTGAAATCGGACGCTGCGCCGTGCGCTACCAGGTCCACGCGGGCACCGTCGCCGGTGCACCGGCGGCCGAGGTCGAGGGCCTGGAAAGCGACCTGGCCTCTCTGCCCGTGCCGCCGGCCGGCCGGGGTGCACGGGTGCGTGTGCTCACCGGTGCCGCGCGGGGGCGCGAGCTGTGGCTGACCAAACCGGTCACCACCATCGGCCGGCGCGGGTTTGCGGTCGCCGCCATTCGCCGCAGCGCGCATGGTTTCGAGCTGGCCCATGTGGAGGGCGCGCACATTCCCAGCGTCAATGGCGTGTCGGTCGATGGCGGCCCCATCGCCCTGCAAAATCGCGACCAGATCGTCATGGGGGCCGTGCGGCTCGAATACCTGGACGCCTGATTGCCTTCCGCCCCCGCGCAGCGCCACCCCTGGCGCACCTGGGCCTGCATCGCCCTGCTGCTGCTGGCGCTGGCGCAGTCCCTCAGCGGGTTGCCTGCGCCGGGGCGCGGCTGGCTGGACGCCCAGCTGGCGGATCTGCGGCTCGGCCTGAGCATGCCGCGCACGCGCGACACGCGGGTCGTCATCGTCGACGTGGACGAAGCCAGCCTGCAGCGGCTGGGGCGCTGGCCGTGGTCGCGTGCGCGCATCGCGCAGCTGGTGCGCGAGCTGACCGGGCGCCAGCAGGCCGCGGTGCTGGGCCTCGACGCGCTGTTTGCCGAGCCTGAGGCCGGCTTGAGCGGGCCGGCCTCGGGTGGCGATCCGGCGCCCGACGACGAGCTGGCCCGGGCGCTGGCGGGTGCTCCCGTGGTGCTGGGCTACTACTTCAGCAGCGAGCGCGACGCGCGGCGTACCGGTCAGTTGCCGGCGCCGCTGGCGGGTCAGACGCCCTGGCCCCGACTGCTGCACTGGAGCGGCTACGGCGCCAACCTGGCGGTGCTGACCCACGCCGCCGCCGCGGGCGGCTTCTTCAATGCCGTCACCGACTCCGACGGTGTGGTGCGTTCGGTGCCGCTGGTGGCCGGATTCGACGGCGCGCTGTACGAATCCATGAGTCTGGCCATGCTGCGCCTGGGCCTGGGCGGCGCGGCGCTGGGTCTGGGCACGGACGAGGCAGGCGGGCGCACGGTCCGCTTGCAGGGTGCCACGCAGTCGCTGCTGATCCACCTCGACGCGCGCGGCACGGTGCCGGTGCCCTACCGGGGTGCGGGCGGGATGCGAGGAGGCTCGTTCCAGTACCTGTCGGCCGCCGACGTGCTGTCCGGACGGTTGCCGGCCGGCAGCCTGCGCGGGCGCTACGTGCTGCTGGGCTTTACCGCACCGGGCCTGATGGACGTGCGCGCGACCCCGGCGGGCGAGGCCTTTCCGGGGGTGGAGGTGCACGCCAACCTGATCGCCGGCGCTCTGGAGGGGCGGCTGGTGCATCGGCCGCCGTGGGCGGCGACCTATGAGCTGGCCGTGCTCCTGCTGCTGGGCGTGCTGTTCATCGCCGTGCTGCCCCGGCTGGGCCTGGGCGGGGCGCTGGCCCTGGGTGGCGGCGCCGTGCTGGCCCTGCTGGCGCTGGACAGCGTGCTGTACCGTGGCGCGCACCTGCTGCTGCCGCTGGCCGGCCCGCTGATGCTGGTCGTGGCGACCCTGGTGGTGAATCTGGCGCTGGGCTTTGGGGTGGAGCGCCGCGCGCGCCATCGGCTGGCCGTGCAGTTTTCCAGCTACGTGCCGCCCGAGCTGGTGCGCCAGATGCAGCGCGATCCCCGGCGCTACGACATGCAGGCGCGCACCGAGGAGCTGACGATCATGTTCTGCGACCTGAACGGCTTCACCAGCCTGGCCGAGACCCTGCCGCCGGCCGAGCTGCAGGCGCTGCTGCGCGAGCTGCTGGAGCGCCTGAGCGGCGTCATCGCGCGCCACCAGGGCACCATCGACAAGTACATGGGCGACTGCGTGATGGCGTTCTGGGGCGCGCCGGTGGCCAACCCACGGCATGCGCGGCAGGCCGTCGAGGCGGCGCTGGACATCCGCGCGGCGATCCAGGCCTTCAACGCCGAGCGCGCGGCGGCCGGGCATGGCGCGCTGGCGGTCGGCATCGGCCTGGGCACCGGCCCGGTCGCGGTGGGCAACATGGGCACGGCGCTGCGGCGCACCTACACGGTGATTGGCGATGCGGTCAACCTGGCCTCGCGCCTGGAGGGGCTGGCCGCCGGCTACGGTGTGGACGTGGTGGCCAGCCAGGCAACGATGGAGCAGGCCGGCGCTGGCGACTTCGTCTGGCAGGAGCTCGACCGCGTGCGCGTGCGCGGGCGGCGCCAGGCGGAGCTCGTCTACACCGTGCATGGTCCCGCCGGCGACGCGACGCCGCAGCGGGACCACTGATTCCCCACTTCTCGGCCCCGGCCGGGCTGCCCGACGCCTTGGGCACAATCGCGCGCATGTCCGTGTCCATCCGCCGCCTGGGCTTCGTCGCGCTGCTGGCCCTGCCCTGGCTGTGGCCCTTCACCTCGGGCCCGACGGCGGGCGTGCAGCCGTACCTGGCGTCCATGGCCTGCGCCGCACTGCTGCTGGCCTTGTGGCCGGCGGGCCCGGACAAAGACCGGGTCGCCGACGCGGTGGCCGTGGGCTGGTTCGTGGCGGCGCTGCTCAGTGCCGTCATCGGGCTGTTGCAGTACTTCAGCCTGGAGGGGCCGCTGTACCCGTGGGTCAACGGCAGCGGGAACGCGCGCGCGTTCGGCAACCTGCGCCAGCCCAACCAGCTGGCCACGCTGCTGATGATCGGCCTGCTTGCCCTGCGCATGCTCGAGCAGCGTGGCCGCGTGGGCGAGCGATGGGCGACGTGGCTGGGCGCGCCGTTGCTCGTCGCCCTGGCGGCCACGGTGTCGCGCATCGGCCTGGTCGAGCTGCTGGCGGCCGGGGCCTTGGTCGCGTGGTGGGGGCGGGGGGCGCGGCAGGTGTGGCGGCGTGTCGGGCTGGCCGCGCTGCTGTATGCCGTGGCGGCCCTGGTTTTGCCCCTGCTGGCGCAGTGGGACGGCGTCGCGATCGGACGGGACATGGTCGAGCGCCTGAGCGAGGGTGACAGACCGTGCGCCAGCCGCCTGACGCTGTGGCGCAACGTGCTGCACCTGATCGCCCTCAAGCCGTGGGCGGGCTGGGGCTGGGGCGAGCTCGCCTGGGCGCACTACATGACCCGGTACGACGGCGTGCGCTTTTGCGTCATCCTGGACAACGCGCACAACCTGCCGCTGCACCTGGCGGTGACATTGGGCGTGCCGATCGCGCTGGCGGTGTGCGCTGCGCTGGCGTGGCTGCTGTGGCGCGGCGCGCCCTGGCGCGAGCCCGACCCGGCGCGGCAGTTGGCCTGGGGCGTGCTGCTGGTGATCGGGCTGCACAGCCTGGTCGAGTATCCGCTGTGGTACGGGCCGTTCCAGATGGCCGCGCTCATCAGCGCCTGGTTGCTGTGGCGCACGCGCGCGGCGGCGCCCATGCCGGCCGGGCGCGGGCGCGCCGCAGGCCTGCGCCTGGGCGCCGCCGCGCTGCTGCTGGCCGCCACCGCCTATGTGGACTGGGACTACTGGCGCGTCAGC
This sequence comes from Burkholderiaceae bacterium, assembly GCA_024235995.1. Classification (NCBI taxonomy): domain Bacteria; kingdom Pseudomonadati; phylum Pseudomonadota; class Betaproteobacteria; order Burkholderiales; family Burkholderiaceae; species Burkholderiaceae bacterium. The sequence continues at coordinate 824,352 of JACKLI010000001.1, forward strand.
CAGGTCTACCTGCCGGCCGAGCAGCGCGCGTCATGGTGGCGCGAGGACCCCATGGCGGCCGCGCGGCGCTCGTGGCTGTTTGCCGGCGCCGTGCGCTTTGCCGAGGTGACCACCCAGCCCGTCACGCGCGCCGACGCCGCCTGGATGCTGGCCGCCGCCGACCAGAGCCTGCATTACTCGCCCGAGCCGCGCGTCATCACCCGCCTGATCGAAGCCGCCAGCCTGCTGGGCCGCGACGACGTGGCGCTGGCGCACATGGCGCGCTTTCGCGCCGCCTTTCCGGCCGACTACCTCACCTGGACGCGGGGCAACGCCCGACTGCTGGAGGGCGCGCAGCGCCCGCAGCCGGCGGCGAGCGGCGCCAGCCCTTGAGCGCTACGGCTGGCCGTCGGCCCGGTAGTGCCCCGACTTGCCGCCGCGCTTTTCCAGCAGGCGCACGCCGGTGATGGTCATGCCGCGGTCGACAGCCTTGCACATGTCGTAGATCGTCAGCAGCGCCACCTGCACGGCGGTGAGCGCCTCCATCTCCACGCCGGTGGGTCCGGTCGTTTCCACCGTTGCAGTGCAGAAAACGGCTGCGGCCGGCTTTGAATATGCTCCATCAGCTTCGAAATCAATAGCAACACGCGACAGGGCCAGCGGGTGGCACAGCGGGATCAGCTCGCTCGTCTTCTTGGCCGCCATGATGCCGGCGATGCGCGCCACGCCCAGCACGTCGCCCTTCTTGGCCGTGCCCGCTTCGATCAGCGCCAGCGTGGCCGGCTGCATCTCGATGCGCCCGCTGGCCACCGCCACCCGGTGCGTGGCCGGCTTGGCGCCCACGTCCACCATGTGGGCCTGGCCCTGGGCGTCGAAGTGGGTGAGGGGCGAGGCGGCGGAATCGGGCATGGCAGTCGGTCACAAAGGCCCGGGAACACGCGGGCGGATGGGGCATCATAGGGGCAGCGCCCGCGCCCTGCTGCCCGATGAGCCCGCTTTTTTATCCACCCACCCAGCGTGCCGCGCGCCTGGCCCGGCGCGCCGCGCTGGCCGCCGTGTCGGCGGGGGCCTTGCTGCTGGGCGCGCTGCCGGCCGCAGCCCAGGGCGGCGCGGCCGGCGGTGCCCTGCCTTCGCTGGGCGAGGCCGGCGAGATGACGCCGCTGGAAGAGCGCAAGCTGGGCGACGCCATTGCCCGCGAGCTGTACCGCGACCCGGACCATATCGACGACCCGGTCATCGGCGAGTACGTCGACGGCATCTGGCGTGCGCTGCTGGCGGGCGCCCGCGCGCGCGGCGAGCTGCCGCCCGAGCTGGACGAGCGCTTCGCCTGGCAGGTCTTCCTGGGGCGCGACCGCAGCATCAACGCCTTTGCCCTGCCCGGCGGCTACTTCGGGCTGAACCTCGGGCTGGTGGGCGTGGTGCGTTCGCGCGACGAACTGGCCTCGGTGCTGGGCCACGAGATGAGCCACGTCACCCAGCGCCACATCGCCCGCCTGCTGGGCCAGCAAAGCCGCCAGATGCCGCTGCTGGTTGCCGCCATGGTCGCGGGCGCCATCGCCGCCAGCAAGAACCCGCAGGCCGGCGCCGCGCTGGCCGTGGGCGGGCAGGCCGCCATCGCCCAGCAGCAGCTCAACTTCTCGCGCGACATGGAGCGCGAGGCCGACCGCGTGGGCTACGCCGTCATGAGCCAGGCCGGCTTTGCGCCCCAGGGCTTCGTCAGCATGTTCCAGAAGCTGCAGGCTGCCTCGCGCGTGGACGACAACGGCGACTGGCCCTACCTGCGCAGCCACCCGCTCACCACCCAGCGCATCGCCGACATGCAGCAGCGCGTGCAAAGCCTGCACCTGGCGCCGGAAGCAACGGACTGGGAGACGGTGCTCGTCGCCGCCCGCGCGCGGGTGCTCTCGCGTCCCGGCGTCGACGTGCTGCGCGCCTGGGCCGGCGAGCCCGCGCAGCCCGGCTTTGCCCGCCAGCCGCTGGCGCAGCGCGCCGGCGCGCTCTACGCCGCCGCGCTGGCCCGCGCCGAGCTGCGCGAGCTGCCCCAGGCGCAGGCGCTGGCCGAGCAGCTCGCCTCGCTCATGGCCGAGCACCCGCGCGCGCTGCGCCAGGTGCATCTGCTGCAGGCCGAGCTGGCGCTGCGCGCCGACCAGGCGCCCCGGACGCTGCAGCTGTTGTCCACCGTGGCGGCCACGGCCAACCCGCTCCCCGAGCCCGGCGGCGCACCCGAGCCGCCGCCGGGCCGCCCCAAGGCGGCGAGCGCCCCCTCGGGGGGCAGCGCACCTCGCGAAGCGGGGGAGCGTGGGGGCCTGAGCCAATCCGGCCGCGCCGTGCTGCTGCTGCGCACGCAGGCGCTGCTGCGCACCGGCCAGGCGGGCGAGGCGGCGTCCCAGCTGCGCACCTGGGTCGCCGACCATGCGTACGACGCCGGCGCCTGGCAGGCGCTGGCCCAGGCCGACGCAGCCCAGGGCCAGATGCTGCGCTCGCTGCGCGCCGAGGGCGAGGCCGCGCTGGCGCAGCGGGACTACGCCGGCGCCGTCGACCGCTGGCGCGCCGCGCAGGACTATTCGCGCCAGCACCCGGGCGACGGCGCGGCGCTGATCGAGGCCAGCATCGTCGATGCCCGCATGCGCGAGGCCCAGGCGCTGCTGCGGCAGCAACGGCTGGACGAGGAAAAGCAGCGCCGTTGATCAGCTGATCAGCGGCCGCCCAGGGCCCGGTCGATCAGCATGCCCAGCGCCGAATACATCAGCGAGCCCAGCAGCGCCGCGCCGAAGCCGTTGACGTGAAAGCCCGACAGCAGCCCTGACGCGGCCCAGAACATCAGCGCGTTGATGACGAACAAAAACAGCCCCAGCGTAAGCAGCGTGACCGGAATGGTCAGCACCACCAGCACCGGCCGCAGCACGGCGTTGAGCAGGCCGATCACCAGCGCCGCCAGCAGCGCCGAGCCGAAGCTGGCCACCTGCACGCCGCCATAGAGGTAGGCGATCAGCAGCAGCGCGCAGGCCGACAGCAGCCATTTCAGGATCAGGATCATGCGCCCAGCTTAACGCAGTGGGCGCAGCCGGATCAAGCCGCGCCGTCCTCGCGCGGGCGACGCGTGGCCCAGCGCGCGGCGCCCAGCACGCCCACGATGGCCAGCGCCGCCACGGCCCAGCGCAGCGCCTGCTCGGGCGCTTCGCGGGTGCCGAACCAGTCGGCCAGCAGTGGCTCGCCGGTGATCATCGAGGCGGCAGTGTAGGCCAGCACGGCCGCGCCGAGCTGGATGATGATCGGGAAGCGCTCGACCAGCTTGAGCACCAGGGTGGAGCCGAACACCACGATCGGCACGCTGATGAGCAGGCCGATGACCACCAGATCCATCGCGCCGTGCGCCGCGCCGGCCACGCCCAGCACGTTGTCGATGCCCATCAGCGCGTCGGCGATGACGATGGTCTTCATCGCGCCCCAGAAGGTGCTGGCGGCCGGGCCGTGCTCCTCGCTCTCCGCGCCCGTGTCGGCCACCAGCTTGTAGGCGATCCACAGCAGGCCCAGGCCGCCGACCAGCATCAGGCCCGGAATCTTCAGCAGCCACACCACGACCAGCGTCATCAGCGTGCGCACGCCGATGGCGCCCACGGTGCCCCACACGATGGCCTTGGTTTGCACGGACTTGGGCAGGCTGCGCGCGGCCAGGGCGATGACGATGGCGTTGTCGCCGGCCAGCACCAGGTCGATCAGGACGATGGCCAGCAGGGCGGACCACCAGGGGGCGGACATGAATTCCATGGCAAGAAACTCCGGTTGCAAAAGGGGCGGGCAGCCCAACCGGAGCGTGGTGGCGCAAGGCAGACAGGTGGATGCTTGAAACCAGGCAAGACCGCCGCGCTTTCGACCGAACACGGCCCCGGCAGGGGGGTGTGGGTCGAAGGTCTTGCTCGGCCCAGGGGCGCACGCCGAGGTGCGTGCCATGGGCCCGCGAGCCCGGAAGACGCCGAGGCCCACAGGCCTCGGGCTTCGTATTGACGAGCCGGCGATGTCGCGGTTGAAAACCGCAAGCGGGGAGCTACTCCCCTTCAACAACCTCAATTAGAACATGGCGGCGTCATGCAGGCAAGGCGGCGGCTTGCATCCGACGCCTGGCCTCAACGGCCCTGCGAGCGCTTGCCGCGCAAATGCCAGCCGGCCGCGAGCGCCGACAGCGCGCCCAGTCCCAGCAGGGCCATGGGGTGGTTGGCGGGAACCGGCGCGGGTTGGCAGCTGGAGGGGCTGCCGTAGCCATACGTGCCTTTCACGTCGATGTCGAGGTCGAAGTCCTGCGCGGTCGAGGTGCCCACGGGCATGGTCATGACCAGCTGGAAAAGGCGGCCCGCGCCGGCCGGCAGATCACCCAGGTCGATGGTCCAGGTGCCATTGCCGTTGTCATGCACATCCGATGCCGCCACCGTGCCCCAGGTGAACAGCGTGCCCCAGGAAAAGCGGCTGGGTGGGTTGACGATCCAGCTGGTCAGGGCGCTGTCCGACACGAAGGCCATGGTGGTGCCCGCAGGCACTGTGGGCAGCGTGAGGGTGGCCACCGCGTTCTTCACGGCAAAGCTGGTCCCGATCGGAATGCGCCAGTTCAGCGTCGAGCCGCTCGACCAGTGCTGGACCTCCATGATCCCGGGTTGATTGTTGGTGGGGCGCACCGTAATCATGAATTCGTTCAACGAGTTGTCGGGCAGGCTGGAGTTGATGCGCGCACGCGCGCGCCAATGCATGGCGCAACCCTCGCTGAGGATGCCGTCGGCGGATACCTGTTGGCCCCAGGCCGGAGCGGCCAACCCGGTGACGCCCGATGCCGCCAAGCCCAAGGCGGTGCGGCGGCGAATGAAAACGGCTTGGGGCGCGGGGTCGTGCGACATCATGAAAACCTCCACCGATGGTTTCAATGCATTGATTTTGGAAGGGAATTATCCCATCGGATGCTTGTCTGCGGGACGGCCTTGAAATGAATGCCCATGCTGCTGCGCGCGTTCGACGTAACGGGTATAGCGCAGCGCCGTGCCCTCGCGCGTGATGCGCCGCCACACCGCGCGCTTGGCCCAGGGGCTCAGCGCCGGCCAGTCGCGCACCTCGTCCTCGGTGCGCCCGCAGCCCTTGCACACCGCGTCGCCCTGGGCGGTGGAGCACACGGCGATGCAGGGCGCGTCGGGCGTGCGGGCGTACCAGTCGAGCCAGGCCCGGCGCGCGGCAGCGGGCAGGTGCGCCGCGTCCTGCTCGTCGCGGTGCTCGATGACCATGCGCGCGTACACCTCGGCCAGCGCCGCCAGCTCGGGCGCCAGCGCGGCATCGACGCCCGCGGGCGCGTGCTCGCGCCAGTGGTTGATGGCCGCCTCGAGGTCGGCAATGTGCAGCATGTCCATGGCCCCGAGTATGGCGAACCGCCGCGCTGCACGTACCATCGCCCCATGGAGCTGCGAACCCTGCGCTACTTCTCGGCCGTGCTGGAGGCCGGCAGCCTCTCGCGCGCGGCGGGCTCCTTGTTCATCGCCCAGCCGGCGCTGACGGCGCAGATCAAGAAGCTGGAGGACGAACTGGGCGCGCAGCTGTTCGAGCGCTCGTACGCCGGCGTCACGCCCACGCCCGCCGGCCTGCAGTTGTACGAGGACGCGCGCCGCCTGCTGAGCGATGCCGACGCGCTGCGCGAGCGCATGCGGCGCCTGCCCACCGGACCGGAGGGCTCGGTCACGCTGGCGCTGCCGTTCCTGCTGGCCTCGCTGCTCACCGGGCCGCTGTTGATGCGCCTGAAGCACACGCACCCGCGCATTCGCGTGTTCGTGCTGGACGATCTCAGCCTGCAAGTGCGCCAGGCCATGCAGGTGCGCCGCGCCGACATCGGCGTGCTGGTGGATGCGCCCGCGGTGGACGGCCTGCGCTGCCGGCCGCTGGTGCGCGAGGCCATGTATTTTTGCGGCCACGACATGGATGGCGCCGTGGCGCCGCTGCTCAAGCTCTCCCGTGCGCGCGCCGGGACTGTGGCGCGCCCCACCATTGCCTTTGCCTCGGCCATCGGCCTGCCGCTGGTGCTGCAATCGCGCCGCTCGGCCATCCGCCGGCAGGTGGAGGAAACGGCGGCCGCGCTGGATGTGGTGCCCAACGTGGTGCACGAGCAAGACTCCACCCGCGTGTTGCGCTCGCTGTATCTGAGCGGCGCGGGCTTCACCTTCACGCCGGCCTGCTCGTTGCCCGATGCGCCCATGCGCAAGCCGGGTTGGGTGGCCGCGCGCGTGGTGCGCCCCGAGCTCGCGCGCACCTATTTCCTGGCCACGCCCGCCGACAAGCCGCCGGGCACGGTGGCGCAGGTGGTGCTCGAGGCGCTGGCGGGTGAGGCGCGGGCGTTGATCAGGCAAGGCACCTGGGATGCGCGCTGGCTGGGCGGCAACACCTGACGAGACTGGCCAGGCCATCATTGTTTTTGATGGCCTTGAATCAACAATCGGTATTTCCTGCTGAGCCGGGTTTTCTGGAACAGTGACGGCATGCGTCCCTGGGGCGCGCCAACACGACCAGGAGACCGCCATCAACCCCCCAGCCATTCCCCCGGCCAGCGGCGCGCGTCCGGTGGCCAACGTCGGCATGCTGGTGGCCAAGGCCGCCCGCGCCTACCGCCGGCGCATTGCCGTCAAGAGCCCCGCGCGCAGCGTCACCTACGCCGAACTGGAGCAGCGCTCCAACCGCCTGGCCCATGCCCTGCTCGGCCTGGGCCTCGAACGCGGCGAGCGCGTGGGCGTCTACCTGCCCAACTGCGTGGAAATCGTCGAGATCGAGCTGGCCTGCTACAAGGCCGGCCTGGTCAAGGCGCCGTTCAACGCGCGCCTGTCGTCCGCCGAGGTGGGCGCCGTTGCCGCCAACAGCGAGGCCGCGGTGATCGTCACCACTGCGGCGCGCGCCGAGGCCTTCCGCCCGCACATCGAGGGGCCGATGCCGCGCCTGCTGCTGCTCGACGGCACGGGCGAGCAAGGCTACGAAGACGCGCTGGCGCGTGCCAGCGATGCCTTCACGCCGGTGAGGGTGACGGCCGGCGAGCTGGCGGTGCTGCACTACACCTCGGGCTCCTCGGGCGTGCTCAAGGCAGCGATGCAGACCTTTGGCAACCGCCTGGCGCAGCTGCGCAAGTTCCTGCTGCGCTCGGACGCCACGGGCGAGGGCGGCATCCTGGGCCTGGTGGGTCCCATCACGCACGCCTCGGGCATGCAGATGGTGCCGGCGCTGTGCAGCGGCATGACGATCCGGCTGTTCGACCGCTTCGAGCCGCAGCGCTTTCTGGCCGACATGCGGGCCGATCGCGTGACGCACACCTTCATGGTGCCCACCATGATCAACATGCTGCTGGGCGAGCTGGAGGGCCAGTACCGCCCGCTGCCCGACCTGCGCCGCCTGGGCTATGGCGCCGCGCCCATGGCGCCGGCGCGCATCCTGAAAGCCATGGACGTGTTCGGCCCTGTGCTGGCGCAAGGCTATGGCGCGGGCGAGACGACCTCGGGCGTGTGCGCGCTGACCATCCAGGACCACCTCTATGCCCGCGCCGCATGCCCCGAGCGCCTGGCCTCGTGCGGGCAGCCGCTGCTGGAATGCGACGTGCAGATCCTGGACGACGACGGCCAGCCCGTGGTCACCGGCGAGATCGGCGAGATCGTGGTGGGCGGCGAGGACGTGTTTGCCGGCTACTGGCGCGCGCCCGAGCTGAGTGCCGAGGTGCTGAAAGACGGCCGCTACCACACGGGCGATCTGGCGCGCATGGACGAGGAGGGCTACGTCTACATCGTCGATCGCAAGAAGGACATGGTGATCAGCGGCGGCTTCAACGTCTATCCCTCCGAGGTGGAGGCGGTGCTGTATCAGCACGCTGCCGTGCAGGAGGCCTGCGTGTTTGCCATGCCGGACGACAAGTGGGGCGAGGCGGTGGCCGCCCAGGTGGTGCTGAAGGCCGGGCAAGGCGTGGATGCCGCCGTGCTCGACGCCTTCTGCGGCGAGCGCCTGGCCGGCTTCAAGCGCCCGCGCCACATCGAGTTCGTGCGCGAACTGCCCAAGAACCCCAACGGCAAGGTCATGCGCAAGGCGGTGCAGGCGCCGTACTGGGCTGGCCGCGATCGCAAGGTGAATTGACATGACCACGATGACGCAAGAATCGCAGGCCTTGGCGCCGGTTTTCAAGGGCCCGTTCGAGGGTTCTGAGCGCGCCGCCGACATCGCGCGCCGCGTGCAGGAGTTTTTGCATGGCGAGCTGGCCGAGCTGGCGCGCGCGCACGACATCGGGCAGGAAAAAAGCGCCCCGCGCGAGCTCTTGCAGCAGGTGTGGAAGCGCTCGCACGCAAGGGGCTTCTACGGCATGACGCTGCCCGAGAAGCTGGGCGGCCTGGGCCTGTCGGTGCTGGACCACGCACTCGTCAAGGAGGCGATCTACGCCACCGGCTCGCCCTTTGCCCCGCACGTGCTGGGCGAGCTGAGCGGCCCGCCGCGCGTGGGTGCGCTAGCGCGCTTTGCCACGCCGCATCAGCTGCAGCACTTCATTCTGCCGGTGGCGCGGGCCGACCAGGCGATCTGCTTTGCGCTGACCGAGGCCGGCGCGGGCTCGGACGCCGGCGCGCTCGAAACCCGGGCGGTGCAAGACGGCGACGACTGGGTGCTCACCGGCCGCAAGCGCTTCATCTCCGGCTCGCCCTTCGCCGACTGCGCGGTGCTGATGGCCTCGACCGCCGAGCAGCCCACGGCCGACCCCGGGTCGCGCGAGATTTCGGCCTTTTTCGTCGACCTGAACGCGCCCGGCGTGCGGCGCGAGTTCGGCTACAAGACCATGGCCGGCCAGACGACCACCGGCGACATCGTCCTGGAGGGTGCGCGCGTGCCCGCCGCCAACCTGATCGGCGAGCGCGGCCGCGGCCTGGCGCTGGCGCTGGGGCGCATCACCGTCAACCGCCTGCTGCACTGCCCGGCCATGGTGGGCCTGGCACAGGTGGCGCTGCGCGACGCGCGCGACTACGCCCTCACGCGCCGCCAGTTCGGCCGCGCCATCGGCCAGTTCCAGGCCATCCAGCACATGCTGGCCGACATGGCCACCGAGCTGGCGGCGGCGCGCGCGCTGATGATCCACACCGCCCGGCTGCTGGACGCCGGCGCCGACGGCCGCGCCGAGAGCTCGATGGCCAAGCTGTTCTGCTCCGAGACCGCCTTTCGCGTGGCCGACCGCGCGGTGCAGATCCACGGCGGCGAAGGCATCGTGCAGGGCCGGCGCGTGGAGTTTCTGTTCCGCGTGCTGCGCATGTACCGCGTGCTCACCGGCACCAGCGAGATCCAGCGCAACACCATCGCCAAGGAATTGCTGGGCGGCGGGCCGTGAGCCGCGCGCAGGCCCACCACCGGTGTCCAGGAGCCTATCCATGAACCCTTCCATGCTTGCACGGACCGTCGCCGCCTTGGCAGTCGTGGCGACGGGCGCCTGCGCCCAGGTGGTCGAACCATCGCCGGGCGCGGCACCCGTCAGCGAGCTGCGCGAAGCCAGTGGCCTGGTGGCGCTGGCGCGTGCCGTGGCGGTTCGTGTCGGCACCGCCGGGCCGTGAGGGGATTTTGGTTATTTTTGCCTCTGGCCGGCATGAACAAAGCCATATTAGCTATCAAATTTGAAGTTCTTGCCGCACCCGACCGTCTTCATGCTGGGCTGGCCGCAGCCGTGCCTTGATCCACGATTTCACCGGAGACTTCCCATGATCCAACTGACTCGCCGCCAACTCCTGCGCCGCTCGCTGGCCGCCGCCACCCTGCCGCTGGCTGCCCCCGCCGCCTGGGCGCAGGCACCCTATCCCAACCGGCCCATCAAGTGGCTGGTGCCCTACCTGGCCGCCACCGCGCCCGACACCAGCGCGCGCATCCTGGCCGAGGCGGTCGAGCCCATCCTGGGCCAGCCCATCGTGATCGAAAACCGCCCCGGCGCGGGCGGCAACATCGGCACGCGCCTGGTGGCCAAGGCGCCCGCCGATGGCTACACCTGGCTCTACGCGGCGGTGCCCATGGCGTCCAACATGCGCATCTTCAGGAACCCCGGCTACGACGCGCTCAAGGACTTTCGCCACGTGATCCGCGTGACCAAGTCGGAAGTGGCGCTGGTGGTGGCGGCCGACTCGGACATCAGGACGCTGGATGATCTGCTGGCGCGCCTGAAGGCCAGGCCGGGCAAGGTGGACTACGCCTCGGGCGGCATCGGCACGCCCTCGCACCTGGGCATGGAGCAATTGTTGGCCGCCACCGGCATGCAGGCGCTGAACGTGCCCTACAAGGGCGCGTCCGAGATCGTCAACGCCGTGCTGGGCAAGCAGGTGACGTTCGGCATGCCGATCTTCTCGGTGGCCTATCCCTTTGTGCAAGGTGGCAAGCTGCGTGCGCTGGCCGTCAGTGGCCACGCGCGCAACCCCGCCCTGTCCCAGGTGCCTACGCTGGCCGAGCTGGGTGTCAAGGGCATCGAGCTGACGTCCTGGGGCGGGGTGTCGGTGCCGGCCGGCACGCCCGACGCGGTGGTGCAGCGCATGGGCGATGCGTTCGTGCAGGCGCTGAAAAACCCGCAACTGGTCACCCGGCTGGAGCAGCAGGGCGGCCAGGTTCAGGTGATGGACACCGCCGGCTTCGTGGCCAGCATCGAGCAGGAAATGAAGACCACCGAGGCGATGATGAAGCGCGTGGGGCTGGAGCCGCTCTGAGCGCCGCCCGATTGAACGAAAAAAGCGCGCCCCGGGGCGCGCTTGTTCGTGCAGGGAGCCAGCGGTTTACTTGCCCGCCATCACCCGCACCATGTCCAGGCAGCGGTTGGAGTAGCCCCACTCGTTGTCGTACCAGCTCACCAGCTTGACGAAGGTGCTGTCCATGGCGATGCCGGCCTCGGCGTCGAAGATGGAGCTGCGCGGGTCGTGGCGGAAGTCGGTGGCCACCACCTTGTCCTCGGTGTAGCCCAGGATGCCCTTGAGCCTGCCTTCGCTTTGCGCCTTCATCTCGGCGCAGATCTCGGCGTAGCTGGCGGGCTTGTTCAGCTCCACCGTCAGGTCCACCACCGACACGTCGGAGGTCGGCACGCGGAAGGACATGCCCGTCAGCTTGCCGTTGAGCTGCGGCAGCACCTTGCCCACCGCCTTGGCGGCGCCGGTGCTGCTGGGGATGATGTTTTCCAGGATGCCGCGGCCGCCGCGCCAGTCCTTGTTGCTGGGGCCGTCCACGGTCTTCTGCGTGGCGGTGGCGGCGTGCACGGTGGTCATCAGGCCGCGCTTGATGCCCCACTTGTCGTCCAGCACCTTGGCCACCGGGGCCAGGCAGTTGGTGGTGCAGCTGGCGTTGCTGATGATGGCCTGGCCGGCGTAGGTCTCGTCGTTGACGCCGAACACGAACATGGGCGTGTCGTCCTTGCTGGGCGCGCTCATCATCACCTTCTTGGCGCCGGCGGCCAGGTGCTTCTCGGCGGCTTCCTGGGTCAGGAACAGGCCGGTGGATTCGATCACCACGTCGGCGCCCACCTCGCCCCACTTCAGGTTGGCGGGGTCCTTCTCGGCCGTCAGGCGGATCTTCTGGCCGTTGACCACCAGGGTGTTGCCTTCGACCTTGACCTCGCCGTCGAACCGGCCGTGCACGCTGTCGTACTTGAGCATGTAGGCCAGGTAGTCGGGCTCCAGCAGGTCGTTGATGGCGACGACCTGGATGTCCTTGTGGTGCGCCACCGCGGCGCGAAACACCATGCGCCCGATGCGCCCGAAGCCGTTGATGCCGATCTTAATGGTCATGACACGTTTCCTTTTTGCTAAGTAACTGATAGCTGCTTGCGCTTGTTTGACGCGGGCTGGAGGCCGATTGGGCTTGAAACCGCGCTCAGCGGCGCCCCAGCGCGGCGCGCACGGTGGCGGCCACGTTCTCGGGCGTGAAGCCGAAGTGCTCGAACAGCGCCGGCGCCGGCGCCGACTCGCCGAAGCGGTCGAGCCCCACCACCGCCGCGCAGCCGTACTTCCACCAGCCGTCGGTGGCACCCATCTCCACGGCGATGCGCGGCAGGCCGGCGGGCAGCACGGCCTTCTTGTACTTCAGGTCCTGCTGGTCGAAGGCGGTGGTGCTGGGCATGGAGACCACGCGCACCGCGATCTTTTGCGCCGCCAGCAGCGTTTGCGCCTGCAGCGCCAGGTGCACCTCGCTGCCGGTGGCGATGAGCACGGCCTGCGCTTTTTTCTTCAGGCCCACGTCGCCCGGCTCGCTCAGCACGTAGGCGCCGCGCGAGATGTCGCCCAGATCGCGCTTGGGCAGATAAGGCAGGTTCTGGCGGCTCAGCAGCAGCGCGGTGGGCTGGTGCCTGTCTTGCAGCGCCACGGCCCAGGCCACCACGGTTTCGGCGGTGTCGGCCGGGCGCCACACGGCCAGGCCCGGGATCAGGCGCAGGCTGGCGGCGTGCTCGATGCTCTGGTGCGTGGGGCCGTCCTCGCCCAGGCCGATGCTGTCGTGCGTGAACACGTGCACCACGCGCTGCTTCATCAGCGCCGCCATGCGGATGGCGTTGCGGCTGTAGTCGCTGAAGGTCAGGAAGGTGCCGCCGTAGGGGATGAAGCCGCCGTGCAGCGCCAGGCCGTTCATGATGGCGGCCATGCCGAACTCGCGCACGCCGTAGTTGATGTGGCGCCCGCCCTGGCCGGCGTCGTTCCTGACCACCGCGCCCTGCGCGTCGAAGCGCAGGTTCAGCGTGCTGGCGGTGTGCGTCAGGTTGGAGCCCGTCAGGTCGGCGCTGCCGCCCAGCAGCTCGGGCAGCGCGGCGGTGAAGGCCTCCAGCGCGATCTGGCTGGCCTTGCGGCTGGCCACGGTCTCGGCCTTCTTGTGTGCGTCCACGGCGGCGTCCACGGCCACCTGGGCAAAGTTCCTGGGCAGCTCGCCCGCCATGCGGCGCGCGAGCTCGGCCGCCAGCGCGGGGTGGGCGGCGGCGTAGTCGGCCAAGGCGGCGTCCCACGCCTGCTCGGCGGCGTCGCCGGCCAGCCTGGCGTCCCAGTCGGCGTACACGTCGGCCGGGATCTCGAACGGGCCGTATTCCCAGCCCAGCGCCGTGCGCGTCAGCGCGATCTCGTCGGCCCCCAGCGGTTCGCCGTGCGCCTTGGCCGTGTCCTGGCGGTTGGGGCTGCCCTTGCCGATGTGCGTCTTGCAGATGATCAGCGTGGGCTGGCCGCTGGCGCGCTTGGCCTGCGCGATGGCGCGGTCCACCGCCGCCACGTCGTGGCCGTCGATCGGGCCGATCACGTTCCACTGGTAGGCCTTGAAGCGCCCGGCCACGTCGTCGACGAACCAGGGCTGCACGCGCCCGTCGATGCTGATGCCGTTGTCGTCGTACAGCGCGATCAGCTTGTCCAGCTTCCAGGCGCCGGCCAGCGCGCAGGCCTCGTGGCTGATGCCCTCCATCAGGCAGCCGTCGCCCAGAAACACGTAGGTGTGGTGGTCCACGATGGCGTGGCCGGGCTGGTTGAACTCGCTGGCCAGCAGCTTCTCGGCCAGCGCCATACCCACCGCGTTGGCCAGGCCCTGGCCCAGCGGGCCGGTGGTGGTTTCCACGCCCGGGGCCACGTCCACCTCGGGGTGGCCGGGGGTCTTGCTGTGCAGCTGGCGGAAGTTCTTCAGCTCCTGCAGCGGCAGCGCGTAGCCCGTCAGGTGCAGCAGCGCGTACAGCAGCATCGAGCCGTGGCCGTTGGATAGCACGAAGCGGTCGCGGTTGGCCCAGTGCGGGTTGGCCGGGTTGTGGCGCAGGTGGCGCGCCCACAGCGCCACCGCCATGTCGGCCATGCCCATGGGCGCGCCGGGGTGGCCCGACTTGGCTTGTTGAACGGCGTCCATGGCCAGCGCGCGAATCGCGTTGGCCATGCGGTTGGGGTTTGCCATGTGGGCGGCTCCAGTGGGCGGGTGCGGCGGGGGTAAACCCCTGATTTTACCGGGCACGAATGGCCCTGCGAGCCAGCGATTCAAATGGGATTCCAACGGGGGGCGGATCGTCTTTTTGCTGTCGCCTGCGATCACCGCCGGGCCGCGTGTGCCGCTATGCTCGCCCGTTGCACTGCATCCGGAGCCCCTCGTGTCCCTGTCGCATCCCGCCATTCCGCCCGGCTTTCAGGCGCTGCCCGCCGGCGGCGAATTCATCGGCATCAACGGCCCGCTCTACCTGCTGCACCAGGGCGCCGACGTGCGCCTGGGCCTGCGCGTGGAGCCGCGCCACCTCAACCCCATGGGCGTGCTGCACGGCGGTATGACGGCCAGCTTCTGCGACATGCTGATCCCGCTGTCGGTGCACCGCAAGAGCCCCGAGCTGGGCCAGCGCTTTCTGCCCACCATCAGCCTGCAGGTCGACTACCTGGCGCCCGCGCCGCTGGGCTGCTGGCTGGAGGGCACGGCCGAGCTGCTGCGCGCCACGCGCACGCTGGTGTTCGCGCAGGGGCTGGTGACGGCCGACGGCGTGCCCTGCGCGCGCGCCAGCGGGGTGTTCAAGATCGGGCCGGAGATGCCGGCGGCGCTGCGGGCTTGAGGTCCTGGCGCACGGCGGTCAGGCAACGATTTCCTGCCGCGTCCTGAACGTCGTCGCCAGCGCGCTCAGCCTTTTGACCAGGCGCGCCTTGTCCATCGTGCGCAGCTGCTCAGTCAGCTCGGGTGGCGAAAAGGTGCGGCATGCCCACCGCCGGCCGTTCAGGAGCGCGGCGCGGCGTGCTGGCGCAGCCAGTCGGCCAGGGCGTCTTCGGGGAGTTCTCCGGCGGCGAGGGCGAGCATGGTGCGGGTGGTGTCGGCCTGGCTGGCGGTCAGGCGCCAGCCGTTCAGGTGCAGAAACAGGCCGATGCCGAGCAGCGCGGCGCGCTTGTTGCCGTCGATGAAGGGGTGGTTGCGCGCCACGCCCATGCCGTAGCTGGCGGCCAGCGCGGCCACATCCGGCTCGCCGTAGGCCAGCAGGTTTTGCGGGCGCGCCAGGGCCGAGTCGAGCAACCCCTCGTCGCGGATGCCGGGGCTGCCGCCGTGCTCGGCCAGGCTTTCGGCATGCAGCAGCAGCAGCGCTTGCTTGCTGGTCCAGCGCCAGCTCATTTGGCCAGCTGGTGGAAGGTATCGCGGTATTCGCGCATGAATTCGCGCCCGGCGGTCAGCTCCTCGTCCAGCGCCGGGTCGTAGGGCGTGAGGATGAAGCCGTCGGCGCACTCGGTGAGAAACACCGATTCGCCCTTTTGCAGCTTGAGCTTGGCCAGCGCATCCTTGGGCAGGATCACGCCCACCGAGTTGCCGATCTGCGTGAGCTTGAGGGTGTGCATGGCAGGCTCCAGACGTTATTACGGACGTAATAATAAACCGGTGTGGCACGGGCGTCCAGCGCGCGCCGCCGATCTTCTACAGTCACGTCATGACCCTGGACGCATGCCCCGCGCCGCGCGCGCTGATTTTGGCGGCCGGTCGCGGCGAGCGCATGCGCCCGCTGACCGACCACACGCCCAAGCCGCTGCTGCGCGTGCGCGGCCAGCCGCTGCTGCAGTGGTGGGTGGATGCGCTGGCGCGCGGCGGCGTGCGCGAGGTGCTCGTCAACACGGCCTGGCTGGGCGAGCAGATCGAGGATTATTTTGGCTTGCAGCCCGGACCAGGTGGGTGCGAGCAGCTATCAATAAATGATCGTCCCACCATCCGCTTCTCGTCCGAGGGCCGCGACTTCGGCCACGCCCTGGAGACGGCCGGCGGCATCGCCCGTGTGCTGCCATGGCTGGCACCTGCGGCAGGCGACGTGTTCTGGGTGCTGGCGGGCGACATCTTTGCACCCGGCTTCGTGTTCGACCCCGAGGTCGCCGCGCGCTTTGCCGCCAGCGGCCGCCTGGCGCAGCTGTGGCTGGTGCCCAACCCGCCGCACCACCCGGCGGGCGACTTCGGCATCGGCGCGGACGGGCTGGCGCTGAATGAGGCGCCAGCAGACGGCCCGCGCTGGACGTTCAGCACCGTGGGGCTGTACCGGCGCGCGCTGTTCGAGCCGCCCTGGTGCGACATTGCGCCCGGCAACCCGCAGGGTACGGCCGCCCCGCTGGCGCCGCTGCTGCGCCGCGCCATCGCCGCCGGGCAGGTCGGCGCCCGGCTCTACACCGGCGCCTGGACCGACGTGGGCACGCCGGAGCGCCTGGCGGCGCTGCAATAGCGGATCGCATTGTTTCCGGATAGGAAACAGTCAAATCACTTCAAATGGCTTTTTTAAACCAGTCGGTTGACGGAAACTACGTTCCATCGAAGGCAAGCAACGCAAACCTTCGACACCTCAACCGAGTGATTCAGATCCAGAAAGGAAAGCCATCATGACCAAGATCCATGCCTCCATCGCCGCCGTTTCCGCCGCCCTGCTGCTGTCGGGCAACGCCTTTGCCGCGCCCGCCGCCGGCGAAGCGCCTTTTGCCGATGCGCCGGTGCTGGCCAGCAGCGTGCAGCGCCAGGACGTGCGCGCCGATGCGGCCCGCAACATGCCGGCCGCCGGTGAGCAGAGCGGTGTGGCCGTGCAGGCCGCGTCCAGCGACGTGACCCGCGCCGAGGTGCGTGCCGCCACGCGTGATGCCATCGCCCACGGCCACCGCGTGGCCAGCGGCGAAGGCGCCTGAGCGCGCCGGGCAGGCCGACAGGCCTGACCTAGGCCCATGACGAATCGCCCCGGTCGAGCGTTGGCTCGGCCGGGGCGATTCGTCGTGGAGGGTCAAACCGTTTTCATTGCGCCGCCGGCTCCTTGGCCTCCAGCCATTGCAGCAGGGCCAGCAGGCGCGCCTGGGGGTCGGTGTCGAAGCCTTTCAGGTCGATGGCGGCCAGTTCCCTGGCGCCCTGCGGGGTCGCGGCCAGCGCCACCATGCCGGCGCGCAGGGCGCTGACCTGCTCGGGCGTGATGCGCGCCGCCGCGATCAGCGGCAAAAAGGGCTGGGGGCGGCTGGTGTGCAGCACGCGCAGGCCGTCCCGCTCGAGCCGCTTGGCCGCGCCGGAATACGAGGCGATGCCGCCGATCTGCGCCAGCTTGTTCTGCAGCGCGAACGGGATGGCCGCCTGCTCGCGCACGTAATAGGTCTGCTCGGGCCGCACGCGCAGGCCGCGGTCGCGCAGCTCGGCGGTGCAGAACGTCGTCATGTAGGCAATGGCCTCGGGCAGGATCAGGCGCTTGTGGCCGAGGTCCTTGACGTCGGCGATGCTCTGGTAGGGCGAGTCCTTGGGCACCACCAGCAGGCAGTGGCCGTCGGGGCGCGTGGTGGTGACGGCGCGATAGCCGTGGTCGCGCACGCCGCGCGCCGGGTAGTCGCTGGGGCGGGCCAGCACCAGGTCGAAGGCGCCGCTTTTCATGCCCTCCTCCAGCGCGCGGAAGTCGCGCACGTATTTGACGCGCACCGGCTGGCCCAGGGCCTGCTGCATCACCTCGGTCAACGGGCGGTACTTGGCCGCCATCTGCTCGTCGGTGACGGCGCTGCCGCCGCCCGAGGTGCCTTCGCTCACGGCAAACAGCAGGCCCGCAGGCACAGCGGCGGCGGCGGCGGCGGGGCCGGCCTGGGCGGCGGCCGGACCCAGGCCCAGGGTGGCAAGCGCCAGCACGGCGCCGGCCAGGAGAAAGCGAGAGGGTGTCATGTAATAAAAATTTCGTGCAGGTGTCAAATTATGACTTTTTGCACGAAATTGGGGCCGAGTGTCTCTTTGGCCCCTGCTGGCCCCTACTTTCTGGCCAGCGCGTTGGCCACGTGAAAGCCCGATGCGCCGCTGAGGCCCGGTCCCGGGTGGGTGGACGCGCCGATGTGCCACAGCTGCTTGATGGGCGTGGCGTGGTCCTTGGTGCCGCGCAGCGGGCGCCAGAACATGTACTGGTCCACGCTGCATTCGCCCGCATACGGATCGCCCCCCACCAGGTTCATGTTCAGGCGCTCCAGGTCGGCCGGCGAGATCACCGCGCGGCCCACGATGCTGCCCTTGAGGTTGGGGATGAAGCGCGCCAGCCGCTCCACGATGCGGTCGGCGTAGCGCTCGCGCAGCTCGTCCGTCCAGCGGCCGTCGGCGGGCGTGGCGATCTGGCCCAGCGCGTCGCCGCGCACCACGCGCGGGCATTCAGGCAGCTGAATCCACAGCACCGCCTGGCCGGCGGGCGCGCGGGACGGGTCGAGCGCGGTAGGGTGGCACACGCAGATGGTGCCCTCGGCGGGCAGCAGGCCGCGCTCGGCCTCGTTGACGGCGCGCGAGACGCCGTCCAGCCCGCTGGTCAGGTGCAGATAGGTCACCTGGGCCAGCGCCGGATCGGCCCATTGCGGCGGGGCCGACAGGGCCAGGTGGATCTGCATATTGCCCTTGCCGTAGCGGTATTCGGCCGCCTGCTGACGAATGGGCGCGGGCGTGGCATCGGGCGGAATCAGCCGGCCATACAGCTGGGTGGGCGTGACGTTGCACACCACGTTCTTGCCCAGCCACTGGCGCCCGTCGCTGGCGCGCACGCCCTGGGCCTTGCCGCCCTGGATCAGGATTTCGGCCACGTCCACGCCGGTGTGCAGCTCGCCGCCGGCCTGCTCGATGATGGCCTTGAAGGCATCGACCGTGCGCGCATTGCCGCCCTGCACCAGGGGCAGGCCCACGGCCTCCAGCGTGAAGGCGATGACTTGCGCCATCAGCGCCGACATGGGCGATTCGGGCCCCAGGCCGGTGTGCAGCACCCAGGGCGCCAGCACCGCGCGCACCAGGTCGGACTGAAAACGCGTGCTCAGCCAGGCGCGCGCGCTTTGCATGGCGGGGCCGAAAAAGCCCACCGTCTCGTGGGCGCCCTGCTTCCACACGCGGCCCAGCATCATCTTGCCGATCTGCGAGCTCCACAGCTCGTTGCCCAGCAGCGCAAAGATCAGCTCGGCGTTCTGCTCGACAAAGCCCACGCCGGCGCGGTAGGCGTCGCCGTCGCCGGCCGCAAGCTGGTTCATGGCGCGCACGTTCTCGTCGCGCGAGGTGCGCAGGATGAACGAGCGTCCGTCGGGCAGCAGCACGCCGGTGGGCGTGGCGTTGTTGACGTAGGCCAGGCCGGCGCCGTGCAGTGCATCCTTCAGCTCGGCGTAGCCGGGCGAGGTGACGAACAGCGGGTGCGCGGTAGACATCGTGTCGTGCAGAAAGCCGGGCGCCGTCAGCGCATCGGTGCGGATGCAGCCGCCCAGCACCGCCTCGCGCTCGAGCACGCAAACCTTCTTGCCGCGCCGCGCCATGACGGCGGCGCACACCAGCGAGTTGATGCCGCTGCCCACGATGATGGCGTCGAATTTGCTCATGGTGTCGTCAGGTATGTTGTCAGGTATCCAGGGTGAGTTTCACGCGTTTTTGATCCGCGGCATGCTCGTATTCTGGAACGGCATAGCGTCCCCGATAGAAAAGCAGCGGGGCGGTGCTGCGCGTCGTCAGGTGCTCGACCCGGCCGATCAGGATGATGTGGTCCCCGCCCTCGTAGCGATACTCCACGGCGCACTGGAAGACCGCCATGCAGCCGGGCAGCAGGGGCACGCCGCCCAGGCCTTGACCGATGTCGAGGCCCGCGAACTTGTCCTCGCCCGCCTTGGCAAAGCGGTCGGACACCGCCTGCTGGTCGTGCGCCAGCACGTGGATGCAGAAATGGCGGGTGCTCTGGAACGCAGGCAAGCTCCAGGATTTCTTGGCCAGGCTCCAGAGCACGAGGGGCGGATCGAGGGAGAGTGCCGCAAAGCTGTTGACCGTGACACCAATGGGCTCGCTCCCGGGGCCCACCGTGGTGACCACGGTGACCCCGGTGGCGAAATGCCCGAGTGCGTTGCGCAGCTCGCGCGCGTCGATCACGCCGCGGCTCCCTTCTGCGCCGCTGCTTCGATGGCGCGCTGGTTGGCGGCGGGGTCGAACCAGTATTCGGCGTAGTCGGTCGGGTCGTTGAAGCCGTTGGCCAGGCGCGAGGCCAGGGCTGGGATGCCCTGGGCGGCGCCCATCATGTTGACAATGTATTCGGGCGGCGGGAACAGCAGGCTGTTGGTCCAGCGCACCACCTTCTCGGCGTAGCCGTTGTACAGGTCGTCGAAGGTGCGGTTCATCCAGGCTTCGTCGAACGGCTGGCTGCCGCGCGCCATGATGGCCTCGAAGTAGTGCTTGGCGCCCCAGGTGGCGTTGTTGGAGCCCTGGCCGGTGACCGGGTCGTTGACGATCACCGCGTCGCCCAGGCCCATCACCTTGCGGCCGGAGGGCAGGGTGAGCACCGGGTTGCGCACGGTGGGCGTGATGCGCCCGGCCAGGATGCCGTTGTCGTCGGTGAGCTGGCAGTCCTTGCTGCGCTCGTACTCCCAGGGCAGGAACTGCTTGAGGATGTCCAGGCTCATCTGCAGGTGGTCGGCCGCGTCCTTGCACTCGTGCCAGCGGTCCATGGGGCCGCCGTTGACGCCCTCCAGCACCATGATGTCGCACACCTTGGTCTTGCCCGAGCCGTAGGGCCCGTCCACCGTGAGCGAGGGGAAGCAGAAATACTCGCCCACGCCGGGGATCAGGTTGAAGTTGACGCACTCGATGTAGTCGTGGCGCTTCATGCCCGTCACGTAGGTCAGCGCCAGCTTGCGCATGGACTCCTTCATCGGCGAGCGCTCGGCGTTGGTGGACAGCAGCTTGACCACCTCGCCCTTGCCGCCGGCCAGCAGCACCAGGTCGTGCGTGCCGGCCAGATCTTCCATCTCGGCAACGCCCACGTCCACGATGTGCAGCTTGCCGCCGCGGCGCACGAACTCGTCCATCCAGCCGGGGTACTTCAGGCGCTGGTCCACGGCCTGGCCGGGCTTGTGCAGCGCGGCATGCCAGTGGATCGCCTTGGTGCCCGAGCCGTCGGGGTTGGGAATGACGAAGGAGATGCCGTCGGTGTTGGGGCACTGCGCTTCCCACTGGTTCATCTTCCAGTCGCGCTCGACCTGCAGCTTGGGGTCGAAGATGAACTGCGAGGACATGACCTTGCCGTTCCAGAAGCTGGCGCCGTCGCGGTTGGTGTAGATGCTGACCTGGTGGCCCTGGTCGAGCAGGCCGACGCCCAGCAGCAGGCCGGCCTGGCCGCCGCCGATGATGGCAATGGTGCGGGGGGTTTGGGTGGTCATGGGTTTGTCTCCGTTGGGGTGTTCTGGGGTTGCTTGCTCCCTCCCCCGCTGGGGGAGGGTTGGGGTGGGGGCATCAGCCCGTCAGGCGGCCAATGGCGGCGGTGCGGGCCTCGGGGCCGAGGGCCTGGTAACCGCCGTCACAGGCGTAGGTGGTGCCGGTGACGAAGCTGGCCTTGTCCGACAGCAGAAAAGCCACCACGTTGGCGACCTCGCTGGGCAGGCCCAGGCGGCCCAGGATGTGGTAGTCGGCGGCCACGGCGTCGGCCTTGGCCTTGTCACCGCCGGCCATGCCCTCGATGACCGAAGACCAGGTCCAGCCCGGCGAGACGGCGTTGACGCGGATTTTTTGCGCCGCCAGGTCCAGCGCCGCATTGCGCGTGAACTGCACCATGGCGGCCTTGCTGATGGGGTACAGCCAGCGCCCGGTCTGCGCGGCAAAGGCCGAGATGGAGGCGAAGTTGACCACCGCGCCGCCGCCGCGCTTTTGCATGTGGGGCGCGCAGGCCTGCAGCATCATGGCGGCGCCGACCACGTTGACGTTCCAGCTCTGGTTCCATTCGGCGCGGGTGGAGGCCACGCCGTTGTCCACGTAGCTGGCAGCGCAGTTGACCAGGTAATCGATGCCACCGAAAGTCCGAGCGGTCTCGGCCACGCAGGCGGCAATCGAGGCGTCGTCGGATACGTCGGTGTTGATGAAGCGGCTGCCCGCGTGGCGCTGGGCCACCTGCGGGCCCTTGGCGGCGTCGATGTCGGCGATGACCACCTTGCAGCCTTCGGCCACCAGGGCCGCCACCACGCCTTCGCCGATCAGGGTGGCGCCACCGGTGACGATGGCGACCTTGTCTTGCATGCTCATATGTCTCCTTGTCTCGGCTTCGCAGGGGGCGATGCCGGTCGGGAGAGTGTGCGCAATGCTTCAGGCGTGAATTATCCGGAATGCGCGGCCATGCTATCCGCCGTGCGCAGTATTGGATTGCAGGGTGACCGAGGGCGTTTCGCCGAAGCGCGCCTTGTAGTAGGCCGAAAAGCGCCCCAGGTGGAAAAAGCCGTGGCGGTGGGCGACGTCGTGCAGGGCCACCGGCTGGCCGCCGCTGGCCGCCGCGCGCAACTGTGCGTGCACGCGATCCAGGCGCACGTCGCGCAGCAGCGCATGGGGCGTGGTGCCCAGGTGGCGCTGAAAACCCTCTTGCAAGGCGCGCTCGCTCACGCAGGCGGCGCGGGCGATGTCCACCAGGGTGATGGCCTGATCGGCCTGCGCCTCGATGAATTCCTGTGCCCGCCGCACGTGGCGCGGCAGGGCCGGCGCCGGGGCGGCGCCACGCTGCTGCGCGTTTTGGCTGTGGGGCTGCAGCCCGATCAGGCCACGCAGCAGCACGTCCTGCAGCGCGGCGGTGGCCGCCGGGTGGCGCAGCCAGGCAGCGCCGTTGGCGTCGATGTTGCGGGCCAGGTCCAGCACCATCTGGCACCAGGGGGCGGCCGGGCCGCTGCGTTGCGGCAGGGCCAACTGATAGTCCAGGGAAGTATGAGGCTGCTCGGGGTCGTCGGCGGCGCGCTGCTCCATCAGCGCGCGCGGAATGTGCAGCAGGATTTGCGCGCAGTCGGCCTGCCAGCGCATGGCCACGCCCTGGTGGGGCGAGAGGATGACGGCGGTAGCGGCATCGGAGTGCACCTGCTGGCGGCCGTAGCGGATGTCGGCGCGGCCTGACAGCGGGATCTGCACCAGGTAGAAGTCGTTCAGGAGGCCGGGCGTGATGTCGACGTCGGCCCCGTAGCACAGGTAGTTGAGCGACAGCGCGCCCACGCCCACGCGGTGCATGCGGCAGTCCAGCCGCTGCCCCGCGTCCACCTGCCGCAGGTCATGGGTGCAGAACACCCGCGCCACCTGGGCGCGGGCGTGCTCGATGTCGCGGCTGGCAAAGACCGGGTGGTCCTGCAGCAAGGGGGAGCCCGTGCGCGGCGGGGAGAGCATGGCGAACCTGGTCGTCGATGGCCCGAAAAGAGCGCACTTTGCCGCCGTGCCGCGGGTTTGACAAGGGGCAGTTTCCCGCAGCGCCCCTTGCCCGAGGCGGTTTATTTGTTCAACAGAACGAAGCGCCCGTCGCGCACGGTGATCAGCTCACGCCCGCGCGCATCGAAGCCGCTGTGGTCCTGCGGCGTCATGTTGTACACGCCCTGGGTGCCCACCAGCTCCTTGGTTTTTTCCAGCGCATCGCGCAGCGCGGCGCGAAACTCCTTGGTGCCGGGCTTGCCTGCCTTGGCGGCCTGGGGGATGGCGTTGGCCAGCAGCAGGCCGGCGTCGTACACGTTGGCGCCAAAGGTGGCGGGCGGCTCGCCGTAGAGTTTTTCGTAGTCGGCCATGTACTTGGCGGCCACCTTCTTGACGGGGTTGCTGTCGGCGATCTCGGGCATCACCAGCATCATGCTGGCGGCCATGATGGTGCCTTCCACCTTCTTGCCACCCAGCTTGATGAAGGCCGGCAGCGCCGCGCCGTGGGTCTGGTAGATCTTGCCCTTGTAACCCTTGTCCATCAGGGAGGCCTGGGGCAGCACGGCCGAGCCACCGGTGGCGCTCACCAGGATCGCGTCGGGGTTGGCGCCGATCAGCTTGAGCGTCTGGCCGACCACCGAGCTGTCGCTGCGCGCAAACCGCTCGTTGGCCACGATCTTGATGCCGTGCTTTTCGGCCAGGCCGCTGGCCACGCGGTACCAGTTTTCGCCAAAGGGGTCGGCCAGGCCGATGAAGCCCAGGGTCTTGACCCCCGTCTTGGCCATCTGGTCGAACAAGGCTGTGGCGATGATCTCGTCGTTCTGCGTGGTCTTGAACACCCACTTCTTCTTGTCGTCCATGGGCTGAACCACGGCCGCGGTGCCCACCGGCGCCAGCATGGGCACGCCAGCCTCGGCCATGAACTGGATCACGCCCATGGCGTTGGGCGAGCCGGAGGGGCCGATCAGCGCGTCGATGTTCTGCTCGGCGAGCAGCTTGCGCACGTTGGTCACGGTCTGCGTCGGGTCGCTGGCGTCGTCCAGGCCGATGTATTCCACCGTCAGATCGCCGATCTTCTTGGGCAGCAGGGCGATGCTGTTCTTCTGCGGAATGCCGATCAGCGAGGTGGGGCCAGTGGCCGAATAGACCACGCCGACCTTGACCTGGGCGGTGGCGGCGGCGCAGCCCAAGCCCAGCAGGATGGGCAAGGCGGCGCGCTTGAGAAGTTGGGGCAGTCGCATGGGGAAGGTCTCCTTGGTGTGGGGGTGGGTAGGGGTCAAATGGTCAGCGTGCCCACGCTGGCGCCGCCGCAGACGTACAGCGTCTGGCCGGTGACGAAGCTGTTGGCAGGGTCGGCAAAGAACATCACGGCGCGGGTCACATCGTCGGGCCGGCCGATGCGGCCCACGGGGATGTTGGCGGCCAGCTTCTGCTCGCGCTCGCTGCCGGCCGGCACCACGTCGTAGAACATGGGGGTCTGGATCGGGCCGGGCGCCACCACGTTGACGGTGATGCCCTTGGGCGCCAGCTCCAGCGCCCAGGTGCGCGCCATGCCGATCATGCCGGCCTTGGTGGCCGAATAGTTGGTGCGCGTGGCCAGACCCAGCGCACCGCGCGAGGACATCAGCACCACGCGGCCGAAGCCGGTCTGCTCCATGCCCGGCAGCACGGCCTGCATCAGCGTGAGCGCGCTGCCCAGGTGGATTTGCGTCAGACCCTGCAGTTCATCCACCGTGGCGTCCTGCAGCAGGTGCGGCCAGATCACGCCGGCGTTGTGGATGAAGTGGCTGATGGCAAAGCGCGCGGCCACATCCCGCGCCGCCTGCGCGGTCGCCGCTGCGTCGAGCAGATCGACGTTGATGGCCGTGAGATTCGGGTGTTGCCACTCGGGCGCGCGCCGCGCCAGGCTGACGACGTGCCAGCCCTCGGCCAGCATGCGCTGGCAGATGTCGGCGCCGATGCCGGCCGAGCCGCCGGTGACGAGGGCGGTGTAACGGGGTTCGCTCATGAAGGGGTTCCTGGGTTGGCCACCAGCGCAAACACGCGCAAGGGGCTGCCGCTGCCATGTTCGATTTTCAGGGGCGCCGCGACGATCAGCGCACCCGTGGGCGGCAACTGTTCCAGATGGGCCAGGCATTGCAATCCGTACTTGCCCGCGCCGTGCATCAGCGTGTGGCAGGGGTAGGGCGGCAGCAGGTGCGCGGCCTGGCCGGCGTCGGTGCCGATGGTCTCGGAGCCGAAACCCAGCACATCGCGCTGCTCGACCAGAAAGCGCACCGCCTCGGCGCTGGGCCCCGGCGTGTGCTGGCCGGTGGCGTCGTAGTTCTGGTAGGCGCGCGCGTCGCGGCGCAGGCTCCAGTGGTGCGACCAGTCGGTGCGCATGAGCACCCAGCTGCCGGCCGGAATGCGCCCGTGCTTCGCCTCGAACGCCTCGATGTCGGCCACGGTCATCAGGTAATCGGCGTTGCGCGCGGCCTGCGCGCTGCAATCGATCACGCAAGCCGGAGCGACGAAGTGCGCGGGCGGCACGGCGTCCACCGCGTTGTTGGCGCGATCGCGCCCGGTGATCCAGTGGATCGGCGCGTCGAAGTGCGTGCCGGTGTGCTCGCTGCACGAGATGTTGTTCCAGTACCAGGCGGCGCCGCGCTCGTCGTAGGCCGAGACCTGCTCGATGCGAAACGGCTGGCACTGGCCCAGCTCGGGCGGCAGGCCGAGGGTGGGGAAGTCGGTGCTGAGGGTGTGCGAGAGATCGACCACGCGCACGCTCCCGCCCTGCAAGGCGGTGGCGAGTTGGCCCAGCGGATGGCTTGGGTTCATATCACTGCCCTCCCGCAGCGAGTTCACGTTCGAGCACCTTGGGGTTGTCGCGCCAGCGCGCCAGCCAGTCCTGCGCGATGTCACCTGGATAGACGTCCTCCACGCCGCCCTGCAGCGCCTTGACGATGGCGCTGGCCACGGCCTGCGGTGCCAGCTTGGGCGGCGGCAGGTTCTGGTTCCATTCGTCGTCGATCGGCCCCGGAAAGACGTTGACCACGCGGATGCCCGCGCCGCGCATCTCGGCGCGCAGGCACTGCGCCAGCGACAGCGCAGCGGCCTTGGAAGCACTGAACGTGCCCTCCGCCGGATAGTTGCTGAGCGCGTAGATCGACAGCAGGTTGACCCAGGCCGTGGCGTGCGCCGCCCCATCGGCCGAGCGCGCCTTGAGCACCGGGCCGAAGGCCTGTGCCAGGCGCAGCAGGCCCAGGTAGTTGACCTCCATCTCCTCGCGCGCCACGTCGGTGCCGCGCCGCCCCGCGATGCCGGCGTTGCGGTGCAGTTCGGCGGTGTTGACGACGATGTCCACCTTGGCGCCGATCAGCGCGGCCAGCTCCTGCACCGAGCGTTCGTCGCGCACGTCCAGATCCACCAGCGTCACCTGCGGCAGCGCGGCCAGCTCGGCAAAGCCTTCGGGCTGCTTCCAGGGCTCGGCCTGGCCGACCCAGATCCGGTCGGCCCCGGCCTTGGCCAGCGCACGGACCACAGCCTGGCCCACGGGCGATTTGCCGTCGGTGACCAGCACCTTGCGGAATTTCGGGTCGCTGGCCATCTCGCGCAGCATCGGGTCGTCCGTCATGTGCTCCGATCCTTTCTCCGGCAAACCAATCAACACCGCCTGGCCGGCGCGGTCCAGCCGCACGCCCACGTGCACACGGGCCGGCGCGGCACCCACCTCGCCGTGCAGGTGCACCATCACGCTGGGGCCGGCGTCCAGCCGCACCATGCCCAGGCGCCAGGGCAGGCGCTCGCGGAAATACAGGTCGTTGCTGTGCGCCAGCGTGGTCTCGGCCAGCAACTCGCCCGCGCCGCTCTGCTCCTGCCAGTGCAGCGCGGGCGACAAACATTGATAGCACGCTTCGCGCGGTGGGTATTGGGTTGCGCCGCAGTCCTGGCATACCTGCAGCACGAAGCGCCCCTCGGCGGCGGCGGCCGTCAGGCCCAGCGCCACGCGCCCGCGCGCGCTGGGCGGCAGGTTGATCTGTGGCGTGCGCAGGATGGGGTTCTTGCGCGGCGGCTTGGCAAACGGCAACGTCATGCAGCGGCCTCCAGGATCGCGGCGCCGGTGCACAGGCAGCGGTCGTAGGTGACCATGCCGAAGCCGCCCACCAGGCCGTAGCGTGCATCGGCCACGCCGCGCGCACCGGCTTGGCCCGTGAGCTGGCGGATGGTTTCGGTCATGCCGATGAAGCCGCCCGCCGCGCCCGCCTGCCCGCACGAGAGCTGGCCGCCGCTGGTGTTCTGTGGGAAGTCGCCCGCATGCGTCAGGTCGTGCGAACGCACGAAGTCGGGGCCTTCGCCCTTGGCGCAAAAGCCCAGGTCCTCGAACTGCATCATCACGATGACCGGGTAGTCGTCGTAGGTCTGCATCACGCCGATATCACGCGGCTGGATGGCGGCCTGTGCATACAGGTCATCGCGGTCCATGGCCCAGCCGCCGCAGACCATGACCGGGTCGCTGCTGTAGGCGTTGTGCCGTTCGATCGCGCCGCGCAGCAGCACGTGCGGCAGGCCCAGATCGCGCGCGCGCTCGGGCGCCATGACGAGGAAGGCTTCGGCGCCGGCGCAGGGCATCACGCAGTCGAACAGGTGGATCGGGTCGGACACCGGTCGCGCCGCCATGTACTCGTCGAGCGTCAGCGGCTTCTTGAACAGGGCGTTGGGGTTGCCCAGGGCATTCGTGCGCTGCGCCACCGCGATGCGGCCGAAGTCCTCACGCCGCGCGCCGTACCGGCGCATGTAGTGCGCGGTGATGAAGGCGAACATCGAGTTGGGTCCGCCCGCGCCGTAGGGGTAGCTGGCGTCGCGCGCGAAATGGCTGAAGGCGCCCAGTGTCTGGCGAAACGAATCGACGTGGTTGGTGTCGCCCGCCACGCAGGCCACCACCTCGGCGTCGCCGCACTGCACCGCGCGCGCGGCCCGGCGCAGCGCCATCACGCCCGAGGCGCCGCCGGTGGGAATGTGGTCGAGCCAGCGCGGCGACAGGCCCAGGTGCTGCGTCACGCCCACGGCGGTGTCGGGCGCCAGCGAGAAGCTGCTGACCGTCAGGCCGTCGATGCGCTCCTTGGCCAGGCCCGAGCCCTGCACCAGCGCCCGAACGGCTTGGCCGACGTACCAGTGCGCGCCCTTGGTGGTGTAGCGCTCGTACGGCACCGTGACCGGCATGGCGAGCGCCACGCCTTCGTAGCCCTTGCGCTGAAGATAGGTTGTCATCTCAGTGATCCATGGCGCTGAGCGCCACCCGCAAGGCATGAAACTGGCGCACCCCAAGCCAGGGCCGCCGTGCAAGGGCCGCCCCGCCGCACGGGCGGCGTCCCCCTGCCCGCAGCGCGCAGCGCTGCGAGAGCGGGGGGAAGCGGCGCAGCCGCTCAGGGGGGTGTCGTTTCATCTCAGCGCTTGACCTTGATGCCGGCCGCCTCGCGGTCCCAGGTGGCGGGGGTGCGGCCGCGCTCGCGCAGCTTGAATTTCTGCACCTTGCCGTTTTCGGTGGTGGGCAGTTCCTTCATGAATTCGAGAAAGCGCGGCACGGCAAAGTAGGCCATGCGCGGCTCGCAAAAGCGGATCAGCTCGACCGGATCGAGCGTCATGCCTTCGCGTGGCACGAGCGCGGCCATCACCTCGTCCTCGGCCAGCTCGCTCTGCACGGGGAAGACGGCCGCCAGCGCAACCGCCGGGTGGCTGAGCAGCACCTGCTCGACCTCGTAGGAGGAGATGTTCTCGCCCCGGCGGCGGATCGCGTCCTTCAGGCGATCGAGGAAGATGTAGAAGCCGTCGGCATCACGCACCACGCGGTCGCCGGTATGAAACCACAGATTGCGCCAGGCTTCCACGGTCTTGTTGGGCATGCCGAAGTAGCCTGAGGCGAAGGCGAACGGCTCGTCGGCGCGCAGCAGCAGTTCGCCCGGCGTGCCGTCGGGCACGGCCTCGTCCCATTCGTCGGCTACGCGCGCCTGAAAGCCGGGCACCAGACGGCCCATGCTGCCGGGTTTTTGCTCGGCGTCGAGCCCGATGACGAAGTTGCTTTCAGTCGAGCCGTAGCCGTCGAGCAGCGCCATGCCGAAGCGCTGGCTGAAGATGTCGTGAAAACGCGTGGGGATGGCCGGCGCCAGTGCGATGCGGACTTGGTGCGCGCGGTCGTCGGGCGACGGATCGCGAGACAGCAGGATCGGCACCATGGCGCCGAGCACGTAGGTGACGGTGGCCTGGTGGCGCACCAGCGCGGCCCAGAAGTCGGACGCGGAAAAACGCGGCTCGACCACCAGCGTCGAGCCGGTCAGCAGCGCCTGGAAGAAGGCGTTCAGTGCGTTGGTGTGGAACAGCGGCAGCGTGGTCAGCAGCACGTCGCCGTCGCGCAGGCCCAGCAGCTCGGCGGAATAGCGGGCCCACCAGTAGTACTGCGCGTGCGGGCAGCACACCCCTTTCGAGAGGCCGGTCGTGCCCGAGGTGTAGAGGATGGCGAGCGTGTCACCGGGCTGGATCGCCGCGGCTTCAGCCAGCGTGTCGCCGAGCGCGGGCATCGGCTCGACGCCCCCGGCGTCCGACGCGTCGACGCTCCAGACGCGTTCCAGCGGCAACGCCGCGCGATCTTCCAGCCCCGCCAGGGCCGGCAGCGTGCCCGCCTCGCCGACGAACAGGCGCGCGCCCGAGTTGCTGAGGATGTGGCGCAGGTTGACGCCGCGCGCGGCGGTGTTGATGGGCACCGTAACGGCGCCGATCCAGGCGCAGCCGAGAAAGACCTGCAAGAACTCGGGGCGGTTGCCGACCATCAGCGCCACGCGGTCGCCCGCGCGGATACCGTGGGCCTGCAGCAGCGCGCCCATCGCGCGCGCGGTGCGCAGCGCATCGGCATAGCGCCAGCGGCTGTCGCCGGCCACCAGCAAGGTGCGATCGGCAAAGCGCTCGCACTGGTGCGCGAGCATCGCCGGCAGCGTGCGTGCCGCAGGATCGAAGCGGGCAATGGCGTCGCTCATGGATGGCTTACATGAAACACTGGATGTTGGGCAGGGCCGCGTCGCAGTTGACCAGATCCACGCGCTTGAGCTTGATGCGCAATTGGCCGTCGACCACCACCAGCTCATGCGTCGCCCAGGCGGCGAGCAGCAACTGGTCGTCCTGGCGGGTTTCGACGAAATGGAATGCCGTGCGCAGCGTGTAGCGCCCGGCGGCATGGTCGCGCGAGACGATGCGCGGCGCCTGCAGCAAATGATGGCTGCGGGTGTGCGGCTGCTGCGAGAAGGTGCGCTTGCCGAAAAAGCGCTCGACGCGGATCTTCAGCAGCAGCTTGTCCTCGTACATCAGCGAACCCTGCAGGATGGGATCGGTCTGGCCGTGCGTGAGCGGCATCCAGTAGTGCCCATCGTCGCTGAACAGCGCCTCCCACTCGTTGAGCTGCTGCGCGTCGATGAGGTCGGCTTCCTGGTAGACGAAGTCGATCAGTTGGCTGTCGGTGACCGTGCTCATGCTGCGCTCCCTTCGCTCTTCTGCTCCATGCTGACGGTCATGAAATGCGCCCAGGCACGCATCTGGTTGCGCATCTGCAGCTCGTTGGTGCCGTTGGTCTCGAAGTGCGCCTCGTTGCGCGGTTCCTTCGGATCGTACGAACGGTACAAATTCATCCAGTCGCGGCCGCGGCTCTTGAGCGCCTCCTGCGCGCGCTCGTAGACCTCGGTGTCGTCGTGCGCGACGACCGAGGTCGGCGCGTTGATCAGGCGGTTGTACATCAGCGTGCGCTCGAGCAGTTTGTCGGGTGCACCCACGAGTCGGAAGGTCCAGGATTCCACCAGCGTCTTGTCCACCGCAATCGGCTTGAAGATGCGCATGGTCTGGATCGGCCCCTTCATCGTCAGGTTGGGAAACAGGATGGTGTTGTGCCTGGCCTCGCCCAGGATGGCCTTGGTGCGCTCCTCGCCATAGGCTGCCACCATGGCTTCCGTGTAGCCCGGGATACCCGAATAGTCCGAGTGGATCGAGCGGCCCACGCCGTCATGGCCGTGACCGTTGGGCCAGACGCGCAGACCCGATTCATCGAAGAACTCGTAGGAGCTGACGAAGGGCGTGAACACCTCGACCGCCATCGGCTTGGGCGTGCCGGCGGGGACCTGGCTCCAGGTCGATGCCGCGGTGCCGGCCGACGATTCATGCACCACCATCGGGTGGGTGGTGTCGGTCTGGTTGTCCACCAGCATCTTCCAGTTGCAGCGGTTGATGTAGCGCAGCACGCCGCCGACGACTTCGAGCTTTCCCTGGGGCGAGCGGTCGACCATGAAGTCGATGGTCGAGAGCGACTGGCCGAAGTAATCTTCGAACGAGATGCCCTCGGGGTTCAGGCGGCAGAAGACGAAGTCACGGTAGACATGCACGGCCTGCACCGCGGCCATGCCGCCGCTGGCCTCGCAGCAGTCGAAGCCGGTGTTCTCGTAGCCCTTCTTGAGCGGGATCGACAGCAGCGAGCCGTCGGTCTTGAAGGTCCAGGCGTGGTAGGGGCAGCGGAAGAACTTGCCGGTGTTGCCGCAGGCCTCGGCCGCCACTTTCACGCCCTTGTGCGGACAGCGGTTGAACAGCACGCGGATGCTGTCGTCGGTGTGGCGCACCATGACGACGGGCTCGGTGCCGACGGTGGTGGTGTAGAAGTCGCCCTTCTTGGGCACCTGGCTGGCGTGGCCCACATAGACCCAGGTGTTGGCGAACAGGTGTTCCATCTCGAGCTCGAACAGCTCGGGATCGACGTAGGTGTCCTTGTGGACTTCGGCTTCGCGCACCAGCGCGCGAATGGCGGCGGGGTTGTCGGTGTAGCGTCCCATGGGTGTCTCCTTGCAGTGGCGGTCTATGCGTCGAGCACCAGCCGGGGCGACTTGGCGCGCGAGATGCAGGTCTGGATGAGTTGGTTGGACGCCCTTTCGGCATCGCTCAGGAAGTAGTCGCGGTGGTCGGGCACGCCCTCCAGCACGGTGGCCTGGCACACGCCGCATTCGCCGCGGCGGCAGTCGAACATCGGATCGCAGCCGGCGGCCTCCATCACCTCCAGGATGGTCTTGTCGGCCGGCACCTGCAGCACCTTGCCGGACTGGCGCAGTTCCAGCTCGAACGCGCCATCGCCCTTTTGCGACGTGGCCTCGACGAACAGCTCGATGTGGATGTGCTCCTTGGTCCAGCCGCGCACCGTGGCGGCGGCGATGGCGGCGTCGATCATGCCCTTGGGCCCGCAGATGTACAGCGGCTGCGTTGGGCGGCAGCCGTCAAGCAGGGCCGCCAGGTCCAGGCGCGTGGCGGCCTCGTCGTCGGCGTGCAGGTGCAGGGCGTCGCCGCACAAGGCCTTCAGCTCGTCCAGCAGGGCGAACTGGTCGCGGCTGCGGCTGCTGTAGTGCAGCACGAAAGGGCGCTGCTGCGCCGTGAGCGCGGCGGCGTGGCTGGCGATGGGCGTGATACCGATGCCGCCGGCGATCAGCACGGCGGGGGCTTCGCCGGCCTGGGCTGCGTGCAAGGGGAATTCGTTGCGCGGTTCGCCCACGGTGACGGCGTCACCCACCTTCAACTGGTGCATCCAGGTTGAGCCGCCGCGGCTTGGCTCCTCGCGGCGCACGGCGATCCAGTGGCTGCGCGGGGCGGCATCCAGCACCTCGGCGGACGAGAGCTGAACGATGGAGTAGCAGCGCCGCTCGGGCAGGCCCGGCACCATGACCTGCAGGTGCGCCCCCGAGGCCAGCGGCGCCAGCGCCTGCCCCTGCGGGTGGGCCAGGCGGATGCGGCGGATCAGTGGCGTCTCGGTGCGCACTTCGGAGACGATGAGGGTGGAGCCGGTCATGGTCGGGTTGTTGAAGTCGGTGGGGGCCGGTGGGTGCAGGAAAGCCCGCTTCTCGATGGCCTGATGGTCAATGTAGAAATAATTGATTTAGATGTCAACTACATTCATGAAAATTCATGCAAATACAAGGGAAAACCCCAGTCCACGTGCGATCAAGCCCGGTTTCGATGGCGGCCCGCGCTATGCTCGGACGGTGACCCAACGATCCTTCCGTGCCAATGCCCAGCCCCCGGCGACGTCTCCAGAGCCCGCCCGTTTCATCGACGGCTACCTGGCCTATCTGCTGGCGCAGGCAAGCCATCGGATTTCGGGGGAGTTCCACCGCGAGGTCGAGGCGGCCGGCCTGTCGGTGACCGAATGGCGCGTATTGGCGAGCCTGGCGGACGGCGCGCGCGAAACCATCGGCACCCTGAGCCAGTTGACCCTCACCAAGCAGCCGACGCTCAGCAAGATCGTGCAGCGCATGGAGCGCCAGGGCCTGGTGATGCGCGGCAACATGGCGTCGGACAGGCGCCAGACGCTGGTGGCGCTGACCCCGCAAGGACAGAAAGTGGCCCGGCGGCACCTGCGGCGCGCGCTCGGCCACCAGGCGCAGGTTCTGCAGTCCATCGACTCGCAGGAAGCGCAGTGGCTGATCGGCGCGCTGCATCGCCTGATGCAGTTGCCGCCGGGGCCGGATTCCAGCGCCGGATAACAGCGGGCGGCGGATGGCGCGCCCCAGGCTTTCTGCGCGTAGGCGCGCTCCGCGGCTTGGCCGCGCTACACGGGGTGATGGGCGTGGGGCGGGTTACAGCATCCCGCTGCGGCTCAGGGCTGCGACTTCTTTATGACCCATACGAGATCGGCATGCCCATCTGGAGGGCTGCTATTCGCCGGAAAAATGGGGCAGGTCAAACGCCGTGACACGGGGCGGATTCGCAAATTCCTCGACCTGCATCAACACCGTCTGCGCCACCGATCCTTGCCCTAGGCGCGATGTGCCCTTATCCAGCATCACGACGTTGGGGTTGCCATGCTTTTCCAGTGAAGCCGCGGCGCCCGGCTCTTCCGGGTCGAACCACGCCCCGGTCGGCACCTGCGCCACACCGTTCATCAGGCCGTCGTTGACACGCGCCGATGCGACAAATGCCCCGCGGTCGTTGTAGACCTTGATGCTATCGCCATCCCCAATGCTGCGCACGGCGGCATCGCGCGGCGAGAGATTCAGCACCTTGCGGCCGTCGCGTTTGAATTGAACGCTGACCTCGCTGGGGTCCAGCTGGCTGTGAAGTTTGCCGGCGGGCTGGTGCGACAGAAGATGCAGCGGGAACTCCTTGGCTTTGGCGCCGCCGAGCCATTCCGCCGGCTCCAGCCAGGTCGGGTGCGGCGGGCAATCTTCATAGTCGTATTCCGCGATGCGCTGGGAAAAGAGTTCGATCTTTCCAGAGGGCGTCTTGAGGGGATGTGCCGTAGGATCGGCGCGGAACTCGGACAGCATCACCGGCTCCAGGGAATTCCCGTCGGACGGAAACTCGTACGACCCCTGCTCCCAGAACGTGTCGAAGTCCGGTGGCGCATAACCCAGCTCGATCGCCTTGGCGCGGGCCGGCTCGTACATGTGGCGCAGCCACTGCATTTCGCTGCGCCCTTCCGTGTACGCTTCCTTGAAGCCCATCCGTTCCGACAGTTCCGCGAAGACATCGAGGTCGTTGCGCGATTGAGCCACGGGCGGGATGACCTGATGCATGGCCGCCCAGTGCCGTTGCAACTCGGCCGCCATGATGTCGTTGCGCTCCATGGTGGTCGTCGCCGGCAAGACGACATCGGCATATTTGGCGGGAGGATTCCACCACGGTTCATGCACCACCACGAAGTCCGGCTGTCGCCAGGCGCGCACGTACCGGTTCAGGTTGGAGTTGTGATGGAACGGGTGCCGCAACCGGGCTCGCCAATGCGGCCCAGCAGGCTGGCCAGCGCGATGGTCATCCACACCGGCTGCTCACCATGATCCACCCGCTGCACCGCCCAGGCCGTGGTGATCAGCGTTTTTTTCGCCGCCATGCGGCGGGCAAGGCCACGAATCGTGTCCGCACCGACGCCGCAAATGCGGGAGGCCCACGCGGCATCCTTGGGCACCCCGTCGGCCTCGCCCATCAAATAACGCCGAAACGGTTTGAAGCCCTCGCAATAGAGCGCCAGAAATCGTTTGTCATGCAGGTCTTCGCTCACCAGCACATGGGCGAGTCCGAGCATCATCGCCGTATCCGTGTTGGGCACGATGGGAAGCCAATCGGCTTTCAGCAGGTCGGGAGTGTTATCACGGGCCGGGCTGATGTTGATGAACTCAACCTTCGAGCGCACGATACGTTCCATCCACTGCTGCGCCTCGTGCATCGCCGCGCCACCGGAGTCGATTTGCATGTTTTGGCGTGAGCGCCGCCGAACATCACGACCAGCTCGGTGTGCTCGGCAATATGCACCCATGGAACCGCCATCAAGGTGACGCTCGACGAGCCGATCACATAAGGTGCGATGTGCATCGCCGAGCCAAAGCTGTGATTGCCGCGTTTGTCGACGTAGCCCCCAAACAACCCAAAAAATCGCTTCAAAACGCTGGGGGCGTGGTGCAGCCGGCCCGCGCTCGCCCAGCCGTAGGAGCCGCCGTAAATGGCTTCATTGCCAAACTCGGATTTCACCCGACGCAGACCTCCTTCCACCAGGTTCATCGCCGTCTCCCAGCTGACTGGGACGAACGGCTCCGACCCCCGCCCGGCCCGAGACGCTTCTCTGCGCTTCAGATAGCCGGACCGGACGTGTGGCTGCCCTATCCGCAGTGGACTGCGCACCATTTGAGGCAATGCGTGAATCAGGGCGGGTGGCCCGTCGCGATCAGAGCCTGCCGCCAGACCCCAGACGCAGGATGGGATACAGCACCACGCTGATCGGCAGCGACGTGAAGAACTCGATCGGCATGTTCTTGTTGAGCACGTAGTGCGCCAGAACGAAGGCGACGAATACGGTGATCACGCCCGACCAGTTGACCTGCGGTGTCTTGGCCGCGCCATGGCCGCTGGCGCGCTGCCTCGGTTTGACGATGAAGTAGTCGGCGAGCATCACGCCAACGAAGCAGGTGGTGAAGATGCCGAGGATCGTCAGGAACGACTGGACCCAATTGAGAATGGCGCCGACGAGCAGCAGGCAGCCGATCAGGTTGGCCAGGATGACGAACGCGATGCGCCCCGGGCGCCACCCAAAGAGGGCGTCGAAGAAGGCCGTCAGCGAGAGCGACGCGCTGTAGGTATTGAGCACCTGCGCCTTGGACTGGGCCAGCACCATCAGGATGGTGCCGATGACGCCGCCGAAGATGATGAACGCGGCCGCCACGCTGTCCGGGCTCTGCAGCGCGATCTGCTGCGCGGCCTCCTTGGCCATGTGGCCCACCGTGACGTGGTATTGGATGATCTGTCCCATGCCGGCGTACATGACGATGCCGCCGATGCCGAGCATCAGGATGTCCATGGCGATGTTGCCCAGGAAGGCCGCGATGCCGATGTCGCGCGAGGTGCGGGCGTAGCGCCCCAGATCGGCGTCCACCAGCGCCAGGGCGCCGGCCGAGCCGATCAGCACATTGACCGCGAAGGCGAACTTGCCGGCTTCGGTGCTCGCTCCCATGCCCGCCAGAACCTCGGGGGGCATCTGCGTCCCATACTGCATCACATCACGCCACGATTGGCCCGACGTCACGATGACGTCAACCACCATGTAGATCAGCACCGCCAGAAAGCCGATCAGCATCCATGATGCAAACCGGGTCACAAGGCTGAAGCCAAAGGCCGTGAGCAGGATCCAGGCGATCGTCAGGAGGCCGTAGATGATGATCTGGTTCGCCAGGGTGTCCTGGAGTTGGAAATAGAACAAGAACCCCTTGTACAGAAGGGCGTTCTCCAGCGCCAGGAAGCCAATGATCATGAAACCGTAGACGGCGGCGATCAGCAGCGAGCCACGCACGCCGAACCCGTGCTCGCGCGACATCACGCTGCTCGACAGCCCCGTGCGGTAGGCGATGTGCCCCGCACCCCAGCCGAGCAAGCCGCCGATGAGGGTCACCAGGACGCCGGCCAGCAGGCCGAGCTTGAGGCCGGCCACGAAAGTGACCAGCGCCCCGATGAACAACTGGATGAGGGTGGTGACGATGCCCGCCGTTCCCCAGGTGATCTGCAACCAGTTCTGCCGATGATCTTCAGGGACGGACTCGAGTGCATGGTCCTCCATGCGGTCCGCGACCAGTGCTTCTGCCATGGTGATGTCTCCTGGTGGTTTGATGACAGTCTTCAACGGGGAGTCACAAGGCACGCAGCCTTGTGTGCGCGGTGGCTACGCGGGCACCTTCGTTCGCAGGCCGAGCTCAGACTCGCACTCCCCCAGCGCCTTGCCTTTCGGGTCGAGCGCCGCCGCCGCGCGCAGGCTCGCCAGGCGGGCGGCAGCCTCGGGCTGGCCGCTCAACTGGGGGACGGCATACATCAGGCGGTCGAACTTGCCCGTACCACGCGTATGCGTGTCGCTGTAGCCCTTGATGAGCTGACGGCAGCGCAACACCTCGGTGGCCAGGGCGGCGTCGCCCGTCTCCAACGCTTTCTCGGCCACGGCCAGCCAGGCTTGCGTGTGCGCCACTTCCTCGGCGTGGCGGCGGTTGCCGCGGCGCCAGCGCGCCAGGCCGGCCACCAGGTGCAGTTGCAGATGGCCTTTGAAGGTGTGCGTCTGGATGCGCCGGCCTTTGTTCAGGCGCGGGGCCAGCCAGCCCTTCAGGCGGGGCGAGCGGTCCAGCCAGTCGGCCCAGCCGGCCGGCAGCAGGCCCATGGCTTCTTCCAGGCGCGGGTGGAAATATTCCTCCATGCCCACCACGTCATCGGCCTTGCCGCCCACCTCGCCGCGAATGCGTGTGAAACGCTCCGCGCGGGTTTTCAGTTCGGCCACACGGATCACGTCGTCGTAGGACATGGCCACCGCGATCCAGTGCGCGGCGGCCACCGTCAGTTCGGCGCTGGCGGGGGCCGGATCGCGCTTGGCAAAGCGCGCGACCTGGTCCAGGTATTCGCGGCCGTAGTCGGCGTCCTGCCAGTCCGCCACGCGGGCCAGGCCTTCGCCCAGCCAGGGCCAAGCCGCCGGCGGGAACTCGGTGCGGATGCGCGCCAGCAGCGGCGCCAGGGCCGGGCTGGCGGCCTTGTCGGGCAGCGGGCGCGGGGCGGTCTTCATGGCCTCGGCCTTGGCCGCCAGCGCGGGCGGCGTGGGGCGAGTGCGGGCCAGCTCGGCGCCGGCGCGCAGGGCGTTCAGGCTGGCCTGCACGCCCTTGCCGCCGCGCTCGACCACCTGCTCAAAGGCCTGCTGCCGAAACGGCAGCACGTCGCAGGCGGCCAAGGCCCCGAACAAGGGCGCGGAGATGACGGTGCCATGGTCCACCGCCAGTTGCTGCATGTCATCGGCCACCGTGCGGCGCGCGGCCTTGCGCACCAGCGCCAGCACGGCGGCGCTGTCGGCGGCGCCGTCGCCTGGCACCACTTTTTCCTGCACGGCAAAGGTGCGGTGGGTGCTGGTGATGACGGTGGTGCGGTTGGGCGTGACCAGGCCGCGCGCCACGGCGCGGCCGGCTTCCATCAGCTCGGCGGCGATCAGGATGTCCACCTCGCCGGGCACGGCCATCTGCGCCAGCACCGGGGTCTGGCCCGGCGTGGGCTCGACCAGCTCGATGTAGTAGATGGTGGCGCCGGTGCGCTGGGCCACGCCGGCCACCGAGGTGGCCTGCGCCGTCCAGCCGGCGTCTTCAGCCAGGGTGGTGATCCAGTCTTCCAGCACGCCGCCGCCCTGGCCGCCCAGGGCCATGATGGCGATGGTGATCATGCGGGGCTTCATGCGCGCACCTCGTCGATGGTTGGGGCGTAGAGCTGGCGCGCGGCGCGCTGGCGCTCGCGGCGGCCCTGCAGCCAGCCGACGGCGCCGCGGCGCAGGCCGGCCAGCCAGCGGTCCCAGCTGCTGGGGTTGTTGACCTTGTGCGCCTTGTAGAACGATGGGCACAGCACGGCGGCATCGGCCACCTCGCCGCAGTGGCCGCAGGCCACGCAGGCTTCGTCCACGCTGGCCACCGGGTCGGGCTTGAGCGCGTCGCCGCTGGGCGCCAGCGTCAGGCTGGGGCAGCCCGACACGCGCATGCAGGCGTGGTCGCCCGAGCACACCGCCGCGTCGACGCCGAAGCGCTCCTTGAGCACGCGCTCGCCCTGCTTGATGGCCAGGGCCTTTTGTGGTTTTTCGCGGCGCTGGCGGTTGAGCATGCATTCGCTTTGCGCGATCACCACCTTGGGGCCGGGCTCGGTGGAGGTCAGGGCCTCGTGCAGCGCCTGCTTCATGCGGCCCACGTCGTAGGTGCGGTCGATCAGCCGCACCCAGTTCACGCCCACGCCGCGCACCGCCTGCTCGATGGGGTGCTGGGTGCTGCGGTTGGGATTGGTGTTGCGCGAGGAGGGGATGTCCTGCCCGCCGGTGGCCGCCGAGTAGTTGTTGTCGACGATGACGAAGACGTTGTTCTGCTGGTTGAACACCGCGTTGGCGATGCCGGACGTGAGGCCGTTGTGCCAGAAGCCGCCGTCGCCCATGAAGGCCACCGCCTTCTTGCTGGCGCCCAACTGGCCGCCGGCGTTGAAGGCCGAGGCGCTGGAGCCGCCCAGGCCATAGCCCATGGTGGTGGCGCCGATCTCGAACGGCGGCATGATCTGGAACAGGTGGCAGCCGATGTCCGATGACACGTGGTGCACGCCCAGCTCCTGCTCCGCCAGCTTGTAGGCCGAGAAGATGGGCCGCTCGGGGCAGCCCACGCACAGGCCCGGTGGGCGCGGCGGCAGCAGCTTGCCGATGGCGGCGGCCACCTCGGGCACCTCAGCCACTTCGGCGGCGGCGGGCGCGGCCGGCATGGGCGTGATGGCGCCCTCGTCCTTGCGCCGCGACACGGTTTGCGTCACCTTGCTGCCCAGCGCGTCGGGGCGGTGGCGCTCGAAGAAGCCGCGCAGGCCCTTGCGCAGCGCGTCCACGCTGTAGTCGCCGCCCATGGGCAGCACGTCCTTGCCGTGCACGGTGGTGGGCAGGCCGTGGCGGCCCAGGATGGTGTTCAGGTGCTGCTCGTGGTAGTCGGGCTGGCCTTCCTCCACCATCAGCACCGCCTTCTTGCCCTGGCAAAAGCGGATGACCTCGTCTTCGACCAGCGGGTAGGCCACGTTCAGGATGTACAGCGGCACGCGCGAGGTGCCGAACAGGTCGGCCAAGTCGAGCTGCATCAGCGCGCGCAGCGTGTTGTTGCTCATGCCGCCCAGCATGATCACGCCCACGTCGTCCAGGCTGCCGTCGCCGTCCTGGAATTCGTTGAGGTGGTGCTCCTGGATGAACTTGACGGCGGCAGGCCAGCGCTGCTCGATCTTTTCCTTCTCGTGCAGAAAGGACGCCGGCGGCAGCACGATGCGGTTGACATCGCGTCGCGGATTTTCCAGCGCCTGCTTGAGCGTGAAGGTTGGCGGCTGGTTGGCCTGCGTGACGAAGCTGCCGTGCAGGTGGCAGGAGCGGATGCGCAGCTCCAGCATCACCGGGGTGTTGCTGGCCTCGGACAGGGCAAAACCGTCGTGCACCGCCTTGACGATGGCCGGCAGGTTGGGCTGCGGGTCGAGCAGCCACATCTGCGACTTCATGGCGAAGGCGTGGGTGCGCTCCTGCATGATGGACGAGCCCTCGCCGTAGTCCTCGCCCACGATGATCAGCGCGCCGCCCAGCACCCCGCCCGAGGCCAGGTTGGCCAGCGCGTCGGAGGCCACGTTGGTGCCCACGGTGGACTTCCACGTCACCGCGCCGCGCACCGGGTAGTTGACCGAGGCCGACAGGGCGGCCGCCGCCGCCGCCTCGCTGGCCGCCGGCTCGAAATACACGCCCAGCTCCTTCAAAATCGGCTGGGCGTCGGCCAGCACGTCCATCAGGTGCGAGATGGGCGAGCCCTGGTAGCCCGTGACGTAGCCCACGCCAGCTTCCAGCAGGGCCTTGGTGACGGCCAGGATGCCCTCGCCTCGAAACACCGTGCCTGCGGGCACCTTCAGTTGCTCGACCTCTTGCACAAACGAGCGTTCCGCCATTTCACTTCTCCTTGGCCTGGGCGATGCGTTGATGCCGCAGGCTCATCCACGGCGGTGCCGGGCCAGGCCCGACCGCCGCTGCGTTCTTCAGACTTCGGGGTGCGGTTTCAAGGAACCAGCGCCAGCACGCGCAGCGGGCTGCCCGAGCCGTTCTTGATCTTCAGCGGCGCGCTGAGGATGACGGCGCCGGTGGCGGGCAACTGGTCCAGGTTGGTCAGGCACTGCAGGCCGTACTTGTTGGCGCCATGCATCAGCGTGTGGCAGGGGTAGGCCACGGGCCAAGCGTAGGACTGGCCGGCGTCGGTGTTGATGGTTTCCACGCCAAAGCCGCGCACGTCGCGCTTCACCAGCCACTCCACCGCCGCCTGCGTGGGGCCGGGGGTGTGCGCGCCGTCTTCCTTCACGTTGGCGTAGGCAGCCGGGTCGCTGATGCGCTTGCTCCAGTCGGTGCGAAACAGCACCCAGGCGCCGGCCGGGATCTTGCCGTGCCTGGCCTCCCAGGCCTCCAGGTGCTTCACGTCCAGGTTGAAGTCGGCGTTGGCCGCCACCTCCTGGCTGCAGTCCACCACACAGGCCGGGCCGATGAAGGCCTTGGGATCGAGCGTGTCCACGCTGTTGTTGGGATAGTCCTTTCCAGTGATCCAGTGCACCGGCGCGTCGAAGTGGGTACCCGTGTGTTCGCCGCAGGAGAAGTTGTTCCAGTACCAGCCGGGGCCGGCATCGTCGTAGTGGCTGATCGTCTCCTGCTTGAAGGCCCACACCTGGCCGAACTGCGGCGGCAGCACCAGCGGTGGAAACTCGGACGAGAGGGTGTGGGTCA
The DNA here is from genome assembly GCA_024235995.1 of Burkholderiaceae bacterium. Taxonomy (NCBI): domain Bacteria; kingdom Pseudomonadati; phylum Pseudomonadota; class Betaproteobacteria; order Burkholderiales; family Burkholderiaceae; species Burkholderiaceae bacterium. Next base: position 866,209 of record JACKLI010000001.1, read on the forward strand.
GATCGACGATCTTCAGTGCGCCCGAGGCGATGTCCTGCGCGAATTGGGTTAGCGATGTGCTCATGGGTAGTCTCCTGGAAGGTTCGATGAAAAGCCGGGGCTCGTGGCGCAATGCTGCCGCCTTGCGCCCACCTGCTGCAAGCCGATTCGCGAATACCCTTGTCCATTTTGCGTTGCAAGCCGCCAAAACCAAGGGAAAACCCCCAGCGTCAGACGGCAGCGGTCGTTGATACTTCAAGCTTAAAGCAAATACCCGATTTCCCGATGCCCACCCTGCTTGCGTCCGCGACCTCTTGCGCCCGTCTGCTGGATTCGTTTCCGCTGATCCGCTCGCGTTCGGCCGAAGAGGCGTGCCAGCGCGTGGGCGACGTGTTCTCGCCGCACCGGCTGGAGCTGCGCGGCGATGCGCACGGCCTGGACGTGCGCCACAACCGGGTGACGCTGGGGCAGTCGGCCATCAACGTGCTGCACTACGGCGCCGAGGTGGTGATCGACCCCGGCGAACGCGGCGACTTCTATCTGGTGCAACTGCCCCTGAGCGGGCGGGCCCAGGTCCGCTGCGGCGATGACGAGGTGGACGTGGACGACGCCGTGCTCAGCGTACTGCGCCCGCGCGTGGCCAGCCGCATGCGCTGGAGCCGGGACTGCACCATGCTGCTGCTGCAGGCGCCCAGCCGGCTGGTGCACGGCTACGTGGGCGAGGACGAACTGCCCCCGCGCATGGCTTTGTCGCGCTGCCGCAAGGAGCCCGAGGTGGCCGCCTGGTGCCAGGCCATGCTGGACTTGACGCGCAACATCGACTGCTTTGGCGCGCAATGGCAGGCCCACCCCAGCGCCGTGGCCGCCATCGAGGGCTTCTTGCTGACCGCGTTCTCCTGCCTGCTGCTGGAGCCCGGCGCGCCGCCCGCCAGCGGGCCCATCGAGGCGCGCAGCCTGCGCCGCGCCAAGGACTACATCCACGCCCACCTGGACCGCCCCCTGCTGCTGGCCGACATTGCGCGCCACGCCTGCGTCAGCCCGCGCACGCTGGAGGGGGTGTTCAAGCGCCACGGCGAAGCCTCCCCGCTGGCCTATGCCCGCCACCAGCGCCTGCAGGCCGCGCACCTGGCGCTGCGCACGGCCGCGCGCGCGGGCGGCGCGGCCAGGGCCAGCGTCACCGACGTGGCGCTGGCGCACGGCTTCGTGCACATGGGGCGCTTCAGTGCGCAATACCGCGCGCAATTCGGCTGCCTGCCGTCCGAGACCTTGAACCTGGAAACGGCAGTCGATCGCTTGCCCAGAACCTGATCGGGCAGATGCCGTTTGGCGTCCGGTGGCGCTTGAACTCCGGCGTCTTGAAGATTCGCGTGGGTCGATGTTCGCATAATGAGCGTTTTCATCACGGATTCAGGAAACAAACCATGCAACCCGCCTTGCGACCGTTGATTGCGGCCCTGCTGCTGACCCTGGCCAGCGCCCCGACCCAGGCCGCGCCCGTGGCCGCCGTGCATGAGCTGGCGCAACAGGAGCAGCAGCCCCTGCTCGACACCCTGCGCGATCTGGTGCAGATCGAATCGGGCAGCAAGGACATCGACGGCCTGAACCAGATCGCCGAGCGTGTGGCCACGCAGCTCAAGGCGCTGGGCGGGGAGGTGCAGGTGCTGCAGTCCCATGACGTGTACCGGCTGGACGACACGCCCGACAAGCTGGGCCCCGCCGTGCAGGCGGTGTTCAAGGGCCAGGGCCAGGCGAAGATCATGCTGATCGGCCATATGGACACGGTGTACCTCAAGGGCATGCTCAAGGACCAGCCGTTTCGCATCGACGGCAACAAGGCCTATGGCCTGGGCATTGCCGACGACAAGCAGGGCCTGGCGCTGATCCTGCACACGGTGACCTTGCTCAATAAACTGGGCTTCAAGGACTACGGGCAACTCACCGTGCTGATGAATGGCGACGAGGAAATCAGCTCGCCCGCCTGGCGCAGCACCATCACGCGGCTGGCGGCCGACCAGGACGCGGTGTTTTCCTTCGAGGGCGGTGGCACCGACGGCTCGCTGCGCCTGGCCACCAGCGGCATCGGCGCCGCCTATTTGAAGGTGCAGGGCAAGGCCTCGCACGCCGGCGTCAAGCCCGAGGATGGGGTCAACGCGCTGACGGAGCTGGCGCACCAGCTGCTGCAACTCAAGGACTTGTCCAGGCCCGAGCAGGGCCTGAAGCTGAACTGGACGCTGGCCAAGGCCGGCACCAACCGCAACGTCATCCCGGCCGAGGCCACGGCGCAGGGCGATGCGCGCGCGCTCAAGGTGTCGGACTTCGATGGGCTGGAAAAAGAGCTGCAGGCGCGCGTGCAGACCAAGCTGCTGCCGGCGGCCAAGGTGGACTTGAAGTTCGAGGTGCGCCGTCCGCCGCTGGAGGCCAACGACTTCTCGCGCCGCCTGGCCGAGTATTGCAGCGCCGTCTATCGGGACGAGCTGGGTCTGCCGCTCAAGGTGCTGGGCAAGGCCACGGGCGGCGGCACCGACGCGGCCTTTGCCGCCCTCAAGGCCCGCGGCGCGGTGGTCGAGGGTTTTGGCCTGTCGGGCTACGGCGCGCACTCCAACAACGCCGAGTACGTACAGCTGGACAGCATCGTGCCGCGCTTGTATCTGACGGCACGCGCGATCATGGACCTGTCGGCGGGCAAGCTGAAGTAAGCCGGCCTGCATGCTGGCTGGGCGCGTGTCATGATCAAGGCATGACCGCGCCAGCAGCATCCCCCCACGCCGCCCGCCGCGCCCGCCTGGCCGCCCAACTGGGCGCCGGCGGCGTGGCCATCATCCCCACCGCGCCGGTGCAGCGGCGCAACCGCGACAGCGACTTTCCGTACCGGCCCGACAGCTACTTTCATTACCTGACCGGGTTCGACGAGCCCGAGGCCTGGCTGGTGCTGGCCTCTGACGGGCGCAGCACCCTGTTTTGCCAGCCCAAGGACGCCGAGCGCGAGATCTGGGACGGCTATCGCCTGGGCCCCGAGGCCGCGCCCGCCGCGCTGGGTGTGGACGCCGCGCATTCGGTGGCTGAACTGGACGTGCTGCTGCCCAGGCTGCTGGAAAACACCCGCACCGTGTGGTACCCGTTTGCCACGCACGCGGGGCTGGAGTCGCGCATCGATGGCTGGCTGCAAAAAGTGCGCGCGCGCGCCCGCTATGGCGCGCTGACGCCCGAGGCGCAGCGCGACGCCTGCGCGCTGCTGGACGAGATGCGCCTGGTGAAGGACGCGCACGAGCTGGCGCTGATGCGCCGCGCCGGCGCCATCAGCGCGGGCGGGCACGTGCGCGCCATGCAGCGCTCGGCGCGCATGCTGCGCGCCGGCGAGGACGTGCGCGAATACCACCTGGAGGCCGAGCTGCTGCACGAGTTTCGCCAGCACGGCTCGGAGTTTGCGGCCTACACCAGCATCGTGGCTGCTGGCGCCAACGCCTGCGTGCTGCATTACCGCGCCGGCAATGCGCCCATCAGGGACGGCGAGCTGGTGCTGATCGACGCCGCCTGCGAGCTGCACGGCTACGCCAGCGACATCACGCGCACCTTTCCGGCCAATGGGCGCTTCAGCGGCCCGCAGCGCGCGCTGTACGAGCTGGTGCTGGCCAGCCAGGACGCGGCGGCCGCCGCCACGCGGCCGGGCGCGCGCTTCAACGACCCGCACGAGGCGGCGGTGAAGGTGCTGGCCCAGGGCCTGCTGGATGTGCGCCTGCTGGATGCGGACAAGGTGGGCGGCGCGCAGGACGTGATTGAAAAGCGCGCCTACTTTCCGTTCTACATGCACCGCACCAGCCACTGGCTGGGCCTGGACGTGCACGACTGCGGCAGCTACGTGGAACCCGGCGAGCTGGGCCAGGTGAGCGAGCGCACCGACCCGCTGTCGGGTGAAGTCATCAAGGACCGCCCCAGCCGCATCCTGCGCGCCGGCATGGTGCTGACGCTGGAGCCCGGCCTGTACGTGCGCCCGGCCGAGGGCGTGCCCGAGGCGTTCTGGAACCTCGGCATCCGCATCGAGGACGACGCCGTGGTGACCGAGGCCGGCTGCGAGCTGATCACGCGCGGCGTGCCGGTGGCGCCCGACGAGATCGAGGCGTTGATGCGCGACTGAGCCCGGCCGCCGCTGGAGGCCATGGGCGCCCGGTGGGCCCGGCAGCGCAACATTTAAAGAAAAATGGCTTTAGCGGGCATGGATCATGCCCGTCAAGCTATCAAAAAAAGAGTATTCAGCGGGTGGCCGTTGCAGGCGCGCCGAACACCGCCTGCCACAGCGCGCCGATGGCCGCGCGCTCGCTGGCCAGGGTTTCGGGCGCCACCTGGGTGGGCTGCTCGTCCAGCCGTGCCAGGTGCTGGGCGTGGCGCAGGCTGCGGTAGGCGTCGGCGGCGGCCTGGCCCACGTTGGCGGGCAGCAGGCCCGCGGCCTCGGCGCGCGCCAGCAGGGCGATGTTGCCCAGGTTGGGCTCCAGCTCGGGGTGTTCGCCGGCGTGCGCCAGCACCAGGTACTGGGTGGCGAACTCGGCGTCGATCATGCCGCCGGGGCTGTGCTTGACGTCGAACCGCCCCGCGGGCACCGGATGCGCGCCGCGCATGCGCTCGCGCATGGCCACGATCTCGGCGCGCAGCGCGGCGCGGTCGCGCGGCGCGGTGATGACGGCGTGGCGCACGGCGTTGAAGCGCTGCTCCATCGGTGACGGCTCGGTGGAGATTTCATCAGGCGCCTGCGGCGGCACCATCTCGCCGCCGCCGGGCCGCCCCAAGGCGGCGAGGGCCCCCTCGGGGGGCAGCGGACCATGCGCAGCAGGGGAGCGTGGGGGCACCATCCTTGCTCTGGTCATCGCTTGATGTTCCCAGGTCCACGCGGTGTTGCTGCCGCGCTGCTGCTGGTAGTCGGCGTAGGCGCCGAAGGAGGTCACCAGCAGGCCCGAGCCGCCGTTGGGGCGCAGGGCGGTGTCGATCTCGTAGAGGTCGCCGTCGCCGGTCTTGAGCGTCAGCCAGGTGATCAGCTTGCGCACCAGCGCGGCGTAGATCTCGGCGGCCTGCTCGTGGTCGTCGTCGTAGACGAAGACCAGGTCCAGGTCGCTGCCGTAGCCCAGCTCCTTGCCGCCCAGCTTGCCGTAGCCGATGACGCCCAGCTGCGGCGTGGCGCGGTGGTGGTGGCGCACCAGCGGCCAGCACCAGCGCAGGCTGACGCGCAGGATGGCGTCGGCCAGCGCCGACAGGTCGTCGGCCACCTGCTCGACCGTGATGCTGCGCTCGACGTCGCGCACCAGGGTGCGGAACACCTCGGCGTGGTGGGCGCGGCGCAGCAGGGCCAGCAGGTTTTCCTCGTCGTCCTCGCCGCCGCGCGCCAGGGCGCTGCGGCGCTCGTGCAGCTCGCGCTCCAGCGTGGCGGCGTCGAAGCGGCCGGCCAGCAGGTCGGGGTTGGCCAGCTCGTCGATCACGCCCGGATGCCGCATCAGGTAGCGCGCCGGCCAGCGCGCGGTGCCCAGCACGCGCAGCAGGCGCTCGTGCGCGGCGGGGCGCTCCAGCAGCAGGGCCAGGTAGCTCTGGCGGCGGCGCAGCGCCTCCAGCCATTCCAGAAAGCGCAGCACGGCGGTGTCGCTCACGCGGCCGGCGTTCAGCCACTGCAGCGTGCGCGTCATCAGGCGCAGCAGGCGCTGGCGGGCCTCCTCGCCCAGGCCCTGCACCGGCGGCGAGGTGCACCAGCGCTGCAGCTCGGCGCGTACGGCGGCGTGTTCGGCCAGCCCGGCCAGCGCGCTCAGGTCGGCGCCTTCGTCGGGCGCGGGCTGGCCGGCGGGACCGGGCCTGAGCTTGCCGCAGGCCTTGCAGGGCTCGGGCCCGCCCAGCAGCTGGTCGAACTGCTCGGCCACCGCCTCGCGGTGGCCGTCGAACTCGCCCAGGAAGGCGCACAGGTCGGGGTAACCCATGGTGCGCGCCAGCCACGACAGGTCCTCGTCGTGGGTGGGCAGCAGGTGCGTCTGCTGGTCGTCCAGGTACTGGATGCGGTGCTCGACCCGGCGCAGGAACACGTAGGCGCGCGCCAGCGCCTCGGTGGCCTCGGCGGGCATCAGGCCGGCGCGGGCGATGCGTTCGAGCGCGCCCAGCGTGGGCCGCGTGCGCAGCTCGGGGTACTGGCCGCCGCGCACCACCTGCAGCAGCTGCACGATGAACTCGATCTCGCGGATGCCGCCGCGCGAGAGCTTGACGTCGCTGGCGCGCGCCGGGCGTCCGGCGCTGCGCTTGTTGGCGTGGTCGCGGATCTGGCGGTGCAGCTCGCGCAGCGCGTCGAACACGCTGTAGTCCAGGTACTGGCGAAACACGAAGGGCTGCACCACCGAGCGCAGCGCCTGCACCGGCCCGCCGGCCAGCACCGCGCGCGGCGCCACCACGCGGCTCTTGAGCCAGGCAAAGCGCTCCCACTCGCGCCCCTGCACGCGCATGTATTCGGCCAGCGTGGCCAGCGAGCTGGCCGGCGCGCCCGAGTTGCCGTTGGGCCGCAGCGCCAGGTCGACGCGGAACACGAAGCCGTGCTCGGTCACGTCGCCGATCAGCGTGCTGACCAGGCGCACCGCGCGGGTGAAGTATTCCTGCACCGAGATGCGGCCGGCGCCGCCCTCGCGGCCCGCGGTTTCGCCGTCGGCGTCGTAGATGTAGATCAGGTCGACGTCGCTGGAGACGTTGAGCTCGCGCGCGCCCAGCTTGCCCATGCCCACCACCCACAGCTGCGCGCGCTCGCCGGCCGCCGTCAGGGGCGCGCCGTGGCGGGCGTCGAGCTGCTCGAAGGCCTCGGTGCAGGCCACGTCCAGCGCTCGCTCGGCCAGCGTGGTCATCGCCGCGGTCACGGCCTGCAGCGGCGCGCCCTGCTCGCAGTCCAGCACCACCAGCCGCTCCATCACCAGCTGGCGCAGGATGCGCAGCGCGGCGCCGGTGGCGTGGCCGCGCGCGCGCAGGCGCTGCAAGGTGGCGTCCATGCCGGCGGCGTCGGGCGTGCCGGGCGGCAGCAGCGGCAGCTCGTCGGCGTAGCGGCGGCGCAGGCGCTGCACCAGGCGTGAATGCGTTGCCCCCGCCGGATTGGGCGAATCGGGTGTCGGCACCGAACCTGGCGCCTCATCGCGGGTCATAATTTCTTTTCCCCTGCCGCCGGTCGGCTTTCATCGACTGCTTCACGCGCACGCTCTTGAGTCCCTTTCCGATCCGCGTTCTTGCCGTTGCCGTGCGTTGGGCCGTACGCATCGTGGGCGCGCTGCTGCTGCTCAGCGTGCTGGCCTGGTCGGCACTGCATTGGTTCATTGTGCCGCGAATCGACGCGTTTCGTCCGCGCCTGCAGGCGCTGGCCACGCAGGCGCTGGGCACGCCCGTTACCCTGGGCGAACTCACGGTCGAGGCCAACGGCCTGGTGCCCCAGGTGGCGGTGCACGATCTGCGCGTGCCCGGCGCGGGCGGCCAGGGCGGCCTGCAGGTGCCGCGCGCGCTGGTGGTGTTCTCGGTTGCCTCGCTGTTGCGCGGCGGCGTCGAGCAGCTGGTGATCGACGACGCCGACGTGGCGCTGGCGCGCGACGCGCAGGGCCGGTGGTGGCTGGGCGGGCTGGACCTGAGCGCCCCATCGGCAGGCGACATGCGCGCCGCCGACTGGCTGTTCGCGCAGGAGGAGCTGGTGCTGCGCAACGCGCGCCTGACCTGGGCCGACGCCCAGCAGGGCGCGCCGCCGGTGGCCTTCGAGCGCATCGACGCGGTGCTGCGCAACGGCCTGCGCCGCCACCAGTGGCGCGTGGACGCCACGCCGCCGCCCGGCTGGGGCGAGCGCTTCACGCTGATCGGCCAGTTTCGCCAGGCCTTGCTGGAGCGCCACGCCGGGCGCTGGCAAAGCTGGGACGGCCGCTTGTACGCCAGCCTGCCGGGCGTGCAGGCGGCCGCCGCGGCGCCGCTGGCGCCCTGGCTGCAGGCGCAGGGCGTGGGCGGGCTGCGCGGCGCCGCCGCACTGCGCCTGTGGCTGGACGTGCGCCGGGGCTCGCCGGTGGACGCGCGCGCCGACGTGGCCCTGCAGGGCGCGTCCATCACCCTGGCGCCGCAACTGGCGCCGCTGGCCCTGGCCGAGCTGAGCACGCGCCTGGCCTGGCGCCGCCAGGCGGACGGCTTTCAGGCGTCGACGCAGGCGCTGCGCTTCACGCTGCCCGACGGCACGGCCTGGCCGGGCGGCAACCTGAGCTTCGGCCATCGCGCGGCCGGCGGCACGCTGCAGGCCGACCGGCTCGACCTGGCCACCCTGGCGCGGCTGGCCGCCAGCCTGCCGCTGCCGCCCGAGTGGGGCGAGCGCCTGCGGCAGCAGCCGGTGGCCGGACGGATCGAGCGGGTGGACGCGCGCTGGGACGGCCCGCTGCCATCGCCCAGCGACTGGCGGCTGCAGGCCCAGGCCACGGGCCTGCGGGTGGAGGCGCTGGCGCGCCCGCCGGACGCCAGGGGCCATGCCCGCCCCGGCATCCCCGGCGTGGAGGGCGCGGCGCTGCAGCTGGACGCCGGGCCCGCCGGCGGGCACGCCAGCGTGAGCATGGCCGGCGGCGCGCTCAGCTTTCCGGGCGTGTTCGAGGAGCCGCGCATCCCGCTGGACGAGCTGAAGATGCAGGCCCAGTGGCGCCTGCAGGGCGATCGCATCGACGTGCAGGTCGATGAACTGACCCTGGCCAACCCTGATGCCGCCGGGCGCTTTTCGGCGCGCTGGCACAGCGGCGAGAACGCCGACGGCAGCGGCGCGCGCTGGCCGGGCGTGCTCGACCTGCAGGGGCGCTTCAGCCGGGCCAACGGCGCGCGCGTGTACCGCTACCTGCCGCTCGGCATTCCGGCCCCCGCGCGCCACTACGTGCGCGACGCCGTGCGCAAGGGTGAAGGCCGCGACGTGACGGTGCGCGTGCAGGGCAGGCTGCACGAGCTGCCCTACAACCTGCCGGGCGAGGTGGGCACGTTCCGCATCGCCGCGCCGGTGAGCGGCGTGCTGCTGGGCTACGTGCCTGCCCGGCTGCAGCCCAAGGGCCAGGCGCCCTGGCCGGCGCTGGAGGGCCTGGGCGGCGAGCTGGTGTTCGAGCGCGCCGGCATGCAGGTGCACGCGGGCGCCGCCCACGTGCAGGGCCACGCCGACTGGCGCTGGGCCGGCATCGAGGCCAGCGTGCCCGACTTCAAGCAGCCCCGGGTGCAGGTGCAGGCCACGGGCAGCGGGCCGCTGGCGGCGGCGCTGGCCATCGTACGCGGCTCGCCGGTGGCCGACTTCACGCATCACGCGCTGGATGGCGCCAGCGCCAGCGGGGACGCCACGCTCGAGCTCAAGCTGGACCTGCCGGTGCAAACGATCGAGCAGGCCAAGGTGCAGGGGCGCGTGCGGCTGGCCGGCAACACGCTGCGCCTGGCCGCCGCGGCGCCGCCGCTGGAGCAGGCCAGCGGCGCGGTGAGCTTTTCCGAAGCGGGCTTTGCCATCGAAGGCGCCCAGGCCCGCGCGCTGGGCGGGCCGGTGCAGGTCAGCGGCGGCACGGTGGCGGAGGCGTCCCGGGTGCTGATCAAGGCCAGCGGCCAGGCCAGCGCCGAGGGCCTGCGCCAGGCGGGCGACGGGGGGCCGGCCTGGAGCGCCGTGGCCGCGCTGGCGCGCCAGGCCAGCGGCAGCGCCGACTATCAGCTGGAGCTCGGCTTTCAGGGCGAGGCCATGCAGCTGGACGTGCACAGCGCGCTGCGCGGCCTGGCGCTGGACTGGCCCGCGCCGCTGGACAAGCCGCCGGATGCCGCCTGGCCGCTGCGCGTGGAGCTGGGGCCGGCAGCCGGCGCCGCCGGCGGCGCGGCCGAGCTCCTGCGGGTGCAGCTGGCCGAGCGCCTGGCGCTGCAGCTGCAGTACGGCGCCGACGTGCCCTTGCGCGGCGCGGTGGCGCTGGGGCAGGCCGCGGCCCAGCCCCTGGCGCTGCCCACGGCCGGCGTGCACGCCAGCGTGCGCTGGCCCGAGATCGACGCCGACGCCTGGCAGCGCGCCGTCGAGCGCTTGGCCGCCGCGCCCGCCCCTGGCCAGGCGTCGCCGGCCTGGAACGGCGAGGGCCTGCCCGAGCACTGGAGCTTCGACGTCGGCGTGCTGCGCGTGGACGAGCGCAAGCTGCACGATCTGCACGCCAGCGCCACGCGCAGCGGCACGCATTGGCAAACCCAGGTGCAGGCGCGCGAGCTGGCCGGGCGCCTGGAGTACACCGAGGGCGCGCGCGGCCAGCCCGGCGCCGTGCGCGCGCGCCTGTCGCGCCTGAACCTGGCCGCCAGCGACGCGGCCGACGCCAACGCGCTGGAGCAGCCGCCCAGCCGCATTCCGGCGCTGGATATCGTGGTCGACGACTTCGAGCTGCACGGCCGCAAGCTGGGCCGGCTGGAGGTGCAGGCCGTCAACCTCGACGTGGACAAGGCCCGCGCCGCGCCCGGCGCCGAGGCGCTGCACGAATGGCAGCTGACGCGGCTGGCGCTGACGGTGCCCGAAGCCAGCCTGAGTGCCAGCGGCCGCTGGGCCGCGCAGCCGGGCGCGCCGGCGCTGCCGCCGGGCACGCGCTCGGTGCGCAGCGCCGAGGACCAGCGGCGCACCGCGCTGGACTTCAAGCTGGAGGTGCGCAACGCCGGCGCCCTGCTGGCGCGCTTCGGCATGGCCGGCGTGCTGCGCGGCGGCCAGGGCCAGGTCGCCGGCGAGCTGGGCTGGGTGGGCTCGCCCTACTCGCCGCACTACGCCAGCATGGACGGGCAGCTGCACCTGGACATCGGCGCCGGCCAGTTCCTCAAGGCCGAGCCGGGCCTGGCCAAGCTGCTGGGCGTGCTCAGCCTGCAGGCGCTGCCGCGCCGCCTCACGCTGGACTTCCGCGACGTGTTCAGCAGCGGCTTCGCGTTCGACTTTGTGCGCGGCGACGCCAAGGTCACGCACGGCGTGGCGCGCACCAGCAACCTGCAGATGAAGGGCGTGAACGCCGCCGTGCTGATGGACGGCCAGGTGAACCTGGATGCGGAGACGCAGAAGCTGCGCGTGCTGGTGGTGCCCGAGATCGACGCCGGCACCGCCGCGCTGGCGACGGCGCTGATCAACCCCGCCATCGGGCTGGGCGCCTTCGTCGCGCAGCTGGTGCTCAAGCAGCCGCTGGCGCAGGCCGCCACGCGCGAGTTCGAGATCACCGGCAGCTGGGACAATCCGGAGGTGGTGCCGGTCAAGCCGTCGGCCGATGCCGCGGCGGCCGCCGCTTCCGCTGCCGCCGCGGCCAGCGCACCGAAGGAGAAATGATGCACGTCGCCGCCATCCAGATGGTTTCCGGCACGCAGGTGGAGCCCAACCTGCGCGCGGCCCGCGCCCTGCTGGCCGAGGCCGCCGCCGCGGGCGCCGAGCTGGCGGTGCTGCCCGAGTATTTTTGCGTCATGGGCCGGCGCGACACCGACAAGCTGGCGCTGCAGGAGCCGCTGGGCAGCGGGTCCATCCAGGCCTGGCTGTCCGCCACCGCGCGCGAGCTGGGGCTGTGGATCGTGGGCGGCACGCTGCCGCTGTCGTGCGAGCCGCGCGATGAGCGCCGGGTTCGTAATGCTTCATTGGTGTTCGCGCCGACGGGCGAGCGCGTGGCGCACTACGACAAGATCCACCTGTTTCGCTTCAACGACGGCGAGCGCCAGTACGATGAGGCCGCGGTGCTGGCCGCCGGCAGCCGGCCGGTCGTGTTCGAGCTGCCTTCGCGCGACGGCCACGCCTGGCGCGTCGGCCTGTCGGTGTGCTACGACCTGCGCTTTCCCGAGCTGTACCGCACCTATGCGGCGCAGGGCGCCGACCTGCTGCTGGTGCCCAGCGCCTTCACCCACGTCACCGGCCGGGCGCACTGGGAGCTGCTGCTGCGCGCGCGCGCGGTCGAAAACCTGAGCGCCGTGGTCGCCGCCGCCCAGGGCGGCGTGCACGAGAACGGCCGGCGCACCTGGGGCCACTCCATGGTGGTCGATGCCTGGGGCCAGGTGCTGGCCCAGCGGCCCGAGGGCGCGGGCGTGGTGCTGGCCGAGCTGGACGCCGCCGCGCTGTGCGCCCGGCGCCAGCAACTGCCGGCACTGGAGCACCGGCGGCTGTGAACCCCGCACGCCTGGCGCGGCGCGCGCGCGCGCGGTGGCGGCGCCTGCTGGCGCTGTGGCGGCGCTGGCGGCTGTGGGTGGCGCTGGTGCTGGTAGTGGCGCTGATGCTGGGCGTGCTGGTCTGGCTGGCGCGCAACCACGAGATCGACGAGCTGCAGCGCGCGCTCGACCGCGACAACGCCGCCGCCGTGCAGACCCTGCGCCAGGGCCTGGCGCGGCGCCAGCAGGACCTGCACGGCCTGGCGATGCTGCAGCTCACGCCCGAGGGCTGGCCGCCCGCCGCGCTGGCGCTGCTGGACCGCTACCGTGACTGGCTGCGCGTGGAGTGGCGCGACGCCCACCTGCGCGTGCTGGCCAGCGCCGACAGCCCTTACTACCCGCCCTTCGAGCCGCCCGACGAGGGGCCGCGCGGGCAGCAGGCGCAGCGCATCCGCGAGGTCTGCGCCAATGCCGCCCGGCTCGACGGCGCGGCCTACACCGAAAGCCATTTCGTGCAGCGCTCGGGCGGCGTGGGCGAGGAAGTGATGCAGATGTGCCTGCCGATCGGCACTGGCGCGCGGCGCAGCGGCTACCTGGTGGTGACGTATTCGCTCAGCGGCATGCTCAGCAGCATGCTGGCGCCCACCTACACCCAGCGCCAGAGCGTGGCCTTCACCGAGCTGGACGGCACCCGGCTGGCGGTGCAGGGCGGGCCGCGGCGCGGCGCGCGCCTGTTCGTGTCGCAGCTGCTGCTGGACCTGCCGGGCGACACCCTGGTGCTGCGCATGGAGGGCGGCCGCCAGGCGCCCGACACCCTGCCCAACGTGATGACGGCGCTGGTCACCGGCCTGTCGATCGCGCTGGTCACGGTGCTGATCCTGCTGGCGCGCGACTTCAGGCGGCGCCAGCAGGCCGAAGCCGAGCTGGGCGAGGCGCTGGCCTTCCGCAAGGCGATGGAGGACTCGCTGGTCACCGGCCTGCGCGCGCGCGACCTGCAGGGACGCATCACCTACGTCAACCCGGCCTTTTGCGCCATGACCGGCTTTGCGCCCGAGGCGCTGATCGGCCACGCCCTGCCCGCGCCCTACTGGCCGCCCGAACACGTGCAGGAGTACACCGAGCGCCAGGCCGTGCGGCTGACCGGCGCGGCGCCGTCGCGCGAGGGCGTGGAGTCGGTGTTCATGCGCAAGGACGGCACGCGCTTTCCGGTGCTCATCATCGAGGCCCCCCTGATCGGCCCGACGGGCAAGCACAGCGGCTGGATGGGGGCCGTGCTGGACCTGACGGCGCAGCGCCGCGCCGAGGAGATGTCGCGCGCCAGCCAGGAGCGCCTGGCCGCCAGCGCGCGCCTGGCCACCGTGGGCGAGATGGCCTCGCTGATGAGCCACGAGCTGAACCAGCCGCTGGCCGCCATCTCCAGCTACGCCAACGGCTCGCTCAACCTGCTGGCCGGCGCGCCCGCGCCGACCGAGACCATGGCCGACGTGCGCGTGGCACTGGCGCGCATCGCCGAGCAGGCCGGGCGGGCCGGCAAGGTCATCCACAGCGTGCATGAGCTGGTGCGCCGGCGCGCCAGCCAGCGCCAGGCGGTGGCGCCCGAGGCCCTGCTGGACACCGTGCTGCCGCTGGTGCAGCTGCAGGCGCGCAAGCTGGACGTGCGCGTGCAGATCGATTGCGCGCCCACGCTGCCGGCTGTGTGGTGCGAGCCGACCATGATCGAGCAGGTGCTGCTGAACCTGGCGCGCAACGCCATGCAGGCCATGGCCGACACCCCGCCGCCGCGCCTGCTGCGCCTGGCGGTGCAGCCCGAGCCGCAGCCGCGCGGCGCGCGCGCCGCGCTGCGCTTTGCCGTGTCGGACACCGGCAGCGGCATCGGCGACGAGGTGGCCAGCCAGCTGTTCACGCCCTTTTTCACCACCAAGGCCGAGGGCATGGGCCTGGGCCTGTCGCTGTGCCGCACCGCCATCGAGCAGCACGGCGGCACCCTGGTGCACGAGCCGCAGCGGCCGCGCGGCACGGTGTTCAGCTTTGGCCTGACGGTGGCGGATGCGCCGGCGCATGCGCCGCCCGCAGCGCCCGATGAAAGGCCAGCGCCGCGCGTGCCGGCTGGGGCGAGCGGCGCAGCACGCTGACGAAGTCGCAGGCGTAGTGCAGGGTGGCGGGCGCCACCGCGCGCAGCTGGCCGCGCTGCACGAAGGCGTCGGCGTAGTGCTCGGGCAGGAAGCCGACGAAGCGCCCCGACAGGATCAGCGTGGCGATCGCCTCCTGGTCGAACGCGGTGGCGCCGCGCTGCAGGTGGCGGGCGTGCGCCAGCTCCAGGTTGGGCGAGTGGTAGCCCAGGCCGGCGAAGTCCGAACGGGCCTGCAGCGCTTTCCAGTTCAGCGCGGCATGCTCCTGATTAAATAGTGGATGCCCGGCGCCGGCGTACAGGCGCATGGTCTCGCCGAACAGCCGCTCGTAGCGCAGGCTGCCCGAGCTGCGGTGGGCCGGGATCACCCCCACCGCGAAGCTGCCGTCCAGCACGCCGCGCTCGATCGCCTGGATGGTGCCCACGTGCAGCTCCAGTGCCACGTCGGGCGCCTGGTCGCGAAACGCGGCGATGGCCTGGTGGATGCGCGCGGCGGGGTTGCTGGCGGTCTTGTCGAACAGCGCGATGGCCAGCTTGCCGCCCATGCGCGCGTGGATGTCGTGAACGCTGGCGCGAAAGCCATCCACCGCGGCCAGCAGGCGCAGTGTCTCGTCGTACACGCGCTGGCCCTCGGCCGTCAGCGCGAAGCCGGCGCGCCCGCGCCGGCACAGCACCAGGCCCAGGCGCGTTTCCAGGTCCTTCACGTGGCGGCTGACGGCGCTGATGCCGATGTTCAGCTCCAGCTCGGCCGCCGCCATGCCGCCGCACTCGACCACCGCCTTGAACACCTGCAGCAGGCGCAGGTCCATGTCGCTGAGCTGCCCCAGCAGGGCGCGGGCACGGGGCTGGTGGGCTTTTACTTGCGTCATTTTGCAAACAAGCTTGAATATTTGCTGATTTGACCGATTAAATCACCGGCCGACAATGGCGGCTTCAGCCCCCTTTTTTTGTCGCCCCGATCCGAGGAGAACGCCATGAGCGCCATCGCCAGCCCCGCCCTTGCCAGCAGCCCCGTGCGGACCGACGCCGCCTGGCTGGACGCGCACTGGATGCCCTTCACCGCCAACCGCCAGTTCAAGCGCGACCCGCGCATGGTGGTGGCGGGCCAGGGGGCCTACTACACCGACGGCGAGGGCCGCAAGATCTTCGACGGCCTGTCGGGCCTGTGGTGCAGCGGCCTGGGCCATGGCCGGCGCGAGATCGCAGAAAGCGTGGGCCAGCAGGCCGCGCGGCTGGACTATTCGCCGGGCTTCCAGTTCGGCCACCCGCTGTCCTTCGAGCTGGCCAACCGGATCAAGCAGCTCACGCCCGCCGGGCTGGACTACGTGTTCTTCACCGGCAGCGGCTCGGAGGCCGCCGACACCGCGCTGAAGATGGCGCGCGCCTACTGGCGCCTGAAGGGCCAGGGCGGGCGCACGCGCCTGGTGGGGCGCGAGAAGGGCTACCACGGCGTCAACTTCGGCGGCATCTCGGTGGGCGGCATGGTGGGCAACCGCAAGGTCTACGGCCAGGGCATCGAGGCGGACCACCTGCCGCACACGCAGCCGCCCATGGGCAGCTTCATCAAGGGTCAGCCCGTCGAAGGGGGTGTGCAGCTTGCCGACCGCCTGCTCGATCTGATCGCCCTGCACGACGCCAGCAACATCGCCGCCGTCATCGTCGAGCCCTTCAGCGGCTCGGCCGGCGTGGTGATTCCGCCCGTGGGCTACCTGCAGCGCCTGCGCGAGATCTGCACCCAGCACGGCATCCTGCTGATCTTCGACGAGGTCATCACCGGCTTCGGCCGCTGCGGCGCCATGACCGGCAGCGAGGCCTTCGGCGTGGTGCCCGACATCATGACCTTCGCCAAGCAGGTCACCAACGGCGCGCAGCCGCTGGGCGGCGTGGTGGCCAGCAAGGAGATCTACGATACCTTCATGGCCGCGGGCGGGCCCGAGTACATGCTGGAGTTCGCCCACGGCTACACCTACAGCGCGCACCCGGTGGCCTGCGCCGCCGGCATCGCCGCGCTGGACCTGCTGGAGCGCGAGGACGGCGTGGGCCGCGCCAAGGCGCTGGCGCCGCACTTCGAGGCCGCCGTGCACGGCCTGAAGGGGACCAAACACGTGCTGGACATCCGCAGCTACGGCCTGGCCGCGGGCCTGACCATTGCCCCGCTGCCCGGCGAGCCCGCCAGGCGTCCGTACGAGATCGCCATGGCCTGCTGGAAGAAAGGCTTCTACGTGCGCTACGGCGGCGACACCATCCAGCTGGCGCCGCCCTTCATCAGCACGCCGGCCGAGATCGACCGCCTGGCGAGCGCGCTGGGCGATGCGCTGGCCGAAACCGCCTGAACCTGAAAATTCCTGATTTGATAGCTGACGGCGCCGCATGGATGCGGGCCAGAGGCCTGTTTTCTTCAAGAAAGCCATTTCCATGAAACACGACAAGAACGTCACCGCCACCGTCGGCCACCTGATCGACGGCCAGATCGTGCACGAGCACGGCCGCGTGCAGCCGGTGTTCAACCCCGCCACCGGCACCTCGTCCACCAGCGTCGAGTTGGCCGGCCCGGCCACCGTGGAGGCGGCCATCGCCAGCGCCGAGAAAGCCTTTCCGGCCTGGCGCAACACGCCGCCGCTCAAGCGCGCCCGCGTGATGAGCAAGCTGAAGGGGCTGCTGGAAGCGCACGCCGACGAGATCGCCGCGCTCATCACCGCCGAGCACGGCAAGGTGCTGAACGATGCGCACGGCGAGCTGCAGCGCGGCATCGAGAACATCGAATACGCCAGCTACGCGCCCGAGCTGCTCAAGGGCGAGCACAGCCGCAACGCCGGCCCCGGCATCGACTCCTGGGCCGAGCACCAGCCGCTGGGCGTGGTGGCCGGCATCACGCCCTTCAACTTTCCGGCCATGGTGCCGCTGTGGATGTGGCCGATGGCCGTGGTGTGCGGCAACTGCT
Source organism: Burkholderiaceae bacterium (assembly GCA_024235995.1). Taxonomy (NCBI): domain Bacteria; kingdom Pseudomonadati; phylum Pseudomonadota; class Betaproteobacteria; order Burkholderiales; family Burkholderiaceae; species Burkholderiaceae bacterium. Next base: position 883,350 of record JACKLI010000001.1, read on the forward strand.
TCATCCTCAAGCCCAGCGAGCGCGATCCTTCGTCGGCTCTGCGCATCGCCCAGCTGGCGCTGGAAGCGGGCCTGCCCCCCGGCGTGCTGAACGTCGTCAACGGCGACAAGGACTGCGTCGATGCGCTGCTGTGCGATCCGCGCATCAAGGCCATCAGCTTCGTGGGCTCCACTCCCATCGCCGAATCGATCTACGCCACCGGCAGCCGGCACGGCAAGCGCGTGCAGGCGCTGGGCGGCGCCAAGAACCACGCGGTGGTGATGCCCGACGCCGACATCCAGAATGCCGTCACCGCCATGATGGGCGCCGCCTACGGCTCCTGCGGCGAGCGCTGCATGGCCGTGCCGCTGATCGTCGCCGTCGGCAACGAAGTGGCCGACAAGATGATCGCCGGCCTGAAGACCGAGATCGCCAAGATGAAGGTCGGCCCAGGCAGCGACAACGGCAACGACATGGGCCCGCTGGTCACGCGGCAGCATTTCGAGAAGGTCAAGGCCTATGTGGACAGCGGCGTGGCCGAGGGTGCCACGCTGCTGGTCGATGGCCGCGGCCTGAAGGTCAAGGGCCATGAGGAGGGCTACTTCCTGGGCGCCTGCCTGTTCGACCACGTCAAGCCCGGCATGAAGATTTATCAGGAGGAAATCTTCGGCCCCGTGCTCGGCATCGTGCGCGTGCACTCGCTGGACGAGGCCATGCAGCTCATCAACGACCACGAGTACGGCAACGGCACCTGCATCTTCACGCGCGACGGCGAGGCCGCGCGCCACTTCACCGACCACATCCAGGTCGGCATGGTGGGCGTGAACGTGCCGCTGCCGGTGCCCGTGGCCTACCACAGCTTCGGCGGCTGGAAGCGCAGCCTGTTCGGCGACCTGCACGCCTACGGGCCGGACGCCGTGCGCTTCTACACCAAGCGCAAGACCATCACCCAGCGCTGGCCCTCGGCGGGGCTGCGCGAGGGCGCGGTGTTCAGCTTTCCGAGCCACCACGCCTGAGCCTGAGCAGGCTCGCCGCCTGCACAAAGACACCCTCGCGACAGCGATGCCGCGGGGGTTTTTCATGCGGGCGCTAAGCTGGCATCCACCTGCCAACCGGAGATCCCCATGAACTTCGAAACCATCCTGTACACGGTCGACGGCCCCATCGCCACCATCACGCTGAACCGGCCGGAGCAGCTCAACACCATCGTGCCGCCCATGCCCGACGAGCTGGAGGCGGCCATGCACCAGGCCACGCGCGATCCGTCGGTCAAGGTCGTCATCCTGCGCGGGGCGGGGCGCTCGTTTTGCGGCGGCTACAACTTCGGCCAGGGCTTCCACCACTGGGACGAGCACATGAACACCGAGGGCCGCTGGGACCCGGGCAAGGATTTCGCCTTTGCCACCACGCCCGCGCTGTCGCCGCACCAGAAGTTCATGAGCATCTGGCGCTCGTCCAAGCCCGTCATCGCGCAGATCCACGGCTGGTGCGTGGGCGGCGGCAGCGACAACGCCTTGTGCGCCGACCTGGTGATCGCCAGCGAGGACGCGCGCATCGGCACGCCCTATTCGCGCATGTGGGGCTCGTACCTCAGCGGCATGTGGATCTACCGGCTGGGCCTGACCAAGGCCAAGGAATACGCGCTCACCGGCCGCCCGCTGTCGGGCCGCGAGGCGGCCGACGTCGGCCTGATCAACGAGGCGGTGCCGTTTGCCGAGCTCGAGGCGCGTGTGCTGACCGTCGCGCGGCAACTGGCCAGCATCCCGCTGTCGCAGCTGTCGGCCATGAAGCTGATCGTCAACCAGGCCTACGAGAACATGGGCCTGGCCTCGACGCAGACCCTGGGCCCCATCCTCGACGGCCTGATGCGCAACACGCCCGACGCGGCCGCCTTCATCGAGCTGGCCGAAAAAGGCGGCGTGCGCGAAGCCATCCGCCAGCGCGACGGCGTGTTCGGCGACTACAGCCAGGCGCCCAGGGACCAGCAGCCCAACCCCGACAACATCATCAAGCCTTGAGGTGGGCAAAGCGGCTGTCGCCGCCTTGCCCTAAAATCAGCGCCCCGAAATCCGACACTCTGTCGGGATCAAGTCGGGCCCCGCCCATGGCGAGGGTCCAAGGCTGGCTGAAAGCGAGGGCCCGATGAGGGCCGTGCATCAGGGTTTGCGGACAGAGGCGCATGCGGAGCCTCATCCACGCTCACAGGGCCATCCAGCCATGATCAAGATCAACGAGAACTACCAGAAGCTGCAAGCCAGCTATCTGTTCGCCAACATCGCCAAGCGCGTGCGCGAGTACCAGGACGAGAACCCCGGGCGCGAGTTGATCCGCATGGGCATCGGCGACGTGACCCAGCCCTTGCCCGAGGCCTGCGTGACGGCCATGCACAAGGCCGTCGACGAGTTGACGCGCGCCGAGACCTTTCGCGGCTACGGGCCCGAGCAGGGCTACGACTTCCTGCGCGAGGCCATCGCCAGGCACGACTTCCAGGCGCGCGGCGCCGACATTTCGGCCGACGAGGTGTTCGTCAGCGATGGCGCCAAGTGCGACACCGGCAACATCCAGGAGCTGTTCGCGGGCGACGTCCGCATCGCCGTGCCCGACCCGGTGTACCCGGTCTACGTGGACACCAACGTCATGGCCGGCCGCACCGGCGCCAGCCAGGACGGGCGCTACGCCGGCCTGGTCTACCTGGAATGCACGCCCGCCAACGGCTACGTGCCGGCGCTGCCCACCCAGCCGGTCGACCTGATCTACCTGTGCTTTCCCAACAACCCCACCGGCGCCACCATCACGCGTGAGCAGCTCAAGGGCTGGGTGGACTACGCCCGCGCCAACAAGGCGCTGATCCTGTACGACGCGGCCTACGAGGCCTTCATCCGCGACCCGGAGCTGCCGCATTCGATCTACGAGATCGAGGGCGCGCAGGACGTGGCGATCGAATTCCGCAGCTTCTCCAAGACCGCCGGCTTCACGGGGGTGCGCTGCGCCTACGCGGTGGTGCCCAAGCGCTGCATGGCCTACACCGCGGCCGGCACGGTGGTGTCGGTGCGCGACCTGTGGAGCCGCCGTCACACCACCAAGTTCAACGGCGTGTCCTACCCCGTGCAGCGCGCCGCCGAGGCGGTGTTCAGCCCCGAGGGCAGCCGCCAGGTGCGCGCGCTGATCGACCATTACCTGGCCAACGCGGACTATGTGCGCCAGGCCTTCCAGCGCATGGGCTTCGACTGCGTGGGCGGCGACAATTCGCCCTACATCTGGGTGCGCTCCGAGCGCGGCTCCTGGGACTTCTTCGACTTCCTGCTCAAGCAGGCGGGCGTGGTCTGCACGCCCGGCGCCGGCTTTGGCCGCTGCGGCGAGAACCACATCCGCATCAGCGCCTTCAACAGCTTCGAGAACGTGCAAAAGGCGATGCAGCGCATCGCCGACGCGCTGCAGAAATAAACGCTTCTCCCCTCAACACCAACGCCATCGGGTTGCACTCATGCCAATGTCTTCGGGTTTTCGCCAGCGCCTGCTGCCTTCGCTGCAGGACATCGCCGCGCACTTCGGCACGCCGTTCCACATTTACGACGAGGCCGGCATCCGCGACACCGGCCGTCTGCTGAAGGAGGCCTTTGCCGACGTGCCGGGCTTTCGCGAGTACTACGCCGTCAAGGCCCTGCCCAACCCGGCCATCCTGCGCATCATGCAGAGCCTGGGCTTCGGCTACGACTGCAGCTCGGTGGCCGAGCTGCAGCTGTCGCGCCAGGCCGGCGGGCGGGGCGAGGACATCATGTTCACCTCCAACAACACCACGCCGGCCGAGTTCGACGCGGCGCTGGGCGACGGCGGCTGCATCCTCAACCTGGACGACATCAGCCTGGTCGACAAGGTGCCGCGCATGCCCGAGCTGGTGTGCTTTCGCTACAACCCCGGCCCGGCGCGCACCGGCAACGTCATCATCGGCAAGCCCGAGGAGGCCAAGTACGGCGTGGCGCACGAGCAGCTGGTGGCCGCCTTCGGCAAGGCGCAGCAGCGCGGCGCGCGGCGCTTCGGCCTGCACACCATGCTGGCCTCCAACGAGCGCAACGCCGACTACATGGTGCAGACGGTGCAGATGCTGCTGGAGCTGATCGCGCAGGTCGGCCAGCAGCTGTCGATCCGCTTCGAGTTCATCAACATCGGCGGCGGCCTGGGCATCCCCTACCGCCCCGACGAAGAAGCCTTCGACGTACGCAAGCTCGGCCGGGCCACGGCCAGCCTGCTGGGCGAGTTCAAGCAGCGCCACGGCTACCAGCCCAAGGTCTACATGGAAAGCGGGCGTTACATCACCGGCCCGCACGGCGTGCTGGTCACGCAGGTCATCAACCACAAGGCGATCTACCGCAACTACGTCGGCGTGGACGCCTGCATGTCGGCGCTGATGCGCCCCGGCATGTACGGCGCCTACCACCACATCGACGTGCTGGGCAAGGCGCCCGGCCCGCAGGACCCGGTGGTGGACGTGGTGGGCTCGCTGTGCGAGAACAACGACAAGTTCGCCGTGCAGCGCGCGCTGCCGCCCACGCAGGAGGGCGATCTGCTGCTCATCCAGGACACCGGCGCCCACGGCCATGCCATGGGTTTCAACTACAACGGCCGGCTGCGCCCGCAGGAGCTGCTGCTGCGCGCCGATGGCCAGGTGGAGCTGATCCGCCGCGCCGAGACGCTGCAGGACCACTTCGCCACGCTGGCCTTCGAGCCCGAGGTCTATCGGCCGGCTTGAGGTTTCTCGCGGCCCGGCGACGCATCGCCGGGTCGACCAAATTCAGGCATGAATAGGCCTGTGGCCCGCGCCAACCAAGCCCGAGGCGCTCTGTTTTGAGTAGCGATCGAGGCCCAACCCGTCGGTCGAAATGTCGGGCCGGTGACCCAGCGTGAGGTCGGCCATCAGCTTGCCCGAGCCCGCCGCCATGGTCCAGCCCAGGGTGCCGTGGCCGCTGTTGATGAGCAGGTTGGCCAGCGGCGTGGCGCCGACGATGGGGGTGCCGTCGGGCGTCATCGGGCGCAGGCCGGTCCAGAACTCGGCCGCCGGCAGGTCGCCGCCGCCGTCGAACAGGCCGCGCGTGACCATCTCCAGCGTGGCGCGCCGCGCCGGGTTCAGGCCCAGGTCAAAGCCCGCCAGCTCGGCCATGCCGCCCACGCGGATGCGCCGGTCGAAGCGCGTGATGGCCACCTTGTAGGTCTCGTCCATCACGGTCGAGCGCGGGGCGCGCGCTTCGTCCACCAGCGGCACCGTCAGCGAATAGCCCTTGACGGGGTACACCGGCAGGTCCAGCCCCAGCGGGCCCAGGAGCGCGCGCGAGTAGCTGCCCAGCGCCAGCACGTAGCGGTCGGCAGTCAGCACCTCGCCCGCCTCGCCGGCCAGCTTCACGCCGCTGATCTGGCCGCCGCGCTGCTGCAGCTCGGCCACTTCCACGCCAAAGCGGAACTGCACGCCCAGGGCGCGCGCCTTGTCGGCAAGCTCGGTGGTGAAGCGCTGGCAGTCGCCGGTCTCGTCGCCCGGCAGCTGCAGGCCGCCGACCAGGCCCTTGGCGTGGGCCAGCGCCGGCTCGTACTCGGTCAGGGCGCTGGCGTCTGTCATCAGACGGTAGGGCACGCCGCACTCCTGCAGCACGGCGGTGTCGCGCTGCGCGGCTTGCATCTGCTTGGCGGTGCGAAACACCTGCAGCGTGCCCAGGGTGCGCTGCTCGTATTCGATGCCGGTGTCGGCGCGCAGATTGCGCAGGCAGTCGCGGCTGTACTCGGCCAGGCGCGTCATGCGCTCCTTGTTGACGGCGTAGCGCGCGCTGGTGCAGTTGCGCAGCATGGCGGCCATCCAGCGCAGCTGGAACATGCTGCCGTCCAGGCGGATCGCCAGCGGCGCGTGCTTCTGGAACATCCACTTGACGGCCTTCAGCGGAATGCCGGGCGCGGCCCACGGGGTGGAGTAGCCGGGCGACACCTGGCCGGCATTGGCAAAGCTGGTCTCCAGCGCCACGCCGCTTTCGCGCTCCAGCACCGTCACGTCGGCGCCGGCGCGCGCCAGGTAGTACGCGGTGCTGACACCAATCACGCCGCCGCCCAGAACGATGACTTTCATGTCCGTCTCCAGAAATCGTGTTTTCAGTGCCGCCAGTTTATGGAGATGACCATGGTAAAAGACACCGAAATAGCTTGGTGATCGGTCTGGTTTCAGTAAAAATCACTGCATAACAGCGTTTGTGAAGTGAAATCATGGAATTCGACCGCATCGACCGCAAAATCCTCGAAGAGCTGCAGCGCGAGGGCCGCATCTCGATGACCGAGCTGGCCGAGCGCGTCAGCCTGTCGGTTTCGCCCTGCACCGAGCGCGTGCGCCGGCTGGAGCGCTCGGGCGTCATCCTGGGCTACCACGCGCGCGTCAACCCCGAGGCGCTGGGGCGCGGGCTGCTGGTGTTCGTCGAGCTGACGCTGGCGTCCAAGTCGGCCGCCGTGTTCGACGCCGTGCGCCAGGCGCTGCTGCTGGAGCCGCGCGTGCTGGAATGCCACCTGATCTCGGGCGCCTTCGACTACCTGGTCAAGGCGCGCCTGTCGGCCATGCGCGAGTACCGCGACCTGCTGGGCCAGATCCTGCGCCAGATCCCGGTGCCGGCGCAGAGCAACAGCTACGTAGTGATGGAGGAGGTCAAGGAGAGCCTGGTGCTGCCGGTGGGTTTGTGAGTGCTACCGGGGGGCGGTCGCCAGCGGCATGGATGCGGCGCCGTGCGCCAGTACGGTGTCGACGTGCAGCAGGTGGCGCCGACTGAACGCCAGCACGCCGGCACCCAGCAGCACCGCGACGGCGCCGACCCAGTAGGGCACGTGGTCGTTGATGCGCTCGCCCAGAAAGCCCGCCAGCCACGGCGCCACCGCGCCGCCGGCAAAGCGCACGAAACTGTAGGCGGCCGAGGCGACACCGCGTGGCACCGGCGCGGCGTTCATCACGGTCTCGGTCACCAGCGTGTTGTTGATGCCCAGAAACAGTCCGGCCACCACCACGCCGGCCACCAGCACCGCCCTGTGCTCGGTCCAGACCGCCATCGCAACGAGCACCAGCGCAAAGCCGACCAGGGCGGCCAGGATCGAAGGCACGGTACCCCAGCGCTGCTGCAGGCGCGGTGCGATGACCACCGAGGCGATGGCCAGCGCCACGCCCCAGCCGAAGAACACCAGTCCGACCTGGTGCGCGTTCATGTTCAGCGGAAACGGCGTGTACGCCAACAGCGTGAAGAAGCCGAAGTTGTAGAGCAGCGCGGTCAGCGCGACGCCCAGCAGTCCCCGATGCTGGAGGGCGTGAAACGGCTCGCCCAGGGAAGTCGGCTGCGAGCGGGTCACGGTCGATGGCAGCAGGAATACCGTGACCAGCAGCGCCACGGTCATCAGCACCGAGACGCCGAAGAACGGCCCGCGCCACGAGATCGTGCCCAGCACGCCGCCGATCAGCGGCCCAGCCGCGATGCCCACGCCCAGCGCTGCCTCGTAGAAGATCACCGCTTCGCGCACCGAGCCGCCCGAGCTGGAGACGATGGCCGTGAGCGCGGTGGCGACGAACAGCGCGTTGCCCAGGCCCCACAGCGCGCGCCAGCCGACGATGGCGCCGATCGAGTCGGAGGCGCCGGCCAGGCCGGCGCTGACGATGATGATGGCCAGCCCCAGCAGCAGCGTGCGCTTGGCGCCCAGGCGGCTGGAAACCGCGCTGGTGATCAGCATGGCCAGCCCCATCACCGCCATGTAGCTGGTGAACAGCAGCGAGGTCTGCGACGGCGTGGCGCCGAGCGAATCGGCGATGGGCTTGAGGATGGGGTCGACCAGCCCGATGCCCATGAAGGCGATCACGCAGGCGAAGGCAACGGCCAGCACGGCCTTGGGTTGGTGCAGGAAATTCATCATGAACGGCGTGTTGGGGGAAGGTGGTTGTAGGTGGCGTCCAGCAGCTCGCGCAGCGCGCGGGTGGCGTCGTGCAGGCGCTGGCGTTGGGGCGCGTCCATGGGCGCCATCAGGGTGTCGATCACCCGCGCGCGCGCCTTGCGGGCGTCGGCCAGCACGGTCCGGCCGGCGTCCGTGAGCGTGAGCGGGGTGGCGCGTGCGTCCTGGTGGTCCCGCGACCGCGCCACCCAGCCCAGCGTCTCGAGTTGCTGCAGGCGCGCGGTCATCGTCGGCTGGCTGCAGCGCTCGGCACGGGCCAGGTCGCTGGTGCGCGCCTCGCCCCATTCGTCGATCTGCGACAGCACGCGCATCTGGGCCACCGGCAGCGTCCAGTCGCTGTGGTGCGTCACCCAGCGGTTGAGTCGCACGATGACGTCGAGCAACTCGGCGCCGACCGAGGCGTCAGGATGTGGTGTGGGCATCGCGAAGCGTACAACTACATAGTATGACTATGCAATTGTACGCGCGACGGCCGATCCGTGCAGTGCTTCGCGTTTGCCGGTCAGCGCGTCGCCGGCGGGACGGCGAGCAAGCGCAGTGTCGCCGCATCCAGCGTGCCGCCGAAGAAGCGGTCGATGGCGCTCTGGAAGGGCTCGCCGTCGGGCGCGGCCTGCAGGAACAGGCTCAGGCAGGAGTGCAGCTTGAGCGCGTCGATCGGGCCCAGGATGTCGGTGGCGCTCTGGCCCGGGTGTCGGTTCAGCGCCGCCACGCACTCGTGCAAGCGCGGGCCCAGCAGGGGATGCGCCAGATAGGCGCGTGCCTCGTTCAGGCCCGAGATGGCGTAGCGCCGCGACAGGTCGCTGCGGCCCAGGCCGGCCAGTTGGGGCAGCACGTACCAGATCCAGTGTGTGCGCTTGCGGCCGGCGCGCAACTCGCCCAGCGCGTCGGCGTAGTGGCGCTGCTGCGCTTGCACGAAGCGCTCCAAGTCCCAGGGATCCTGGGCGCTTGGCATGACGGGGCTGCCTTTACAGATCGCTGCGGCGCAGTTCTTCGGCGCTCTTGGGCGACAGCAGGCCGGGGGCGACGTCGAACACCGTCAGCGCGCCGAAGCGGCCTTGCTGGTGCAGGCGGTGCACGGCGCGCGCATAGGCCACCAGCACGCTGGAGGTGAACTCGGGGTTGCTGTCCAGCTGCAGGCGGTATTCGACGACGTGCTTGTGCGCCGCCGTGGTGTTGCCGCTGCGGATGACGAAGCCGCCGTGCGGAATCCGGCCGTGCTCGCGCGCCAGCACCTCGGCGCTGACGAAGTGCACGCTGGTGTCGTACTCGTCGAAGTAGTGCGGCATGCCGACGATGGCTTGGCGCACCGCCTCGGGGTCGGCGCCGTCCTTGAGCACCACGTAGCACTCGCGCGTGTGCTTCTGGCGCGTGCTCAGCTGCGGGCGCGTGCCGCTGCGCACCTGCTGCATGGCGGCCTCGACCGGCACCGTGTACTGCACGGCGCCGGCCACGCCGGGTACGCGGCGCAGCGCGTCGGAGTGGCCCTGGCTCACGCCCTTGCCCCAGAAGGTGTAGGTCTCGCCGTCGGGCAGCAGGGCCTCGGCATAGACGCGGTTGATCGAGAACAGGCCCGGGTCCCAGCCGGCCGAGATCAGCGCCGTGGTCTGGCCGGCGCGCGCCGCGGCATCGACGGCGGCAAAGTGCTCGGGGATGCGGGCGTGGGTGTCGAAGCTGTCGACGATGCAAAAGCGCGCCGCCAGCTCGGGCGACTGCTGGGGCAGATCGTCCTTGGAGCCGCCGCACAGGATCAGTACGTCGAGCTGGCCGGCGTGGCCCGCCAGCGCGGCCATGCCGTGCACCGGCGTGCCGGCCACCAGGGGCTTGACGCCGGCAGGGTCGCGCCGGGTGTAGATGCCGGCCACGCGCATATCGGGGTTGTGCGCCATGGCGGCTTCGACGCCGCGCCCGAGGTTGCCGTGCCCGACGATGCCGATGCGGATGGGAGAAGTGGATGCCATGATGGACCTGTGAGTGTTGGATGAACGACCAATGACTTCGCTGCGCTCAATGACCTCGCTTCGCGTCGATGACCAAGGCGTCTTGGTCATTTCGTCATGCCCGGCGCAGCCGGGCGGTCATTTTGTCATGCGCGATGCGCCAGCCGGCTTTCTAGAATCCCAAGGATGAACCCCGCCATCGTCCACATCATCGACGACGACCCCAGCGTGCGTGAGGCTATGGCCTGGCTGCTGCGCACGCGCCGCCTGCTGGCGCAGGGCCATGACAGCGCCGCGGCGTTCGAGCAGGCGCTGGGCGCGGCCGAGCCGAGCACGCCCGGCTGCATCCTGCTGGACGTGCGCATGCCGGTGACCAGCGGCCTGACGCTGTTCGAGCGCCTGCTGGCGCGCGGCGTGCCCGAGCTGTGGCCGGTGATCTTCCTGACCGGCCACGCCGACGTGCCGACCGCGGTGGACACCGTCAAGCGCGGGGCCTTCGATTTTTGCGAGAAGCCCTTTTCCGACAACGCGCTGGTCGACCGCGTCGAGCAGGCGCTGGCCCTGTCGCGCCAGCGTCTGGCGCAGCGTGCAGCCCGACAGGAGGTGCAGGCGCGCGTCGGCGAGCTGACCGAGCGCGAGCGCGCCGTGATGGAGCGCGTGGCCGGCGGTCTGGCCAACAAGCGCATTGCCGACGAGCTGGGCATCAGCGTGCGCACGGTGGAGGTGCACCGTGCCCGCGTGTTCGAGAAAATGGACGTCAAGTCGGCGGTGGAACTGGCCAACTTGCTACAAAAATATAGAAACCTGGGCGTGGCCCCGCATCAGGAGGGCTGGCCGCCGTCCACGGAGGCCAGCCGCCCGATCTGGTGCGCCAGCTCGACGGCCGACTCCACCCCCATCTTCTCGAAGATGTTGGCGCGGTGAAACTCTACCGTGCGCGCCGTGATGCCCAGGTGCTCGGCGATGTTCTTGTTGTAGTGGCCGCGGATCAGCTCGTCCAGCACCTCGCGCTCGCGCGGGCTCAGGCTGGCCAGGGCCTGGCGCAGGCGCTGCAGCTCGCGCTGGGCGTCGGTGCGCGCCAGCACGGCCTGCATGGCCTGCTCCACGCGGTCCACCAGCACGTTGTCCTGGAACGGCTTTTCCAGGAAGTCCCAGGCGCCGTTCTTCACCGCCTCGACCGCGCTGCCCACGTCGCCGTGGCCGGTGAGAAACAGCACCGGCCAGGGGCAGCCCAGGGCCTTGAGCCGCTCGAAGGTGAGGGGCCCCGACAGCGGCTCCATGCGCATGTCCAGCAGCACCACGGCCTCGCCCCAGCGGCCCTGAAGGGCGCGCGCGGCCTCCAGCAGTGCCGTGCCGCTGGCCCAGGCGCGCGGCTGGTAGCCGCGCGAGTCGAACAGCCAGGCCAGGCCGTCGCGCACGTCGGCGTCGTCGTCCACGATGTGGATGTCCACGGCTTGCAGCGGCGCGGTCATGGCGGGTCTCCCGAGTCGGTGGCGGCGGGTGGCGGTGCCAGGGGCAGCTCGACGGTGAATTGGGCGCCGCCCAGCCCCGCGTCCTGCCCCACGCCGATGCGGCCGTGGTGCGCCTCGGCGATGGAGCGGCAGATGGCCAGGCCCATGCCCATGCCGCCGTCCTTGGTGCTGAAGAAGGCGTCGAAGATGCGCGCCTGGGCGTGCTCGGGCACGCCGGGGCCGCTGTCGGCGACGCTCAGGCGCACCTGGTTTTCGGCGCCGGCGGGGGTGTCCAGCCGCACTCGAACCCGCGGCTCGCGCGGGCCCAGCCCGGCCCAGTCCAGCGCATTGCCGCACAGGTTGTGAACCAGGTGCTCCAGCAGCAGCGCGTCGCCCTGCACCCAGACCGGCTGCGTCGGCAGATCGAGCGTGACCGGGACGCTGCGCGCCTCCTGCGCGGCGGCCACGGCGCGGCGCACCAGCGCCGCCAGGTCCACGCGCGAGAGCGTCAGCTCGCGCCGGCGTGCGAAGGCGTTGACGCGCTGGATCACGCCGCCGGCGCGCTCGGCCAGCTGGGCCATGCGCTGCACCACCGGCTGCACCTCCGCGGGCGTGATGCTGCCGGCGCGCAGGCGGTTGAGCAGGCCGTTGGCGAACGAGGCCAGCGCGCCCAGCGGCTGGTTGAGCTCGTGCGCCAGCGTCGAGGCCACCTCGCCCACCGCCACCAGCCGGCCCGAGGCATCGAGCCTTTCCTGCTGCAGCGCGGCCAGCTGCTGGGCACGCTTGCGCTCGCTGATGTCCAGCACCGAGCTCATCCAGCCCAGCTGCGTGCCGTCGGCGGCCAGCAGCGGCGCCTCGTGGATCAGCACGTCCACGCCATGCCCGTCGCGGTGCTGGAACTGCACCTCGATGCCCTGCGCCTCGGTGCCCTGGTGGATGACGTGCGCGTGCAGCAGGGCCAGCTCGTCGCTCTGGTGGGCGGGCCAGTAGGGCAGGGGCGCGCTGGTGCCGCGCAGCTCCTGCGCGCTGTAGCCCACCATGGCGCAGAAGGCCTGGTTGACGTACAGGATGCGGCCCTTGAAGTCCCAGGCGCGCATGCCGATGGCGACCGAGCGCTCCATGGCCGAGCGCAGCGCCACCTCGGCCAGCAGGCGCTGCTGCACCTGCTGGCGCTTGACGAAGTCGCGCCGCAGCGCGGCCAGGCTGGCCAGCATGCCCAGCAGGAACAGCAGCGCCACCACGAAGAAGATGCGCGGCACGGGCGAGGCGCGCGGCCCCTGCGGCACGACCTCGAGCATCAGGTCGGTGCCGGGCAGGTTCATCACCGTGCGGTAGGGGCCGCTGGCGGGCATGCCGGCGGGCAGGCCCACGGCGTCCACCACCAGGCGCACCGTCTGGTTCTGCAAAAACCAGCCGGGCAGCAGGGCATCGACCGCCTGCCGCATGGCGAGCTGCGCCACGTAGATGCCCTTCAGGTGCAGCCCGTCGAAGTAGGGCACGGCCAGCCAGACGCGGTCGGTCACGCTGCCGTCGGCCAGGCGCATGGGCCCGGCGTAGCTGGCGCGGCGCAGGTTGCCCACGATGTCCTGCAGGGTTTGCAGGGCCAGATGGTTCTCGGGGTTGAGCGCCTTGTCCTGCTCCCAGGCGGCCAGGTCGCCGCTGCCGGGGGCGTCGCCAGCCAGCCAGGCGCGTGCCAGCACCACGCCGGGCGCGCGCCACAGCAGGCCGGCCGGCACGGCGTCGGGCGCGTCGGCTGGGTCCGTGGCGTCGTGCAGGGCCTGGGGTCCGTCGATGGCGACCTGGCGCGCGCGCTGCGCCAGGTCGTCTTCCAGGCGGCGGAAGTGGAACTGCACGTTGCGCTCCAGCCATTGCGCGTCGGCGCCCCGGCGGCGCTCCTCCTCCTCGTTCTCGAAGTGGTTGAGGTACCACACCAGCGCCACCACCGCGCCCACGATCAGCACGGCCAGCCCCATCATCCACAGCACGGTCCGGCGGTTGCGGTCGGGCAGGCCGCGCCCGCTGGCGTGCAGCAGGGCGAAGTCGTCGGAGGATTGGGGCGTCGTCCAGGACATGGGTGCAGGCCGCGGCATTCGATAATAACGAGCATGTGCGCAGCCCCTGTTGCCCGCCGCCGCTGCCTGCAGGCCCTGGCCGCGGCGGCGCTGCCGGTGCCGTCCACGCGGGGCCGGGCCGAATCGAAAATCACCATCCGCCTGTCGCACGTGGTGGCGCGGCAGACGCCCAAGGGCTTGGCGCTGGAGCGCTTGCGGCAGCGGCTGCACGCGCTCAGCCAGGGCCGCATCCAGGTCGAGATCTACCCCAACTCGCTGCTGTATGGCGATGCCGACGAGATGCAGGCGCTGCAGCTCGGGGCGGTGGACATGCTGGCACCGTCGCTGTCCAAGTTCGGGCCGCTGGGGTTTCCGGAGTTCGAGCTGTTCGACCTGCCCTTCCTGTTCGACTCCCGCGCGCAGGTGCGGCGTGTCACGCACGGCGCCGTCGGGCGCGACCTGCTCGCCCTGCTGGCGCGCCAGCGCATGGTGGGCCTGGGCTACCTGGACAACGGCTTCAAGCACATGAGCGCCAACCGGCCCCTGCTGGTGCTGCCGGACTACGCGGGCCTGCGCATGCGGGTGCAAAGCTCGCGCGTGCTGGCCCACCAGATGCGTGCGCTGGGCGCGCGGCCCGTGGAACTGGCGTTTGGCGAAACGCGCCGGGCCCTGGCCACCGGTGTGGTCGACGGCACGGAAAACCCCAGCTCCAACTTCTGGACCCAGCACATGAACGAGGTGCAGACCGACCTGAGCCTGACGCGGCACGGCTACCTGGGCTATGCGGTGGTGGTGCACCAGCGCTTCTGGAGCGCGCTGGCCGCCGCCGACCGCCGCCTGGTGCGCCAGGCGGTGGACGAGGCGCTCGAGTGGGGCAACGCCATTGCGCAGCGCGAGAACGACGATGCCCTGGCCGCCCTGCGCGCCAGCGGCACCACGCGCATCCACCCCATCGACGAGACGCAGCGCCAGCGCCTGCGCCAGGCCACGCGGCAGGTGTATCAGGGCCTGCAGGGGCGCATCGGCCAGCATTGGCTCGACCGAGTGCAGGCAGCGCTGGCTCGGGGATAACCCTAGCTGTGGAACGCCACAGTTACGCCGCCCCGGCGCAATGCCTACAGTCCGCGACGTTGTCATTCACCATCGTCGAAGGAGACTGTCATGCCATTTCCCGTCAAGAAAATCCTGGTCTGCGGCCTGCTGGCCTTTGGAGCCACCCTGGCCGCCCAGGCCCAGACCGTGATCAAGTTCAGCCACGTGGTGGCGCAGGACACGCCCAAGGGCAAGGCCGCCGAGTTCTTTGCCAAGAAGGCGGCCGAGTTGACCCACGGCAAGGTCAAGGTCGAGGTCTACGCCAACAGCGCGCTGTACAAGGACAAGGAGGAGATGGAGGCGCTGCAGCTCGGCTCGGTGCAGATGCTGGCGCCCTCGCTGGCCAAGTTCGGCCCGCTGGGCGTGAAGGAGTTCGAGGTGTTCGACCTGCCCTTCATCTTCGACAACAGCGACGAACTGCACAAGGTCACCACCGGGCCGGTGGGTGCCAAGCTGCTCAAGAAGCTGGAGGCGCGCGGCATCACCGGCCTGGCGTACTGGGACAACGGCTTCAAGGACTTCTCGGCCAACAAGCCGCTGCACACCGTGGCCGACTACAAGGGCCTGAAGTACCGCATCCAGTCGTCCAAGGTGCTGGAGGAGGAGATCCGCGCGCTGGGCGGCATTCCGCAGGTGATTGCGTTTGGCGAAACCTACCAGGCGCTGCAGACCGGCGTGGTGGACGGCACGGAGAACCCGCCGTCCAACTTCTACACCCAGAAGATGAACGAGGTGCAAAAGCACCTGTCGCTGACCAACCACGGCTACCTGGGCTACGCGGTCATCGTCAACAAGAAGTTCTGGGACGGCCTGCCCGCCGACGTGCGCGGCCAGCTCGAGGACGCCATGCGCCAGGCGACGGCCTATGCCAACCAGATCGCGCAGGACGAGAACGACCATGCGCTGGAGGCGGTGAAGAAGAGCGGCAAGACCACCATCTACACGCCCACCAAGGAAGAGCGCGCGGCGCTGAAGAAGGCGCTGGTGCCGGTGCACCAGAAGATGGCCGGCCGCATCGGCAAGGACATCATCCAGGACGTGTACAAGGCCACGGGCTTCGATCCGGCCAAGCTGTGATGGATCTCGCGGGCTGAGAGCGCTGCGCGGCCGCCGCGCAGCGCTCGGCGCTCGATGCCCAACCTGGGGGAACTTCCCACATGAAAATCCTGGACCACCTGGAAGAGTGGCTCATCACCTTCCTGATGGGCGCTGCCACGCTCATCGTCTTCGTCGCCGTGATGCACCGCTACCTGGCGGGCATGGCCATTCCCGGCCTGCAGGACTGGCTGCTCACCATCAACCTGTCGTGGGCGCAGGAGCTGACCATCATCATGTTCGTGTGGATGGCCAAGTTCGGCGCCGCCTACGGCGTGCGCACGGGCATCCACGTGGGGGTGGACGTGCTCATCAACCGCCTGAACGAGAAGGTGCGCGCCAAGTTCATCATCTTCGGGCTGGCCGCCGGCGCGCTGTTCACCGGCGTGGTGGCCTGGATGGGCGGCCATTTCGTGTGGGAGAACGGCGCGCACCACGACCTGTTCAGCCTGTTCGGACTGCCGGTGGAGGACCTGATCGAAGGGCCCACCACCCCCGACCTCGAATGGCCCACCTGGATCGTGTACAGCGCCATTCCGCTGGGCACGGGGCTGATGTGCTTCCGGTTCCTGCAGGTGCTGGTGGGCTTCATCCGCACCGGCGAGCTGCCCCACCACGACCACGACCACGTCGACGGGCTGGAGGAAAACGTCGAGGAGGCTGCCGCGCAGGAGATCAACCCCTACGCCCTGCGCGACAACCTGCACCCCAACGAGTCCGACCGCGAAGGTGGGAGCAAGCCATGAACGCCGCCATCATCTTCGTTTTGCTGCTGGTGCTGATGCTCACCGGCATGCCGGTGTCGATCTCGCTGGGCCTGACGGTCCTGACCTTTCTGTTTGCCTTCACCCAGGTGCCGCTGGAATCGGTGGCGCTCAAGCTGTTCACGGGCATCGAGAGCTTCGAGATCATGGCCATCCCGTTCTTCATCCTGGCGGGCAACTTCCTCACGCACGGGGGCGTGGCGCGGCGCATGATCAACTTCGCCACCTCCATGGTGGGCCACTGGTACGGCGGCCTGGGCCTGGGCGGCGTGCTGGCCTGCGCGCTGTTTGCCGCGGTGTCGGGCTCCAGCCCGGCCACCGTGGTGGCCATCGGCTCCATCCTGCTGCCGGCCATGGTGAAGGCGGGCTTTCCCAAGCAGTTCGGCGCCGGCGTCATCACCACCTCGGGGGCGCTGGGCATCCTGATCCCGCCGTCCATCGTGATGGTGATGTATTCGGTGGCCACCAACACCTCGGTGGGCGCGCTGTTCATGGCCGGCGTGGTGCCGGGCCTGGCGCTGGCCGGCGTGCTGGGCGGCGTCACGTACTGGCGCGCGCGCAAGTACAACTACCCGCGCCTGCCCAAGGCAAGCTGGGGCGAGCGCTGGGCGGCGTTCCGCAAGTCGGCCTGGGGGCTGTTCCTCATCATCGTGGTCATGGGGGGCATCTACACCGGCATGTTCACGCCCACCGAGGCGGCGGCCATGAGCGCGGTCTACGCCTTCGTGGTGGCGGTGTTCATCTACAAGGACATGGGCCTGAAGGACGTGCCCAAGGTGCTGCTGAACTCGGCCAACATGAGCGCCATGCTGCTGTACATCATCACCAACGCGGTGCTGTTCAGCTTCATCCTGACCAACGAGAACATCCCGCAGGCGCTGGCCGACTGGATGCTGGGCCATGGCCTGGGCATGATCACCTTCCTGCTGGCCGTCAACGTCATCCTGCTGCTGGCGGGCAACTTCATGGAGCCTTCGTCGATCATGCTGATCTTCGCGCCCATCCTGTTCCCGGTGGCGATGAAGCTGGGGATCGACCCGGTGCACTTCGGCATCATCATGGTGGTGAACATGGAGGTCGGCATGTGCCACCCGCCGGTGGGCCTGAACCTGTACGTGGCCTCGGGCATCACCAAGATGGGCATCACCGAGCTGACGGTGGCCGTCTGGCCCTGGCTGCTGGCCATGCTGGGCTTCTTGGGCGTGGTGACCTACTGGCCGACGCTGAGCCTGTGGTTCCCGCGCCTGCTCGGCATGATGTGAGCTGACGAGCCAGGTCAGACCCGAGGCCCCCGGAACGGCGACGTTCCGGGGGTTTTTTCGATGTGGGCCACGAAGCGGGGCCTTGGGCGGCTGCAGCCCGGCCCGAACCACGCCATCGGGCCATGACGGGGGCGCTCACTGGTCGCGCACCGCCCATTCCACCAGACGGTCCAGCGCGGGCCGCGCGGCGTCGGCGTTGGGGTCGTTGACCAGGCCGACCACGGCATAGACCTGGCCCGAGCGGCCCCAGGCGTAGCCGGCAATGGCCGCCACGTCGCGCAGGCTGCCGGTCTTCAGGCGGGCGTTGCCGATGGCTTCCGAGCCGGGGCTGCGCGCGGCCAGGCGGCGCAGGGTGCCGCTGACGCCGGCGATGGGCAGCGAGCGCTCGAACACCTCGGCATGCGGGCCGGCAGCGGCCTGCTGCAGCAGCGCCACCAGCGCGGCGGCGGTGATGCGGCCTTCGCGCGACAGGCCCGAGCCGTTGCCGATGATGGGCGCGGCGCGCAGGCCGAAGCGCTCGCGCCACCAGCGCTTGAGCGTGTTGGTGGACTCGGCAAAGCTGCCGCGCCCGTCGCCGGCGGCCGACAGGGTGAGGAACAGCTGCTGCGCCATCACGTTGTTGGAGTACAGGTTGATGTCGTGCACGATCTCGCCCAGCGGCAGCGACAGGCCCGTCACCAGCGGCTGGCCGCGCGCGGGCTGCTGCTGCCATCGCACCTGGCCGCTCAGGGCGCCGCCGGCGGCGCGCCACATGGCCTCGATCACGCGCGGGGCGTAGCCGTCCGGCTCGGGGTAGGCCACGGCCCAGCTCTGCGCGCCGCAGCGCGCCGGGTAGCGGCCCTTGAAACGCGGCGCGCCCGGGTTGCTGAAGTCCAGCGCCAGCCGCGTCTTCCAGTCGCCGCAGGCGCCGCCGGCGGTGGGCACCGTGGCCGGCAGGTCGACCCCGGCGATGGGCGGCTCCACCTCCACGCGCGCCTGCCTGCGCCGCGGCTCGGGGCTGAAGTGAAAGACCAGCGACTTGAAGTTGACCAGCAGACCGTCGGGCCCTGCGTTGTAGGGGCGCAGCGGGTCGTCGTCGAAGGCCGCCGGGTCGTGCGGCGGCAGCTTGAACACGCTGCGGTCCAGCACGATGTCGCCGTCGATGGCGGTGATGCCCTTGGCGCGGATGGCCTCGATCAGCTCGGCCAGGCGCTCGCGCACCAGCTTGGGATCGCCGCTGCCCTGGATCAGCAGCTTGCCGTGCAGCACGCCGCCCTTGACGTAGCCGCTGGTGTAGACGCGCGTCTTCCAGAAGTAGCCGGGCCCCAGCAGGTCCAGCCCGGCGTAGGTGGTCACCAGCTTCATCACCGAGGCCGGGTTCATCGCCGCGTCGGCACGCCAGGCCAGGCGCGGCGCGGGCAGGGCCTGCGGCGCGGCGGTCGGGTTGCCCTCGCCACTGGCGTTGACGGGCTCGGGCTGGTGGCTGACGGTGCCCGGCGGCGGTGGCAACGGCGCCACCACCATGGCCACGCTGGACTCGGGCACGCCGGCACGTGCCAGGGCCTCGGTCACTTCGGGGGGCAGGGCTTGTGCGCTGGCGGTGGTCGCGCCCAGCGCCCAACCCAGCGCAACCCAGATTCCCGCCTGCCACAACGTTCGCATGGGTGCGCAGTGTAGGCTTGGCGACACCCGGCGGCGCGCGCGCCGTGGCAATGCCGCATACACTTTGCCGCATCGATGCCGCGTGCCAGCCGTGGGTGCCGCGACGATGACAGGAGACACATCCCCATGAATGCCCCTCTGCCCGAATCCATCCGTCAGGCATTGGAAACCGTCACGCTGGACGACAAGTACAGCCTCGACCATGGCCGCGCCTTCATGAGCGGCATCCAGGCCCTGGTCAAGCTGCCCATGCTGCAGCGCCAGCGCGACGCGCTGGCGGGCAAGAACACGGCGGGCTTCATCAGCGGCTATCGCGGCTCGCCGCTGGGCGGCTACGACCAGGCGCTGTGGGCGGCGCGCCAATACCTGCAGGCGCAGAACATCGTGTTCCAGCCCGGCGTGAACGAGGAACTGGCGGCCACCGCGCTGTGGGGCACGCAGCAGCTGGGCTTTGCGCCGCCGGGCAGCAACCGCTTCGACGGCGTGTTCGGCATCTGGTACGGCAAGGGGCCGGGGGTGGACCGCTGCTCGGATGTGTTCAAGCACGCCAACATGGCGGGCACCACGCCCTGGGGCGGCGTGATCGCGGTGGCGGGCGACGACCACATCGCCAAGAGCAGCACGGCGGCGCACCAGAGCGATCACATCTTCGAGGCCTGCGGCTTTCCGGTGTTCTTTCCGGCCAGCGTGCAGGAGATTCTGGACCTGGGCGTGCACGCTTTTGCGCTCAGCCGCTACGCCGGCGTGTGGGCCGGCATGAAGACCATCCAGGAGGTGGTCGAGTCCAGCGCCACCGCCATGATCGACCCCGCGCGGGTCGAGATCGTGGTGCCCACCGACTTCGAGATGCCGCCCGGCGGCGTGCACATCCGCTGGCCCGACTCGGCGCTGCCGCAGGAGGAGCGCCTGTTCAACTGGAAGTGGTATGCCGCGCTGGCCTACATCCGCGCCAACCGGCTGAACCGCAACGTGATCGAGGGGCCTCAGGATCGCTTCGGCATCATCGCCAGCGGCAAGGCCTACAACGACACGCGCCAGGCGCTGCTGGACCTGGGGCTGGATGACGCCAGCTGCCGCCAGCTGGGCATCCGCCTGCACAAGGTGGGCGTGGTGTGGCCGCTGGAGCCGCAGGCCACGCGCCAGTTCGCCACCGGGCTGAAGGAAATCCTCGTGGTCGAGGAAAAGCGCCAGGTGATCGAGTACCAGCTGAAGGAAGAGCTGTACAACTGGCGCGCCGACGTGCGCCCCAATGTGGTGGGCAAGTTCCGCAGCGGCGGCGAGGGCGACATGGGCGGCGGCGAATGGTCGCGCACCAACCCCACGGCCAACGTGCTGCTGCGCGCCACGGCCGACCTGACGCCGGCGCTGATCGCGCGCGCCATCGCCGAGCGGCTGAAAAAGCTCGGGCTGGACGCTGACATGACGGCGCGCATCGACCGCCAGCTCGCCATCCTGGACGGCGCGCAGCACACGCTGCAGGTGCTCAAGACCGAAGGCAGCGGCGCCGAGCGCCAGCCCTGGTTCTGCTCGGGCTGCCCGCACAACACCAGCACGCGTGTGCCCGAGGGTTCGCGTGCCATGGCCGGCATCGGCTGCCACTTCATGTCGGTGTGGATGGACCGCAACACCATCGGCTTCACGCAGATGGGCGGCGAGGGCGTGCCCTGGACCGGGCAGCAGCCCTTCAGCCACGAAAAGCACGTGTTCGCCAACCTGGGCGACGGCACCTACTACCACAGCGGCACGCTGGCGGTGCGCCAGAGCGTGGCCGCGGGCGTCAACATCACCTACAAGATCCTCTACAACGACGCGGTGGCGATGACGGGCGGCCAGCCCATCGGCGAGCGGCCCGAGGGCCTGTCGGTGGTGCAGATCGCGCAGAACATGCGCGCGGAGGGGGCGAAGAAGATCACCGTCGTCACCGACGAGCCGCAGAAGTACGAGGGCGCGCGCGCCCAGGGCCTGCCCGAAGGCATCGCCATCGAGCACCGCGACCGGCTGGACGCCGTGCAGCGCGAGTTCCGCGAGATCGAGGGCACCACGGTCATCATCTACGATCAGACCTGCGCCACCGAAAAGCGCCGCCGCCGCAAGCGCGGCACCATGGTCGACCCGGCCGTGCGCGTGGTCATCAACGAACTGGTGTGCGAAGGTTGCGGCGACTGCAGCGTGAAAAGCAACTGCCTGTCGGTGGAGCCGCTGGAGACCGAGTTCGGCCGCAAGCGCACCATCAACCAGAGCACCTGCAACAAGGACGTTTCCTGCGTCAAGGGCTTTTGCCCCAGTTTCATCACGGTGGAAGGCGGCAGCCTCAAGAAAAAAGCCAAGGCCCAGGCCAGCGTGTCGCCGTTCGAGCTGGGCGCGCTGCCCGAGCCTGAGTTGCCATCCATCCAGCCCGGCGGCGCCTGGGGCATCGTGGTGGCGGGCGTGGGCGGCACCGGCGTCATCACCATCGGCCAGCTGCTGGGCATGGCCGCGCACATGGAGGGCAAGGGCATCGTCACGCAGGACGCGGCGGGCCTGGCGCAAAAGGGCGGCGCCACCTGGAGCCACGTGCTGATCGGCGCCAGCCAGGACGACATCCGCACCACGCGCGTGAGTGCGGCGGCGGCCGACCTGGTGATCGGCTGCGACCCGATCGTGGCGGTGAGCCCGGAGACGGTCTCGCGCATGCGCGAGGGCCGCACGCACGTGGCGCTGAACGCCTACGCCACGCCCACGGCCGCCTTCGTCCGGGACGGCGGCTGGCAGAACCCTGCCGTGCGCTGCGCCGCCGACATCGCGCGCGCCGTGGGCGAGGCCGGCGTGGCCAGCTTCGACGCCAACACCGTGGCCGGCAAGCTGATGGGTGACACGCTGTACGTCAACCCCATGCTGCTGGGCTACGCCTGGCAAAAGGGCTGGGTGCCGCTCACGCGCGCCTCGCTGCTGCGCGCCATCGAGCTCAACAACGTGCAGGTGGACAACAACAAGGCCGCGTTCGAGTGTGGCCGCCAGGCCGCGCACGATCCTGAGCGCGTCAAGAAGGCGCTGGCCAGCCTGGGCGAGCAGCCCATCGTGCTCAAGCCGCGCGAGACGCTGGAGTCGATCGTCGCGCGCCGGGTGGAATTTCTCACCGGCTACCAGAACGCCGCCTACGCCCAGCAGTACCAGGCCTTCGTCGACCGGGTGCGGCAGGCCGAGGGCGCCCTGGGCAAGACCAGCCTGACCGAGGCCGTGGCCAAGGGCCTGTTCAAGCTGATGGCCTACAAGGACGAGTACGAGGTGGCGCGCCTGCACAGCGACCCGCAGTTCCTGGCGCGCATCGAGGGCATGTTCGAGGGCAACTTCAAGCTGAACTACCACCTGGCGCCGCCGCTGCTGGCCCAGCGCAACGACCAGGGCGAGCTGGTCAAGAAGAAATACGGCCCCGGCATGCTGCGCAACTTCCGCCTGCTGGCGCGGCTGAAGGGCCTGCGCGGCACGGCCTTCGACGTGTTCGGCCGTACCGAGGAACGCCGTACCGAGCGCGCCCTGATCGGCCAGTACCGCGCCAGCATCGAGGAGCTGCTGCCCACCCTGAGCGCGGCCAACCACGCCACGGGGCTGGAAATCGCCCGCATTCCCGAGCAGATCAAGGGCTACGGCCATGTGAAGGCGCGCAACCTGGCGGCCGCGCGCCAGCGCTGGGACGCGCTGCGGGCGCAGTACCGCGACCCGCCCGCGGCGGCCGCGCGCGCCGCCTGATTCGGCATCAAATACGCTTCTGGCCCGCGCCAAACAATCCCAATCAGCTATTGATTCGATAGTTTCTGGGCGAACAGGCGGGGCGGGCCCGTTGGCGTGGGCGTGCGGCGGCTCCAGGGGCCGGCGCGACTTACAATAAAGGGTTCGCCTGCTGACGGGCGACTTCGACGCCGGCAGCGTCCGGCTAGGCCCGCGCGCGCTGCCCTTCTTGCCTCAGGAGCTTTTCCCCGTGTTCATTTCCAACGCCTTTGCCCAGACTTCGCCGGCGGTTGCCGCCACCGAAGTGTCTTCCTCGCTGATGAGCATGCTGCCGCTGGTGCTGATGTTCGTGGTGCTGTACTTCATCATGATCCGCCCGCAGATGAAAAAGCAGAAGGAGCACCGCGCCATGATCGAGGCCCTGGCCAAGGGCGATGAGGTGCTGACCTCCGGCGGCCTGCTGGGCCGCGTGACCGCGCTGGGCGAGGGCAACCTCACCGTGCAGGTGGCGCCGGGCGTGGAAGTCCAGATGCAGCGCAGCGCCGTGGTGCAGGTGCTGCCCAAGGGCACCCTCAAGTAACCGCTGGCGGCGCGCGCCGCCCCTTCCGCGGCCCGGGCCGGGCACACCGGCCACTTGGCCGCCACACGCTTTCGACCTGGCCCCTCTCCCATGAACCGCTATCCGATCTGGAAGTACGCGATCATCCTCGTCACGCTGGTGATCGGGGTGCTCTACACCCTGCCCAACTTCTACGGCGAGGCGCCGGCCGTGCAGGTGACGGCCGGCAAGGCCGTCACCCGGATCGACGCCGACACCCAGGCGCGCGTCGAGGGCATCCTCAAGCAGGCGGGCACCCCGCCCAACCAGCTCACGCTGGAGGGCGGCTCGGTGTGGGCGCGCTTCGACACCACCGACGCCCAGCTCAAGGCCAAGGACCTGGTCGAGAAGCAGCTCAACCCCGACGCATCCGATCCCGGCTACATCGTGGCGCTCAACCTGGTGTCGCGCACGCCCGCCTGGCTGCAGGCGATCAACGCCAAGCCCATGTACCTGGGGCTGGACCTGCGCGGCGGCGTGCACTTTTTGCTGCAGGTGGACATGCGCACGGCGCTGACCAAGAACCTGGACACCCAGGTGAGCGACCTGCGCGTGGCGCTGCGCGACAAGAACGTGCGCTACGGCGGCATCTCGCGCGAAGGCCAGGCCATCGAGGTGCGCGCCGGCCAGGACCCGGCCGCGCTGGACGCCGTGCGCCGCCTGGTGCAGGACAAGTTCCCCGACCTGCAGGTCGACCCGGCCGCCACCGCCACCGACGGCCGGCTGGTGCTGAACTACAAGCCCGAGGCCCTGCGCCGCGTGCAGGACAACGCCATCAAGCAGAACATCACCACGCTGCACAACCGCGTCAACGAACTGGGCGTGGCCGAGCCGGTGATCCAGCAGCAGGGCGCCGACCGCGTGGTGGTCGAGCTGCCCGGCGTGCAGGACGTGGCCAAGGCCAAGGACATCCTGGGGCGCACCGCCACGCTGGAAATGCGCCTGGTGGACGACAGCGCCGAGGGCCGCGCCGCCGCGCTGGGCCAGGGGCCGGTGCCCTTCGGCGACGAGAAATTCCTCGAGCGCGACGGCACGCCGGTGGTCGTCAAGCGTCAGGTCATCATCTCGGGCGACAGCCTGACCGACGCGCAGCCCGGCTTCGACTCGCAGACCCAGCAGCCCAAGGTGGACCTGACGGTGGACGCCAAGGGCGGGCGCATCATGCGCGACGTCAGCCGCGAGAACCTGAAAAAGCGCATGGCCATCATCCTGTTCGAGAAGGGCAAGGGCGAGGTGCTGACGGCGCCGGTGATCCAGGCCGAGCTGGGCACGCGCTTCCAGATCTCGGGCTCGATGAGCGTGGTCGAGGCCAACGACCTGGCGCTGCTGCTGCGCGCCGGCTCGCTGGCCGCGCCGATGGAGATCATCGAGGAGCGCACCATCGGCCCCAGCCTGGGCGCCGAGAACATCAACAAGGGCTTTCACAGCGTGATGTGGGGCTTCGTGGTGATCGTCATCTTCATGACGCTGTACTACCACCTGTTCGGCGTGTTCTCCTCGATCGCGCTGTCGGTCAACCTGCTGCTGCTGGTGGCCATCCTGTCGATGCTGCAGGCCACGCTCACCCTGCCAGGCATGGCGGCGGTGGCGCTGACGCTGGGCATGGCCATCGACGCCAACGTGCTGATCAACGAGCGCGTGCGCGAGGAGCTGCGCGAGGGCATGTCGCCGCAGGGGGCCATCCACGCCGGCTACGACCGCGCCTGGGCCACCATCCTGGACTCCAACGTCACCTCGCTGATCGCCGGCCTGGCGCTGCTGGCCTTCGGCTCGGGCCCGGTGCGCGGCTTTGCCGTGGTGCACGTCATCGGCATCCTGACCTCGATGTTCTCGGCCGTGTTTTTCTCGCGCGGGGTGGTCAACTTCTGGTACGGCCGCCAGAAGAAGCTCAAGACCGTGTCCATCGGCACCGTCTGGAAGCCCAAGGCCAAGGGCGAACTGGTGTCGGACGCCGGCTGAGCGGAGCAAGACCATGGAATTTTTCAAGATCCACCGCGACTACAACTTCATGCGCTACGCGCTGGTGCTGAACGTCGTCTCGTTCGTCACCTTCGCGCTGGCGGTGTTCTTTTTGGTCACGCGCGGGCTGCACCTGTCGGTGGAGTTCACCGGCGGCACCGTGATCGAGGTGGCCTACACCCAGCCGGCCGACCTGGGCAAGGTGCGCGACACCATGGCCAAGATGGGCTACGTCGACGCGCAGGTGCAGAACTTCGGCACCTCGCGCGACGTGCTGATCCGCCTGCCGCTGCAAAAGGGCGAGACCTCGGCGCAGCAGACCCAGCAGGTGATGACGGCGCTGCAGGCCGCCGACGCCGACGTGCAGCTGCGGCGCAACGAGTTCGTGGGGCCGCAGGTCGGCAAGGAGCTGGCCTCCAACGGCTTGAAGGCGCTGGCCTTCGTGGTGGTCGGCATCATGATCTACCTGTCGCTGCGCTTCGAGTGGAAGTACGCGGTGGCCGGCATCATCGCCAACCTGCACGACGTGGTCATCATCCTGGGCTTCTTCGCCTTCTTCCAGTGGGAGTTCTCGCTCTCGGTGCTGGCGGCAGTGCTGGCCGTGCTGGGCTACTCGGTCAACGAGTCGGTCATCATCTTCGACCGGATCCGCGAGGCGTTCCGGCGCTTTCGCAAGATGAGCACGGTGGAGATCATCAACCACGGCATCACGGCCAACATCAGCCGTACCATCATCACCCACGGCTCGACGCAGATCATGGTGCTGTCCATGCTGCTGTTCGGCGGCGAGACGCTGCACTACTTCGCCGTCGCGCTGACCATCGGCATCCTGTTCGGTATCTACTCCTCGGTGTTCGTGGCCGCCGCCATCGCCATGTGGCTGGGCATCAAGCGCGAGGACCTGATCAAGACCCACCGCTCGGGCGAGGCCGATCCCAACGACCCCAACGCCGGCGCGGTGGTGTAGGCATTGGTTCACGAAGCGGTTGTTATTGGACACGGTTGGGCTCCCTGAGCGTCCGGTACGCGTGCGATACTGAGCCCACGATCGCCCGCCCATGGTCACCTCCGCGCCGCCCGCTTCCCCGCAGCACCCGCTCGCGCGCCAGTTGCGCGAGCGTTTCGCGCGCGCGGTCGACGCGATGATCGACCCCCTGGGCGCCGCCATCGACGGGCAACTCGACGGCGCCTTGCGCGGGGGCACCCGCCTGTCGATGGCCGAGCTGTCGGTGGCCATGGAGGCGGGGGGCGCCTTCAAGCGCGTACGCGCGGCCTGGCTGGATGCCGCGCACCGCCAGTGGGCGGCGGCCGGTGCCGCGCACGCGGCTGCGGCCCTGGCCAGCGCGCGCGCGGTGGGCAAGCCCACGCTGGACTTCGGTCTGGTCGACGACGACGTGATCGAAGGCAAGATCATCGCCTCGCGCCTGGGCGCGGCGGTGGTCGAAGGCGCCGGCAGCGAATGGAACGACCTGCGCCTGCGCATGAAGCGGCTGGAACGCGGCGACGACCTGGCCAGCGACGACCCGTTGCGCCCCGAGGTCCTGGCCCAGGCCCTGCTCAAGGCCTGGACCGACCAGGGCCTGACGCGCCCCATGTGGGCGCTGGTGCACGCCGGCGTGCAGACGGCGCTGGCGCAGCGCTACAAGGAAGCCTACATCCAGGCCAACGCCTTCCTGCAGCAGCAGGGCATTGCCGCCGAGTTGGAACTGAGGACGCGCCGCCCCGCGGGCCCCGGCGGCGCCGCGGCGCCCGGCCGGCCGCCCGGTTCACCCGCTTCGTCCGGTTCGTCCGGTTCGTCCGGTCCCGCCGGCGGCCATGGCCCGGCCGACGGCTCCGGTCCAGCCACCGGAGGCTCCGGCTGGGGCGCCCTGCCGGGCGGCTTCGGTGGCGCCTCGGCGCAGGGCGGTGGTGCGCCACCTCGTATGTCGGCAGGTGGAGCGAGCGTGGCCCCGGCCGCGGGCCTGACGGGCCGCTACGCCCGTCCGGGCGGCGAGCGCTGGGTGGGTGGGCGCAGCGAAGGTGGCTCCCTGGCGCCAATGGAAGGCGGTGCGCAGGGCGGCGGCGACGGTGGTGCCACCACGGGCTGGCGCGCGGGCATCCGGCCCTCGGTGCTGGCGCGGGCGGCGCAGGAAACGCGCCTGGTCACCGGCCTGTCGCCCATCGCTCGGGTGCGTCAGCGCGCGCAGGGGGTGCTGGGCCAGATCCGGCGCCTGCTCTCCGACAACGCGACCGATTACGACTCGGGCGTCGTGCCGCCGCCGCTTTCGCCGCCGCTGGCGCAGGCGCTGGCCGAGCCCGATCCGGCCTTCGCCGCCACCGAATGGATCGGTGGCGACGGCGCGCAGACGGGTGTGCCCGACGTGCGTGGGGTGGCGCGGCAGCTGCGCCAGCGCGCCACCGAGCTGAAGGCCAAGGCCGAGCGGCCGAGCGAAAAGGCCATCATCGAGATCGTGGCCCTGATGTTCCAGGCCATCCTGGCCGAGGAGCGCATCGCGCCCGGCATCCGCGTGTGGTTTGCGCGCCTGCAGCTGCCGGTGCTGCGCCTGGCGCTGGCCGAGCCCGACTTTTTCGCTTCCATCGAGCACCCGGCGCGCCAGCTGATCGACCGCATGGGCGCCTGCGCCCTGGGCTTTGAGGCCGCCAAGGTAAGCGATGAACGCCTGGAGCGCGAGATCAAGCGCATCGTGCAGGTGATCGAGCAATACCCCGAGACCGGCCGGCGCGTGTACCAGCTCATGCTCGACGAGTTCACCAAGTTCCTGGGCAGCTCGCTGGCCGAGGCCGGCAGCGTGCAGCAGGCGGCCACGCTGGCGCAGCAGGTCGAGCAGAAGGAAGCCCTGGCGGTGCAATACACCATCGAGCTGCGCCGCATGCTGGCCAGCCTGCCGGTCGGCGACGAGGTGCGCGACTTCCTGTTTCGCGTCTGGTCGGACGTGCTGGCCATCGCGGCCGTGCGCCAGGGGCCGCAGCACGCCGACACGCTGCGCTTCAAGCAGGCGGCGGCCGACCTGCTGTGGGCCGTCAGCGCCAAGCCCGAGCGCGCCGAACGCTCGCGCGTGGTGCAGCAGCTGCCGCGCCTGCTGCACAGCCTGCGCGAGGGCATGACGCTGCTGGCCCTGCCTGCCGAGGAGCAGGACCGGCAGATCAAGATCGTCAACGACGCCGTGATGCAGGCCTTCGTGGCGCGCGACGAGGGCCTGACGCAGGCTCAGCTGGAGCAGCTGTCGGGCGCGCTGGCGGCGCTGGAGGACGTGGTCACCGACGATCCGGAGGGCGACCTGTGGCTCGATCCGGCGGTGATCGAGATGGTCTTCGGCGCCAGCGCCGCCGCGGTCGAGGTGATTGCCGCCGGTGGCTCGCAGCCACCCGAGGCCATCGTCCAATGGGCGCGCGCGCTCGACCTGGGGACCGGGTTCACCCTGGACTACCAGGGCGTTGCCACCCCGGTGCAGTACGCGTGGCGCAGCGCGCGTGGCCAGCTGCACCTGCTGGCCAGCCGCGCCGGCAAGAGCTACCTGCTGCAGACCCAGCGCCTGGCGGCCTACCTGCAGGCCGGCCTGCTGGTGCCGCTGGAGGACGAGGCGCTCACCGTGCGCGCCACGCGCGACGCGCTGGCCAAGCTGCAGGTCCAGCCGGGCCAGATGTTGCAGTAAGCACCCGCTTACGCCTGGATCAAGCGCTGAAAGAGGCCGCCCGGCAGGCGGCTTAGCCGGCCGTCCAGCTCCAGCTCCAGCAGCCGCGCCTGCAGCACCTCGGTGGGCAGCCCGGTGCGCGCCTGCAGGGCGTCGAAGCCGACCGGGTCGGCGCCCAGGGCGGCCAGCAGGGCGGCGGTGTCGCCGGTGGGGGCGCCCGCGTCGGGCGCCGGGGCCGGAGGGCTGGTGGGCGCGGCGGGCCAGCGCAGCTCTTCCAGCACGTCCTGGGCCGTCTCGACCAGCTTGGCGCCCTGGCGCAGCAGCGCGTGCGCGCCGCGCGACTGCGGCGAGTGGATCGAGCCCGGGATGGCGAACACCTCCTTGCCCTGCTCGGCGGCCAGGCGCGCGGTGATCAGCGAGCCCGACTGCAGCGCCGCCTCGATCACCAGCGTGCCCTGGGCCAGGCCCGCGATCAGGCGGTTGCGCTTGGGAAAGTTGCCGGGCAGCGGCGGCGTGCCCAGCGGGTATTCGCTCAGGATCAGGCCCTGGCGCGCGATGCGGTGCGCCAGCGCGCGGTGCTGGCGCGGATAGACCCGGTCGATGCCGGTGCCGATGACGGCGAGGGTGGCCAGCCGCCGCGCGGGCGCGGCTTCGTCCACGGCCTGCAGCGCGCCCTCGTGCGCGGCGCCGTCCACGCCCAGGGCCAGGCCCGAGACGATGCACAGGCCCGCCGCGCCCAGGTGGCGCGCGAACTGGCGCGCGTTGTGCTCGCCCTGCGGCGTGGGGTTGCGGCTGCCCACCACCGCCAGCGCCTGCATGGGCCAGCCGTCTGCTATTGATAGTGAAGCTGATGGGGAATGATTGGCGCGGTCCAGAGGCCGATTCGATGCGGATTCGAGCAGCTGGAGCTGACCGGTGGCGTACAGCAGCACCGGCGGGTCCTCGATGGCCAGCAGGCTGGCCGGATACAGCGCGTCGCCCAGCGTGATGACGCGCCGCGGCAGGCCGTCCTCGGCGCTGTCCAGCCAGTGCAGGGTGGCGGCCAGCAGGGCGGCCAGGCCGTCGGGCTCCTGCAGCAGGGCGCTGGCCTGGGCCGGGCTGACCAGCTGGCGCAGCGCCGCGCTGCCTTGCGCGAAGATGGCCTGCGGCAAACCGAAGGCCGCCAGCAGGCGCCGCGCCGCGTCGTTGCCGACGCCCGGCGTGAGCGTCAGGCGCAGCCAGGCGGCCAGCTCATCGGGGTCCATGGCGTCTGGGTTGCAACGCCTCACACGGCCTGGCGTTCAACCCATGCACCGTTCGCCGGTAGGGCATGACATCGAAGGAGCCGAACGGCCGCGGAGCAGGCCACGCCAGCGATCGCCGTGGCCGGGGTCTCCCCGGTCACTGGCGATGCCCCCTTGAGGGGGGATGCCGAAGCATCGCGCAGCGAGTGGAGCAACGGGGGTGTTCTCGTCTCAGCGGGGGTTGATCAGCTTGTCGCCCACCTGCACCGGGTTGGAGACTTCCATCACCAGCACGTAGGACACGCGATCGAAGGTGCGGAACACCATGCCCAGGCCGTTGCGCTCGTCGGGCAGCTGGATGGGCTCGCGCCGGGCGTCGGTCTTGTCGACCACGCGCGCGCCGGCCGACAGCAGGGCCAGCACGGTGCCGCTTTGCATGCCGTCGCGCTCGCCCTTGTTGATGGCCACCACCTGGTTGTTGCCGGCAAAGCGCACCGCGTCGCCGTAGACCGAGACCACCCGCGCCTGGACCGGCTGGGCCGGCGCGTGCGGCACGTAGTTGCGGTACTGGCGCGGCGGCTCGGGCAGCAGGCGGTCGCCGGCGCGCATTTCTTCCTTGCTGCCCACCACGTCCACCGTGGCCGGGATGGCCACGTGGCGCGGCTTTTGGTCGCGCACCTCGTCGGGCACGGTGTTCAGCTCGCCCGACAGCGGGCGGTAGGGCGGCACGTAGCCAACGTCGGCCACTTCGTCGGACATCGACTGGCTGCGCGCCAGCTTGACGCGGCCCACGTACTGGCCCTCGTAGCCCAGGATTTCGCCGCTGACCGGGTCCTTCAGGGGCTTGGCGGTGCGGAACACGCGGTAGTCGTCCGGCCGGCCGGCGCCCTTGAGCAGCGGCGCGTCGTCCGGGCCCAGCGCGTAGGCGCGGTCGCCCTTGACCACCAGCACCCGGTCCTGGTTGCGCAGCGCCACCAGGCGCGGGGCGCGCTCGAAGGTCTCGAGCTGGTCGACCACCAGCGGCTCGCTCAGGAAGGGCTCGATCAGGTGCGCCTGCAGCGTGGGCAGCGGGTTGGCGTCCAGCATCTCGACGCGGTTGCGCGGCGACACGCGCACCGTGGCGTCGGGCTGGCCGTCGGCGGCCTGGCGCGTGCGCAGGCGGGCGCGGTCGCCGTTGCGCTCCAGGTAGAGCTGCTGGCCGGGGTAGATCAGGTGCGGGTTCTTGATGTCCTGCAGGTTCATGCCCCACAGCTCGGGCCAGCGCCAGGGCGAGCGCAGGAACTTGCCCGAGATGCCCCACAGCGTGTCGCCGCGGCGTACGGTGTATTCGTCGGGCGCGTCGGGCGCCAGCGCCGACAGCGGCACGCCGGCCTGCGCCGCCTGTTGCGCGGTGGCGCGCTGCTTGGGGGTGACGGGCGAGTGGATGCCATGCTGCGCCTGGGCCAGCGGCGCGGCGCCCAGCAGGGCCACCAGGGCGCCCAGCGGCGCCAGCCGCCGGCCTGTGCGGACGTGAAAAAGAGGTTTCATTGTTTTGCGAAAGGGCATCGGGGCGCTTGACAATTGATCGGACATTCTGCAGCCAAGCCCGTCCAGGGGCAACGAGAATGGCGCGCGCAGGCGGCGCGAAAGGCGAAAAGTAGCGAAAATAGCGACATCCTGGCGACAACTTCCATGGCTTTGCTTTCCATTCTTCGTTATCCCGACCCGCGCCTGCACAAGGTGGCGCGGCCGGTGGCCGCCGTCGACGATCGTATCCGCACGCTGGTGCGGGACATGCTGGCCACCATGTACGAGGCCCAGGGCATCGGCCTGGCGGCCACCCAGGTGGACGTGCACGAGCGCGTGGTCGTGATCGATGTGTCCGAGGAGCGCGACGCGCCGCAGGTGCTGATCAACCCCGAGCTGCTGTGGGCCAGCGACGAGCGCGTCAAGGGCGACGAAGGCTGCCTGTCGGTGCCCGGCATCTACGACGGCGTCGAGCGCGCCGCCCGGGTGCGCGTGCGTGCGCTGGACGAGCAGGGGCGCGCGCGCGAGATCGAGGCCGAGGGCCTGCTGGCGGTGTGCATCCAGCACGAGATGGACCACCTGGTGGGCAAGGTCTTCGTCGAGTACCTCTCGCCGCTCAAGCGCGGGCGCATCAAGACCAAGCTGCTCAAGGCCGAGCGCCAGGACAAGGTGGACGCGGTTCGGGAGCCGGCATGAGTCTCGGCCCCCGCCGGGCCTTGCTGGCTGCGCTGGCGGCCCTGCTGCTGGGCGCCTGCGCGCTGCTGGCCGAGCCCAGCCGCATCGCGCCGGGCACGCCCGAGGCGCAGGTGCTGGCCACGCTGGGCCGCCCCACCGCGCAGTACCCGGCTGCCGCTGGCCAGCCGGCGCGGCTGCAGTATTCATCCCAGCCGGCCGGCCAGCGCGTGTTCAACCTCGACCTGGATGCCGACGGCCGCGTGGCGCGGGTCGAGCAGGCCCTGCAGGAGGGCCTGTTTGCCCAGCGCATCCAGGTCGACCACTGGCGCCGCGCCGACGTGCTGCGCGAGTACGGCGCGCCGGCGCGCGTCGAGGCGGTGCACAACTTCAAGGGCCAGATCTGGGTCTGGCGCTACGCGCTGGGCCCCAGCTGGCGTCTGCTGTTCATCGACGTCGACCCCGAGGGCGTGGTGCGCGGCTGGTCGCTGGGCGACGAGAGCGTGGCCGACCAGATCGAGCCGGGCTCGCGCTGAGCGCCACAGTCGCGCCATGAGTTTGAAGATCGTCTTTGCCGGCACGCCCGACTTTGCCCGCACCGCCCTGCAGGCGCTGCTGGACGCGGGTTTTGCCGTGCCGCTGGTGCTGACCCAGCCCGACCGCCCGGCCGGGCGCGGCCTGAAGCTGCAGGCCTCGCCCGTCAAGCAGCTGGCGCAGGCGCATGGCATCGCCGTGGCCCAGCCGCGCAGCCTGCGGCTGGACGGCAAGTACCCCGAGGACGCCGTCGCCGCCCGGGCCGCCCTGCAGGCCGCGCAGGCTGACATGATGGTGGTGGCCGCCTATGGCCTGATCCTGCCGCCCTGGGTGCTGGCCCTGCCGCGCCTGGGGTGCATCAACATCCACGCCAGCCTGCTGCCGCGCTGGCGCGGCGCGGCGCCCATCCACCGCGCCATCGAGGCGGGCGACGCGCAGACCGGCGTCACCATCATGCAGATGGACGCCGGGCTGGACACCGGCGACATGCTGCTGGCGCAGGCGCTGCCGATCGCCCCGCGCGCCACCACGGCCAGCCTGCACGACGAGCTGGCCGCGCTGGGCGCGCGCCTGATCGTGCAGGCGCTGCGCCAGCCCGAGCGCCTGGTGCGCACGCCGCAGCCGGCCGAAGGCGTCAGCTACGCCGCCAAGATCGACAAGCACGAGGCGGCGATCGACTGGACGCTGCCGGCCGAGGCGATCGAGCGGCGGGTGCGCGCGTTCGATCCGTTTCCGGGCGCGCACACCGCGCTGGACGGCAAGGTGCTGAAGGTGTGGCAGTCTCAAATCGATAGCTGCCTGCGCCCGCTGGATGCCCGCTGCGGCCAGATTTTGTCTGTAGGCGACGAGGGCGTGGCGGTGGCCTGCGGCCGTGGCGTGCTGCGCCTGACCGAGCTGCAGCGCGCCGGCGGCAAGCGCCTGCCGGCGCGCGAGTTCCTGGCCGGCTTTGCGCTGGCGCCCGGCCCATGCCTGGACGCGGCGGGAGCGCCGGCGCCATGAACATGCCGCTGCCGCCCCAGCTGCCGCCCGAGGGGGCTGTGCCCTCGCGTCCGGCAAGCTGGCTGGCGCGGCGCATCGACGGCTGGGCGCACACGGCGCGCCACCCCTTGTTCTGGGTCGGCGTGCGCGACATGGCGAGCGTGTCTGTGGGCCTGGCCGCCTGGGCCTTCATGACCGGCGTGGCCATGGTGGGCAGCGGCATGAGCGTGGGCGAGTCGGTGCTGATGTCGGTGCTGGTGTTCGCCGGCAGCGCGCAGCTGGCGGCGCTGCCGCTGATCGCCGCCGGCGCGCCCATGTGGGTGATCTTCGCCGCGGCGCTGTGCGTGAACCTGCGCTTCCTGGTGTTCGGCGTGCACCTGCGCGAGTACCTGCGCTTTCTGCCGCGCGGCAAGCGCATCTGGCTGAGCTACTTCATGGGCGACATGACCTACGTGCTGTTCGTCCGGCGCTTTCCCCGGCCGGCCGACACCGAGCGCCAGCGCCGCGCGCAGCTGTCCTACCTGTGGGGCGGCAACTGCTGGAACTGGCTGTTCTGGCAGTCGCTGAACATGCTGGGCATCTTCCTGGGCGCGGCGCTGCCGGCGCGCTGGGGGCTGGAGTTTGCCGGCACGCTGGCGCTGCTGGCCGTCACCTGCTCGCTCATCACCTCGCGCGTGCGCGCGCTGTCGGCGCTGCTGGCCGGCGGCGCGGCGGTGCTGGCCATGGGCCTGCCCTATCGGCTGGGCATCGTGGTCGCCATCGTGGTGGCGGTGGTGGCCAGCGTGGGGCTGGAGCGCTGGCTCGAAGCCGCGCCCAACCCGGAGCAGGGCCATGGGTGAGTTGCGCGGGTGGACCCTGCTGGTCATCGCCGGCATGACGGCGATCACCGTGCTCACGCGCTGCGGCTTT
The DNA here is from genome assembly GCA_024235995.1 of Burkholderiaceae bacterium. Taxonomy (NCBI): domain Bacteria; kingdom Pseudomonadati; phylum Pseudomonadota; class Betaproteobacteria; order Burkholderiales; family Burkholderiaceae; species Burkholderiaceae bacterium. Next base: position 918,285 of record JACKLI010000001.1, read on the forward strand.
TTCTTCAGCGACCGCGACCTGCAGCTGCCGCGCTGGCTGCGGCGCGGCCTGCCTTACGCGCCGATCGTCGCGCTGACGGCGGCCATCGCCCCCGACATCGTCATGCCCGGCGGCCACTGGGTGCTGCCCTGGAGCAGCGCCCAGGCCTGGGGCGCGCTGGTCACCGCCGGCTGGTGCTTCTGGCGCCGCAACGACCGCCAGGCGCTCACGGTGTCCATCGTCGTCGGGCTGGTGGTGTACCTGGTGCTGCGGGTGGGCTTTGGGTTGTGATTCACTTCCTACAATCCGACGGTTCCCTACCATTCCCGCTGCCCCCGTCCGATACACCATGAACGTCATCCGCTTTTCCGACCTGTGCGCGCAAGGCGCCGCGCGCGGCCAACGCGTCTTCATCCGTGCCGACCTCAACGTGCCGCAGGACAGCACCGGCGCCATCACCGAGGACACGCGCATCCGCGCCAGCCTGCCTTGCATCCGCATGGCGCTCGATGCCGGCGCGGCGGTGATGGTCACCAGCCACCTGGGCCGCCCGACCGAGGGGCAGCTGACGCCCGCCGACTCGCTGGCCCCCGTGGCCGCGCGCCTGGGCGAGCTGCTGGGGCGCGAGGTGCCGCTGGTGCGTGACTGGGTCGATGGCGTCGACGTGCAGCCCGGCCAGCTGGTGCTGCTGGAGAACTGCCGCGTCAACAAGGGCGAGAAGAAGTGCGACGACGCGCTGTCGCGCAAGCTGGCCGCGCTGTGCGACATCTATGTGAATGACGCCTTCGGCACCGCCCACCGCGCCGAGGCCACCACCTACGGCATGGCGCAGTACGCGCCCATCGCCTGCGCCGGCCCGCTGCTGGCCGCCGAGATCGACGCCCTGCAGCGCGCGCTGGCCAAGCCGCGGCGCCCGCTGGTGGCCATCGTGGCGGGCAGCAAGGTCAGCACCAAGCTGACCATCCTGCAGTCGCTGGCCGACAAGGTGGACCAGCTCATCGTCGGCGGCGGCATCGCCAACACCTTCATGCTGGCCGCCGGCCTGCCCATCGGCAAGAGCCTGGCCGAGGCCGACCTGGTGGACGAGGCCCGCGCGGTGATGGCGGCCATGGCCGCGCGCGGCGCGCAGGTGCCCATCCCGACCGACGTGGTGACCGCCACCGAGTTCAAGGCCGACGCCGCGGCCACCGTCAAGCCGGCCAGCGCCGTGGGCGAAGGCGAGATGATCCTGGACATCGGCCCCGACACCGCCCGGCGCCTGGCCGCGCAGCTGATGCAGGCCGGCACCATCGTCTGGAACGGCCCGGTGGGCGTGTTCGAGATGGCGCCGTTCGAAAACGGCACCAGGACCATCGCGCAGGCCATCGCCGCGTCGCCCGCCTTCAGCATCGCCGGCGGCGGCGACACGCTGGCGGCCATCGCCAAGTACGGCATCGAGAAGCAGGTGGGCTACATCTCCACCGGCGGCGGCGCCTTTCTGGAGGTGCTGGAGGGCAAGCAGCTGCCGGCGTTCGAGATTCTGGAGCGGCGCGCGGCGGGCCGATAGCTTCGAAATCAGTAGCTGACCGGGCATATTGGAAGCCGGCAAAAGGCCTGTTTGATGCTCAAACCCGCCCTGCGCTGGAGCCTGATCGTGCTGGCCGCCGTGGCCGTGCTGTCGGTGCTGGCGCTGTGGTCCTGGGGGCATTTTGCCGCCCGCGCCCAGGGCGAGCCTTCGTCGGCGCTGCCGGTGGCCGACGCCGCCACCGCGCTGGACCGGCTGGCACGCCCGCTGCTGGCCGCCCAGCCCGCGGGGGCCAGCGGCGCCGCCGTGCTGAGCGAGGCGGTGCCGGCCTTCGTTGTGCGCGCCCGCACCGCACGTGCCGCCGAGCGCAGCCTGGACGCGATGTACTACATCTGGCACGACGACCTGACGGGCCGGCTGCTGCAGCACGAGCTGATGGCGGCCGCCGAGCGCGGCGTGCGCGTGCGCCTGCTGCTCGACGACCTGAACACGGGCGGCCTCGACCAGGCCCTGCGGGCCATGGATGCCCACCCCAACCTGGAGGTGCGCCTGTTCAACCCGGCGCGCAACCGCGCCGGCGGCCTGCGCCGCGCGCTGGAGATGGGCCTGCGCTTTGCCGGCTTCAACCGCCGCATGCACAACAAGGCCTGGATCGCCGACAACCGGCTGGCCATCGTCGGCGGGCGCAATGTCGGCGACGAGTACTTCGACGCCGCCGCGGACACCAACTTCCACGACACCGACCTGCTGCTGCTGGGCCCCGCCGTGGCGCAGGCCAGCGCCGTGTTCGACGCCTTCTGGAACTCCGCCGCCGTGGTGCCGCTGGGCGCGCTGCGCGAAGGCGGCGAGCCCTGGACGCCCGAGCAGTTCGGCGCCCGCCGCGCCCAGTGGTGGGCCGACGCCCAGGCCACGCCCTGGGTGCGGGCGCTGGCCGGGCGCGACGACCTGCACGCCATGCTGCAGCCCGGCGGCGGCCTGGACCTGCACTGGTCGCCCAGCATCCGCGTGCTGTCCGACCCGCCCGAAAAAGCCGCGCCGCTGGCGCAGCGCCAGGAGCGCGCTGGCTGGCTGCTGTTCGACGTCATGGCGCTGCTGTTCTCGGCCGAGAGCGAAAGCTGGCTGATCTCGCCCTACTTCGTGCCCGGCGCCACCGGCACGCTGCTGCTGGCCGGCTAGGCGCGGCGGGGCGTGCAGGTGCGCGTGCAGACCAATTCGCTGGCCGCCAGCGACGTGCCCATGGTGCACGCCGGCTACATGGGCTGGCGCGCGCCGCTGCTGCGCCAGGGCGTGGCGCTGTACGAGCTGCGGCCGGGCCGCGCCGGCACCGAGCGCGAGCTGCTCGGCTCCAGCGGCGCCAGCCTGCACACCAAGGCCTTCGTGGTCGACGGCGCGCGCGGCTTCGTCGGCTCGTTCAACTTCGACCCGCGCTCGGCCCAGCTCAACACCGAGATGGGCGTGGTGTTCGACCAGCCGGCGCTGGCGGCCGAGGTGCGGCGGCTGTTCGACGCCGGCACCCGGCCCGAGAGCGCCTGGCGCGTCGAGCTGGCCGCGGACGGCAGCCTGCGCTGGCAGGCCGGTGGCGAGCGCGCGTGGACGCACGAGCCCGAAACCAGCGCCGGCCTGCGTGCGCTGGTGTGGCTGCTGAGCTGGCTGCCGATCGAGTCGCAGCTGTGATGGACTCATTTATTGATAGCTGTCCAGGAATTTTGCATGCCGGCTGGCGTCCGATTGGGTATCGAAACGGCGGCGTGCCACGGCGGCATGCCAGAATGCCTGCCTGCATCGATGGACCGCCCCAACCATGACCCACAGCGCCACCAAGATCGTCGCCACCCTCGGCCCCGCGTCCAGCGACCCCGCCCTGCTGGAGGCCATGGTGCGCGCCGGCGTCAACGTGGTGCGGCTCAACTTCAGCCACGGCGCGGCGGCCGACCACGTCGAGCGCGCGCGCCGGGTGCGCGAGGCCAGCCAGCGCGCCGGCCGCGAGGTGGCCATCATGGCCGACCTGCAGGGACCCAAGATCCGCGTTGGCAAGTTCGAAGGCGGCAAGGTGCTGCTGCAGGCCGGCGCGCCCTTCGTGCTGGACGCCGCGCGCCAGCAGCCGGGCGACGCGCAGGGCGTGGGTCTGGACTACAAGGAGCTGCCGCGCGACGTCAAGCCCGGCGACACCCTGCTGCTGAATGACGGCCTGATCGTGCTGACGGTGGATGCGGTGCGCGGCGAGGCCGTGCACACCACCGTCAAGCTGGGCGGCGAGCTGTCCAACAACAAGGGCATCAACAAGCAGGGCGGCGGCCTGACGGCGCCGGCCCTCACGGCCAAGGACATGGAGGACATCAAGACCGCCATGCAGCTGCGCGCCGACTACGTGGCCGTCAGCTTTCCCAAGAACGCCACCGACATGGAGATGGCGCGCCAGCTGTGCCACGTGGCCGGCGCCGAATGGGGCCACCGGCCGGGGCTGATCGCCAAGATCGAGCGCGCCGAGGCCATCCCCCGGCTGGACGAGATCATGGCCGCCAGCGACGGCGTGATGGTGGCGCGCGGCGACCTGGCGGTGGAGGTGGGCAACGCGGCGGTGCCGGCGCTGCAGAAAAAGATGATCCGCATGGCGCGCGCCGCCGACAAGCTGGTCATCACCGCCACGCAGATGATGGAAAGCATGATCGCCAACCCGGTGCCCACGCGCGCCGAGGTGAGCGACGTGGCCAACGCCGTGCTGGACGGCACCGACGCCGTGATGCTGAGCGCCGAGACGGCGGCCGGCAAGTACCCGCTGGAGACGGTGCAGCAGATGGCCGCCATCTGCCTGGCCGCCGAGCAGCACGACGCCGCCGAGCTGGACGCCGACTTCAGCGGCCAGCACTTCGGGCGCATCGACCAGTCCATCGCCATGGGCGCGCTGTTCACCGCCTACCACCTGGGCGCCAAGGCCATCGTGGCGCTGACCGATTCGGGCTCCACCGCGCTGTGGATGAGCCGCCGCCGCGTGCGCATTCCCATCTACGCGCTCACCTCCAAGGTGGCCACCCAGCGCAAGATGACGCTGTACCGCAACGTGCGCCCGCTGCTGATGGACACCAGCGCCCACCGCGACGAGGCGCTGGCGCAGGCCGAGGCGCACCTGAAGGCGCAGGGCATCGTCGGCACCGGCGACATCTACGCCATCACCTGCGGCGAGCCCATGGGCGCGCCCGGCGGCACCAACATGCTCAAGATCTGCCGCGTGGGCTGACCTTTCGCCCGCGCCATCGACTATGCTGCGCGCGCCGAGGTGTCGGCCCTGCACACGCCCCACACGCTGGTCGCGCCAGCGCGGGCGCCCAGGCAAAACTGTGTGTCAGTGGCCCGCAGTGCCGCGGCGCCGGCGCCGGCCCAGACCCAGCGCGCCCAGCACGCCCAGTAGCGACGACGCCACGCCCATCCCGACCGGCGACCACAGCGGCACGGGCTGTGGCGTGTCGGCGGCGGGCGGCTCTCCATTCACGCCGGCGCGGCCATACACATGGAACACCGCCAGGAAGATGTTGTCATTGTTGGAGGGGTTGACCGTGTCGACAGCGATCGTGGTGCTGCCATTGGTGATCTGCGGGATCAGGTTGTAGCGCTCATGATCTTCGTCGTAGGTGGGCAACATGGGAGAGAACGGGTCGTTGTCCCCACCCACCGTAATCAGGTTGCCGTTATTAAGATTGGCATCGGCGCTGTCGTCATTGTTGCCGGCGTTCTGCGTGATCACCGTGCCATTGACCGCCACCTGTGACGCCTGCCCGCAGCAACTGAAGCCGATGCCCAGCCGCATCTCGGCGAAGAAGCCCGGAACCGCGGTGTTGATCGGCGTGGGAAACTGCAGCGCCGTGCTGTCACCTGTGGATTCGGAGAAGCCGTCCAGCACCGCAACGGTGGACACCGGCAGCGACGGCAACTGGTACACCACGACCAGGGCCGAGCCGTCTTGCAGGGATGAGTTTTCGGTGATGGAGAAGTTATAGGCCCCGCCAGGCCCGCCATTGATGACCGGCGCGACGATCGACGTCACGTCGGCACGGCCGGCCTCCAGGCCGTCAGCCGAGACGTTGACGCCCAGTGGGGTGTACGTGATGGCGTTGGATTCGAACGTCCCGCCAATGGTTGAGTCGGTGGCGAACGATCGGTAAGCCGAGGTATACAGGTAGGCTGCCTTGACGGTAGCGCCGGCCGGCACATGGGCGGTCAAGGTGCCGGCTTGCGTGAGCGAGCCCCAGCCGCTGGTCGAAACGCCATAGTTGCCGACAAAACTGCGCAGTACGGTCAGCGATGCCTGTGCGGTGCTGGCGTAGAGCCCCAGCACGACTCCCAGCGCCAACGCGCCACGATGAATGGCTTTATGCATGTCATCTCCTCCCCTGACGCGGCAACGTGGGATACGCGCCCCTGTCACTATGTTTAGTATAGCCATTATTCATATCGGATTTGTAACTGTGGTTTCGTTTCGTGTGTCTTGCATGCGCATGACAGGAGGCGCTGCATCCGGCTGTCCGGGATCGGTTGCACGCCAAGTTGGCGGTAGCACCGTGCTTACAATGACGGCGGCCCGTCTCGCGGGCCCGCTGCCCTCGTGACGTTTGTGTTCGAACTTTCCTGACGGACGCTCCATGAACCAGCAACCACTCGACAAGGTCGCCAAAGGCCGGGGTTTCATTGCGGCGCTCGACCAAAACGGCAAGGCCGTACGTTCAAGGCGCTCAAGCTGTACGGTATCCAAGAATCAACCGGCAGCGGCGGCAATCGGATACTCGACTTGGCGCACGTCATGCCTGCTACTCGGGCTGACTGCCGCGGCCGTGTCTGCAAACTGTGAGCCGAATCGATGACCGTCGTCCTGTACTGGCCCCTGTGGCTGTCCTCGCTGGCCTTTTACGCGGTGTTCGCCGGCGCCGCGCTGGCGCTGTCGCTGGCCGCCAGCGCCTGGGTGCGGCGCAGCCCCGCGCGCCAGGCGGCGGTGGGCGGCCTGGTGGGCACCATCGGCTCGCCCATGATGGCGGGCTTTCTGTTCTGGATGGGCCTGATGGCAGCGGTCGAGCTGCGCGACGTGGACGATGCCGAGCGCGCCGTGCGCGCCGAGGTGTCGGCCATCCACGCGCTGCACACCCTGGGCGCCAGCGCCGCGCCGGCCACGGCCGCCGCCTGGTCGGAGCAGCTGGCCGCCTACGGCCAGCAGGTGCTGGCGCGCGAATGGCCCGCCATGAGCTGGAGCGGCGCCGACGCCGCCACCGGCCGGCAGCTGGCGCGCCTGCGCACCGACGCGTTGCAGCGCTTTGCCGCCGAGCCGCCCGAGCTGCGCGGCGCGCTCGAGCGGGGCGTGCAGGCCTTGTCGGCCGCGCGCGACATGCGCCTGACGGTGGCGGCTGGTCACATCCCCGTGCTGCTGTGGCGCGCCATGCTGATCTGCGCCGTCATCGTGCTGGCGTTCGCCGCGCTGACGCACGCCAACCAGGCGCGCGCCAGCCGCTGGATGACGCTGCTGCTGGGCCTGTTCATCGGCGTGCAGGTGCACGCGGTGTACGTCATCGACCGGCCCTTCGAGGGCGCCATCGCCATCGGCGACGCGCCGCTGCGCGCGGCGGTGCAGCTGGTGCAGGCGGGCCAGGCCGCGCCAGCCGTGCCACCGGGCGCCGGCCGGTAAAATCGGGGGGATTCGCGGGCGCGTGTCGCCCGCCGGTTTTTTGAACCCTCGGAGGACTGCCCCATGCCACTCGTTTCCATGCGCGAGCTGCTCGACCACGCGGCCGAGCACAACTACGGCATTCCCGCCTTCAACGTCAACAACCTGGAGCAGGTGCAGGCCGTCATGTCGGCCGCCGACGAGGTCGGCGCGCCCGTCATCCTGCAGGCCAGCGCTGGCGCGCGCAAGTACGCGGGCGAGCACTTCATCAAGTACCTCATCCAGGCCGCGGCCGAGGCTTATCCGCACATCCCGATGGTGATGCACCAGGACCACGGCACCAGCCCGGCGGTGTGCGCCGGCGCGCTCAAGCTGGGCTTCGGCTCCGTCATGATGGACGGCAGCCTGCGCGAAGACGGCAAGACCCCGGCCGACTTCGACTACAACGTCGCGGTCACCCAGGAGGTCGTCGCCATGGCGCACAAGGCGGGCGCCACGGTGGAGGGCGAGCTGGGCTGCCTGGGCAGCCTGGAGACGGGCGAGGCCGGCGAGGAAGACGGCATCGGCGCGGCCGGCAAGCTCAGCCACAGCCAGCTGCTGACCGACCCCGAGGAGGCCGCCGCGTTTGTCAAGGCGACGCAGCTCGACGCGCTGGCGATCGCCATCGGCACCAGCCACGGCGCCTACAAGTTCACCCGCCCGCCCACGGGCGACGTGCTGGCGATTTCGCGCGTCAAGGAAATCCACGCCCGCATCCCCAACACGCACCTGGTGATGCACGGCTCCAGCAGCGTGCCGCAGGAGTTGCTGGCCATCATCAACCAGTACGGCGGCAAGATGAAGCAGACCTACGGCGTGCCGGTCAAGGAAATCCAGGAAGCCATCAAGCATGGCGTGCGTAAGATCAACATCGACACCGACATTCGCATGGCGATGACCGGCGCGGTGCGCCAGTTCCAGGCCGAGAGCCCCGACAAGTTCGACATGCGCGAGTGGATGAAACCTGCGCGCGAGGCCGCCAAGGCCGTGTGCAAGCAGCGCTACCTGGAGTTCGGCTGCGAAGGCCAGGGCAGCAAGATCAAGGGCCTGCCGCTGTCGGCCATGGCCGACCAATACGCCAAGGGCGAGCTGGCGCAGCGCGTCGTCTGAAGCGCCGCGATTGCTATCAAACCAGAAGCTGCTCGCGCTTGTTTTCCAGGCGCCAGCGGCTTTTTTCTTTCATAAACTTTTGACAAGCACCATGACCGCCGCCGCCCTGCACACCAGCCAGCTCCACAGCCTGCCCCTGCTCGCGCGCGGCAAGGTGCGCGACAACTACGCCGTCGGCAGCGACCGCATCCTGATGGTCGCCAGCGACCGCATCAGCGCCTTCGACGTCATCATGGGCCAGCCCATCCCGGGCAAGGGCGCCCTGCTCACGCAGATGGCGCTGTGGTGGTTCGATCGGCTCAAGGACATCGTGCCCAACCACCTGACCGGCGACGCGCCCGAAAGCGTGGTGGCGCCCGATGAGGTGGCGCAGGTGGCCGGGCGCAGCATGCTGGTGCAGCGCCTCAAGCCCATCCCGGTCGAGGCCGTGGTGCGCGGTTATCTGGCCGGCAGCGGCTGGAAGGAATACCAGCAAGGCCGGGCGGTCTGCGGCGTGGCGCTGCCCGCCGGCCTGAAGAACGCCAGCAAGCTGCCGCAGCCCATCTACACGCCCGCCGCCAAGGCCGAGGTGGGCGAGCACGACGAGAACATCACCTACGAGCGCACGGTGCAGATGATCGGCCCCGGGCTCGCCGCGCAGATCCGCGACATCAGCATCGCTTTGTACCAGCGCGCCGCCGCCATCGCGCTGGCCAAGGGCATCATCATCGCCGACACCAAGTTCGAGTTCGGCCTGGACGCCGCCGGCACCCTGGTGCTGATGGACGAGGTGCTCACGCCCGATTCATCTCGCTACTGGCCGCTGGAGGGTTACCAGGAAGGCGCCAACCCGCCCAGCTTCGACAAGCAGTACCTGCGCGACTGGCTGGAAACCGCGCAGGTGGGCGGCCAGCCCTGGAACAAGACGGCACCCGCGCCCGAACTGCCGGACGAGGTGATCGCGCAGACGGCGGCGAAGTACCGCGAGGCGATGAGCCGGCTGGTGGGGTGACCGTACCAGCGCGTGGCCCTCAGGCGCTGACTTGCCTGTATCCCCACTCCACCCAAGGCATCAGCGCCTCCAGGTCGCTTTGCTCCACCGTCGCGCCGCACCAGATGCGCAGGCCGGGCGGGGCGTCCTTGTAGGCGGCGATGTCGTAGGCCACGCCCTCGGTCTCCAGCAGCTTGGCCAATGCCTTGACCTTGTCGGCGGGCAAATCGAGCGTGAGGCACACGCTGGTGTTGCTGCGGGTCTCGGGCGCCTGCGCCAGGAAGTGGATCCACGGGTGCGCGGCGACGAAGTCCTCGACCACCTTCAGGTTGGCCTGGCTGCGCGCGATGGTGCCGGCCACGCCGCCCACGCGGTCGCACCACGCCAGCGCGTCCAGGTAGTCGGCCACGCACAGCATGCTGGGGGTGTTGATGGGGCTGCCGGCAAAGATGTCTTCCATCAGCTTGCCACCGCTGGTCAGGCGGAAGATCTTGGGCAGGGGCCAGGGTGGGGTGTAGTTTTCCAACCGCTCGACGGCGCGCGGGCTGAGGATCAGCATGCCGTGCGCGCCTTCGCCGCCCAGCACTTTCTGCCACGAGTAGGTGACCACGTCCAGCTTGTGCCAGGGCAGGTCCATGGCGAAGACGGCGCTGGTGGCGTCGCAAATCGCCAGGCCGGCGCGGTCATCGGCAATCCAGTCGCCGTCGGGCACGCGCACGCCGCTGGTGGTGCCGTTCCAGGTGAAGACCACGTCGTGGTCGAAGTTCACCTTGCCGAGGTCGGGCAGCTGGCCGTAGCCGGCTTCGTGGCGCGTCACGTCTTGCAGCTTGAGTTGGCTGACCACGTCCTTCACCCAGCCGCTGCCGAACGATTCCCACGCCAGCATGTCCACCCCGCGCGGGCCCAGCAGCGACCACAGCGCCAGCTCCACCGCGCCGGTGTCCGAGGCCGGCACGACGCCCACGCGGTAGCCCGCGGGCAGGCCCAGGATGCGCGCCGTCTCGCTGCTGCACGCGCCCAGCAGCTCCTTGCCCAGGGCGCTACGGTGCGAGCGGCCGAGGGCGCGCAGGTCGAGCCGGGCCACGTCGTAGCCGGGCCGCTTGGCGCAGGGGCCCGACGAGAAGTTGGGGACTTGGGGCTTGCGGGCGGGCTTGGTCATGCGCGGTGGGGGTGAGGAAAAAGCAAACGGCGATTTTAGGGCGCGCCCTAAAATTGACGGCCATGAGCTTCATCGACCAACTGCGCCAGGCGCAAGAGCAAAACCACTCGATGCTGTGCGTGGGGCTGGACCCGGAACCGACGCGCTTTCCCGCCGGCGTGGCGCGCGACGCCCAGGGCATTTACGACTTTTGCGTGGCGATCGCCGAGGCCACGCACGATGTGGCCTGTGCCTTCAAGCCGCAGATCGCCTACTTCGCGGCGCACCGGGCGGAAAGCCAGTTGGAGCGCCTGATCGCGCGCCTGCGCCAGATGGCGCCGCAGGTGCCCGTCATCCTGGACGCCAAGCGCGGCGACATCGGCAGCACCGCCGAGCAGTACGCGCGCGAGGCCTTCGAGCGCTACGGCGCCGACGCGGTCACGCTCTCGCCCTTCATGGGCTTCGACTCGGTCGCGCCCTACCTCCAGTATGAGGGCAAGGGCGCCTTCCTGCTGTGCCGCACCTCCAACCCCGGCGGCGACGATTTGCAGAACCAGCGGCTGGCCGATGTCCAGGGGCAGCCGAAGCTGTACGAACACGTGGCGCGCCTGGCCCAGGGGCCGTGGAACACCAACGGCCAGCTGGGCCTGGTCGTCGGCGCCACCTACCCGGCCGAGATCGAGCGCGTGCGCGCGCTGGCGCCCACCGTGCCGCTGCTGATCCCTGGCGTGGGCGCGCAGGGTGGTGATGCGCTGGCCACGGTGCGCGCCGGCTGGCGGGCCGATGGTCCCATCGTCGTCAACAGCTCGCGCGCCATCCTGTACGCCGGCAGCGGCGCCGGCTTTGCCCAGGCCGCGCGCGCGGCGGCGCAGGCCACGCGCGATCAGTTGAACGCCGCCCGCCCCTGACCCGTTCGCCCGAGAGCCCGACCATGCCGACCTTCGATCTGCCCGTCCCCGACATCGCGCCCTGGCGCGCCGGCAACACCGGCGTGGAGGGCGTGTGGCACTTCGACAGCGGCGCCAGCGGCGAGGCCGTGCTGATCAGCGCGCTGATCCACGGCAACGAGCTGTGCGGCGCCTGGGCGCTCAAGGGCCTGCTGGAGGCCGGCCTGCGCCCGGCGCGCGGTACGCTGACGCTGGCGTTTGGCAACCTGGCCGCGTTCGACCGCTTCGACGCCGCCGACCCCGACGCGGCGCGCTTCGTCCAGCAGGACTTGAACCGCCAGTGGACGCCCGAGCGCATCCAGGCGGCCGACACGCTGGAGCGCCGGCGCGCCGCCGCGCTGGCGCCCTTCGTGCAGCGCGCCAGCTGGCTGCTGGATCTGCACTCCATGCACGAGCCCGGCGCGCCCCTGCTGCTGACGGGCCTGCACGAGCGCAACCTCGATCTGGCGCGCAGCCTGCGCACGCCCGGCCACATCGTCATCGACGCCGGCCACCAGGACGGCGTGCGCATGCGCGACTTCGGCCGCTTCGGCCAGCCCGACCACGTGGCGCCCGAAACCCGCTCGCTGCTGCTGGAGTGCGGCTTTCACGGCGCGCTGTCCAGCCGCGGGGTGGCGCAGGACATGTGCCTGCGCTTCCTGCAGCAGGCCGGCGCGCTGGATGGCGCCGCGCTCGACGCGGCCCTGCCCGGCTGGCGGCTGCCCGACGCGCCGCGCCAGTGGGCGCTCACGGTGGACGGCGCCGCCGTGGCGCGCAGCGAGCGCTTCGCCTTCGTGCGGCCCTTCACCGGGCTGGAGCGGATCGACAAGGCCGGCACCGTCATCGGCCATCAGGACGGTCCGGGGCAGGGGGAGGCGGTGCGCACGCCCTACGACGACTGCGTGCTGGTCATGCCCTCCACGCGCCAGGCGCGCGCCGGCGTCACCGTGGTGCGCTTTGCGCACCAGGCGGCGCTGTAAATCAGCGCCCGCGCCGCGCCGCCTCGTACAGCGGCATCACCTTGGGGATGGCGGCCTGCAGCGCCGCCATGCGGTCGCCCGGCGCCGGGTGGGTGGACAAAAAGCCCGGGCCGTTGCTGCCTCCGGCCTGCGCCATCTTTTGCCACAGCGTGACCGCCGCGCGCGGGTCGTAGCCGGCGCGCGCCGCCAGCTCCAGCCCGTACAGGTCGGCCTCGCTTTCCATGCCGCGCGAGAACGGCAGGTCCAGCGCCAGCTGCTTGCCCAGGCCCGCCAGTTGCTGACCGCCTTCGCCCACGCCCAGCAGCGCGCCGCCGATGGAAATGGCCAAGTCGCCCGCGGCCGCCTGCGACATCTTCTCGCGCGTGTGCTCGCGCAGCGCGTGCGCCATCTCGTGGCCCATCACGGCGGCGATCTCGTCGTCGGTCAGCCTCAGCTTGCGGATCAGCCCGGTGTAGACCGTGATCTTGCCGCCGGCCATCACGTGCGCGTTGACGGTGTCCTCGTCGATCAGCACCAGCTGCCAGGGCCAGCGCGCGGCGTCGGCGCGAAACGCGGCCACCTGCGGCGTCAGGCGCTGCATGATGGCGTTGACGCGGCTCCACTCGGCGCCGCTGGTGATCAGCTCGCCCTTGGCGCGCGCCTGCTTGTTCTGCTGCTCGTAGTACTGCAGCGACTGCTGTATCACCGCGTCGGACGAGACCAGCAGCAGCTGCGAGCGGCCCTGGCCGCCCGCGGCCACGCTGCCGCTGGTGGTGCTGGCGCAGCCGGCGGCCAGCAGGGCGGCACCCAGCCAGGCGGCGCAGTGGGTGGCGGTGCGGGAGAGAGGGGGCGGGCGCAGGTTCATGCGCCCGATTCTGCCGTGCGCGGCGCGCGCTGGTCAAATCAAGCCCAATCAGCAGCCAGCGCCCGGTGGACAAGCCCCGGCAGCTATCAAATCAGGATTTGCCGAGCGCCTCGGCCGCGCCCTACTTGGGCATCGCGCAGTGCCCGGCATTCACATGCGTGCCCGAGCCGGCGGTGATGATGGGCGGCTCCAGCCGCAGGTTGACGGGGGCCGAGTGCACGAAGTCCCAGCCGATGAAGCCGACCAGGGCAATCCAGAACAGGGTGCGGCGAGCGGTGGCGTTGAGCATGGTGCGCTCCGTTCAGAAGAAACGGCGCCGCACGCGCAGCCCCACCAGGGTGCCGGCAAAGGCCAGCGGCACCCACACCCAGCCGTGCACGCTGCCGGTGCTGATGCCGCTGACCATGGCGCCCACGTTGCAGCCGAAGGCCAGGCGCGAGCTGTAGCCTAGCAGGAAGCCCGCTACCAGGCCCACGGCCCACTGCGTGCCGCTCAGCGGGCGCGGCGTTTGCTGGCGGCCCGCGGCCACCCACAGCGCGCCGGCCAGGATGCCGATGTTGGTGATGCTGGTCACGTCCAGCAGCAGGGTCTCGCGCAGGCGCTCGGCGTGGCCGGGGTCGCTCCAGAAGGCGTTGGCAGCGGGGTCGAACACGCCCAGCGCCGTGGCCGCCTTGGCGCCCCACAGCCCAAAGCCGTAGACGATGCCCCAGGGCTGGCCGGCAATGAACAGGTTGAGCGTGGCCAGCAGCGCCAGCGCCAGCGCGCCCCACAGCCAGCGGCGCGGGATGCGGCGCGGGTCGAAGGGCTGGCCGCTCCAGCGCCCGACGAGCCAGGTGACCACGGCGAGGCCCGCCAGCGTTGCCGCCAGCGCGCCGCCCGCGCCCCAGCGCTGCACCAGGCCCACGGCGGGCAGCGCGCCCAGCGCCAGCCAGTCGCCCAGCTGCACCGAGCCGGCAAAGCTGCCCAGCACGAACATCGGCAGGATGGCCATGTTCAGCGGCAGGCCCAGCCCGGCCTTGTAGAGCTGGCCCGAGCCGCAGCCGTCGGCCACCTGCATGCACAGGCCGAACACGAAGGCGCCCACCAGCAGGCTGACGGACAGCGGGCCCAGCGCGGCGGTGGTTTCGGCGTAGTGCGCCACGATCGGCATCGACAGCGCGGCCAGCAGGGCCAGCAGCACGATCTGGCCGTAGACCCCGCTGGGGTCGCGCTTTTCGACCAGCACGCGCCAGCCGGTGGTAAAGCCGAAGCGCGCCGCCGCCAGCGTGGCGCCCAGCCCCACGCCCACCAGCAGCAGCAGCGCCTGGCGCGCCGACACCGACCACAGCAGCCAGCCGAACAGCGCGGCGATGGCGACGGACAGCGGCAGGCGGCGCTGCCAGGCGCTGGAAGCGGCCGGGCGGCTTGCCGTCGGCTCGCCCGGTGCGGTGATCGAAGGAGAAGCCAGGGTGTTCATGGTGCTTTCGTACCGAGGTTGCGGTGCGCCCAGGTCAGCGCGGCGTAGCGCAGCTGCTGCCAGCGGCCGGGCTCGTTGTCCATGGGCAGGGGCGCGGGGGCGCTGGTCCAGTCGATGATCGAGCCGGCGTACATGCGCACGCCGGGGCGGCCCAGCAGCTCGGACAGCACGAACCAGTCGGTGGCCGACCAGTGGCCCGCGTTGCAGAAGGTGATGATGGGTTCGCCGGGCGCGGCCTTCAGCTTGTCGGCCTCGTCCTCCAGCGCCATGCTGTCCATCAGCGCGGCGCTGCCCAGCTCGAAGAAGTTTTCGCTGTCCAGGTTGACGGCGCCCGGCAGCGTGCCGCGCGCGTGCGCCAGGTCGGTGGCGATGCGGCCCTGGTGGTAGGGCGCGGGGCGCGCGTCCACGCGCAGCACGCCCGGCTGCTCCAGGCTGGCGCGCACCTGCTCGCGCGTGGCCAGCCATTGGGGGTTGAACTGCGGCTGCCAGCGGCTGCGCGGCGCCACCGCGGCCTGGTCGCTGACGGGCTGGCCGGCGGCCTTCCAGGCCGTCAGGCCGCCGTTGAGGATGGCCAGCTGGCGCACGCCCAGCGACTTGAGCGTCCAGTACACGCGCGCGGCGCCGCCGAAGTCGGTGGCGTCGATGCCGGTGTAGACCACGACGGTGGGCGTGTCGGGGCTCAAGCCCAGCTCCTGCACCAGCGCGGTCATCTCGGACAGCGTGGGCGGCAGGCCGGGGTTCTTGCCGGCGGCGCGCCAGCGCCCGTAGGGGGCCGACACCGCGCCCGGCACGTGCTGCAGCGCGTAGGCGGAGCCCTCGCGGATGTCGATGACGCGCGCGCCGGCCTCGCCCAGGGCCTTGAGTTGCAGCGGCGTGACCAGCGGCGACGCCGCCAGGGCCAGGCCGGTGGCGGCCCAGGCCAGGCCGGGCAGCAGCAGTCGAAGCAGGAAACGCATGGTGGGGGGCGAAGGGCAAACGGACAAGGGCTGCGATTGTCCCCGCGCCGGCGCGGCCATCCAAAGACAAAGTTCTCAGATGCTTATTACCATGCCCGCATGATCACCCTGCACACCGCCGCCACGCCCAACGGCCACAAAGTCTCCATCGCGCTGGAGGAACTGGGCCTGCCCTACCAGCTGCGCGTGCTCGACCTGGCCGCCGGCGAGCAGAAGCGCCCCGATTTTCTGGCGCTCAACCCCAACGGCCGCATCCCCGTCATCGTCGACCACGACTGGGATGACTTCGTCGTGTTCGAGTCCGGCGCCATCCTGGTCTACCTGGCCGAAAAGACCGGCCGCCTGATGCCCGCCGACGCCAAGGGCCGCTCGCGCGTCATGCAGTGGCTGATGTTCCAGATGGGTGGCGTGGGGCCGATGATGGGGCAGGCCAACGTGTTCTACCGCTACTTCCCGCAGAAGATCCAGCCCGCCATCGACCGCTACCAGGCCGAGGGCCGGCGCCTGTTCGAGGTGCTCGACGGCCATCTGGCGCGCCACGAGTGGCTGGCCGGCGACTACTCCATTGCCGACATCGCCAACTGGGCCTGGGTGCGCACGCACCGCTGGTCGGGCATCGACATCGAGGGGCTGGAGCATCTCAAGCGCTGGCGCGGCGCCATCCGCGCCCGCCCGGCCGTGCAGCGCGGCCTGGAGCAGCCCCCGGCCAAGGTCGATCTGACGCGCGACGGCGACGCCAAGGCGGCTGAGTACGCCGCCCAGGCGCGCAACATGGTCACCGGTGCAAAAATTTAAGCGAAAAATGGCTCCAGCCCGCACCAATCAACCGCAATCAGCTGCATACAAAATAGCAAAATCATGAAACTCTACATTGCCCCCCGCGCCCCCAACCCCCGCCGCGTGCAGATGTTCATGCATGAAAAGGGCATCACCGGCATCGATTCCGTGCCGATCGACCTGAACGCCGGCGAGCACCGCGCGGCGGACTATCGCGCCAAGGTGCCGGTGGCGCGCGTGCCGGCGCTGGAGCTGGACGACGGCCGCGTGCTGAGCGAAACGCGCGCCATCTGCAGCTACCTGGAGGGCCTGCACCCCCAGCCCAATCTGATGGGCGAGGGCTTCGACGAGCGCGCCTTCATCGAGATGCACGACCGCCGCGTGGAGTGGTATTGGCTGCTGCCCATTGCCCACTGCGTGCGCCACACCCACCCCGGCCTGGCCGCGCTGGAGCAGCCGCAGTTTCCCGATTTTGGCCAGTCGCAGGGCGTCAAGGTGCGCGAGTCGGCACGCTGGCTGGACGACGTGCTACAAAAACAGAACTGGATGGCCGGCGCGCGCTTCACCATCGCCGACATCACCGCCTTTTGCGCCATCGAGTTCGCGCGCCTGATGAAGTTCAACGCCGGCGCCGAGGGCTTTGCCGCGCTGCAGGCCTGGCGCGACCGGGTGGCCGAGCGGCCGAGCGCGCGCGCCGGCTGACGGCCCGCTGCTGCGCGCCGCGCGCGCTCGCGCAACAATGCGGCATGGATCAGATGCGCCAGCCTGGCGAAACGGCCCATGTTTGAACTCACCGAAGAATCCCTCGAGGACTTCTACCGCACGCTCAAGCGCCACCAGCGGCGCGTGCACGCCGACCAGCGCCTGCCCGTGCCGCCGGCCGATTCGGTCAGCGTGCGCAGCCGCCTGTGCGGCAGCGCGCTGACGCTGGACGCGGTGATTGCCGAGGGGCGCGTGCAGCAGCTGGGCTGGAGCGTGCGCGCCTGCGCGCTGGGCCAGGCCTGCACCGGCATCGTCGCCGACCACCTGGCCGAGCTGGACGAGGCCACGGTGCTTCGCGTGGGCGCGCAGCTGCGCGCCATCCTCAAGGGCGAGCGCGAGGACAGCGACTGGCCCGAGCTGGCGATGTTCGCGCTGGTGCGCGACGTGCCCAACCGCCATGGCTCGGCCCTGCTGCCCTTCGAGGCGCTGGGGCAGCTGTTCGAGCGCGCGCGCTCGCGGGGGTGAGCGGCAAATCCCTGCCTGCCGGGGCGGCTTGGCCGCGGTGCTAACCTGCGGGCATCGACGACCCGAAGAGTCCCACACACCGATGAACCGCGTTGACGCCACCGTCTTGAAATCGCCATCCGCCCTGGTGAGGCTGCCACGGCGCCTGGCCCTGCACGCCGCCGACCCGCAGGACTTTCGCCAGCGCCTGCGCGATTACTTCGTGCAGACCTTCGACGCCTACGAGTCGCTGTTTCGCACCCTGGCGTGTGACGCGGCCTGGGTCCAGCGGCCCATCACCCTGCGCCACCCGCTGATCTTCTACTACGGCCACACCGCCACCTTCTTCGTCAACAAGCTGCTGCTGACGCGCTTGATCGCCGAGCGCATCGACCCGCATCTGGAATCCATCTTCGCCGTCGGCGTGGACGAGATGAGCTGGGACGACCTGGACGACGCGCACTACGACTGGCCCCCCGTGGCCAAGGTGCAGGCCTACCGCGACCAGGTGCGCGCCCTGGTGCTGCGCCTGATCGACACCGCGCCGCTCACCCTGCCCGTGGACTGGAACAACCCCTGGTGGGCCATCGTGATGGGCGTGGAGCACGAGCGCATCCACCTGGAAACATCTTCGGTGCTGATCCGCCAGCACCGCCTCGACTACGTGCGCCCGCAGCCGCAGTGGCCGGTGTGCCAGGACAGTGGCGAGGCGCCGCCCAACACGCTGGTGGACGTGCCCGCGGGCAGCGTCACCCTGGGCAAGCCCTTCGACAGCGAGCGCTACGGCTGGGACAACGAGTACGGCCACCACACTGCCGAGGTGCCCGCCTTCCAGGCCAGCCGCCTGCTGGTGAGTAACGGCGAGTTCCTGGAGTTCGTCACCGCCGGCGGCTACGCGCACGACGCCTTCTGGGACGACGAAGGCCGTCGCTGGCGCGACTTCGCCAAGGCCATGCATCCAACATTCTGGGTGCAGGGCCGTGAGGGCTGGCGCCTGCGCCTGATGACGCAGGTAGTAGAGATGCCCTGGAACTGGCCGGTGGAAGTCAACTGCCTGGAGGCGCGCGCCTTCTGCCGTTGGCGCGCGCAGCAGACCGGCCAGCCGGTGCGCCTGCCGACTGAGGACGAATGGCACAGCATCCTGGCCACCAGCGGCTGGCAATTGAGCGATGAGCAACCGGCCAACGCCAACCTCTATCTGGGGCACTGGGCCTCGTCCTGCCCGGTGGACCATTTCAAGCACGGGCCGTTCTGCGATGTGGTGGGCAACGCCTGGCAATGGACCGAAACGCCCACCTACCCGTTCGAGGGCTTCAAGACCCATCCGATCTATGACGACTTCACCACGCCTACGTTCGACGAGCGGCACAACCTCATCAAGGGCGGCTCGTGGATCGCCTGCGGCAACGAGGCCGAGCCCGAGTCGCGCTACGCCTTCCGCCGCCACTTCTTCCAGCACGCGGGCTTTCGCACCGTGGTGGCCGCGGCGCCGGTGCGCGCGCCGGCCTCGCACTACGAGACCGACGACCTGATCACCCAGTACATGGAGTTCCACTACGGGGCGACGTATTACGGCGTGCCCAACTTCCCCCAGGCGCTGGCGCAGATCGCCGTCGAGGCCGTGGGCCACGGCCCGCGCCGCCGGGCGATGGACCTGGGCTGCGCCGTGGGGCGCGCGGTGTTCGAGCTGGCGCGCCACTTCGACCACGTGGAGGGCGTCGATTTCTCGGCCCGCTTCATCGACCAGGGCGTGGCCCTGGCGCGCGGCGACACGGTGCGCTACACGGCGGTGGAGGAGGGCGAGCTGGTCGAATACAAGGCCGTCAACCTGGCCGACCTGGACCTGCAGGACACCGCCGCGCGCGTGGCCTTCTGGCAGGGCGATGCCTGCAACCTCAAGCCGCAGTTCGGCGGCTACGACCTGATCCTGGCCGCCAACCTGATCGACCGCCTGTACGACCCGGCCCAGTTCGTCACCACCATCCACGAACGCCTGAACGTGGGCGGCGTGCTGATGATCACCTCGCCCTACACCTGGCTGGCCGAGCACACCCCGCGCGACCAATGGCTGGGCGGCTTCAAGAAGGACGGCGAGAGCTGGCGCACGCTCGATGCCCTCAAGGCGCTGCTGGGCCCGCACTTCGACATGATGGGCGCACCGCGCAGCGTGCCCTTCGTCATCCGCGAGACGAAACGCAAGTTCCAGCACACGCTGTCCGAGGTCACGCTGTGGCGGCGCATGCGCTAGGGGCTTGATCGGCGTCAATCGCAGGCCAGCGGGCGTGTCTTACGCTTGCGCCCATCCACTCACCAAGAGGCTGTTGACCCCCTCTCCCTCTGGGCGAGGGCAGGGGTGAGGGCCGGCAGCGCATCCATCCGATCCGCCGCTGCGCTTGCCAAACCGCCGCACCGCTTGCACGTCCCATGAACCCGTCACGCTTTTTCTCCCTCAGCCTGCTCGCCGCCTGCGGCCTGGCCTGTTCGATGGCGCCCGCCCAGGCCAACCTGCAAACCACCCCGCCCGCGTCCACCAGCCCTCGCGAGGCCCACATCCCGCCGCGCCCCTTCAGTGCCCCCGCACCGCTGGCGCAGCCGCTGCGCTTCAAGATGACATCGCCCCAGGTGCGCGAGCTGCAAATCCGCCTGCGGCACGCCCGCTACCTGGCCACGTACGACGCCAACGACCAGTTCGGCGCGGTCACCCGCACGGCGGTCGAAAAGCTGCAGCGCGAAAACGACCTGCCCGTCACCGGCGTGGTCGACCAGAAGACCTGGGACGTGCTGCGCGCCAGGTCCTTCGACCCCACCGCCGCCGAACTGAACAACACCGACATCGGCCCCTGGTTCACCGGCCCGCAGCACCCGGGCTACATCATGGAGCTGCAGGACCGCCTGCGGCAGGCCGGCTCCTACACCGGCCCCACCGACGGCGAGCTGAACGCGGCCACCCGGCAGGCCGTATCCGCCTGGCGCGTCAAGGCCGGCCTGCCCGCCAGCGAGGTGATGGACGAGCGTGCCTGGGCCCGGCTGATCGCCGCCACGCGCAACCCGCGCTACGCGCAGCTGTTCAGTGCGCCGCCGGCCAGCACGCTCACGCAGCAGCTCGATCCGCGTTGCGCCACCGGCCGGGTGGTGTGCATCTCCAAGGCGCAGAAGAAGATGTCCTACGTGGTGGACGGGCAGATCCAGTTCACGCGCGAGGCGCGGTTTTCGCGCCCCGGCTGGGACAGCCCGCTGGGCGAGTTCCGCGTCTGGTACAAGAACAACGACACGGTGTCCAAGATCTTCGGCGAGCGCACGCCCATGCCCTACGCCCTGTTCTACACCGGCAACGTGGCCATCCACTTCTCTGACGACTTTGCCGAGAACGGCTACGCCAGCGGCTCGCACGGCTGCAGCCAGCTGCGCGACTACCAGGTGGCCAAGTGGCTGTACGAGCAGGTGAAGGTGGGCGACCGGGTGGTGGTGTACGAGTGAAGTACTGACGTGCTCGACGCAGGCTTCGCGGGTGGCCGCAGCGTCGGCCGGCCAATCGGGCTATCGTGCGCGGATCGAACCGGAGTTCCGCCATGTCCACCACCACCTTTGAAGACCGCGCCACCGGCGCCCTGATGGGCGCGCTGATCGGCGAGGCGCTGGGCGTGGGCCCGCACTGGTACTACGACCTCGACGAGCTGCACGCCGCCCACGGCCCCTGGATCAGCGACTACACCACGCCCAAGCCGGGGCGCTATCACACGGGGCTGAAGGCCGGCGAGTCGTCGCAGGCGGGCTGGCTGCTGGAGCTGACCATGAAGTCGCTGGCCGAGCGCGGCGGCTACGACGAGTCCGATTTTTGCCAGCGCATGGACCGCGACTTCTTCCCGCTGATCGACGGCACGCCCAACAACGGTCCCGGCGGCTACACCAGCCAGTCGATGCGCGAGTCGTTCCGCCTGCGCGTGAAGCTGGGCAAGCCCTGGGGCGAGGTCGGCGGCTGGGCCGACACCACCGAGGCCGCCGAGCGCGTGCTGGCGATCGCCGTGCGCGATGCGCGCGACCCACAGGCCGCGGCGCGCCACGTCAGCGGCAACACCGCGCTGACGCAGATCGACGCCACGGTGGGCGCGATGACCACCGCCTACGCGCTGGCGCTGGGGCAGCTGGTGCAGGGCGTGCGTTTCGACGGGCAGATCAGCAGCACGCTGATGGGCCTGGTGCGCGAGGGCCGCCTGCCGTTTCACAGCGTCACCAAGCCGGGCGAGGACGCCGTGCCCGACGGACCGGAGCGGCCGCGCCAGGCCGGGCAGTTCGCCTCGCCCGACGCGCTGCTGGGCATGGGCTGCATCGCCGCCGCCGCGCTCGACCCCGACGTGCGCATCGAGCCGGCGTGGAAGGTCTCGCTGGTCTACGGCATGCCCTGCGCCATCTATCACCAGCTGCCGGCGGCCTATCACCTGGCCGCCCGCTTTGCCGACGATTTCGAATGCGCCGTGCTGCACGCCATCAACGGCGGCGGCCAGAACCAGGCGCGTGCCATGCTCACCGGCGCGCTGGTGGGCGCCATGGTGGGCCTGCAGGGCATACCCCGGCGCTTCATCCAGGGGCTGGATCGCGCCGAAGAGCGCCTGCAACTGGCGCGCCGCATTGCCGCGCAGGCCGCGCATGCCTGAAGCTCAATGCATCGGCCCACCGAGCCGCTGGCTGGCCTTCGATATCGCGTAGTTGACCAAGCAGTAAAGCACCGCGACCACGAGGTACACGGGCACCAGCGCGTGGTAGTTGGCAATGAGCACCTTGGCGTTCTGCATCAGTTCGCCGTAGGTCACGACGTAGCCGAAGGTGGTGTCCTTGACCACGATGACCAGTTGCGCGACCAGTGCCGGGACGATGTAGCGCAGGGCCTGGGGAAAGACGATGGAGAAAAACACCTGGGCCTCGGTCAGCCCCAGGCTGCGCGCGGCATCGGTCTGGCCGCGCGGTACGGCGAGCACGCCCGCGCGGTAGACCTCGGCCACCACGGCGGCGGTACTCAAGGCTACGGGCAGTGTCAGCATCCAGTAGGTGCTGAGCTTGATGCCGACTTGCGGCAGCACCAGAAAACACACATAGATGAGCAGCAGCGTCGGCGTGCCGCGCAAGAACTCGATGGCCGCGACGCTCGGCCAGCGCAGCAGCCGCGGCCGCGCCAGGCGCCCGACCAGCAGCACCAGCCCCAGGGCCAGTGCGATGACGGCGGCCATTGCCGCCGACGCCATGGTACCGAGCAGACCCTGGCCCAGGAAGGACCAGGTCGTAGCCCAGGCGAAGAAGTTCCAGAACCGGGCGTCGAGCTGCCCTGCGCTGTGAAAGCGCAGCACGATGCCCGCGGCGAGCAGCAGCAGCATGGCCGCCGAGACCGCGCTCATCGCCCGCGTGGCGGCCTGAGCCCGGGGGCTTGGCGCGCCAAACAGGATGTCTTGCAGCCGACGGCCCATTTCAGTGATCCATGGCGCTGTGCATCACCGGCAGGGCATGAAACCTAAAGAGTCCGGTGGCCGCGGAGCAGGCCATGCCAGCGATCGCCGTGGCTGGGGTTTCCCCGGCCAGGGGCGATGCCCCCTTGAGGGGGGAGGCGAAACATCGCGCAGCGAGTGGAGACTGGGGGTGTTTCATTTCAGAATCCGTGCCTTCTTCTCCAGGGCGGCGCCCGCCCAGGCGATGAGCAGGCCCGTCGCCACGTACATCGCCGCGGCCACCATGAATGCGGGAATGCCGGCGGCGGAGTCGGTGGCGATCTTGGACACGAGCGCGGTCAGCTCCCGGCCCGGAAACGGCACCTGCGACGCCAGCGAGGTCGACAGCATCAGCGCGATGAGCAGCGAGGTCATGGGCTGCACCACCGCGCGCAGCGCCTGCGGCAAGACAATGGCGGTGATGACGCGCAGCGGCCGCAGCCCCAGGCTGAGCGCGGCTTCGATCTGGCCGCTGGCGACGGTGTTGATGCCGGCGCGCAGGTAGTCCGCCGTGAAGGCGGAGGCGACCAGCG
The DNA here is from genome assembly GCA_024235995.1 of Burkholderiaceae bacterium. Taxonomy (NCBI): domain Bacteria; kingdom Pseudomonadati; phylum Pseudomonadota; class Betaproteobacteria; order Burkholderiales; family Burkholderiaceae; species Burkholderiaceae bacterium. The sequence continues at coordinate 941,821 of JACKLI010000001.1, forward strand.
CCAGCGTCAGGATCACGCTGGGCTCATAGTCGATCACGACCTCGAGATCGGGCAGCGCGAACACGATGAAGATCAGCAGCGCCACGCTGGGAATGTTGCGGAAGATCTCGACGTAGCCGGTCAGCACGAAGCGCAGCGGCGGCAGCGGCAGCAGCCGCAGCACCGTCACCAGCACGCCCAGCAGGAAGCCGGGCACGAACGACAGTGCCGTGAGCTTCCAGGTTAGCAAAAGGGCCTGCCCGAAGGCAGGCCCGTAGTCGACCAGGAGCCTGGAAACCTCGCCCATGGGCTAGCCCAGCGAAACGGGGAAAGCGGTGCAGCGCTGGATCAGGGCAGCGCGGGCGGCGTCGGCACGGCCGTGCTGCCGGTGCGCTCGCCGATGGAGATGGTCCACAGCTTGGCCCAGGTGCCGTCGGCTTCCACCTTCTTCAGAAAGGCATTGACGAAGGCCACGCCGTCCGAACCCTTGGGCAGGCCGATGCCGTACGGGTCCTGCGCACCAAAGGGCGCGCCCGCCAGCTTGGTGTCGCCGGAGCCGAGGCTCAGGGCGTTGAGCAGCAGCGTGTAGTCGGTCACGTAGGCGTCCACGCGTCCCTGGCGCAGCGCGTCGAGGGCTTCCTGGTGCGTCTGGAACTCCTGCACGACCGCCTTGGGCGCGTACTGCGCCAGGATCGCAGGCCCCGTGGAGCCCGCCTGCGTGGCAACCTTCTTGCCGGCCAGATCGTTGTACGACTGGATCGCCTTGTTGCTGGCCTTGACCAGCACCCCGGCCTGCGAGGTGTAGTACGGGCCGGCGAACGAGATCTTCTCGGCGCGGGCGGGGGTGATGGAGTAAGTGGCCAGCACCATGTCCACCTGGTCGTTGATGAGCACCTGCTCGCGCGTGGACGAAGTCACCTGCGTGAACTGGATCTTGGCCCCATCGCCCAGGATGTAGCGCGCGATGAGTTGCGCCAAGCCAGCGTCGAAGCCGCGCATCCTGCCGTCTTTTTCGTTGAGCAGCGAGAAGAGATTCGAGGTCTGCGTGCCGCCCAGGCGCAGCGTGCCGGCCTGCTTGATCTTGCTGGCCCAGGGGCTCGATGCGATGGTCGCCGCATCGGCGACGGGGCCCTGCGCGACCAGCGCGTCGAACGCCGCGGCATTGATGGGCGTGCCCTGGGCGAACAGCGGCCCAGCGGCCACGAAAGCCAGTGCCGCCACGGTGGATTGGAAAATGGATTTGATCGACATGCAGTCCTCCTGGAGGGGGTGTGACACCGGCCAATATAGCGCAGGTCAGGAAATGTGAACCGTCCCGGGATTCGTGGAGGCCGGTGGGTTTTCAAGCACCTGCGGCTGCGTGCCGCAGATGGGGTTTGAGGTAGCGCCCCGTAAAACTCCCCGCGCAGGCCGCCACCGTCTCCGGCGTGCCCTGTGCCACCACGGTGCCTCCGCCGTCGCCGCCCTCGGGGCCCATGTCGATGATCCAGTCGGCGGTCTTGATGACGTCCAGGTTGTGCTCGATCACCACGATGGTGTTGCCGGCGTCCACCAGCTGCTGCAGCACCTTCAGCAGCAGCTCGATGTCGGCAAAGTGTAGGCCGGTGGTGGGCTCGTCCAGGATGTAGAGCGTGCGGCCGGTGTCGCGCTTGCTCAATTCCAGCGCCAGCTTGACGCGCTGCGCCTCGCCGCCCGAGAGGGTGGTGGCGCTCTGGCCCAGGGTGATGTAGCTCAGGCCCACGTCCAGCAGCGTCTGCAGTTTGCGCGCGATGGCGGGCTGATCGGCAAAGAAGGCGCTGGCCTGCTCCACCGTCATGTCCAGGATTTGCGCGATGTCGCGGCCCTTCCACTGCACCTGCAGCGTTTCGCGGTTGTAGCGCCGGCCGTGGCACACGTCGCAGGGCACGTACACGTCGGGCAAGAAGTGCATCTCGACCTTGACCACGCCGTCGCCCTGGCAGGCCTCGCAGCGCCCGCCGCCCGAGCCCTGCGGCACGTTGAAGCTGAAGCGCCCGGGGCCGTAGCCGCGCTCGCGCGCCGTGGCGGTCTCGGCCATCAGCTCGCGGATGGGGGTGAACAGTCCCGTGTAGGTGGCGGGGTTGCTGCGCGGCGTGCGGCCGATGGGGCTCTGGTCGACGGCGATGACCTTGTCGAACTGGTCCAGCCCCTCGATGGCCTGGTGCGGCGCGGGCTCCAGGTGGGCGCGGTGGATTTCGCGCGCGGCGGCGGCGTACAGCGTGTCGTTGACCAGCGTGCTCTTGCCCGAGCCCGACACGCCGGTCACGCAGGTCAGCAGGCCGACCGGAAAGTCGGCCGTGACCTGCTTGAGGTTGTTGCCGTGCGCGCCGACGATGCGTAGCACGCCTGTGGGGGTGGCGTCGGGAGTTTTGGGTGATTTGAGGCCCTGGCCCGCATCCACTGTGCGCAAGCAGCTATCATTTTTGAATTGCCGGCGTTTGGGCGGCACGGCGATGGCGCGCTCGCCGCGCAGGAACTGCCCGGTCACCGAGCTGGGCGTGGCCGCTACTTGCGCGAAGCTGCCCTGCGCCATCACGCGCCCGCCGTGCACGCCGGCGCCGGGGCCCAGGTCCACGATGTGGTCGGCCTCGCGCATCATGTCCTCGTCGTGCTCTACCACCAGCACGCTGTTGCCCAGATCGCGCAGGTGCTTGAGCGTGGCGATCAGCCGGTCGTTGTCGCGCTGGTGCAGGCCGATGCTGGGCTCGTCCAGCACGTACATCACGCCGGTCAAGCCGCTGCCGATCTGGCTGGCCAGGCGAATGCGTTGCGCCTCGCCGCCGGAGAGCGTCTCGGCGCTGCGCTCCAGGCTCAGGTAGCTCAGCCCCACGTCGTTCAAGAACTGCAGGCGGTTGCCGATCTCGCGCACCACCTTGGCGGCGATCTCGGCTTTGGCGCCCGCCAGCTGCAGGGCGTCGAAGTACGCCTTGGCCTCGCCCAGCGTGACGTGGCTGACCTGGTAGATGGCGCGGCGCTGCGCGCCCTCGCCGATGAACACATGGCGCGCCGAGGTATTCAGGCGCGAGCCGCCGCAGTCGGGGCAGGGCTGCTGGCTGCGGTAGCGCGCCAGCTCCTCGCGCACCACGGTGGAGTCGGTCTCGCGGTAGCGCCGCGCCATGTTGGGCAGGATGCCTTCGAAGGGGTGCTTCTTGTTCACCTTCTTGCCCGCCGAGGCACCGCTCTCGAAGGTGTAGCTGAACTTGATTTGTTCCTCGCCCGAGCCGTGCAGGATGGCGGCTTGCACACGCGCCGGCAGCGATTCGAACGGCGCTTCCACATCAAAGCGGTAGTGCGCCGCCAGCGCCTCGATCAGCGCGAAGTAATAGGCGTTGCGCCGGTCCCAGCCCTTGATGGCGCCGCTGGCCAGGCTCAGGCTGGGAAAGGCCACCACGCGCTCCGCGTCGAACACCTCGGTGCTGCCCAGGCCCTCGCAGCGCGGGCAGGCACCGGCCGGGGCGTTGAAGGAGAACAGGCGCGGCTCCAGCTCGGCGATGGAGTGGTTGCACACCGGGCAGGCGAACTTGCTGTTGAACAGGTGCTCGGCGCCGCAGTCCATCTCCAGCGCAATCGCCCTCCCGCCGGCCAGGCGCAGCGCGGCCTCGAAGCTGTCGGCCAGGCGCGCCTTCATGTCCTCTTTGACTTTCAGGCGGTCGATCACGATGTCGATGTCGTGCTTCTCGGCTTTTTTCAGCGCGGGCAGGTCCGTGGCCTCCACGATCTGCCCGTCGATGCGAAAGCGTACATAACCCTGCGCCTGCATCTGCGTCAGCAATTCGCCGAACTCGCCCTTGCGCTCGCGCGCCACCGGCGCCAGGATCATCAGCCGCGTCTCGGCAGGCAGGGCCAGCACGGCGTCCACCATCTGGCTTACGGTCTGAATGGCCAGCGGCAGATCGTGCTCGGGGCAATACGGCGTGCCGGCGCGGGCAAACAGCAGGCGCAGGTAGTCGTGAATCTCGGTCACCGTGCCCACGGTGGAGCGCGGGTTGTGGCTGGTGGCCTTCTGCTCGATGGCAATCGCCGGCGACAGGCCCTCGATCAAATCGACGTCGGGCTTGTCCATCAGCTGCAGAAACTGCCGCGCGTAGGCGCTCAAGCTTTCCACGTAGCGGCGCTGGCCCTCGGCGTACAGCGTGTCGAAGGCCAGGCTGGACTTGCCCGAGCCCGACAGGCCGGTGATCACCACCAGCTGGTCCTTGGGGATGTCCAGGTCGATGTTCTTCAGGTTGTGGGTGCGCGCGCCGCGCACGCTGATGCGCTGCTGGCGCAGCGCGGCGGCCAGGGGCAGGCCCTCGCTCGCGTCGGCGTCGGCGTCGGCCAGAGGGTGGTGGTGGGACAGGTCGTTCATGGGCAACCTGCCATTATCGGAAATTGCCGTGCATGACGCACCCGCTGGCCGGGATGCGCGCCTGGCCGGCGGGCGCGGCGGGCAGGCACCCTGGCTTGAAGATGGCCTTCAGGGCCGCGTTCGCGACATTCGGTCGGCGATGGCGGAAAATGCCGGGTTTGACCGTTTCGCACCACGCTCTTTCTGGGGTGCCGCCTGTCGATGCCTGCTGCCACTGCCACTTCCCCCTCCACCGCTCCCGTCCACCGCATGACCGGCGACGAGCGCCGCGCCACCCAGTCGCTGGCGGGCATCTTCGCGCTGCGCATGCTGGGCCTGTTCCTGGTGCTGCCGGTGTTCATGCTGGAGGCGGCGCGCTACCCGGGTGGCGACGACCCGGCGCTGATCGGGCTGGCCATGGGTATCTACGGCCTGACGCAGGCGGTGATGCAGGTGCCGCTGGGGCTGGCGTCCGACCGCATCGGCCGCAAGAAGGTGATCGTGGCGGGCCTGCTGGTGTTTGCGCTGGGCAGCGCGGTGGCGGCGCTGGCGCCCAGCGTGCACATGCTGATCGTGGGCCGCGCGCTGCAGGGCGCGGGCGCGGTGTCGGCGGCGGTGACGGCGCTGCTGGCCGATCTGACGCGCGACGAGGTGCGCACCAAGGCCATGGCGGCGGTGGGCATCAGCATCGCCGGCATGTTCGCGCTGTCGCTGGTGGTGGCGCCGCCGCTGGCCGGCGCCATCCACCTGTCGGGCCTGTTCTGGCTGACCGCGCTGCTGGCCGTAGGCGGCGTCGTGGTGGTGCTGCGCGCCACGCCCGACGAGCCCGCGCGCCACAAGGACGAGCCGCGCGGGCGCCTGCAGGACGTGTGGCTGCACCCGAACCTGTGGCGGCTGGACCTGGGCGTGTTCGTGCTGCACACGGTGCAGATGTCGATGTGGGTGGTGGTGCCCGAGCTGCTGGTGGGCGCCGGCCTGCCCAAGGCCAACCACTGGCAGCTGTACCTGCCGGCGGTGCTGGCTTCCTTCGTGCTGATGGGCGGGCTGTTTTCGCTGGAGCGGCGCGGCTACCTGCGCGCCGTGCTGCGCGGCGGCATCGCGCTGCTGCTGCTGGTGCAGCTGGCCCTGTTGTGGCTGGCGCCGCGGGCGCCGGGGCTGTGGACCATGGGCTGGGTGATGTTCTTCTTCTTCGTTGCCTTCAACCTGATCGAGGCCAGCCAGCCCAGCCTGATCTCGCGCCTGGCGCCGGCCAACGCGCGCGGCGCGGCGCTGGGGGTGTACAACACGCTGCAGTCGCTGGGGCTGTTCACCGGCGGCGCCTTGGGCGGCTGGCTGCTCAAGCACGGCGGCTATGCGGCCGTGCTGGGCGGCACCTCGGTGCTGGTGGCGCTGTGGCTGGTGCTGGGCTGGGCGCAGATCGTGCCGGGGCTGCGCCCGGCCGCCGCCGCGCCGGCGCGTTGACCCACCGTCCCGGGGCCGGCCGGCGGCCATGCGGCACAATGGGAGGCCAATCACCACGCACAGCACAGGGACCCTTCCGCCATGGCCTCCGTCAACAAAGTCATCCTCGTCGGCAACCTGGGGCGCGACCCCGAGATGCGCTCGTTTCCCAGCGGGGACCAGGTGGCCAACGTGACCCTGGCCACCACCGACAAGTGGCGCGACAAGCAGTCGGGCGAGCCGCGCGAGCACACCGAATGGCACCGCCTGGTGTTCAACGGCAAGCTGGCCGAGATCGCCGGGCAGTACCTGCGCAAGGGCAGCCAGATCTACGTCGAAGGCAGCATCCGCACCCGCAAATGGCAGGGCCAGGACGGCCAGGACCGCTACAGCACCGAGGTCCGCGTCGACCAGATGCAGATGCTGGGCAGCCGCCAGGGCGCCGGCGCGCCGGCTGGTGACGAGGGCGGCTACGGCGGCGGCTACGACGCCCCGTCGCGCCCCGCGGCCCGCCCGCCCGCCGCCCGCCCGGCCGCCGCCCCCGCCCGCGCGCGCCGAGCCGGCCCGGCCCGACGCCGGCTTTGGCGGCATGGACGACGACATTCCGTTCTGACCCGCACGCACCGCCGCGGCGGTGCCAGCCCGGTGCCGCCGTTGTCCCCTGGAGGAGCGCCATGGCCCAAGCACCGTCACGCAGCGCGCTGCTGCGCACCCTGCGCGAGAGCGCCAACCGGTTCGACGCCGAATCCAGCCAGCGCAAGCGCGAGGCGCTGCAGCGCCTGATGGCCCTGCCGCTGGCGGCCGACGCCGCGCTGGCGGACTACCACGACACGCTGCTGTTCATCGCCGCGCATCCGCCCGATGAGGCGGTGCGCGGCATGGTCGAGCGCGAGTTGCGCCGCCTGGCCGTGTGGCTCAAGGCCCGGCGCGGACGGCACCTGGCCGCCTGGGCCGACCGCGGCATGCCGTGGGTCGACACCGTCACGCGCTTCACGCACGACTGCGTGCGCTGGCTGCTGGGGCACCCGCACTGCAAGGTCGTGCCCGATCGCTATGACGAGCCGCTGCTGGACCTGAACGCGGTGCTCAAGCTGACGCTGCCCACGCTGGAGCGCAACGAGACCACCGCCAGCCTGGACAACGACGCGCTGCTGGACGCGCTCAAGGTCAAGCCCGCGCGGCGGCTGGCCTTCATCGTGGGCGAGCTGGCGCGCCTGGACGCCCAGCCCTTCGTCAAGGACCAGTTGTTCGACGCGCTCGACCTCTACGTGCGCGTGCAGCCCACCAGCGCCGCCTTCAGCAAGGCCGGCAACCGCCTGCCGGTGGCGCGCGTCTTTTTTCAGCCCGATCTGCTGCGCCGCTTCGACCCCATGGCGCTGATGAACCAGCCGCTGCCGCCGCCGCGCCGCCTGGGCGCCGACGCGCGCGCCGAGCTGGTCCGGGTGCTGCGCAACACCATGGCCCTGACCAGCCGCGAGACCGATCCGGCCACCTACCTCGATGCGCGCGCGCTGCGCGTGTACGCGCTGGAGCGCGGCCTGGCCGTGGCCCTGTTCGGCATGACGCCCGAGCGCCAGCTGCCGCTGGAGTCCTACGTCGGCTTCACCCTGTTCAAGAACGGCCTGCCGGTGGCGTATGGCGGCGCCTGGGTCATGGGCGAGCGCGCCGCCTTCGGTATGAACATCTTCGAGCCGTTTCGCGGCGGCGAGTCGGGCTTCATGATGTGCCAGGTGCTGCGCGCCTACCGGCAGGCCTTCAAGGTGCGCTACTTCGAGGTCGATGCGCACCAGTTCGGCCTGGACAACCCCGACGGCATCGCCAGCGGCGCGTTCTGGTTCTATTACCGGCATGGTTTCCGGCCTCTGTCGGCGCCGCTGCAGCGCCTGGCGCTACAAGAAAAGAAGCGCATCGACGCGCGGCCGGGCTACCACAGCCCCGACAAGACCCTGCTGCGCTTCACCGAAAGCAACGTGGCGCTCAACTTCGGCGGCGCGGTGCCGCCGCACCTGTTCGACGTCACCACGCGGGTGACCCGGATGATCGCCTCCGCCTACGGGGGCGATCGCGCCGCGGCCGAGCGCGATGGCGTGGCGCGCTTGGGCCAGCTCGTGCGCCTGCCCCGGCGCTTGAATGACGACGAGCGCCGAGTGCTGACCGAGGTGGCGCTGATCGCCCAGGCGTTGCCGGTGCGGGATGCGGCGGGCCTCGATTTGCTGGTGCGCATGGTGCGCGCCAAGCCGAAGGATTTGTGGGCCTACCAGGGTCTGCTGCTGGCGTTCTTCAGCCAGCCGCGCGTGCGCCACGGCGCCGTTTGAGCGCGGACTCAACTGGCGCGAAAGCTTGCCCAATCCACCCCCACGCGGAAGGTCTGGTACAGCCGCCCATGGTCGTTGCCGCCGCCGAAGTGCCGGGTGGCGCTGTGCAGGCAGCCCGACGGATAGGCCACCATGCGGTTGCACTGGTAGCCGATGCGGTCGGTCTCGATCCAGCGCTCGCGCCGGCGGGCATCGCGCTCCAGCAGCGCGCGCAGCCCGGCCAGCGGCAGCTTCAGGCGCCGGGCGTCGCCGGCCGTCGGCGCGTTCGTCAGGCCGGTGCGCTTGTGGCACCACAGCGAGGTGCCGCAGTCGGCCGGCAGGCCGGGCGTGAGGTAGACCACGATGGTCACGTCGTCGTGCGGCCAGTCGGCGTGTACGGCCGGCACCTCGGCCTTGGCGCCTTCGGCAAAGCCCTGGTAGAAGACGCCGTTTTCCTGCGCCGGATCGGTGTCCCAGCGCGTGATGCGCACGCCCAGCAGGCGCTCCAGCTTGCGCCTGGCATCCGGCTCGTGATAGACGCCGGTGCTGCGCCAGCCGGTGGCGTGCTCCAGCTCGTGGTACTGGGCCTGCTGCGCGGCACGGTGCACGCGTGCGATGTCGCCGTAGAAGCCGTCCTTGGCAAAGACGAAATGCGGACGCGCAGGCGAGGCCGGTTTCTTGCTCATGGTGCGGACACCTCATGATCGGGGTGGAACAGAGCGCGGCCCGCACCACCACCGCTGGCCACCCGTGCAATTTACCCCGGGCCGCCCGGCTTGGAGCTTGACCTGAATCAGTTTTGACCGCGCTTGGGCCACTGCAAGGGCTTTGGCGCGGGCCGTATCATCGCCGCGCCATGTCCAGCCACCCCGAAAACCTCCAGCACCTGTCCTTCAACTGGTTCGCCATCGTGATGGGCGTGGCCGGGCTGTCGCTGGCCTGGCTGCAGGCCATGCCGATGCTGGGCGACACGGCGACCGGCGTGGCGCTGGTGCTGGCGGGCGTGGCGGCGCTGGCCTTTGTGGCGCTGGCGGTGCTGTCCTGGATTCGCTGGCAGGTGCAGGCCGAGGCGGTGGCGGCCGAGCTGGCGCACCCGGCGCGGCATGCCTTTCTGGGCGCGGTGCCGGTGTCGGTGCTGCTGCTGGCCACGGCGGGGGTGTCGCTGTTCGGCACGTCGGCGCCGCTGGCGGCGCTGTGGTGGGCCGGCTCGCTGCTGCAGCTGGCGGTCACGCTGTGGGCGCTGGGGCGCTGGCTGCGCGCCGACCGCGAGCAGGGCCTGAGCTGGGCCGCGCTCACGCCGGTGCTGTTCATCCCCGTCGTCGGCAACGTGCTGGCGCCGCTGGCGGGCGTGCCGCTGGGCGCGGGCGGCTGGGCGGCGGCGCAGTTCGGCATGGGCGTGCTGCTGTGGCCGGTGGTGCTGGCGCTGCTGCTGGCGCGCATTGCCACGCAGGGCCTGTGGCCCGATCGGCTGCTGCCGGCCAGCTTCATCGCCGTCACGCCGCCGGCGCTGGTCGGCAGCGGCGCGCTGCAGCTGGGCGCCTCGCCCGTGCTGGCCTGGATGGCCTGGGGCGTGGCCCTGCTGATGCTGCTGTGGTGCGCGCCGCTGATGCGCCGCATCCTGGCGCAGCCCTTCGGCATCGGCTTCTGGGCGCTGGGCTTTCCGCTGGCGGCGTTCGCGGCGCTCACGCTGCGGCTGGCCTTCATGAACCCTGCCGCGCAGATGCTGGCCGTGGTGGCGCTGGCGCTGGCCAGCCTGGTGGTGCTGTGGCTGGCGCTGGCCAGCTGGAAGAGCTGGCGCCAGGGCACGCTGCTGGCGCCCGAGGCCGCGCCCGTCAAGTCGATCACGGCCAGCCGCGGCGACCGCGCGCCTTGAGATTTCTCCTGATTCGATAGCTGCTCGCGCTCTCTGGATGCGGGCTATACCCGGTTTTTATTTGAAATCCGGGAACGCCCTGCATCGCGCCCGCATCCAATGCCCCAAAGGAGAGGCCCATGTTGAACGCCTTGCGCCCAAGCGCCGCCCCCATCAACGCCCAGACCGGCGACGCCGAATTGGCGGCCCGGGGCGCGCGCGGCGATGAGGTCGCCTTCGAGGCCATCATGCGCCGCCACAACCAGTTGCTGTTTCGCACCGCGCGCAGCATCGTCAAGAACGACGCGGAGGCCGAGGATGTGGTGCAGGAGGCCTATTTGCGCGCCTGGCGGGCGCTGGGCAGTTTTCGCGCCGACGCCAAGCTCTCCACCTGGCTGGTGCGCATCGTCGCCAACGAGGCCTTCGGGCGCCTGCGCCGCAAGCAGGCACCCGTCATTCCACTGGACGCCGCCATGATCTCGCCCGAACCCGCCATTCAGGCCGCCCTGACCGACGAACCCAACCGCCAGCCCGAGCCGGCCGCCATGCGCGCCGAGCTGCGCCAGTTGCTGGAGTCGCGCATCGACCGGCTGCCCGACGTCTTTCGCACCGTCTTCATGCTGCGCGCGGTGGAGGAAATGAGCGTGGAGGAGGTCGCGCAGGCCCTGGGCATTCCCGAAGCCACCGTGCGCACGCGCTTTTTCCGTGCCCGCAGCCTGCTGCGCGAGGGGCTGGCCAGCCAGATCGACGCCACGCTGGGCGATGCCTTTGCCTTCGACGGCGCGCGCTGCGACCGCATCGTGGCCGGCGTGCTCAGCCGGGCCGCCGCCGAGGGGCTGTCGCGCCGGGACTGAGGCTCAGGCCCCAGGCGCCACCGCAGGCGCTGGCCGCTGCTGCGGCAGCGCGGATGCCGTGGCGATCACGCCGCCGCCCAGGCAGACCTCGCCGTCGTACAGCACGGCGCTCTGGCCGGGCGTGACGGCCCACTGGGGCTGGGGGAACGCCAGCGTGAAGACGCCCGGGCGATCACCGGCGGACAGCTCGCAGGCGGCATCCTGCTGGCGGTAGCGCGTCTTGGCGGCATGTGCGCCGGCGGCCGGTGGTGCGCCGGCCACCCAGGCGCAGTCGTCGAACGTCAGCCGGTGCGACAGCAGCCAGGGGTGCTCGTGCCCCTGCACCACCACCAGGGTGTTGGCGGCGATGTCCTTGCGCGCCACGAACCACGGCTCGTGCGTGCCGCCGCCGCGCGCGGCTCCCTTGTCCTTGATGCCGCCGATGCCCAGGCCCTGGCGCTGGCCCAGGGTGTAGAAGGACAGGCCCACGTGCCGGCCGAGGGTGCGCCCGCGCTCGTCCTTGATGGGGCCGGGCTGGGATTTCAGGTAGCGGCCCAGAAATTCGCGAAACGGCCGCTCGCCGATGAAGCAGATGCCGGTGGAGTCTTTTTTCTTCGCATTCGGCAGCCCGATCTCGGCGGCGATGCGGCGCACCTCGCTCTTGTGCAGCTCGCCCACCGGAAACAGCGTCTTGCCCAGTTGCGCCTGGTTCAGGCGATGCAGGAAGTAGCTCTGGTCCTTGGACGGGTCCAGGCCCTTGAGCAGCTCGTGCAGTTCGGTTGATTCATTCCAGCGCGCGCGGGCGTAGTGTCCGGTGGCGATCCGGTCGGCGCCCAGGCGCATGGCGTGGTCCAGGAAGGCCTTGAACTTGATCTCGGCGTTGCACAGCACGTCCGGGTTGGGCGTGCGGCCGGCCTGGTATTCGCGCAGGAACTCGGCAAACACCCGGTCCTTGTATTCGGCGGCGAAGTTGACGTGCTCGATCTCGATGCCCAGCACGTCGGCCACGGCGGCGGCGTCGATGAAGTCCTGGTTGGACGAGCAGTATTCGCTGTCGTCGTCGTCCTCCCAGTTCTTCATGAAGATGCCCACCACCTCGTGCCCGGCGCGCTTGAGCAGCCAGGCGCTGACGGCCGAGTCCACGCCGCCCGACAGGCCGACCACGATGCGATGTTTGCTTGGGTTCACGCGCCAAATTATCCCTGCGCCTGTGTCGCGGGGCAGGGAAGGCCCCTAATTGACGCTCGATGATCACCATCGCAAACTCAATCCTTTGTACTAAAACGTAAGCGAAGAGGTCGGCATGACAAGCAAGGCAACACGCTATCTGGCCAGGTGGCTGTCGGGCGCGCGCCGCGCGGCGGTGGCGCTGCTGGTTCTGGGGTTGGCCGGCGCCGCGCAGGCGCAGATCCTGATCGGCCAGACCACCGGGGTCACCGGCCCCGTGGCGGCCGGCGTGGGCGAGAACCTGCAGGGCATCCACCTGTACCTCGACCATGTCAACGCCCAGGGTGGCGTCAACGGCGAGCAGATCAAGCTGATCACGCTGGACGACAAGTTCGATCCCCGGCTGACCGCCGACAATGCGCGCAAGCTGATCGAGGACCACAAGGTGGTGGCGCTGTTCATGACCCGGGCCACGCCGAACAACCAGGCCATCCTGCCCCTGCTGGCGCAATACCGGATCGCGCTGATCGCGCCGTCCACCGGGGCCATGGTCTTTCACCGACCGGTCAACCCCTATGTGTTCAACGTGCGCTCCAGCTATCAGGCCGAGAGCGAGAAGGCCATCGAGCACTTGCACACCACCAGCCAGGAGCGCATCGCCGTGGTGCATGCGGACGACAGCTTCGGCGCCGACTGCCTGACCGGCGCCATGAGGGGTTTCGAGCGCTTGAAGTTCCAGCCGGCCGCGGTCATCAAGGCCGACCGCAACAAGCCCGACTACACGGCCATCGTGCCGCAGCTGCTGGCCGCCCACGCCCAGGCGGTGTTGTGGATCGGCTCCAGCACGGCCGTCAGCGAGGGCGTGAAGGCCTTGCGCAAGGCCGGCTCGGCCGCGCAGATCGTGACCTTGTCCAACAACGCATCGAGTGGCTTCATCAAGCAGCTGGATGGGGCCTCGCGCGGCGTCGTCGTCACGCAGGTGTTTCCCAATGTGCACGCCATGGGCTATGGCATCAACCGCGAGGCGGCCGCCCTGGCCAAGGCCCGGGGCGACATCGAGCTGTCGCCGCAATTGATGGAAGGTTTCGCCAGCGCCAAGGTGCTGGTGGAGGCGCTGCGGCGCGCCGGCCCCAAGCCCTCGCGCGATCGCGTGATTGCGGCACTCAACGGCATCACCGACTTCGATCTGGGGGGGCTGGAGCTCAGCTTCAGTCCGGGCAACCATACCGGACTGAAGTTCGTCGAGCTGTCCATGATCGACCGCAGCGGCAAGTTCATGCGCTGAAGGCCTGCCGCGGCGCCGGGTCGGGCTTGCCCCGCGCGCTGCGTACGGCGGCGCTTGTGGCCCCGGCGCGGGCGTACTATAATTTAAGGCTTTTCCCGCTTTGGGAGGCTTTTGGCATGGCCGCGCATCTTGTTTTGCGCGGCGTTTTGCCTTGGGCCTTGCGGGGAATCAGCGCGCCGGCCTGCATGCCATGGGCTTGCGGGCGGCGCGATCCGCCACGTGGGATGCCACGTGTTTTCACGTTCTAGGGATATTCATGCCAACCATCAGTCAACTGGTGCGTCACGGGCGGACGGTCGAGACGACCAAGTCCAAGAGCCCCGCGATGCAAAACTCGCCGCAGCGCCGCGGTGTGTGCACGCGTGTGTACACCACCACGCCGAAAAAGCCGAACTCGGCCCTGCGCAAGGTCGCCAAGGTGCGCCTGACCAACGGTTTCGAGGTCATCTCGTACATCGGCGGCGAAGGCCACAACCTGCAGGAGCACAGCGTCGTGCTGGTGCGCGGCGGCCGGGTCAAGGACCTGCCGGGCGTGCGCTACCACATCGTGCGCGGCTCGCTCGACTTGCAGGGCGTCAAGGATCGCAAGCAGTCGCGCTCCAAGTACGGTGCCAAGCGGCCCAAGAAGGCCTGATCGTCAATCAATTTTTGGTGCTCGAGGCCGGCCGATGGCAGGCTGCAGCGAGCAAGGTGGCCCGGTGTTCGGGTCGAGTAAGTGCAGGTTTTGATGAATCTGCGCGGCAAGCCAGGCCGGTGAACCGTCACGGCGCTTGCCAACTGAAGCATATGAAGAGGTGAAGAAATGCCACGTCGTCGCGAAGTCCCCAAACGTGAAATCCTGCCGGATCCCAAGTACGGCAATGTCGAGCTGTCCAAGTTCATGAACGTCATCATGGAAGGCGGCAAGAAGGCGGTTGCCGAGCGCATCATCTACGGCGCGCTCGAGACCATGGAGAAGAAAAGCGGCAAGGATCCGCTGGAGCTCTTCACCGTTGCCATCAACAACGTCAAGCCGATGGTCGAGGTCAAGAGCCGTCGCGTGGGCGGCGCCAACTACCAGGTGCCGGTCGAGGTGCGCCCGGTGCGCCGCCTGGCCCTGTCGATGCGCTGGATCAAGGAAGCCGCCCGCAAGCGCGGCGAGAAGTCGATGGCGATGCGCCTGGCCAACGAGCTGCTGGAGGCCACCGAAGGCCGCGGCGGCGCGATGAAGCGCCGTGACGAAGTGCACCGCATGGCCGAAGCCAACAAGGCCTTCAGCCACTTCCGCTTCTAAAGGCGCAGCATCCCGTTTTGAAGGCCTGCGGCCCGACCTGCCGGTTGCGGTGGGCGGGCCATTGGCCGTTAAAGAAAGCACATCATGGCACGCAAAACCCCCATCGAGCGCTACCGCAACATCGGTATCTCGGCCCACATCGACGCTGGCAAGACCACGACGACCGAACGCATCCTGTTCTACACCGGCGTGACCCACAAGCTGGGCGAGGTGCATGACGGCGCCGCCACCACCGACTGGATGGAGCAGGAGCAGGAGCGCGGCATCACCATCACCTCGGCGGCCGTGACCTGCTTCTGGAAGGGCATGGACATGTCCTACCCCGAGCACCGCTTCAACATCATCGACACCCCCGGCCACGTGGACTTCACCATCGAGGTGGAGCGCTCCATGCGCGTGCTCGACGGCGCCTGCATGGTGTACTGCGCCGTGGGCGGCGTGCAGCCGCAGTCCGAAACCGTCTGGCGCCAGGCCAACAAGTACAAGGTGCCGCGTCTGGCCTTCGTCAACAAGATGGACCGCACGGGCGCCAACTTCTTCAAGGTCTACGACCAGATGAAGCTGCGCCTGAAGGCCAACCCGGTGCCCATCGTGATCCCGATCGGCGCCGAGGACAACTTCAAGGGCGTGGTCGACCTGGTCAAGATGAAGGCCATCATCTGGGACGAGGCCTCCCAGGGCATGAAGTTCGAGTACCAGGACATCCCGGCCGAGTTGGCCGCCGATGCCAAGAAGTGGCGCGAGAACATGGTGGAGGCCGCGGCCGAAGCCAGCGAAGAGCTGATGAACAAGTACCTGGAGGAGGGCGACCTCTCCGAGGGCGACCTCAAGCTCGGCCTGCGCACGCGCACCATCGCCACCGAGATCCAGCCCATGCTGTGCGGCACGGCCTTCAAGAACAAGGGCGTGCAGCGCATGCTGGACGCCGTGATCGACTACCTGCCCTCGCCGGTGGACATTCCCGACGTGGACGGCACCGATCCGGACGACCACGACAAGCACCTGTCGCGCAAGGCCGACGACGGCGAGAAGTTCTCGGCGCTGGCGTTCAAGCTGATGACCGACCCCTTCGTCGGTCAGCTGACCTTCGTGCGTGTGTACTCGGGCGTGCTGACCAAGGGCGACACCGTGTTCAACGCCGTCAAGGGCAAGAAGGAGCGCATCGGCCGGATCGTGCAGATGCACGCCAACGAGCGCATCGAGATCGAAGAGATCCGTGCCGGCGACATCGCCGCCTGCGTGGGCCTGAAGGACGTCACCACGGGCGAAACCCTGTGCGACGTCGACGCGCCCATCATGCTGGAAAAGATGGTGTTCCCCGAGCCCGTGATCGCGCAGGCCGTCGAGCCCAAGTCCAAGGCCGACCAGGAAAAGATGGGCCTGGCCTTGTCGCGCCTGGCCGCCGAGGACCCGTCGTTCCGCGTGCGCACCGACGAGGAATCGGGCCAGACCATCATCGCCGGCATGGGCGAGCTGCACCTGGAAATCATCGTCGACCGCATGAAGCGCGAGTTCAACGTCGAGGCCAACGTGGGCAAGCCCCAGGTGGCCTACCGCGAGACCGTGCGCAAGACCGTGACCGACGTCGAAGGCAAGTTCGTGCGCCAGTCGGGCGGCAAGGGCCAGTACGGTCACGTCGTCTTCACGCTGGAGCCGCAGGAGTCCGGCAAGGGCTTCGAGTTCGTCGACGAGATCAAGGGCGGCGTGGTGCCGCGCGAGTACATCCCGGCGGTGGAAAAGGGCGTGGTCGAGGCCCTGACCTCGGGCGTGCTGGCGGGCTATCCGGTGGTCGACGTCAAGGTGCGCCTGACCTTCGGCTCCTACCACGACGTGGACTCGTCGGAGCAGGCCTTCAAGATGGCCGCCATCTTCGGCTTCAAGGAAGCGGCCCGCAAGGCCAGCCCCGTGATCCTGGAGCCGATGATGGCCGTCGAGGTGGAAACGCCCGAGGACTACGCCGGCACGGTGATGGGCGACTTGTCCAGCCGCCGCGGTATGGTGCAGGGCATGGACGACATGGTGGGCGGCGGCAAGGCCATCAAGGCCGAGGTGCCGCTGTCCGAGATGTTCGGCTACGCCACCACGCTGCGTTCCATGACGCAGGGCCGCGCCACCTACACGATGGAGTTCAAGCACTACAGCGAAGCGCCGAAGAACGTGGCCGAGGCCATCGTGGCGGCGCGCGCCAAGTAAATCCATGGCTGGCCGGCGTCCAACCAGCGCCGGCAGCTATGTTTTTTGAAGTTAATCACTTTGCGGTCTGCGACCCGGTGCCGTCCTGTCGCCCTGTGCGGGACGATCGAGCAACCGGGTGCAGACCTTAAACCCCCACACAGGCATTGCTCTTTGGAGAGATGGATATGGCTAAGGAAAAATTCGAGCGCAGCAAGCCGCACGTGAACGTGGGCACCATTGGTCACGTCGATCACGGCAAGACCACCCTGACGGCGGCCATTGCCACCGTGCTGGCCAAGAAATTTGGCGGCCAGGCCAAGGCCTACGACCAGATCGACAACGCCCCCGAAGAAAAAGCGCGCGGCATCACCATCAACACCTCGCACGTCGAGTACGAGACCGCCAACCGCCACTACGCCCACGTCGACTGCCCCGGCCACGCCGACTACGTCAAGAACATGATCACCGGCGCCGCCCAGATGGACGGCGCCATCCTGGTCGTCAGCGCCGCCGACGGCCCCATGCCCCAGACCCGCGAGCACATCCTGCTGGCCCGTCAGGTCGGCGTGCCCTACATCATCGTCTTCCTCAACAAGTGCGACATGGTCGACGATGCCGAACTGCTCGAGCTCGTCGAGATGGAAGTGCGCGAGCTGCTGTCCAAGTACGAATTCCCGGGTGACGACACCCCCATCATCAAGGGCAGCGCCAAGCTGGCCCTCGAAGGCGACACCGGCGAGCTGGGCGAAGTGGCCATCATGAACCTGGCCGACGCCCTGGACAGCTACATCCCCACCCCCGAGCGCGCCATCGACGGCACCTTCCTGATGCCCGTCGAAGACGTCTTCTCCATCTCCGGGCGCGGCACCGTCGTCACCGGCCGCGTCGAGCGCGGCATCATCAAGGTCGGCGAGGAAATCGAGATCGTCGGCATCAAGGCCACGCAAAAGACCACCGTCACCGGCGTCGAGATGTTCAGGAAGCTCCTGGACCAGGGCCAGGCGGGCGACAACGTCGGCATCCTGCTGCGCGGCACCAAGCGCGAGGACGTCGAGCGCGGCCAGGTGCTGTGCAAGCCCGGCTCCATCAAGCCGCACACCCACTTCACCGGCGAGGTGTACGTGCTGAGCAAGGACGAGGGCGGGCGTCACACGCCGTTCTTCAACAACTACCGTCCGCAGTTCTACTTCCGCACCACCGACGTCACGGGCTCCATCGAGCTGCCCCAGGACAAGGAGATGGTGATGCCGGGCGACAACGTGAGCATCACGGTCAAGCTGATTGCCCCCATCGCCATGGAAGAAGGCCTGCGCTTTGCCATCCGCGAGGGTGGCCGCACCGTGGGCGCCGGCGTGGTGGCCAAGATCATCGAATAAGGAGCGGATTCATGGCACAGCAAAAAATCCGCATCCGCCTGAAGGCGTTCGACTACAAGCTGATCGACCAGTCGGCCGCCGAGATCGTGGACACCGCCAAGCGCACCGGCGCCGTGGTCAAGGGCCCCGTGCCCCTGCCCACGCGCATGAAGCGCTTCGACATCCTGCGCTCGCCGCACGTCAACAAGTCCAGCCGCGACCAGCTCGAAATCCGCACCCATCAGCGCCTGATGGACATCGTCGATCCCACCGACAAGACGGTGGATGCGCTGATGAAGCTCGATTTGCCCGCAGGCGTGGACGTCGAGATCAAGCTGCAGTGACGGCCCCATTGGCCCGGGCTTGAGCCGGGCCTGCTGCCGTGGCACCCGTTGCCACGGCAGCGTTTTTGCGTTATGATTTAAGGCTTGCCGGTTTCTGGCAAGATTTTCAACCCTCTTTCACACACCAAACGCACGGGCCAATTGCAGCGCCGCGCGGTGAAAGCCAAGGAGTAAAAACATGAGTCAAAGCAATCGATTGGGGTTGCTGGGGCGCAAGGTGGGCATGATGCGTCTGTTCACCGATGACGGCGATTCAGTGCCCGTCACGGTGGTCGATGTGTCGAACAACCGCGTCACCCAGGTCAAGACCCAGGACAACGACGGCTACGTGGCCCTGCAGGTCACGTTCGGTTCGCGCAAGGCTTCGCGCGTGACCAAGCCGCAAGCTGGCCACCTCGCCAAGGCGGGCGTGCAAGCCGGTGAAATCACCCAGGAATTCCGTGTCGCCGATGACGTGGCGGGCAAATATGCCGCCGGCGCCACCGTGCCCGCCAGCGACGTGTTTGCCGCCGGCCAGAAGGTGGACGTGCAAGGCACCTCCATCGGCAAGGGCTACGCCGGCACCATCAAGCGCCACAATTTCAGCTCGCAGCGCGCCTCGCACGGCAACAGCCGTTCGCACAACGTGCCGGGCTCGATCTCGATGGCGCAGGACCCGGGCCGCGTGTTTCCGGGCAAGAAGATGACCGGCCACATGGGCGACGAGACCGTCACCACCCAGAACCTGGACGTCGTCCGCGTCGACGAAGCGCGCCAGCTGCTGCTGATCAAGGGCGCCGTGCCCGGTTCGCGCGGCGGCTTCGTCACCGTGCGCCCGGCCGTCAAGGCCAAGCCCGCCAAGCAGGAGGCCCAGTAATGCAGCTCGAACTCCTGAACGAGCAGGGTCAGGCCGCGTCCAAGGTGGACGCCCCCGAGACCGTGTTCGGCCGTGACTACAACGAAGCGCTGGTGCACCAGCTGGTGGTGGCCTACCAGGCCAACGCCCGCCAGGGCACCCGCGCGCAGAAAGACCGCGCGACGGTCAAGCACTCGACCAAGAAGCCGTTCCGCCAGAAAGGCACCGGCAACGCCCGCGCCGGCATGACCTCCTCGCCGCTGTGGCGCGGGGGCGGCCGCATCTTCCCCAACAGCCCGCTGGAAAACTTCAGCCAGAAGCTGAACAAGAAGATGTACCGCGCCGGCATGGCGTCGATCCTGTCGCAGCTGGCCCGCGACGGCCGCCTGGCGGTGGTCGAGTCGATGAAGGTCGATTCGCCCAAGACCAAGCAGCTGGCCGCCCGTTTCAAGTCCATGGGGCTCGACTCGGTGCTGGTGATCGCCGACGAGGTCGACGAGAACCTGTACCTGGCCTCGCGCAACCTCGGCCACGTGCTGGTCATCGAGCCGCGCTACGCCGATCCGGTGTCGCTGGTGCACTACAAGAAGGTGCTGGTCACCAAGGGTGCCATCGACCAGCTGAAGGAGATGTTCGCATGAGCCGCATCAATCCGACTCCGGCCGAGCGCCAATTCGACGAAGGCCGCCTGATGCAGGTGCTGGTGGCGCCCATCGTGTCCGAGAAGGCCACCCTGGTGGGCGAGAAGTCCAACGCCGTCACCTTCAAGGTGCTGCAAGGCGCGACCAAGCCCGAGATCAAGGCAGCGGTCGAGCTGCTGTTCAAGGTCCAGGTCAAGAGCGTCTCGGTCGCCAACATCAAGGGCAAGACCAAGCGCTTTGGCCGCACCGTGGGCCGCCGCGACCATGTTCGCAAGGCCTACGTCGTGCTCAAGGAAGGTCAAGAGCTGAACCTGTCCGGGGAGGCTGCGTAAATCATGGCTGTCATCAAGATCAAACCGACTTCCGCGGGCCGCCGCGGCATGGTCAAGATCACCCGCGATCACCTGCACAAGGGCGCGGGCTTTGCTCCCCTGCTGGAGCCGCAGTTCCAGCAGTCTGGCCGCAACAACAACGGACGCATCACCGTCCGCCACAAAGGCGGTGGCCACAAGCACCACTACCGCGTGGTCGATTTCCGGCGCGACAAGGACGGCATCGCCGCCAAGGTCGAGCGCATCGAGTACGACCCCAACCGCTCGGCCCACATCGCGCTGGTGTGCTATGCCGACGGCGAGCGCCGCTACATCATCGCGCCGCGCGGCGTCGAGGTGGGCAGCCAGCTGCTGAGCGGCGCCGAGGCGCCGATCCGCGTGGGCAACACGCTGCCGATCCGCAACATCCCGGTGGGCTCGACCATCCACTGCATCGAGCTCAAGCCCGGTGCCGGTGCGCAGATCGCCCGCTCGGCCGGCACCTCGGCCACGCTGCTGGCGCGCGAGGGCACCTACGCCCAGGTGCGCATGCGCTCGGGTGAAGTGCGCAAGATCCACATCGAGTGCCGTGCCACCATTGGCGAAGTCGCCAACGAAGAGCACAGCCTGCGCCAGTTGGGCAAGGCCGGCGTCAAGCGCTGGATGGGCATTCGCCCGACGGTGCGCGGCGTGGCCATGAACCCGATCGATCACCCGCACGGCGGCGGCGAAGGCCGCACCGGCGAGGGCCGCGCGGCCGTAGACCCATGGGGCAACCTGACCAAGGGCTATCGCACCCGCAGCAACCGCCGCACGCAGAACATGATCGTGTCGCGTCGCAAGAAATAAGGGATCTCGCAAATGACTCGTTCGCTCAAAAAGGGTCCGTTTGTCGACCATCACTTGCTGGCCAAGGTCGACAAAGCCGTGGCCAACAAGGACAAAAAACCCATCAAGACCTGGTCGCGCCGCTCGATGGTGCTGCCGGACTTCATCGGTCTGACCATTGCCGTGCACAACGGCAAGCAGCACGTGCCCGTGTACGTGACCGACCAGATGGTGGGCCACAAACTCGGCGAATTTGCCCTGACGCGCACCTTCAAGGGTCACGCGGCAGACAAAAAAGCCAAGAAATAAGGAGAAGACTCATGGAAACTCGTGCAGTCCTCCGGGGTGTGCGCCTGTCGGCCGACAAGGGCCGTCTGGTGGCCGACCTGATCCGCGGCAAGAAGGTGGACCAGGCCCTGAACATCCTCAACTTCACGCAGAAGAAGGCCGCGCCCATCGTGCGCAAGGTGCTCGAGTCGGCGATCGCCAACGCCGAGCACAACGACGGCGCCGACATCGACGAGCTGCGTGTCAAGACCATCTACGTCGAGCAGGGCGCCACGCTCAAGCGCTCGGCCGCCCGCGCCAAGGGCCGCGGCGCGCGCCTGGTCAAGCCCACGTGCCATGTGTACGTGACGGTGGGCAACTAAACAAAGGCCTGGAAAGACTATGGGACAAAAAATCCATCCGACCGGCTTTCGCCTCGCCGTCAGCCGCAACTGGGCCAGCCGCTGGTACGCCAGCAACCGTGACTTTGCCGGCATGCTGGCCGAAGATATCAAGGTGCGCGAGCTGCTCAAGGCCAAGCTCAAGAACGCCGCCGTCTCGCGCGTGCTGATCGAGCGCCCCGCCAAGAACGCCCGCATCACCATCTACTCGGCGCGTCCGGGCGTGGTGATCGGCAAGAAGGGCGAGGACATCGAGAAGCTCAAGAAGGAACTGGCGGGCCAGCTCGGCGTGCCGGTGGCCGTCAACATCGAGGAAATCCGCAAGCCCGAGGTTGACGCCCAGCTGATCGCCGACTCGATCACCCAGCAGCTCGAAAAGCGCATCATGTTCCGCCGCGCCATGAAGCGCGCCATGCAGAACGCCATGCGCCTGGGCGCGCAGGGCATCAAGATCATGTCCGCCGGCCGCCTGAACGGCATCGAGATCGCCCGCACCGAGTGGTACCGCGAAGGCCGCGTGCCGCTGCACACGCTGCGCGCCGAGATCGACTACGGCTTCTCCGAAGCCAAGACCACCTACGGCGTCATCGGCGTCAAGGTGTGGGTCTACAAGGGCGACAACCTGGGCCGCACCGACGCGCCCTCGCTGGACAGCACGCCGCGCCCCGAGGGCGAGGAGCGCCGCGGTCCGCGTGGCCCGCGCCGTGACGGCCGCGGCGGCCCCGGCGGCGATCGCCGTGGCGGCCCGCGCCGCGATGCCCGTGGTGGCGCCGGCGCGCCGGCCGACGGCAGCGACAAACCCGCGGAAGGCCAGGGCGCCGACGCACAACCCGCCGTTAAGCGCGTCCGCAAAGCCGCCGCGCCCGCTGCAGCAGCGGACGGCGCCAAAGGAGAATAAGCATGCTGCAACCCGCTCGCAGAAAGTACCGCAAGGAGCACAAGGGCCGCAACACCGGCATTGCCACGCGCGGCAATTCGGTGGCTTTTGGCGACTTCGGCCTCAAGTCCACCGACCGCGGCCGCCTGACGGCGCGCCAGATCGAGTCCGCCCGTCGTGCCATCTCGCGCCACGTCAAGCGCGGCGGCCGCATCTGGATCCGCGTGTTTCCGGACAAGCCCATTTCCACCAAGCCGGCCGAAGTCCGCATGGGCAACGGCAAGGGCAACCCCGAGTACTACGTGGCCGAGATTCAGCCCGGCAAGGTGCTGTACGAGATCGTCGGCGTGCCCGAGGCCCTGGCGCGCGAGGCGTTTGCCCTGGCCGCCGCCAAGCTGCCGCTGCGTACGACCTTCGTCGCCCGCATGATCGGCCAGTAAGCGAAGGAACATGACGATGAAAACCGCTGAATTGCGCCAGAAGGACGTCGCCGGCCTGCAGGCCGAGGTGAAGGAGCTGCAAAAGGCTCACTTCAACCTGCGCATGCAGAAGGCCACGCAGCAGCTCAACAACACGGCTCAGCTCGCCCAGACGCGCCGCTCCATCGCGCGCGCCAAGACCGTGCTGGCCGAAAAGCAGGCTGCGGCCAAGTAAGGACCCGACCATGACGGAAGCCAAACCATCCCTCAAGCGCACCCTGATCGGCAAGGTGGTGAGCGACAAGCGCGCCAAGACCGTGACGGTGCTGATCGAGCGCCGGGTCAAGCACCCGATCTACGACAAGATCGTGATGCGCTCCAGCAAGTACCACGCCCACGACGAAAAGGGCGAGTTCAAGCTGGGCGACACCATCGAGATCACCGAAAGCCGCCCGCTGTCCAAGACCAAGAACTGGGTGGCCACGCGCCTGGTGCAGAAGGCCGCGCAGGTCTGATCCCCCCCAAGTCCGCGCTGCCCGGCGCGGATTTCAGAAACGGCCCACAATGTGGGCCGTTTTTGTTGGCTTTATCCCAAAGGAGTTTTTCATGATCAAGGTTGGAGACACACTGCCCGCCGTCACGCTGGCCGAGTACGTCGAGGTCGAGGGCAACGGCTGCAGCATCGGCCCCAATCCGGTTGCCGTGGCGCAGGCCGCCGCCGGTAAGACCATCGCGCTGTTTGCCGTGCCCGGCGCCTTCACGCCCACCTGCTCGGCCAAGCACGTGCCCAGCTACCTGCAGAACGCCGAGGCGCTGAAGGCCGCCGGCGTGGACGAGATCTGGTGCCTGGCGGTCAACGACGCCTTCGTGATGGGCGCCTGGGCGCGCGACGAGAAGACCGCCGGCAAGATCCGCATGCTGGCCGACGGCGACGCGGCCTTCGCCAAGGCCGCGGGCCTGACGCTGGACCTGACCGGCAAGGGCCTGGGCCTGCGCAGCAACCGCTACTCGATGCTGGTCAAGGACGGCAAGGTCGCCACCCTCAACATCGAGGGGCCGGGCAAGTTCGAGGTCAGCGACGGCGCCACGCTGCTGGCGCAGGCCAAGGGCTGATTGGTATAAAAATCATAGCTTTCCACGCTTGATTGGTGCGGGCTACAGCCTGAAATGACTTGAAATCCTGGATGCTCACAAGGCGTCCAGGTCCACCTTCAGGTAGTGCGCCCCCGGCAGCGGGTTGTGGTAGTAGGGCGGGATTTCCTCGAACCCCAGGTCCTCGTACAGCGCGCGTGCCGACTCCATGTCGTCCAGCGTGTCCAGCAGCACGCAGCCGTAGCCGATCTGCAGGGCCGCCTCCAGGATGGCTTCGGCCAGCTGGCGGCCCAGGCCGAAGCCGCGAAACGCCTTGCGCACGTACAGGCGTTTCATCTCGGCGGCGTTGGCGTAGTCCACGTCGTCGATCGGGCGCAGCGCGCAGCAGCCCGCCAGCTCGCCGTCGACCCGCGCCAGCAGCAGCGTGCCGCGCGGCGCGGCGTAGTCGCCCGGAAGCTCGGCCAGCTCGGCCTCGAAGTGCTGGAAGTCCAGATCGACGCCCAGTTGCTCGGCGTATTCCTGGAACAGGGCGCGCGCGCCGGCCAGCTCCTCGGGGCTTTGGGCGACGATCAGGTCGATGGGAGGGCGCGTATCCACGGCGTGCGAAAAAAATGCAGGAGGCAGGCCCGCGCAGGGCGGATGATGCGGCGCAGTCTATCCCAGTCCCGCCGCGTTGCCCCATTGCACCACCGCATAGACCACGCCGCCGGCCAGGGCCAGCAGGACGAGCGCGGCGGCCCGCGTGAGGGCGTCGTCGCGCGCTGCCGGCACCGGCTCGGCCAGCGCCTTGTCGCCGCTCACCATGGGGCGCACCAGCTTGCGGCCATGCCGCTGGTACCAGACGATCGCGGCCACGTGCAGGATCACCAGGGCGATCACCAGCAGCTTGCCCAGCGTGGTGTGGTAGCGCGTGGCCAGCTTGACGGCCGCGCTCGACACCCGCGCGGCCAGCGGCCCCGAGTAGGCGATTTCGTCGTCCGAAAAAAGGCCCGCGCCCACCTGCAGGCCCAGCGCCGCCAGCATGGCCAGCACCGACAGCGCGCCCAGCGGGTTGTGCCCCGCCAGCTCGGCCGCGCTGGCGCCGCCCTTCAGGTAGCGCGCCAGTCGCGCCGGGGTTGGCACGAAGCTGGCAAAGCGTGACCAGCGCCCGCCCACCACGCCCCAGGCCAGGCGAAACAGCAGCAGGGCGAACACCCCGTAGCCGATGCGCATGTGCAGGTTCAGGGCCTCGCCCCCGATCATGCCGGTGGCCAGCATGGCGACCACGGCCAGCGCCAGCAGCCAGTGGAACAGGCGGGTGGGCAAATCCCAGATGCGCACGCTTTGCATGGTTGTCACAGATTGGGGAGGGTTCGAATCGGCCGCAAACCCGGTATGCTGCGGCCGGCCAGTCTAAGCGACCCCGGCTCGTTTCACCACCACCAGGAGTTTCCATCCCATGAAAACCCCCGTCATCGTTTCGCTGGCCCTGGCGGCCTCGCTCGTTTCTGTCTCGGCATCCGCCCAGTTCGCCAAGCCCGAAGACGCCATCAAATACCGCCAGAGCGCGCTCACCGTGATGGGCGCGTCCTTTGCGCGCCTGGGCGCCATGGCCAATGGCAAGCTGCCGTACGACGCCGCGGCCGCGGCATCGAATGCCGAGGTGGTGGCCTTCATGTCCCACCTGCCCTGGCAGGGCTTCGGCCCCGGCACCGACAAGGGCCGCGAGACCGCGGCCCGCCCCGAGATCTGGCAGGAGCAGGCCAAGTTCAAGGAGCGCGCCGAGAAGATGCAGGCCACCGTGGCGCAAACCCTGCTGCCGGCCGCCAGGAGCGGCAACCTCGATCAACTGAAAGCCGCCTTCGGCCCCACGGCGCAAAGCTGCAAGGCCTGCCACGACGACTTCCGCCGCAAGTGAGCTGGCGCACGGAATGCAAAAAGGGGCTCGATGGAGCCCCTTTTCCGTTGGCTTCAGCGCGTGATCAGGCTTCGGCCAGCAGCTTTTCGATCAGCTTGTGCAGCTCGGCAAAGTCGGGCGCGCCCACGTATTTCTTGACGATCTGGCCCTGCTTGTCGACGACGTAGGTGGTGGGCGTGAGCTGCACGTCGCCCCAGGCCTTGGCCACCGCGCCGGTGTTGTCGATGGCGACCTTGAAGGGCAGCTTGCGCGTCTGCGCGAAGTTGACGACGTAGCTGGGCGGGTCGTACTGCATGGCCACGGCAATGGTGTCGTAGCCCTTGTCCTTGTACTTGTCGTAGGTGGCGATCACCTGCGGCATCTCGCCCACGCAGGTGGTGCAGCTGGTGGCCCAGAAATTGACCAGGGTGACCTTGCCCTTGAGCTGCTGGGTGGTCTGGCTGGAGCCGTCCAGCAGCACGAAGGTGGACAGCGGCGCGGCGTCGTTGCCGCAGCCGGCCAGCAGCGCGCTGGCGCCGACCAGGGCGGCCAGGGCGATGCGGCGGGTGGGGGATGCGATGTTCACGGAGGGTATTTTAGGACGGGCTGCCTGTTTGTGCAGCACCGTTGGAAACCGCCCGCCGGCAAAAGTTCAGGCCAGCTCCAGCAGCAGGCGCGTCATGGCGGCGCGCTCGCTGAGCATGGGGTCGTGCCCGGTGGCCAGCTCGACGACGCGGCTGCCCGGCAGCCAGGCGCCGTCCCAGAAGCCGGCGTCGCGCACGCGCGGGCGGATGGCGTCGATGGTGGCCAGCGCCGGCTGGGTGCAGTCGATGAAGGTGCGCGGCACGCGGGCCACGCGCGCGGGGTCGAAGGCGAGCGGCGCCTCGTAGGTGTGGCCGGGGTGCGGCGTCTGGCGGCGCCTGACCCACTCGTAGTCCGCGTCCTGCAGGCCGAACACCCCCGGGTCGGGCGGCGGAAAGCCGAAGTCGGGCGTGGCGGCGGCCGCGGCCAGGCGCGCCTGGCGGGTGGCGCGGCCGTGCGTGCTGCTCCAGCTCTCGCCGGGGCGCGGCACCACGGCGTCGACGTAGACCAGGTGCCTGAGTGTCCCCGCCGGCTCGCGGTCGGCCACGGCGGTGCCCAGCATGCCGGCGTAGGAGTGCACGACCAGGATGCAGTCGGCAAGCTCTTCGGCCGCCAGCGCGCCGCGCACGTCGGCGATGTGCGTCTCCAGCGTGATGCCGCTCGAGAGCAGGTGCGCGCGCTCGCCCAGGCCGGTGAGGGTGACGGCGTGCGCGTTGTGGCCGGCGCGGATCAGCGCGTGCTGCACCGGCCGCCAGTACCACGCGCCGCCCCAGGCGCCGTGCACGAGCAGGTAGTTGGCCATGGCTTGCCATCCTTCGGTTTATGGGTGAAATGTGCCGCTGGCCCCGATGCAATCTGCGCGACCAGCTATTGAATCAATAGTATCGATCAAATCGCGCCTTGCGCGCGCAGCGCCGCGATGCGCTCGGCGTCCCAGCCCAGCAGCTCGCCCAGCACCTCCTCGGTGTGCTGGCCCAGCAGCGGTGGCGGCCGGTCGCGGCGCACGGGCGTGCGGCTCAGCTTGAGCGGGCTGGCCACCAGGCGCAGATCGCGCTTGGCGGGGTGCTGCCAGGTGTCCACCATGGCGCGCTCCTGCACCTGCGGGTCGCTGAACACCTCGGCCAGGTTGTTGATGGCGCCGCAGGGCACCTGGGCCGCCTCGAGCGCGGTCAGCCAGTCGGCCTTGGCGCGGGTTTTCATCACGGCCTCCAGCAGCGGCACCAGGATGGCGCGGTGCGTCACGCGGTCGCGGTTCTTGGCGAAGCGCGCGTCCTGCGCCAGCTCGGGCCGTCCGGCCACCTGGCAGAACTTGGCGTACTGGCCGTCGTTGCCCACCGCCAGGATGATGTGGTCGGCGCTGCCGTCGGGCTTGGGCGCCACCTCGAACACCTGGTAGGGCACGATGTTCTGGTGCGCGTTGCCGGCGCGGCCCGGCACCTTGCCGCTGACCAGGTAGTTGGCGCCCAGGTTGGCCAGCATGGCGGCCTGGGTGTCGAGCAGGGCCATGTCCAGGTGCTGGCCGCGGCCGGTGCGCTCGGCGTGGCGCAGCGCGGCCAGGATGCCGACCGCGCTGTACATGCCGGTGAACAGGTCGGCCACCGCCACGCCCACCTTTTGCGGGCCGCCGCCCCGGTCGTCGCGCTCGCCGGTCACGCTCATCAGTCCGCCCATGCCCTGCACGGCGTAGTCGTAGCCGGCGCGCGCGGCGTAGGGGCCGGTCTGGCCAAAGCCGGTCAGGCTGCAGTACACCAGGCGCGGGTTGATGGCCGCCAGGCTGGCGTAATCCAGCCCGTAGCGCGCCATGTCGCCGACCTTGAAGTTCTCGATGAACACGTCGCAGTGCGCCACCAGCGCGCGGATCAGCTGCTGGCCCTCGGGCCGCGCGATGTCGCAGCCGACGGAGCGCTTGTTGCGGTTGGCGCTGAGGTAGTAGGCCGCGTCGGGCGTCTCCCGGCCGTCGTCGCCCACCAGGAAGGGCGGGCCCCAGCCGCGCGTGTCGTCGCCGCTGCCCGGCCGCTCGATCTTGATCACGTCGGCGCCCAGGTCGGCCAGGGTCTGGGTGCACCAGGGGCCGGCCAGGATGCGGGACAGGTCCAGAACGCGAATGCCATCCAGTGAGTTCATGGGCCGATTATGGTGCGCCCACCAGCCCATAATCGCCCGCATGACGATGCTGCGCGCGGCCCTGGCGGCCCCTGTCTTGACGCTGCTGCTGGCCTGCAGCCCGGCGCTGAACTGGCGCGAGGTGGCGCTGGAGCGCTCCAGCGCGCACGCGCTGCTGCCGTGCAAGCCCGAGCGCGCGACGCGCAGCGTGCCGCTGGGCGGCGTGGCCACCGACCTGGCGGTGGTCGGCTGCGAGGCCGCGGGCGCCACCTTCGCCGTCATGACGGCCACCGTGCCGGCCGGCCAGGCGCCCGACGCCGTGCTGGCCGGCTGGCAGCAGGCCACGCTGGCCAACATGCAGGCCGATGCCGCCCAGGCGCGGCGCAGCGACTTCCGCCCCACCGGCGGCCTGCCGCTGGCGCATGCGCAGCGCATCGCGGCCCAGGGCCGGCGCGGCGACGGCCGCGCGGTGGCGGCGCAGGCGGTGTGGAGCGCGCGGACCGCGCCCGAGGGCGGCGGCGTTGAGCTGCTGCACGCCGTGATGTACGCCGACCGCCCCGATCCGGCGGCGGCCGACGCCTTCTTCGGCGGCCTGGGTTGGTGAAATGACGCTCTGGGACGCACCGATAATCGAGTCTCCATGAACGCCGTGATCGTGATTGCCCATGCCCCGCTGGCCAGCGCCCTGCGCGAGGCCGCGCTGCACGTGCTGGCCGACTGCGCGCCCGACCTGCAGGCGGTGGACGTGCAGGCCAGCGATGCGCCCGAGGCCAGCCTGGCCGACGCGCGGGCCGCGCTGGCGCGCTGCGCCGGCAGCGAGGGCGTGCTGATCCTGGCCGACGTGCTGGGCGCCACGCCCTGCAACGTGGCCACGCGCCTGCTGGCGGGCGAGCGCACGCGGTTGCTGGCCGGCGTCAACCTGCCCATGCTGCTGCGCTCGCTGTGCTATCGCCACGAGCCGCTGGCCGCCCTGGCCCAGCGCGCGCTGGCCGGCGGCGCCGGCGGCGTGGTCGAGGTGCCGGCGCCGCCCGCTGATCAACCCGCCAACCCCACCGCACCATGACGCGCAGCGAAGTCACCATCTCCAACAAGCTGGGCCTGCATGCCCGCGCCTCGGCCAAGCTGACCAAGCTGGCCGCCAGCTACCCCTGCGAGGTGTGGATGAGCCGCGGCGAGCGGCGCATCAACGCCAAGAGCATCATGGGCGTGATGATGCTGGCCGCCGGCATCGGCAGCGTGGTGCAGATCGAGACCGAGGGCGAGCGCGAGCAGGAGGCCATGGACGCGCTGCTGGGGCTGATCAACGACAAGTTCGGGGAAGGGCAGTGAGGCCGTCATGACCATCGCCATCCACGGGTTGCCCGTCGCGCGCGGCATCGCCATCGGCCGCGCGGTGATGGTGGCGTCCAGCCGGGTCGAGGTGGTGCACGACTTCATCGAGCCCGGCCAGGTGGAGGCCGAGGTGGCGCGCCTGCGCGCCGCGCGCGGCGCCGTGGTGGCCGAGCTGCAGCGCATGCAGCGCGAGCTGCCGCGCGACGTGCCGCCCGAGCTCACGGCGCTGCTGGACGTGCACCTGATGCTGCTGCAGGACGAGGTCATCACCGCCGGCGTGCGCCAGTGGATCACCGAGCGCCACTACAACGCCGAGTGGGCGCTGGTCAGCCAGCTCGAGGTGCTGACGCGCCAGTTCGACGAGATGGAGGACGCCTACCTGCGCGAGCGCAAGGCCGACCTGGAGCAGGTGGTCGAGCGTGTGCTGCGGCGCCTCAAGGGCCAGGCGCCGCCGGTGGCGCTGGCCGCGCCGCGCGCCGCGCGCGCCGAGGGCGAGGCGCTGGTGCTGGTGGCGCACGACCTGTCGCCGGCCGACATGCTGCAGTTCAAGAAGAGCGTGTTCGCCGGCTTCGTCACCGACCTGGGCGGCAAGACCAGCCACACCGCCATCGTCGCGCGCAGCATGGACATCCCGGCCGTGGTGGGCGCGCGCGTGGCCAGCGACCTGGTGCGCCAGGACGACGTGCTCATCATCGACGGCGACGCCGGCGTGATCCTGGTCGACCCCTCGCCCATCATCCGCGACGAATACGCCTACAAGCAGCGCCAGGCCGAGCTGGAGCGCGGGCGCCTGGCGCGCCTGAAGCACACCCCGGCGCTGACGCTGGACGGCGAGCGCATCGAGCTGCTGGCCAACATCGAGCAGCCCGACGACACCCCCGCCGCGCTGGACGCGGGCGCGGTGGGCGTGGGGCTGTTTCGCAGCGAATTCCTGTTCATGGGGCGCGAGGGCAAGCTGCCCGACGAGGAAGAGCAGTACCAGGCCTACCGGCGCGCGGTGGAGGGCATGCACGGCATGCCGGTCACCATCCGCACCATCGACGTCGGCGCCGACAAGCCGCTGGACGACCGGCGCGAGAGCACGCACCTGAACCCCGCCCTGGGCCTGCGCGCCATCCGCTGGAGCCTGTCCGAGCCGGCCATGTTCCTGACCCAGCTGCGCGCCCTGCTGCGCGCCGCCGCGCACGGCCAGGTGCACGTGCTCATCCCCATGCTGGCGCACGCCAGCGAGATCCGCCAGACGCTGGAGCTGCTGGCGCAGGCGCGCGCGCAGCTGGACGCGCGCGGCCAGGTGTACGGCGCGGTCAAGCTGGGCGCCATGATCGAGGTGCCCGCCGCCGCGCTGACGGTCAGGATGTTCCTGCGCCACTTCGACTTCCTGTCGGTGGGCACCAACGACCTCACGCAGTACACCCTGGCCATCGACCGCGCCGACGATTCGGTGGCGCACCTGTACGACCCGCTGCACCCGGCGGTGCTGCACCTGCTGGCCGCCACCATCGCCGCCGGCCGCGAGCAGGGCAAGCCCGTCACCGTGTGCGGCGAGATGGCGGGCGACCCGGCCATGACGCGGCTGCTGCTGGGCCTGGGCCTGCGCAGCTTCTCGATGCACCCGGCGCAGATCCTCACCGTCAAGCAGGAAATCCTGCGCGCCGACGCCGGCAAGCTGGCGCCGTGGGCGCAGGTCGTGATCGCGAGCGACGAGCCGGCGGCGCTGCTGGCCGAGTGACGGCGTTTTCAAGCCAAATCGATCTGTGGCCCGCATCGATCATGCGTAAACAGCTATCGAATCGATAGTCTACCGGGCGCGCGTGCCGATCACGGCGGCGCCCAGGATCAGCACCGTGGCCAGCAGCACCGAGCCGCTGATGGCGCGCCCCGTGCTCCACAGCAGCAGCGCGGTGGACAGCAGCGGCGTCAGGTAGCTCAGCACGCCGATCTGGCGCGCGTCGCCCAGCTTCAGCGCCTTGTCCCACAAGAAGAACGCGCCACCCAGCGGGCCCAGGCCCAGCGCCGCGATCAGCAGCACGTCGCGCCCCGACAGGCTCACGGCCGGCTCCAGCAGCGCGTGGCAGGCCAGCGCCAGCAGGCCCGACACCAGGCCGAAGCCGCCGATCGCCGCGGTCGGAAAGTCGCGCCCCGTCAGCGCCAGGCGCTTGGTCAGCAGCGAGTAGCTGGACCAGATGAAGGCCGCGCCCGCCGCGCAGGCAAAGCCCAGCGCCGCGTGGCCCGGCGCCTCGGCCGCCGCGCCGCCGCGCCCCAGGATGGCGATGGCGGCGCCGGCAAACCCCGCCAGCGCCGCGCCCACGTGCGCCGCGCCCAGGCGCACGCCCGGCAGCAGCAGCGGCGCCATCAGCACGATGCCCAGCGGCCACAGGTAGTTGACCAGGTTGGCCTCCACCGCGGGCGCCTGCCCCAGCGCGGTGAACAGCAGGAAGTGGTAGCCGAACAGCCCGTACACCCCCAGCGCCAGCGTGCGCCAGGGAACCACCAGGCGCCGCACGTCGAAGCGCACCATCGGCAGCGCGATCAGGCTGCCGGCCAGCAGGCCCAGGCCCGTCAGCAGAAAGGGCGGCACGTGCCCCAGCGCCGCGCCCAGCGTGGCCAGCGAGGCCCACAGGACGATGGTGGCCAGGGCCAGTGTGTTGGCCAGGCGGTTGGAGGCGGGCGTGTGCATGGGGGCGGGAAAACGGCCAGGCCGTGAAATCCTTGATCTTACGGGGCCCGCCGTGGCGTGCCTGCCCCGCGATCTGCGGGCTTTCCTGCTTGCCAAGCGCGCGGCGTGCCGGCAGCATCCTTCGCAGCCCGCTCCGTGTGGGCCCATTCTTCGTCAACCTTCCCACCTGTCAAAGGACCGGTTCCATGAAACATGCCTTTTTGCTGACCGGCGCCGCGCTGGCCTGTGCCCTGAGCATCCCGGCCCAGGCCGCCGACACCCTGGCCAAGGTCGCCGCCGA
The DNA here is from genome assembly GCA_024235995.1 of Burkholderiaceae bacterium. Classification (NCBI taxonomy): domain Bacteria; kingdom Pseudomonadati; phylum Pseudomonadota; class Betaproteobacteria; order Burkholderiales; family Burkholderiaceae; species Burkholderiaceae bacterium. Next base: position 974,684 of record JACKLI010000001.1, read on the forward strand.
CAACAAGATCACCTTCGCCTACCGCGACTCGTCCGTGCCCTTCAGCTACCTGGCCGGGGCCGACAAGCCGGTCGGCTTCGGGGTCGAGATCTCCAACGCCGTGCTGGCCGCCGTGCAGAAGGCGCTGGGCAAGAACGACATCCAGGTCGGCTGGCAGTCGGTCACCTCGGCCAACCGCATTCCGCTGCTGGTCAACGGCACCATCGACCTGGAGTGCGGCTCCACCACCAACAACAGCGCGCGCGGCAAGGAAGTCAGCTTTGCCACCAACTACTTCTACACCGGCACGCGGCTGATGGTCAAAAAGAGCTCGGGCATCCACAACTGGGCCGACCTGAAGGGCAAGAAGGTGGCCATCACCACCGGCACCACCAACATGCAGGTGGTGCGCCGCTACAACGACGAGAAGAGCCTGAACCTGGACATCGTCGGCACCAAGGACCACGCCGACGCCGCCATGCTGGTCGAGACCGGCCGCGCCGACGCCTTCGCCATGGACGACATCCTGCTGTTCGGCCTGAAGGCCAACGCGAAGGACCCGGCGGCGCTGGACGTGGTGGGCGAGTCGCTGCAGGTCGAGCCCTACGCCTGCATGGTGCGCAAGGACGACCCCAAGTTCAAGGCCCTGGTCGACGGCGTCATCAACGACATGATGAAGTCCGGCGCCTTCACCAAGCTCTACAACAAGTGGTTCATGGAGCCCATCCCCCCGCGCAACCAGGCCATCGGGCTGCCGATGAGCAAGGAGCTGGAGGACAACCTGAAGGCGATGAGCGACAAGCCGGCGACCTGACGGGTCGACGCGGGCCGGGCGCTACGAGATCGCCAGCAGCCGCTGCAGCTGCCCGGCCAGCTCGTGCGCCACCTCGTCCCACGAGGCGACCACGCCCAGGCTGGCCAGGTCCACCGTGCGCAGGCCGGGGTAGCCGCAGGGGTTGATGCGCTCGAACGGCTGCAGGTCCATCGCCACGTTCAGCGCCAAGCCGTGGTAGCTGCGGTGGCGGCTGACCTTGATGCCCAGCGCGGCGATCTTGCCCAGGCCGGTGAAGTCGGGCTGCGGCGCGGGCGCGCCCGGCTCGCGCCGCTGCGGGCGCTGGGGCAGCAGGGCGTGGCTGAACGGGTCATCCACCCGCACGTAGATGCCGGGCGCGCCGGCCACGCGGTGGCCGGTAACGCCGAAGGCGCGCAGCGTGCGGATCGCCGCCTCCTCCAGCCGGTACACGTATTCCTTGACGAAGATGCCGTGCCGCTGCAGGTCGATCAGCGGGTAGGCCACCACCTGGCCGGGGCCGTGGTAGGTCACCTGCCCGCCGCGGTCGGTGGCCACCACCGGGATGTCGCCCGGCGCCAGCACGTGCTCGGGCCGGCCGGCCAGGCCCAGCGTGAACACCGGCGGATGCTCGCAAATCCATAGCTCTTCGCGCTCGTTTGATGCGGGCTGGTGGGCGAAATCCCTCATGGCCTGGAAGGTGGGGGCGTAGTCCACCCGGCCCAGCAAGCGCGTGTCCATGCCGGTCGATTGCGGGGGCTGGCGTTGCTCCGTCACAGCACCCAGTGCGCCATCGGGTGCGTGCTGAGCGCGCGGTACAGCTCGTCGAGCTGCTCGCGGCTGGTGGCCAGCACGGTGATGGTCACGCCCAGGTACTTGCCGCCGCCGCTTTCGCGCAGCTCGATGGTGGCGGCGTCGAACGTGGGGTCGAACTGCCGCGCCAGGTGGGTGATGGCGTGCACGAAGCCGTCGGCGTTTTCGCCCACCACCTTGATGGGAAAGCGCACCGGGTACTCGATCAGCGAGGCGCGGCGCCCGGCGCCGGGGTTGGGAGATGTGCTCACTGGACGACCCTCCGCGCTGCGCGCTGCGGGATTCGCGCTTGGGAACGGCCCGGCGCGCTCATGCGGCGAACAGCGCGTCCTTGGCGCGCTGGTAGGCGGCGTACAGCTTTTGCGTCACCGGGCCGGGCTTGCCGCTGCCGACCGGCTGGCCGTCCAGCGTGGTGATGGGCAGCACCTCCTTGGTGGCCGAGGACAGCATCAGCTCGTCGGCGGCCAGCACCTCGGCCTTGGGAATGCGCCGCAGCTCGAAGCCGATGCCTTCCTGGCGGCACAGCTCCTCGATGGCGCCGTAGCGGATGCCCTCCAGCACCAGGTTGTCCTTGGGCGGGCCGAACACCCGGCCGTTCTTGACGACCCACACGTTGCTGGAGGCCGCCTCGCTCAGGAAGCCGTCGCGGAACATCACCGTCTCCAGCGCGCCGGCGTCGAAGCTGATCTGGCGCGCGAACACCGCCCCCAGCAGGCTGATCGACTTGATGTGCGCCTTCTGCCAGCGAAAGTCGTCGGCGGTCACGCAGGCGACACCCTGGGCGCGCTGCTCGGCCGAGGGCGGCTTCATCGGCAGGCAGGTGGCGAACACCGTGGGCGTCAGGCCTTCGAGCATCGGGTGGTCGCGCAGCGCCACGCCGCGCGTGACCTGGAAGTAATAGAACCAGTCGGCCACGCTGGCGTGCTCGGGGTGGGCGGCGATCAGGTCGAGCGCGATCTGCCGCCACTGCTCGCGCGTGTGCGGGTTGGCGATGCGCGTTTCCTTCAGGCTGCGCTCCAGCCGCGCCATATGCTGCTCGAAGCGGAACGGGCGCGGCGCCTGGCCCGGCCGGCCATAGACGGCGATGCCCTCGTAGATGCCGTCGCCGAAGATGAAGCCGCGATCCAGCGGGCTGATGCGCGCCGCGTCCAGCGTGGTCATCTCGCCGTTCAGGTAGCAGGGCAGGGCGGGCAGGTGGTCGGTGCGGTAGGCTGGCATGGGTCGATCGCGGGTGTGGCTGTGGGAAGCCCGCATTTTGAACCAGCCCCGCCAGGCATGATCGGCGCGAGTGGCTGGAATGCGGGTTATCCATCGTATAATTCCATGGATTTGCTGGCGAAGGCCGCGCGTGTAATCGTGGCGTCAGTTGGAATGAGCAACATCAACTCCGGCGCGGCGCGCGATGCAGGGCAGCGGTCTTCGGGCGCGGAATCGGGCAGGCAGTGGGGCTGGGTGGATGAACCCGATCCGCAGGAGTCCGCCCCGCTGACGGCCGAGCAGGCCCGCCAATGGCGGGCGCGGCATCCGCAGTTGCCGGTGTGGCGAGCCCTGCTGGCGCAGGCGCTCACCGGCCTGGTGGTGACAGGTTTGGCCTGGCTGCTGACGCGGCGCCCCGAGGTGGCCTGGTCGGCTGCCTACGGCGCGTTGGCGGGGGTGCTGCCGGCGGCGGTGGCCGCGCGCGGCACGGTGCGCTGGGCGCGGCCGGGGTTTCCGCCGGCGGCGGCCCTGGCAGGCTTGTTGTTGTGGGAGGGGGTCAAGCTGGCCTTGACCGTGGGGATGCTGATGGCGGCCCCGAGATTTTTGGGGGTGCCCAGCTGGCCAGCGTTGCTGATCGGCCTGGCACTGACGATCAAGATGTACTGGCTGGGCCTGTTGTGGGCGCGGTCGAAAAAGTCCGAATCCGGACGGGCGCACGAAGAGTAAACACCGATGGCTGCTGAAAACGCTGTTGAAACCACCGCGGAGCACGGGCTCACCGCGGGCGAATACGTCGTCCACCACCTGCACTTCTGGCAGAACAAGGCGTCCAACGCGGTGGTCGACTTCTCGGTCTTCCACATCGACACCATCCTCTTCTCGGCGCTGCTGGCCGCGCTGACGTTCTGGCTGCTGTGGGCCGCCGCGCGCAAGGCCAGCCCGGGCGTGCCGGGGCGCTTCCAGGCCGCCGTCGAGATGCTGGTCGAGTTCGTCGACAACGAGGCCAAGGGCATCGTCCACAACGCCAACAGCCGCAAGTTCGTGGCGCCGCTGGGCCTGGCCATCTTCGTGTGGGTCACGCTGATGAACACCATGGACCTGCTGCCGGTCGACCTGATCCCCACCCTGTGGGCCAAGCTGGTGGGCGCCACCGGCGGCGAGCCGGCGCATGCCTACATGCGCGTGCTGCCCACGGCCGACGTGTCGGGCGCCATGGGCCTGTCGGTGGCGGTGCTGCTGATCTGCCTGTACTACAACGTCAAGATCAAGGGCCTGGGCGGCTGGGCGCATGAGCTGGTGACGGCGCCGTTCGGCACCAGCAAGAACCCGCTGATGGCCTTCGTGCTGGGCATCGTCAACTTCGCGATGCAGATCATCGAATTCGCCTCCAAGACGCTCTCGCACGGCCTGCGGTTGTTCGGCAACATGTACGCCGGCGAGCTGATCTTCATGCTGATCGCCCTGATGGGCGGCGCCTTCGCCTTCACCGGCACCGGCATCGGTCTGGCCATCGGCCACGTCATCGCCGGCCTGGCCTGGGCCATCTTCCACATCCTGATCATCATCCTGCAGGCCTTCATCTTCATGATGCTGGCGCTGGTCTACATCGGCCAGGCGCACGATCATCACTGAGGCCGCGGCCGCATCGCCCGCTTTTGTACCGGTTTCGTTTTCCCTTTCCTTTTATCCATCAACCCACCACGTCCCTTTAGGAGTCATCATGGAAGTTATCAGCTTTGTCGCCCTGGCCGCCGGCCTGATCATTGGCCTGGGTGCCGTCGGCGCCTGTATCGGCATCGGCCTCATGGGCAGCAAGTTCCTCGAGTCGGCCGCCCGCCAGCCCGAATTGATGGGCGAGCTGCAAACCAAGATGTTCCTGCTGGTCGGCCTGATCGACGCGGCCTTCATCATCGGCGTGGGTATCGCCCTGTGGTTCGCCACGGCCAACCCGTTCCTGGGTCAACTCGCGCAAATCGCCAAGTAAGGTTGCGGGTGGGTTGGGATGCGGCGGACGCCCCCGGGGCGCCGCCGCTCTCCCGCATATGAGTTTGGCGGCCCCGCGCCGCTGCATTCCAAGGAACAACCGTGAGCATCACCGGTACCCTAATCATCCAGATCATCGTGTTCCTGCTGCTGGTGGCGTTCACGATGAAGTTCGTGTGGCCGCCGATCGCCAACGCACTGGACGAGCGCGCTCAGAAGGTCGCTGAAGGCCTGGCTGCCGCGGACAAGGCCAAGAGCGAGCTGGCCGACGCCAACCAGCGCGTGGAGCAGCAGCTGGCCCAGGCGCGCGCCGAGAACGCCCAGCGCCAGGCCGATGCCGAGCGCCGCGCGCAGGCCATCATCGAAGAGGCCAAGGCGCGTGCCAACGACGAAGGCGCCAAGATCATTGCCGCCGCCCGCGCCGAGGCGCAGCAGCAGGCGGTGCAGGCGCGCGAGGCGCTGCGCGACGAGGTGGCCAAGCTGGCCGTGCGTGGCGCCGAGCAGATCCTGCGCAAGGAAGTCAATCCCGCCGTGCATGCCGACCTGCTGAGCCGCCTGAAAACCGAGCTCTGATCGCGCAAGGACACATCCCCATGGCTGAACTTGCCACCATCGCCCGGCCCTACGCCGAAGCGCTGTTCGAGACCTGCCGCGGCGATGCCGCGGGCACGCAGGGCTGGCTCGACACCCTTGCCGCCGCTTGCGCGACGCCCCAGCTGCTGCAGTTTGCCGCCGACCCGAAGGTGCAGGCCGGCGAGATCTTCAAGCTGCTGACGTCCGTGCTGCCGCAGGCCCTGCCCGAGCGCGGCGCCAACTTCCTGCGCACGGTGATCGACAACGGTCGCCTGGCGGCGATGCCCGAGGTGGCGGCGCAGTTTCGCGCGCTCGCCAACGCCCAGAGCGGGCGCTCGGACGCGCAGATCTACAGCGCGTTCCCGATCGAGAGCGGCGAGCTGGCGCAACTGAAGACCGTGCTCGAAAAGCGCTTTGGCCGCCAGCTGGAAACCCAGGTGCACATCGCCCCCGAGCTGATCGGCGGCGTGCGCGTGGTCGTGGGTGACGAGGTGCTGGACACCTCGGTGCGCGCGCGCCTGCAACAAATGAAAGCGGCCCTCACCGCCTGACGCGCCCGCGCGCCGGCACGAGAGCCCTCGGCAATCCCCAAGACCTTTAAGGAAAGAGTCATGCAGCTCAATCCCACCGAAATTTCTGAACTGATCAAGAGCCGCATCGAGGGCCTGGGCGTCAGCGCCGACGTGCGCAACCAGGGCACCGTGGTGTCGGTCACCGACGGCATCGTGCGCATCCACGGCCTGTCCGACGCGATGCAGGGCGAGATGCTGGAGTTTCCGGCCACCGCCGACGGCCAGCCCACCTTCGGCCTGGCGCTGAACCTCGAGCGCGACTCCGTCGGCGCCGTGATTCTGGGCGAGTACGAGCACATCTCCGAGGGCGACACCGTCAAGTGCACGGGCCGCATCCTGGAAGTGCCGGTCGGCCCCGAGCTGATCGGCCGCGTGGTCAACGCGCTGGGCCAGCCGATCGACGGCAAGGGTCCCATCAACGCCAAGATGACCGACGTGATCGAGAAGGTCGCCCCGGGCGTGATCGCGCGCCAGTCGGTCAGCCAGCCGGTGCAGACCGGCCTGAAGTCGATCGACTCGATGGTGCCGATCGGCCGCGGCCAGCGCGAGCTGATCATCGGCGACCGCCAGACCGGCAAGACCGCGGTGGCGATCGACACGATCATCAACCAGAAGGGTCAGAACATGACCTGCGTGTACGTCGCCATCGGCCAGAAGGCGTCGTCCATCAAGAACGTGGTGCGCGCGCTGGAGCAGGCCGGCGCCATGGCTTACACCATCGTGGTGGCCGCTTCCGCCTCCGAGTCCGCCGCCATGCAGTACGTGTCGGCCTACTCGGGCTGCACCATGGGCGAGTACTTCCGCGACCGCGGCCAGGACGCGCTGATCATCTATGACGACCTGTCCAAGCAGGCCGTGGCCTACCGCCAGGTCTCGCTGCTGCTGCGCCGCCCGCCGGGCCGCGAAGCCTACCCCGGCGACGTGTTCTATCTCCACAGCCGCCTGCTGGAGCGCGCCGCGCGCGTCAACGCCGACTACGTCGAGGCCTTCACCAAGGGCGAGGTCAAGGGCAAGACCGGCTCGCTGACCGCGCTGCCTATCATCGAGACGCAGGCCGGCGACGTGTCCGCCTTCGTGCCGACCAACGTGATCTCGATCACCGACGGCCAGATCTTCCTGGAAACCAACCTGTTCAACGCCGGCATCCGCCCCGCCATCAACGCCGGTATCTCGGTGTCGCGCGTGGGCTCGGCGGCGCAGACCGACCTGATCAAGAAGCTGTCGGGCGGCATCCGTACCGACCTGGCGCAGTACCGCGAGCTGGCCGCCTTCGCGCAGTTCGCCTCCGACCTGGACGAGGCCACCCGCAAGCAGCTGGACCGCGGCGGTCGCGTGACCGAGCTGCTCAAGCAGGCCCAGTACAGCCCGCTGCCCATCAGCCTGATGGCCGCCTCGCTGTTTGCTGCCAACAAGGGCTACATGGACAGCCTGGAGATCAAGCAGGTGCTGCCCTTCGAGGCCGGCCTGCACGCCCACCTGAAGGACAAGCACGCCGCGCTGCTGCAGCGCATGGAGGCGGGCAAGGCGCTGGACAAGGACAAGGAAGCCGAGGCCGAGCTGACCGCCGCCATCGAGGCGTTCAAGAAGTCCTTCGCCTGATCGTCCATAAGGAGCATCCGCCATGGCAGTCGGCAAGGAAATTCGCGGCAAGATCAAATCGGTGGAGAACACCAAGAAGATCACCAAGGCGATGGAAATGGTCGCGGCGAGCAAGATGCGCAAGGCGCAGGATCGCATGCGCGCGGCGCGCCCCTACGCCGAGAAGGTGCGCAACGTCGCCACCCACCTGGGCGAGGCCAACCCCGAGTACACGCACCCCTACATGAAGGCCAACGACGCCAAGCGCGTCGGCTTCATCGTGGTGACGACGGACAAGGGCCTGTGCGGCGGCATGAACACCAACGTGCTGCGTGGCGTGACCACCAAGCTCAAGGACCTGCAGGCCGCCGGCATGGCCATCGACGCGGTGGCCATCGGCAACAAGGGGCTGGGCTTTCTCACCCGGGTGGGCGCGCGCGTGGTGGCGCAGACCACCCAGCTGGGCGACACGCCGCACCTGGACAAGCTGATCGGCCCGGTCAAGACCCTGCTGGACGCCTACGCCAAGGGCGAGCTCAGCGCCGTCTACATCGCCTACACCCGCTTCATCAACACCATGAAGCAGGACTCGGTGATTGAGACGCTGCTGCCCCTGTCGTCCGAGGCCATGCAGCAGCAGACGCGCGACAGCGGCGCCGGGCACGCCTGGGACTACATCTACGAACCCGATGCGCCCACCGTCATCGACGAGCTGCTCACGCGCTACGTCGAGGCCCTGGTCTACCAGGCCGTGGCCGAGAACATGGCGTCCGAGCAGTCGGCGCGCATGGTGGCCATGAAGGCCGCCACCGACAACGCGGGCAACGTGATCAACGAGCTCAAGCTGGTCTACAACAAGACCCGCCAGGCCGCGATCACCAAGGAACTGTCCGAAATCGTCGCCGGTGCCGCCGCAGTCTGACGTCGCCACCCGTTTACACACGAATCAAGTTATTGGAGCAAGACATGGCTCAAGTCCAAGGAAAAATCGTTCAGTGCATCGGCGCCGTCGTTGACGTCGAGTTCCCCCGCGAGCACATGCCCAAGGTCTACGACGCCCTCAAGATGGACGGCTCGACCCTGACGCTGGAAGTGCAGCAGCAGCTGGGCGACGGCATCGTGCGCACCATCGCGCTGGGCTCGTCCGACGGCCTGCGCCGCGGCATGATGGTGGTCAACACCAACCAGCCCATCACCGTGCCGGTCGGCCCGGCCACGCTGGGGCGCATCATGGACGTGCTGGGCAACCCCATCGACGAGCGCGGCCCGATCGACCAGAAGAACCTCGCTGCCATCCACCGCAAGGCCCCGGCCTATGACGAGCTCTCGCCCTCGCAGGAGCTGCTGGAGACCGGCATCAAGGTGATCGACCTGATCTGCCCGTTCGCCAAGGGCGGCAAGGTGGGCCTGTTCGGCGGCGCCGGCGTCGGCAAGACCGTGAACATGATGGAGCTGATCAACAACATCGCCAAGGCGCACTCGGGCCTGTCGGTGTTTGCCGGCGTGGGCGAGCGCACCCGCGAGGGCAACGACTTCTACCATGAGATGAGCGACTCCAAGGTCGTGGTGCAGGAAGACCTGGGCCAGTCCAAGGTGGCCATGGTCTACGGCCAGATGAACGAGCCGCCGGGCAACCGCCTGCGCGTGGCGCTGACGGGCCTGACGATTGCCGAATCCTTCCGCGACGAAGGCCGCGACGTGCTGTTCTTCGTCGACAACATCTACCGCTACACCCTGGCCGGCACCGAAGTGTCCGCGCTGCTGGGCCGCATGCCGTCGGCCGTGGGCTACCAGCCGACGCTGGCCGAGGAAATGGGCAAGCTGCAGGAGCGCATCACCTCCACCAAGGTGGGCTCGATCACCTCGATCCAGGCCGTGTACGTGCCGGCGGACGACCTGACCGACCCCTCGCCCGCCACCACCTTCGCCCACCTGGACTCCACCGTGGTGCTGTCGCGCGACATCGCCGCGCTGGGCATCTACCCGGCCGTCGATCCGCTGGACTCCACCAGCCGCCAGCTCGACCCGCACGTGGTCGGCGAGGACCACTACACCGTCGCCCGCGCCGTGCAGGGCACGCTGCAGCGCTACAAGGAGCTGCGCGACATCATCGCCATCCTGGGCATGGACGAGCTGGCGCCCGAGGACAAGCTGGCCGTGGCGCGCGCGCGCAAGATCCAGCGCTTCCTGTCGCAGCCCTTCCACGTGGCCGAGGTGTTCACCGGCACGCCGGGCAAGTACGTCTCGCTCAAGGACACCATCCAGGGCTTCAAGATGATCGTGGACGGCGAGTGCGACCACCTGCCCGAGCAGGCCTTCTACATGGTCGGCACCATCGACGAAGCCATGGAAAAGGCCAAGAAGGTCTGATTTCGGGGTTCGGCGTTCAGCGTTGAGCGTTGAGCGTGGGGCCTGTCATCGGTTGACGCCCAACGCCCAACGTCCAACGCCCAACCAGGATTGCATATGGCCAATACCATTCATGTCGATGTCGTCAGCGCCGAGGAGTCCATCTTCTCGGGCGAGGCGACGTTTGTCGCCCTGCCCGGCGAGGCCGGCGAGCTGGGCGTGTACCCGCGCCACACGCCGCTGATCACGCGCATCAAGCCCGGCTCGGTGCGCATCCAGAAGGCCGACGGCGGCGAGGAGTTCGTGTTCGTGGCCGGCGGCATCCTGGAGGTGCAGCCCCACGTCGTCACCGTGCTGTCCGACACCGCCATCCGCGGCAAGGACCTGGACGACGAGCGCGCCAACGCCGCCAAGAAGGCCGCCGAGGAAGCGCTGCGCAACGCCAAGAGCGAGATCGACGTGGCGCGTGCCACGTCCGAGCTGGCTATCCTGGCGGCCGAGCTGGCCGCGCTGCGCAAGTACCGCGAGCGGCCCAAGCACTGATCAGGCCCGCGCATCCGAGAACCCACCGGCCGGTGGGTTTTTTTTGGCCCACGCCCTTGGCGCGGCTGGCGGAGGTCCCCATAATAGGCAGCTTATGTTTGGACGCAAACCCCGTGACGATCGTGGCGTCCAGGAGCACGCGGCATCCTTGCTGGTGACCGAGGGCGCGCTGGTCGCGCTGAGCCAGGCCGATGCCCTGGCGGTGGTGGCCCGCATGCGCCCGCACCGCACCGCCGCGGGCACCGTGCTGATGCGCCAGGGCGAGCATGGCGAGGGCGACTGTTCGATGGCCCTGATCCTCAGCGGCGAGGTGACGGTCGAGGGTGTCTCGGCCAGCGAGGACCTGGTGGTGTCGGTGCTGGGGCCGGGCAGCCTGATCGGCGAGCTGGGCCTGATCGACCAGGCGGCGCGCTCGGCCACCTGCACGGCGGCCAGCGACCTGGCGCTGGCGGTGCTCACGCGCGAGGCCTTCGAGCAGCTGATGGCCGAGCAGCCCGCCGTGGCCGCGCGCCTGCTGCTGGCCATCACCCAGCGCGTGGCCGGCCACCTGCGCGAGACCAACCGCAAGCTGCTGGCGCTGACGCGAGTCACCAAGGCGCTCAAGCAGGAGCTGGACGCCGCGCACGCGGTCAATCGGCGCCTGCTGCAGCGGCTCGACCAGGCGGCGCCGCCCGCCACCGGGCCGGGCGCCTGAGCGCCGGCTTCGCCTACAACAACACCGGTTCGTCGGGCAGCTCGTTGGAGGCCTGCGTCGAGCGGCCACCGGCGGCGGGAAACAGGGCGGCCAGCCGCGCCGACACGTCGTCCACCGCCTGCGACAGGCCCTGCTCGACATCGCCGGCATGCAGGCTGCTGCCCAGGCGGTCGGCCAGCGCCTGCCAGGCTGCGGGCTCGACCGCACGCGCCACGCCCCGGTCGGCCACCACCTCGATGGCGTGCTCGGCCAGCAGCAGGTAGATCAGCACGCCATTGTTGTGCTCGGTGTCCCACACGCCCAGCTTGGCGAACATCATCAGCGCGCGTTCGCGCACGATGCGCCGCATGGGCAGGTGCCGGCGCAGGTGCCGCCACAGGTAGCTGGAGGGCAGGCCCGCCTCGACGCAGATGCGCAGCTGCCCGGTGTGCCGCGCCTCGCTCTCGGCCACGCGCCGGCGCAGGCGCTCGAGCGCGTCCGGCGGCACCAGCCGGCGCGTGTCCGATTCGTCCATCCAGTGATGGCGCCACAGGCGGCGCAGGGTGGCCAGCATGATCACCAACTCCCGCTGGCACCACCGCCGCCGAAGTCGCCGCCGCCGCCCGAGCTGAAACCCCCGCCGCCGCCGCCGAAGCCGCCGCCACCCGAGCTGAAGCCGCCGCCCCAGCCGCCGCCGTGCGAGCGTCCGCCGGGCAGGGCGCTGGCCAGGTTGCCGACCAGGGCGAACAGGAAGGCGCCGGCACCCGCCAGCACGGCCAGCACGGCGCCCAGGCCGATCCAGAACACCAGACCGCCCACGCTCACCCCCATCGCCAGCGCGCCCAGCTTGCGCCCCAGGATGCCGCGCAGCAGCGCCGCCACGATCGGCGCGGCGAACAGGGCGAACACGATCAACTCGAAATGGCCGTTGCCCAGCCTGGCGTCCAGCGACTCGGACGGGGCCCGCACCGGCGGCAGGACCTCGCCCCGGATGCGCGCGGCGAGCTGGTCGACCGCGGCGTCCAGCCCGCCGGTGAAATCGCCGCGCCGAAACGCCGGCGTCATCACCTCGTCGATGATGTGGCTGGCCGCGATGTCGGGCACCGCGCCCTCCAGCGTCTTGGCCACCTCGATGCGCATGCGCCGGTCGTTCTTGGCCACCAGCACGATCAGGCCGTCGCCGACGTCCCTGCGGCCGATCTTCCAGGCATTGCCCACGCGGTTGGCGTACGAGGCAATGTCCTCGGGCGCGGTGCTGGGCACCATCAGCACCACCACCTGCGAGCCCTTGTCCGCTTCCAGCGCGGCCAGCTTGGCTTCCAGCGCCGCGGCCTGCGCGGCATCCAGCGTGCCGGTGGTGTCGATCACGTGGCCGGTCAGCGGCGGCACCGGCTGCACGCCCTGCGCCTGCGCCGAGAGCAGGCCGATAACTATCAAAACAATAGCTATCAGCGCTTTACGGATGCGGGCAACAGGCATGCTTTACTTAAAAATCGTCGGCTCAGCGGGCGGGCGCCGGGCCGGGCCCGAAATTGACCTTGGGCGCGGTCGAGATGGCCGCCTCGTTGGCGACGGTGAAGTTCTCCTTGGGTTGGTAGTGGAACACCATGGCCGTCAGGTTGCTGGGAAAGCTGCGCACCAGCACGTTGTATTCCTTGACCGCCTCGATGTAGCGCCCGCGCGCCACGGCGATGCGGTTCTCGGTGCCTTCCAGCGCCACCCGCAGGTCGGAGAACGCCTTGTTGGCCTTCAGGTCGGGGTAGCGCTCCACCGTCACCATCAGGCGGCTGAGCGCGCCCGTGAGCTCGCCCTGCGCAGCCTGGAACTGCTTGAACTGCTCGGGGTTGTTCAGCGTCTCGGGCGACACCTGGATGCTGGTGGCCTTGGCGCGCGCCTCGATCACCTTGGTCAGCGTGTCCTGCTCGAAGCTGGTCTCGCCCTTGACGGTGTTGACCAGGTTGTCGATCAGGTCGGCGCGGCGCTGGTACTGGTTGACCACTTCGCTCCAGGCGGACTTGGTCTGTTCGTCCAGCCGCTGGAAGTCGTTGTAGCCGCAGCCGCTGAGCGTCAGTGCCAGCGCCAGGAGGGTGGTGAGGCGAACAAGCCAATGTTTCATGAGCCAGGCTCCGGTGGTGGACATACAGGGGCGCAAGATAGCACGCGGCGCGCCCATGGCGCCATTTCGCCGGCACAATGCACCCATGCCCAAGTCCCGCCATCGCGCCGCCGTGCTGGGCGGCAGTGCCGACGACGTCGAAGCGGCTTTCTACGAAGCGCTGCAGCATGGCGACATCGACGCCCTGATGGCCTGCTGGGCGGACGAGGACGACATCGTCTGCGTGCACCCGGGCGGCCCGCGCCTGGTGGGGGCGGTGGCCATCCGCGGCGCCTTCGAGGCCATGTTCGGGCGGGGCACGATCCGCGCCACGCCCGAGCGCGTGCGCCGCATCGACGCCCTGGGCGCTGCCGTGCACAACGTGCTCGAGCGCGTCGACCTGCTGACCACCGAAGGCCCGCAGCACGCCTGGGTGGTGGCCACCAACGTCTACCTCAAGACCACGCAGGGCTGGCGCCTGGCGGCGCACCACGCCAGCCCCGGGCGCAGCGAGGTGGCGGAGGTGACCATCCCCGGGCAGCTGCTCCACTGAAGCATGGACGACATCGTCAGGCAAGCCATGGCCAAGTGGCCCCGGGTGCCCCACTGCCGGGGCTGGCTGGGGCTGGACGCGCGCGGGCGCTGGTGGCTGCGCGACGCCGCCGCGCAGGCGCTGGGCGCGTTTGCCGGCGGCGTGCCCGGCGCGCGCGGCAGCCTGCTGCAGCACGAGGGGCTGATCGCCTTCATCGGCCGCAATTACGAGGCTGACGCCCAGGGCCAGTGGTTCTTCCAGAACGGCCCGCAGCGCGTGTACGTGGAGCTGGAAGCGGCGCCCTGGGTGTGGCGCCTGCACGAGGACGGCCGCGTCGAGTCCCACACAGGCCGCCCGGCGCAGGCACGCGGCCTGTGGCTGGACGAGGCCGGGCGCGTGTACCTGCTGGCCGACCTGGGCCTGGGCCTGGTGCACAGCCAGGACGTGGCCCTGGTGGCGCAGGCCGTGGAGCAGGGGCGCTGGACGCCCGAGCCGATCGAGGCGGCCGCGGTGCCGGCGCGCTTCGGCTTCGTGCCCAGCCCGCAGCAGCACGGCGCCTGAAACCAAAAAGCCGCCCGAAGGCGGCTCCTGGCCGGGGTCTGGCGGGTTTACTTGGCCGCGTCGGTCAGGTACTGGACGGCGGCCTTGAAGTCGGCGTCCGAGGCCGTGGAGCCGCCCTTGGGCGGCATGGCGCCCTTGCCCGCGGTGGCGATCTTCAGCACTTCGTCGAAGCCGGCGGCCAGGCGGGGAGCCCAGGCGGCCCTGTCGCCGAACTTGGGCGCGCCAGCCACGCCGGTGCCGTGGCAGGCCACGCAGACGGTGTCGTAGAGCTTCTTGCCGGCGGCCAGGTCGGCGCCGCCTGCGGGCGCGGCCGTGGCGGCCGGCGCGGGGGCTGCCGCCGGTGCGGGGGCCGCGGCAGCTGCTGGCGCCGGAGCGGCGGGTGCCGCTGCGGCGGCGGCCGGGGCTTCGGAGGCGGCTGCAGCGGCGGCCGGAGCGGCCGGCTCGGCAAACTTGGCGCCGCCGGCGTTGGCCATGTACACCACGGCGCGGCCGATCTCGACATCGGAGAAGTTGCCGCCGCCTTGCGGGGGCATGGCGTTCTTGCCCTTGAGGGCCGAGTGCAGCAGCGTGTCGAAGCCCTGCTTGATGCGCGGCGCCCAGTCGCCGGCGTTGCCGAACTTGGGTGCGCCCGACACGCCGGTGGCGTGGCAGGCCGAGCACTGGGCCTTGTACACGTCCTCGCCGCTGGCCAGCGGGCGGTTGGCGTCGCGGATTTCCACGGTGCCGACCTTCTGGATGCGCGCCGCGATCTTTTGCGCCGCGTCGGTCTCGCCGGGCGACTGGTCCTTGCCCGAGCTGAAGTAGGTGACCAGGCCGATGATGGTGAAGATGGGGACCACGAAAGCGGCGGCGCTGACCCAGAACACCTGGGATGGGGTCTTCATGAGGCCGGTGTGTTCTTCCTCGTGCATGCTCTCGCTCATGGCGTCCTCGGGGGCTTGTTCGTGAATGTTCTGCGGGCGGCGCGGGCAGCTGCGGCGGCCCGCGCGCGGCGGTTTTCGATTATAGGGCGCACCTGACGGCGCTCAATTTGCAGCCGGCGCCGGCTCGCTCCAGCCGCCGCCCAGGGCCTTGTACAGCTGCACCTCGTTGCTGCGCTCGGCCAGCTGCCCCTGCGCCAGCGCCTGCTCGATGGCGAACAGCGAGCGCTGGGCGTCCAGCAGGTCCAGGTGGCTGGCCACGCCGTTGCGGTAGCGCAGCTCGGTCAGGCGGTAGCGCTCACGCTCGGCCGTGGCCTGAGCCTGCAGGGCGGTCAGTTGCGCGGTCAGCGTGGCGCGCCCGGCCAGTGCGTCGGCGACCTCGCGGAAGGCGCCCTGGATGGCTTTCTCGTACTGCGCCACGGCGATGGCGCGCCCGGCCTGGGCGGCCTCCAGGTTGGCCTGGTTGCGGCCGCCGTCGAAGATCGGCAAGGTGAGGGCCGGCGCGAACGACCAGGCGCCGAAGCCGTGCGAGCCCAGCAGGCCGTCCAGGTCGGTGCTGACGCGGCCCAGGCTGGCGGTGAGCGTGATGCGCGGAAAGAAGTTGGCGCGCGCCGCGCCGATGTTGGCGTTGGCGCCGATCAGCTGCTGCTCGGCGGCGCGGATGTCGGGGCGGCGCAGCAGCAGGTCCGAGGGCAGGCCGGCCGGCACCGGGGCGAAGGCGGGCAGGGCCGCCACCGGCGCGGGCACTGTTGCCGTTTGCGTCAGCTCGGGCTGCGGCGCCGGTGCCACGGCGGCGGGCACGGCGGGCAGCAGGCGCTCGGGCAGCGGCTGGCCGACCAGCAGGGTCAGCAGGTTGATGTCCTGCGCCCGCAGGCGCTGCTGCTGCGCGCGCGCGGCCTGGGCGCTGGCGATCAGCGACTGAGCCAGCTGCAGGTCCAGCGCCGAGGAGGCGCCGTGGTCGAAGCGCAGCTGGATCAGATCCAGCGACTGCTGGCGCGTGGCCAGGGTGCGCTCGGCCAGGCCCAGCAGCTCGGTGTCGGTCTTGAGCTGCAGGCCGGTGGCGATGACGTTGGCGATCAGGCTCATCTGCGTGGTCTTGAGCACTTCCTCGGTGGCCAGGAAGTTGCTCAGGGCCACGTCCTTGAGCGCGGCCACGCGGCCGAAGAAGTCCAGCTCCCAGCTGGAGACGCCCACGCCGACGGTGTAGAGCGAGGACACCTTGGGCTGCCCGTTGGCATTGGCGTTCGGCACCGTGCGCTGCCCGTTCAGGGCGCCGGCCACGGTGGGCACCTGGTCGGCGCGCCGGATCTGGTATTGCGCGCGGGCCTGCTCGATGTTTTGCACCGCCACGCGCAGGTCGCGGTTGTTCTGCAGCGCCAGCGCCACCAGCTCGCGCAGCGATTCGTCCTGCACGAAGTCCTGCCACGGCAGGTCGGCGGCGGCGCGCGTGGCGCCGGCCGGGTCGGCGCCGGTGGCCGCGGGCCACTGGCTGGCGACGGGGGCCGCCGGTTGCTGGTAGGGCGGGACGAAGGAGCAGCCGGCCAGCAGCGCGGCCAGGGCCAGGGCCGTCAGCCGGCCCGCGGGGGGGATCGAAACGGGTTTCATGAGGGGTCCTTCGGATCCGGTGCGGGGGCCGACGACGACGGGTCTTCTAGCGCGCGGCGCTGCTCGGGCGTCATCCCGGCCTCGGCTTCGTCCACGGCATGCCGCGCCGCCTCGCTGCTGATGCCGGCCTGTGCCGCGTGCTCGGCGTAGCGCTGCTGCTGGCGCGCCGAGCCCTTGAAGAAGTGGCGCACCACGACGTAGAAGGTGGGCACGAAGAGCACCGCCAGTAGCGTGCCGACGACGATGCCGCCGATCACGCCGGTGCCGATGGCGTGCTGGCTGGCCGCGCCGGCGCCGCTGGCGATGGCCAGGGGCAGCACGCCCAGCGTGAAGGCCAGCGAGGTCATGATGATCGGGCGGAACCGCAGGTGCGCCGCCGCCAGCGCCGCCTGCAGGGCGCTGCGGCCCTGCGCCTGCAGGTCCTTGGCGTACTCGATGATCAGGATGGCGTTCTTGGCCGACAGGCCGATGATGGTGATCAGGCCGACCTGGAAGTACACGTCGTTGGCCAGGCCGCGCCCCGTGATGGCCAGCAGCACGCCCAGCACGCCCAGCGGCACCACCAGGATCACGGCCAGCGGGATCGACCAACTCTCGTACAGCGCGGCCAGCGCCAGCACCACCGCCAGGACGGCGAAGCCG
Organism: Burkholderiaceae bacterium; assembly: GCA_024235995.1. Taxonomy (NCBI): domain Bacteria; kingdom Pseudomonadati; phylum Pseudomonadota; class Betaproteobacteria; order Burkholderiales; family Burkholderiaceae; species Burkholderiaceae bacterium. The sequence goes on from JACKLI010000001.1 coordinate 992,089, forward strand.
TACAGGATCATGGCCTGGTTGCCGGCCAGCTTTTCCTCGCGCGACTGGCCGGTCCACTCGTAGCCGAAGCCCTCGGGCAGCTTGGCCGCCAGCTGCTCCATCTCGGCCATCGCGTCGCCCGTGCTGTAGCCGGGCGCGGCGGCGCCGGCGATGCGCATGGCCGGATAGCCGTTGTAGCGGATGGTCTGCATCGGCCCGGTGATCCAGCGCGTGCTGGCGAAGGTGGCCAGCGGCACCGGCTGGCCCTGGTTGTTGAGCGCGGTCAGCTTGAGGATGTCCTCGGCCTGCATGCGCGCGGGCGCGTCGGCCTGCACCACCACGCGCTGCAGGCGGCCCTGGTTGGGAAAGTCGTTGACGTAGGCCGAGCCCAGCGCGGCCGAGATGGTGCTGTTGATGGCGGCAAAGCCGACGCCCTGGGCAGCGGCCTTGTCGCGGTCGATGTCCACCTGCAGCTGGGGCGCGTCCTCCAGCCCGTCGGGGCGCACGCCCGCCAGCACCTTGCTTTGCATGGCCATGCCCAGCATCTGGTTGCGCGCGGCCACCAGGGCGGCGTGCCCCTTGCCGCCGCGGTCCTGCAGCCGGAAGGTAAAGCCCGAGCTGACGCCCAGTTCCGGAATCGGCGGCGGGTTGACCGGGAAGATGAAGGCGTCCTTGATGCCCGACAAGGCCCCCATGGCGCGCCCGGCCAGCGCCATGGCGGTGTGCTGCTCGCCCTTGCGCTCGTCCCAGGGCTTGAGCGTGATGAAGGCCAGGCCGGCGTTCTGCCCCTGGCCCGAGAACGAGAAGCCCATGACCGACACCATGCCGGCCACCTCGGGCTGCTTGAGCAGGTAGTTTTCCGTCTGCTCGACCACGGCCTGCGTGCGCTCCAGCGTGGCGCCCGGCGGCAGCTGGATGTTGACCAGCAGCGAGCCCTGGTCTTCTTCCGGCAGGAACGAGGTGGGCAGGCGCTGGTACATCCAGGCCGCCGCCAGGCCCAGCGCGACGTAGATCAGCATCAGCCGGCCGGCGCGCCCCAGCAGGCGTGCCAGGAAGCTCTCGTAGCGCTTGGCGGTGCGCGCAAAGCGCCGGTTGAACCAGCCGAAGAAGCCGCCCTTCTCGTGATGGTGGCCGGCCTCGACCGGCTTGAGCAGCGTGGCGCACAGCGCCGGCGTGAGCGACAGCGCCAGGAAGGCCGAGAAGAAGATCGACACGCCCATCACCGCGGCGAACTGGCGGTAGATGTTGCCCGTGGCGCCCTTGAAGAAGGCCAGCGGCACGAACACCGAGATCAGCACCACGGTCACGCCGATGATGGCGCCCGAGATCTGGCTCATGCCCTTGCGCGCGGCCTGCAGGGGCGGCAGGCCCTCCTCGCTCATGATGCGCTCGACGTTCTCGACCACCACGATGGCGTCGTCCACCACGATGCCGATCACCAGCACCATGCCGAACATGGTCAGCACGTTGACCGACATGCCGAAGGCCAGCAGCGCGCCGAAGGTGCCCAGCAGCGCGATCGGCACCACGATGGTGGGGATGACCGTGTAGCGCCAGTTCTGCAGGAACAGGAACATCACCAGGAACACCAGCGCCACCGCCTCGAACAGCGTCTCGACCACCGAGCGGATCGAGATGCGCACGAAGTCCGACGAGTCGTAGGGAATGGTCCAACTCATGCCCTTGGGAAAGTACTTCTGCAGCTCGTCCATGCGCGTGCGCACCGCCTGGGCGGCGGCCAGCGCGTTGCCGCTGGTCGACAGCTGCACGCCCAGGCCCGCGCCGGGCTTGCCGTTCAGGCGCGCGGCGGTCGAATAGCTTTGCGCGCCCAGCTCGATGCGCGCCACGTCCTTCAGGCGCACCGTGCTGCCGTCGGGGTTGGCGCGCAGTACGATGTCGCCGAACTGCTCGACGGTGGCGAGCTGGCCCGGCACCACCACGGTGGCGCTCATGGTCTGCCCGGCGGCCAGCGGCAGGTCGCCGATCGAGCCGCCCGCCACCTGCGCGTTCTGCTGCGCGATGGCGGTGTTGACGTCGGCGATCGACAGGTTCAGCCCCTGCAGCCGCGCCGGCTCGATCCAGATGCGCATGGCGCGCTCGGCGCCGAACATCTGCACCTGGCCGATGCCCGGCAGGCGCTGCAGCTCGGGCAGCACGTTGCGCGAGGCGTAGTCGGAGATGGCCGTCACGTCGGTGTCCGGATCGCTGGACGACAGCATCACGAACAGCAGGAAGTTGGAGCGCGACTTGTCCACCCGCACGCCCTGCTGCACCACCACCGAGGGCAGGCGCGGCGTGGCGCGCGACAGGCGGTTTTGCACGTCCACCTGCGCCAGGTCGGCGTTGGTGCCCGGCTCGTAGCTGATCGTGATGGTGCCCGTGCCGTTGGCCTGCGCCACCGACTCCATGTAGGCCAGGCCGGGCGAGCCGTTCATCTCGCGCTCGATGACCGACAGCACGGCGTCTTCCATGGTCTGCGCCGAGGCGCCAGGGTAGGCGGCCGACAGCACGATGGTGGGCGGCGCCACCGGCGGGTATTGCGCCACCGGCAGCTGCGTGATGGACACCGCGCCCAGCACGATGATGAACAAGGCAATGACCCATGCGAAGATGGGCCGGTCGATGAAGAACTTGGCCATGGGGTGAGAACCGGTCGATCAGCGCGCGGACGAGGCTGCGGAGGCCGCCGGCGCGGCTGCGTTAGCTACTGATTTGGAAGCTGCTTGCGAAGGATGGGCGCCGGCCGCGGCCTTGTTGGGCTGCCAGGGCACGGGTTTGACCACCTTGGCGCCCATCATCAGCTTCATGGCGCCTTCGACCATCACCTGCTCGCCCGCCTTCAGGCCGTCGGTGACGATCCAGGCGTCGCCTTGGGCGCCGCGAATCTTGACGGGCCGCGGCGCCACCTTGCCCTCGGCGTCCACCACCATCACGCTGTCGCCGGCGCTGCCGCGCGTGACGGCCTGCTGCGGCAGCAGGATGGCGCCTTCCACCTCGGCCTGCTGCAGGCGCGCGCGCACGTACATGCCCGGCAGCAGCAGGCCGCGCGGGTTGGGCACCTCGGCGCGCAGGTTGACCTGGCCGGTGGCGGGGTCCACCGTCAGGTCGGTGAACAGCAGGCGTCCGGCCTCGCCGTAGGGCTGGCCGTTTTCCAGCAGCACCTGCACGCGCGCGGCCTCGGTCTTGCCGGCGCGCTCCAACTGGCCGGCCTGCAGCGCCTCGCGCAGCTGCAGCACCTGGGCGGCGGGCTGGGTGATGTTCAAGTACAACGGGTTGATCTGCTGGATGGTGGCCAGCTGCGTGGCCTCCTGCGCGCTCACCAGCGCGCCTTCGGTCACCAGCGAGCGGCCGATGCGCCCCGAGATGGGCGCCGTCACGCTGGCGTAGCCCAGGTTGATGCGCGCCGTGCGCACGGCCGCCTGGCCGGCGGCCACCTGCGCCTGGGCGGCCTTTTCGGCCGCCACCGCGGCGTCGTAGTCCTGCTGGCTCACGGCCTTGGCGGCCACCAGCGGCTTGTAGCGCGCCGCCAGGCTGCTGGCCTGCGCCAGCTGCGCCTGGGCCTGCGCCACCTGGGCCTGCGCGCTTTGCAGGGCGGCGTCGTAGGGCGCCGCGTCGATCTGGTAGAGCGCCTGCCCGGCCTTGACGTCGCTGCCTTCGACGAAGTTGCGCTTGAGCAGGATGCCGGTGGCCCGGGCGCGTACCTGCGCCACGCGCGAGGCCTCCAGCCGGCCTGGCAGCTCGGTGCTCAGGTGCACGGTGCCGGGCTGCACCGTCACCACCGCCACCTCGGGCGGTGGCATGCCGCCGCCGGCGCCGGGCCCGGTGGCCGCGGTGGCGGACTTGTCACCGCAGGCGGCGAGCAGGGCGGCCAGCGCGACGAGGGCGCCGGCGGCGGCCAGGCGATGCGTCGGATGGGGGCGAGCGGCTTGAGGTTCGGACGTCATGGTGCTTGGAATGAAGGTCAAAAGAGGGCCGCACCCGAATCGGCCGATGGCGCCAGGCGTGGGCGCAGCGTGACGGCACGCGGTCTGGGGTGGGTTCCGGACGAAAGGGTCGATTGTGCGATGTGCAGCGGGGGTATTATACATACATTCATAGATGTATATAATTAGCCGATCGACGCTTTCGCGCATTGTTGCGGATTATTCTCATTTCCACCTGTTCCGACCATGGCCCGCCGCACCAAGGAAGACGCCCTCGCCACGCGCACCGCGCTGCTGGACGCGGCCGAGCGCGTGTTCCTGCAGCAGGGCGTGTCGCGCACCTCGCTGGCCGACATCGCCCAGGCCGCCAGCGTCACGCGCGGGGCGCTGTACTGGCACTTCAAGGACAAGGCCGCCCTGTTCAGCGCCATGCTCGACCGCGTCGCGCTGCCGCTCAGCGCCGAGCTGGAAGAGCTGCTGAACCGCGAGGGCGACGTGCTGGCGCCCTGGTGCGTGCAGATGCGCCACGTGCTGCACCAGATCGCCCACGACGCGCGGGCCCGCCGGGTGCTGCAGATCGTCATGCAGAAGGCCGAGCACGCGCAGGACCTGGGGCCGGTGCTGGAGCGCCACGTCGCCCGGCATCGCATGAGCATCGACAGCCTGCGCCAGCTGCTCGAGCGCGTCGCCGCCGCGCGGCACGTGCGGCTGCCCGCGCCCGCCCTGCAATTGGCGCACGGGCTGGATGCCATGGTGCGCGGCCTGATCTACAACTGGCTGCTCGACCGCGGCTTCGACCTGGAGAGCACGGGCCAGGCGGCCATCGAGGCCTACCTGCGCGGCATCGGCCTGGCCGTGGCGCCGGGCGCCGGCGCCTGATGGGCGATAATCGGCGCCTCCCATCCAGGCGGCTGTAGCTCAGTGGATAGAGTATCGGCCTCCGAAGCCGAGGGTCGTGGGTTCGATCCCCGCCAGCCGCGCCAATCGCCCGACAAAAAGCCTCGATTCCGATCGAGGCTTTTTGCTTTCAAATTAATAGCTTCTCTGGCTTTATGGAAGCGGGCTGGCGTCCGATTTCGACTCAAATCCGATCGCTAGCGGACACGGCTCGCGTGCCGTGCCGCCTTGCTGGTTCATGAGCGTGTCCCTGGGTGGTGGCGCGAAAAGTCAGACGGGCAGGGCGACCAGCGGGTTGCCATGCATCGGGTCGTCTTTTTGCGAGGCCAGCGCCTGCGCCAGGTCCAGCCCCAGCGCCCTGGCCACGCCGGCACCATAGGCCGGGTCGGCCGCGTGGCAGTTGCGGATGTGGCGGAACTTGACGAACTCGGGCGCGTCGCCCATGGCGCGGCCGGTGTTGTCGAACAGGGCCTGCTGCTGCTCGGGCGTCATCAGCTGGAACAGCTTGCGCGGCTGCTCGAAGTAGTTGGCGTCGTCCTGGTGGTACGACCAGAATTTGGCGTCGCCGTGGATTTTGAGCGGCGGTTCGGCGAACTCGGGCCGGGCCTGCCACTGGCCGAAGCTGTTGGGCTCGTAGTGCGGCGCGGCGCCGTAGTTGGCGTCCACCCGGCCCTGGCCGTCGCGGTGGTTGCTGTGCACCGGGCAGCGCGCGGCATTCACCGGGATCTGCTGGTAGTTGGTGCCCAGGCGGTAGCGCTGCGCGTCGGCGTAGTTGACGAGGCGCGCCTGCAGCATGCGGTCGGGGCTGACGCCGATGCCGGGCACCAGGTTGCTCGGGGCGAAGGCGCTTTGCTCCACGTCGAGGAAGAAGTTCTCGGGGTTCTTGTTCAGCTCGAACACGCCGACCTCGATCAAGGGGTAGTCGGCGTGCGGCCAGACCTTGGTCAGGTCGAAGGGGTGGTAGGGCACCTTCTCGGCGTCCTGCTCGGGCATGACCTGCACGTACATCGTCCACTTGGGGAAGTCGCCGCGCTCGATGGCCTGGTACAGGTCGCGCTGGTGGCTTTCGCGGTCGCGGCCGATCAGCGCCTCGGCCTCGGCGTCGGTCAGGTTCTTGATGCCCTGCTGGGTCTTGAAGTGGAACTTGACCCAGAAGCGCTCGCCCGCCGCGTTCCAGAAGCTGTAGGTGTGCGAGCCGAAGCCGTGCATGTGGCGGTAGCTGGCGGGAATGCCGCGCTCGCTCATCACCACGGTGATCTGGTGCAGGGCCTCGGGCAGCAGCGTCCAGTAGTCCCAGTTGTAGGTGGCGCTGCGCAGGTTGGTGCGCGGGTCGCGCTTGACGGCCTTGTTCAGGTCGGGGAACTGGCGCGGGTCGCGGATGAAGAACACCGGCGTGTTGTTGCCCACCAGGTCCCAGTTGCCCTCCTCGGTATAGAACTTGAGCGCGAAGCCGCGGATGTCGCGCTCGGCGTCGGCCGCGCCGCGCTCGCCGGCCACGGTGGTGAAGCGCGCGAACAGCTCGGTCTGCTTGCCCACCTTGTCAAACAATTGGGCGCGGGTGTAGCGCGTGATGTCGTGGGTGACGGTGAAGGTGCCGAAGGCGCCCGAGCCCTTGGCGTGCATGCGCCGCTCGGGGATCACTTCGCGCACGAAGTTGGCCAGCTTTTCGTTGAGCCACACGTCCTGCGCCAGCAGCGGGCCGCGCGGGCCGGCGGTCAGGCTGTCGCGGTTGCTGGGCACGGGGGCGCCGAAGTCGGTGGTCAGGTGCGTGACGGGGCACTTGCGGGGGGTGTCGGTCATGGTGATCTCCGAGTCGTGAATGGGAAGAACCGGGTGCGGGTGCGCCCGATGAACCCCATTCTGGAGATCGACCGATGATTTGTAAATTCAATCGTATCTATCCTATCGATAGATAGATTGGGTGGCCAGCTTCGTCGCTCAGGGCGTGGCCAGGTCGGTGACGTGGCGCGGCGTGCCGATGGGTGTGCCGGCCTGGCCGCGCTCGACGGCTTTCATGTCTTCCTCGCTGGGTACCAGGCCGGCCACCCAGTAGTCCATCACGCGGCGCACGATGGGGGCGGCGGCGGTGGCGCCGAAGCCGGCGTTCTCGACGATGGCGGCGACGGCGATGGTGGGGTGCTCGGCCGGCGCGAAGGCGATGTACAGCGAGTGGTCGCGCTGGTATTCGGCCAGCCGGGCGGCGTTGTAGTGGCTGTTCTGCCCGATGGTGACGGCCTGCGCGGTGCCGGTCTTGCCGCCCGACGCGTAGGGCGCGCCGGCGAACACGGCGCGCGAGGTGCCCTCCTGCGTCACCGCGACCATGGCGCGCAGGATGGTGGCGAGGTGATCGGCCTGGTAGCCCATGGGCTGGCCGGCGGGCTCGGCGTCGGGCCGGAACTGGCCGGTGCGCGGGTCCTGCTCGGCCTTGAGCAGATGCGGCACGTGCCGCACGCCGCCGCCGGCCAGGGTGGCGGTGGCGCTGGCCAGCTGCAGCATGGTGAAGTTGTTGTAGCCCTGGCCGATGCCCAGCGAGATGGTCTCGCCCGCGTACCACTTCTGCTGCTGCGGGCGGTGGTAGGTGGCGCGCTTCCAGGCGGTGGAGGGCAGCACGCCGCGCATCTCGCCCGGCAGGTCGATGCCGGTGATCTGGCCAAAGCCCAGCGGCTTCATGAAGTCGTGGATGGCGTTGACCCCCATGTCGTTGGCCAGCTGGTAGAAGTACACGTTGCTGGACTTGGCGATGGCGCGGTGCAGGTCCACCGGCCCCAGCGCGTGGCCCGAGCGGAAGGTGTGGCCGCCGAAGGTCCAGGAGCCGCCGTCCATGACGACGGTGGAGGGCACGCGCTTGCCGGTTTCCAGCGCGGCCAGGCCCATGAAGGGCTTGTAGGTGGAGCCCGGCGGGTAGGTGCCGCGCAGCGCGCGGTTGAGCAGGGGCTTGTTCAGCGAGCCGTTGAGCTCGTCCCAGCTTTCCTGGTCGATGCCGTCGACGAACAGGTTGGGGTCGAACGTGGGTTTGCTCACCAGCGCCAGCACCTCGCCGTTGCGCGGGTCGATGGCCACCAGCGCGCCGCGGCGGCTGCCGTACAGGTCTTCCACCATCTTCTGCAGGCGGATGTCGATGGTCAGCTGGATCGACTCGCCCGGCACCGCCGGCTGGGTGGCCAGGCGCCGCACGGCGTAGCCGCCGGCCGAGGTTTCCATGCGCTGCACGCCGGTGGTGCCGTGCAGCAGCTTCTCGTAGCTGGCCTCCACGCCCAGCTTGCCGATGTAGTCGGTGCCGCGGTAGTTGGCGGCGTCGTCCGAGTCCTCGATGCGGTCCTTTTCCTTCTGGTTGATGCGGCCGATGTAGCCGATCAGGTGCGCGCCGGTCTCGCCCAGCGGGTAGGTGCGAAACAGCCGCGCCTTGATCTCCGCGCCCGGAAAGCGCCAGCGCTGCGCGGCAAAGCGCGCCACCTCCTCGTCCGTCAGGTGCATGCGGATGGGCAGCGACTCGAAGTTGCGCGAATCCTCGCGCAGGCGCTTGAAGCGGCGGCGGTCGCGCGGGGAAATTTCGATCACCTGGCCGATGGCGTCGATCGCCTCGTCCACCGGACGGTCCAGGCGCGAGGGCGTGATCTCCAGCGTGTAGGAGCGGTAGTTGGAGGCCAGCACGATGCCGTTGCGGTCGAAGATCTCGCCGCGGTTGGGCACGATGGGCACCACCGCCGTGCGGTTGGTCTCGGCCTGGCGCGCCAGGTCGTCGTGGCGCAGCACCTGCAGCACGTACAGCCGCCAGCCCAGCAGCCCGAAGGCGCCCAGCATCACCACGGCCAGCGCCAGCAGGCGCAGGCGAAAGCGCGTCAGCTCGGCTTCGACGTTGCGCAGTTCGGTCATTGCTATAAATTATCTAGCTTATCGCGCTTGTTGTATGCGGGCCAGCGGCTTTTTTACCTGAAAACTCACAAGGGCCGGTTCTCATCCGGGTCGGGCGCGCGGCGCTGGGGCGCCAGCAGCAGCACGCTCACCGGCCACCACAGCGCGGCCTCCAGCACGGGGGCCAGCAGCAGCGTCCAGCCCGGCAGCGCCGCCCCGCCGATCAGCCGCAGCACGATGGTGATGGCGTGCGCCGCCGCGAACAGGGGAAACAGCTGCACCGCCTGGCCGGGCACCCCGAACCACAGGATACGCCGGTGCAGCATGATGGCGAAGTAGATCAGCACCGAGTAGGCCAGCGCGTGCTGGCCCAGGCGCGCGGCCTGGTGCACGTCCAGCAGCAGCCCGAAGACGAAGGCCGCCACCAGGCCCACGCGGCGCGGCTGGTGGATGGCCCAGAACACCAGCACCACCGCCAGGAAGTCGGGCATCCAGGGCACGCGCCCCAGCGGCAGCAAATCCAGCATCAGCGCCACCAGCAGGCTGCCCCAGATGAAGCCGGGGCGCGCCGGCAGCAGCAGTTGCTGGCCGCGGGGCATGATCATGGCGCGCTCCTTCGAGCCGCAGGGGGCTTGCCTGCCGCCGCGGCGTGGCCCTTGCCCGCCGCTTTGCCGGTGGGCTTGGCCGCGGGCTTGGCGGGGGCCTGGGGCGGTGCGGCGGCGGTGTCGGGCGCAGGAACGGGGGCGGAGGCGGCCGTGGCGGCCTGCGCCGCCTGCGCCGCCTGCGCCATCGGCGTCAGCACCATCACGTGCGTGACGCCCTGCAGCTGCGCCAGGGGCTGGCACAGGATGTGGGCGAAGCTGCTGTCGCTTTGCCGGTCGACGCTGGCCACGCGCGCCACCGGCAGGCCGGGCGGGTACACGCCATCGATGCCGCTGGTGGTGAGCAGGTCGCCCTCCTTCACGTCCTCGCCCGCGGGCATGTAGCGCAGTTCCAGCAGGCCGCCCTGCGCTGTCGGGTCGCCATAGGCCACCCCGCGCGTGCCGGTGCGGGTGTTGACCACGGGGATCACCTGGTCGCGGTCGATCAGCAGGGTGACCTCGCTCACGAAGGGGTAGACCTGCGTGACCTGGCCCAGCACGCCGTCGCCGTCGAGCACCGGCGAGCCGGCGGCGATGCCCTGCAGCTGGCCCTTGTCGATCACCACGCGGCGGCTGTAGGGGTCGGTGGCGTCGTACAGCACCTGCGCCGCCTGCGAGGGCACGGGGATGCGCTCGCGCAGCGCCAGCAGGCCACGCAGGCGGGTGTTTTCCAGCAGCAGCTGCTCCACCTGGCCGGCGCGCTGCGACTGCTCGGCCAGCTTGCGGCGGGCCGCGTCCTCGGTCTTGCGCGCGGTCTTCAGGTCGGTCAGGTAGCCGCCGAACTCGCGCGCCGCCTGCACCGGCTGCAGCGCCAGCCACTGCGCCGGATACAGCACGGTGGCGATCGCCGCGCGCAGCGGCTGCACCAGGTGAAAGCGCGCGTCGGCCACCATCAGGAACAGCGCCAGCGCGCTCAGCAGCACCAGCTTGGACAGCGCCGAGGGCCCCTGCTTGAAGAAGGGCGGGGGCGTGCGGTCGAGCGTCTCGAGCGGCATGGCGGATCAGCGTGCCAGGTGGGGGCGGTCGCCCCACGCGCTGCGCACCGGCACCCCACTGTCGAAAGGCCGCGGAGCAGGCCAGGCCAGTGCGCCCGTGGCCGGGGTCCCCCCGGCCACTGGGCGCGTCCCCTTGAGGGGAAGGCGCGCCAGCGCCTCAGGGGTGGACGTCATTCATTGGTGAAGATGTTGCCCAGGCGCTCCATGCGCTCCAGCGCCATGCCGCAGCCGCGCACCACGCAGGTCAGGGGCTCCTCGGCCACCAGCACGGGCAGGCCGGTTTCCTCGGCCAGCAGGCGCTCCAGGTCGCGCAGCAGCGCGCCGCCGCCGGTCAGCATCATGCCGCGCTCGGCGATGTCGGCGCCCAGCTCGGGCGGGGTTTCCTCCAGCGCCTTCTTCACCTCGGAGACGATGGAGTTGAGCGGCTCGGTCAGCGCCTCGAGGATTTCGTTGCTGCTGATGGTGAAGCTGCGCGGCACACCCTCGGACAGGTTGCGGCCCTTGACCTCCATCTCGCGCACCTCGCTGCCCGGAAACGCGCTGCCGATCTGCTTCTTGATGGACTCGGCCGTCGGGTCGCCGATCAGCATGCCGTAGTTGCGGCGGATGTAGTTGACGATGGCGTCGTCGAACTTGTCGCCGCCCACGCGGGCGCTGCCCTTGTAGACCATGCCGCCCAGGCTGATCACGCCCACCTCGGTGGTGCCGCCGCCGATGTCCACCACCATCGAGCCGCTGGCCTCGCTGACGGGCAGGCCGGCGCCGATGGCCGCCGCCATCGGCTCCTCGATCAGGTAGACCTCGCTGGCGCCGGCGCCCAGCGCCGACTCGCGGATGGCGCGGCGCTCCACCTGCGTGGAGCCGCAGGGCACGCAGATGATGATGCGCGGGCTGGGCTTGAGCAGGCCGCGCGGGTGCACCATGCGGATGAACTGTTTGAGCATCTGCTCGGTGACGGTGAAGTCGGCGATCACGCCGTCCTTCATCGGGCGGATGGCCTCGATGTTGCCCGGTACCTTGCCCAGCATGGCCTTGGCCTCGCTGCCCACGGCCTGGATCGCCTTCTTGCCTTGGGGGCCGCCTTCGTGGCGGATCGAGACCACCGAGGGCTCGTTGAGCACGATGCCCTTGCCCCGCACGTAGATCAGGGTGTTGGCGGTGCCCAGGTCGATGGCCAGGTCGGTGGAGAAGTACCGACGGAATGCTCCAAACATGAAATATCCTTTTGGGCGGGGCGCGTCGGTGGGCACCAGCCTTCGCCGCCCTTGCGCGATGGGTTCGATGCGAAATGGGAGGGGATTGCGCTCAAAAGCAGCCGTTTTCAGGCCGTTTGGGCGAAGGCGGGATAATACTTCATCGCTCCGCCCGCGTCACCGGTGCGCGGGCGCCAAACACCTGACCTTTTCCCTGATTTTTCGGCTTGTTACATGGCTTTGACCCTGACTGACATCGACCGCATCGCGCATTTGGCGCGCCTGGCGCTCGAAGACGGCGAGCGCCAGCCCCTGCTGGAGCGCCTGAACGGATTCTTCGGCCTCGTCGAGGCCATGCGCGCCGTCGACACCACCGGCGTCGAGCCCCTGGCCCACCCGCTGGCTGCCGTGCAGGACGTGCAGCTGCGCCTGCGCGAGGACGTGGCCAGCGAAAGCGACCAGCGCCAGGCCAACCAGCAAAGCGCCCCGGCGGTGGAAGACGGGCTGTTCCTGGTGCCCCGGGTGATCGAATGAGCGGCGCCGCCTTGCATCACTCCAGCGTAGCCCAACTGGCCACCGCCCTGCGCGCGCGCCAGGTGTCGGCCGTCGAGCTGGCCCGGCACTTCCTGGCCCGCATCCAACGGCACGCCGACCTGGGCGCCTTCCTGGCCGTGGACGAGGCCGTCACCCTGGCCCAGGCCCAGGCCGCCGATACGCGCCTGGCCGCCGGCGACGCACCCCTGCTGACCGGCGTGCCGCTGGCGCACAAGGACATCTTTGTCACCCGCGACTGGCCCACCACCGCCGGCTCGCGCATGCTGGCGGGCTACCGCTCGCCGTTCGACGCCACCGTGGTGCGCCGCCTGGCCGAGGCCGGCATGGTGGGCCTGGGCAAGCTCAACTGCGATGAGTTCGCCATGGGCTCGGCCAACGAGAACTCGGCGTTCGGCCCGGTCAAGAACCCCTGGAACCCGGCGCGCGTGCCGGGCGGCTCCTCGGGCGGCAGCGCCGCCGCCGTGGCCGCGGGCCTGGCGCCGGCCGCCACCGGCACCGACACCGGCGGCTCCATCCGCCAGCCGGCCAGCTTTTGCGGCCTGACGGGCATCAAGCCCACCTACGGCCGCGCCAGCCGCTACGGCATGATCGCCTTCGCCTCCAGCCTGGACCAGGCCGGCCCCATGGCGCACACCGCCGAGGACTGCGCGCTGCTGCTATCAAGCATGTGCGGGCCCGACCTGGACCGCGACTCCACCTCGCTCGACGTGCCGGCGGAAGACTTCACGCGCAGCCTGAGCGATTCGCTGGACGGCCTGCGCATCGGCGTGCCGCAGGAGTTCTTCGGCGACGGCTTGGCCCCCGACGTGCGCGCCGCCATCGAGGCGGCCCTGGCTGAGCTGGAAAAGCTGGGCGCGCGCCGTGTGCCGATCTCGCTGCCGCGCACCGAGCTGGCCATTCCGGTGTACTACATCATCGCCCCGGCCGAGGCCAGCTCCAACCTGGCGCGCTTCGATGGCGTCAAGTTCGGCCACCGCGCCAGGGACTACGCCGACCTGGAGGACATGTACAAGAAGACCCGCGCCGAAGGCTTCGGCGCCGAGGTCAAGCGCCGCATCATGACCGGCACCTACGTGCTCTCGCACGGCTACTACGACGCCTACTACCTGCAGGCGCAAAAGCTGCGCCGCATGATCGCCGACGACTTTCAGGCCGCATTTAAGCAGTGCGACGTCATCGCCGGCCCGGTGGCGCCCACCGTGGCCTGGGCGCTGGGCGCCGAGCGCGACCCGCTGGCCGATTACCTGGCCGACGTCTACACCCTGCCCGCCAGCCTGGCCGGCCTGCCGGGCATGAGCGTGCCGGCCGGCTTGGGCGAAGGCGGCATGCCCGTGGGCCTGCAACTGATCGGCAACTACCTGCAGGAAGGGCGTTTGCTGAACGTGGCGCACCGCCTGCAGCAGGCCACCGATTTCCACCTCCGCCATCCGGAGGGCTTCTGACATGAGCGCCCCCAAACTCATCCACGGCTACGAGGTCGTCATCGGCTTCGAGACCCACGCCCAGTTGCAGACCCACAGCAAGATCTTCAGCCGCGCGCCCACCGCGTTTGGCGCCGCGCCCAACACCCAGGCCTGCGCGGTCGATCTGGCCCTGCCCGGCACGCTGCCGGTGATGAACCGCGAGGCGGTGCAGTGCGCTATCAAATTGGGACTGGCGCTCGGCTCCCACATTGCGTCGCGCAGTGTTTTTGCCCGCAAGAACTATTTTTATCCCGACCTGCCCAAGGGCTACCAGATCAGCCAGTTCGAGATTCCGGTGGTGCAGGGCGGCACGGTGTCCTTCTTCGTCGGCGACGAGAAGAAAACCGTACGCCTGGTGCGCGCCCATCTGGAGGAAGACGCCGGCAAGTCGCTGCACGAGGACTATCAGGGCATGAGCGGGATCGACCTGAACCGCGCCGGCACGCCGCTGCTGGAGATCGTCACCGAGCCCGACCTGCGCGGCAGCGAGGAAGCCGTGGCCTACGCGCGCGAGCTGCACAAGATCGTCACCTGGATCGGTGTGTGCGACGGCAACATGCAGGAGGGGAGCTTTCGCTGCGACGCCAACGTCAGCGTGCGCAAGCCGGGCGCGCCGCTGGGCACGCGCCGCGAGATCAAGAACCTGAACAGTTTCAAGTTCATGCAGCAGGCGATTGATTACGAGATTCGCTGGCAGATCGAGCAGCTGGAAGACGGCCACGCCATCCAGCAGGCCACCGTGCTGTTCAACCCCGACACGGGCGAGACGCGCGCCATGCGCACCAAGGAAGACTCGGCCGACTACCGCTATTTCCCTGACCCGGACTTGCCACCGCTCTGCATTTCGGAGCAATGGATCGAAGAAACACGCCGGCAAATGCCCGAATTACCGCGCGCCATGGCCGAGCGCTTCGTGCAGCAGTACGGCCTGCCCGAGTACGACGCCAGCACGCTCACGCAATCGCCCGCAATGGCGGCTTATTTCGAAGAGGCAGCCCAGGCCAGCGGTCAGCCCAAGCCGGCCAGCAACTGGGTGATGGGCGAGGTCTCCAAGCGCCTGAACGCCGAGGAGATCGGCATCGAGGCTGCCAGGGTCTCGGCCGTGCAACTGGCGCAGCTGGTCGGCCGCATCCAGGACGGCACCATTTCCAACAACGCCGCGCGCCAGGTGTTCGATGCGCTGTGGTCGGGCGAGGGCAGCGCGGTGGACGCCGTGATCGAGGCCAGGAGCCTCAAGCAGATGAATGACACCGGCGCGCTGGAGAAGATCATCGACGAGGTCATTGCCGCCAACCCCGACAACGTGGCGCAGTTCAAGGCCGGCAAGGACAAGGCTTTCAACGCCCTGGTCGGCCAGGTGATGAAGGCCAGCAAGGGCAAGGCCAACCCGCAGCAGGCGAGCGATCTGCTCAAGGCCCGGCTGGCCTGATGGGGAGGTTGGGCCGCCCCCAGCCAGCTGGCGCGAGGCGGGTTTTCAGGGGCGGCTGGCTTCGCCGTCCTTGGGCGCCGCGCCGGCCCACAGGGTTTTCAGGTGCGCCGCCTCGGCGTCGAAGCGGGCGTTGATGCGCGCCTGCTCTTCCTGCTGGGCGGCAATGGCGTGGCGCTGATCGCGCTGCGCCTGCTCGTTGTCCTCGATCCCGCGGCGTACGCGCGCCGGGGCCTTGGCGGGGTTCTGACGGTAGAACTCCATCTCCTCGTTCAGCGCCTTGCGCTCGGCCTGCAACTGGGCGATGCGCTGCTCGGCCGCGTCCATCACGGCCTGGGTCTGGGCCAGGGCCTTCTTGCGCTCCAGGTCGTGCGTGGCGGCGTCCGGGTAGCGCGTGAGCAGCACCTGGTCGCGCCGGATGGCGTCGCGCGCGCGCTGGCGCGCCAGCGCCGCCTCGCGCTCGTGGGCACGCTGGGCGTCGCGCTCGGCCGCGGTCGGCGTGGGCGGGATGACGCGCAGCGTGGCGCCGCTGTTGCTCAGCTCGCGCTGCGGCCGGTCGATGCAGGCGGCAATGGGGCGGTCGGAGGTGATGCGCCGGCCCTGGGCGTCGGTGCAGGTGTAGATGGCGCTTTGCTGCGCCCAGACCTGACTCCCGCCCAGCAGGGCCAGGGTGGCGAGGCGCCGGGCGCGGCGCAGGGTCTGGGCGGTGTTCATCGGCTTGGTGGTTCAATCGACGCCGTAGCGCGCGCGGTACGCGGCCACGGCGTCGTAGTATGGCAAAAACGTGGTTTCCGTCTTCAAAAGTTGCAATAAATGTGCCAACTTGGCAATGGCGCAGACCTGCAAACCCAGCTGGTCGCGGACGTAATTCACGGCGCTCCAGGGCACATCCTGGCCGTTTTCGGTGGCCTTCTCCTGCCGGTCGAGGGCAATGGCCACCGCGTGCGGCGTGGCGCCGGCCGCGCGAATCAGCGCGATCGATTCGCGCACCGCGGTGCCGGCCGAGATCACGTCGTCCACGATCAGCACCCGACCCTGCAACGGGGCGCCCACCAGGGTGCCGCCCTCGCCGTGGTCCTTGGCCTCCTTGCGGTTGTAGGCAAAGGGCTTGTTCACGCCCAGGCGCGCCAGCTCGACGGCGACGGCCGCGCCCAGCGGAATGCCCTTGTAGGCGGGGCCGAAGATGACGTCGAACTCGATGCCCGAGGCCAGCAGCGCGCGTGCATAGAATTGCGCCAGGCGGCCCAGCTTGGCGCCGTCGTCGAACAGGCCGGCGTTGAAGAAATAGGGTGACTGGCGCCCGGCCTTGGTCTTGAAGTCGCCAAAGCGCAGCACCCCGCTGTCGATGGCAAATTGCACGAACTCGCGCGCCAGCTGGTCTTGCCCGCTGCCTGCCTGTGTTGCGCTCATGGGAGACGTCCTTTTGTTCAAACTCACCAGCCTCAACCTCAACGGCATCCGCTCGGCCGCCACCAAGGGCGTCGAAGCCTGGCTGGAGCAGCACGCGCCGGATTGTATTTGCGTGCAGGAGGTTAAGGCCCAGATGCCCGACCTAGCGGGCCGCTTCGAGGTGCTGGCCGGCATGCAGGGCCACTTTCACCTGGCCGAGAAAAAGGGCTACGCCGGCGTGGGCGTCTACACGCGCCACGCGCCCAGCGACGTCGTCACCGGCTTCGGCATGGCCGAGTTCGACGCCGAGGGCCGCTACGTGGAGCTGCGCTTCGACACCCCGCGGCGCCGGTTCTCGGTCATCAGCTGCTACTTTCCCAGCGGCTCCTCGGGGCCCGAGCGGCAGGAGGCCAAGTTCCGGTTTCTGGACGGCTTCTACCCCGTGCTGCAGCGCCTGAAGGCCGAGCGCGAATTCATCCTGTGCGGCGACGTCAACATCGCGCACCAGGAGATCGACCTCAAGAACTGGAAGAGCAACCAGAAGAACAGCGGCTTTTTGCCCGAAGAGCGCGCCTGGATGACCCGCGTGCTGACCGAAGGCGGCCTGGTGGACGTGTACCGGCGCCTGCAGCCCGAGGCCACCGACGCGGCCTACACCTGGTGGAGCAACCGCGGCCAGGCCTACGCCAAGAACGTGGGCTGGCGGCTGGACTACCACCTGGCCACGCCCGCCATGGCGGACAAGGCACGCCGCGAGGCGATCTACAAGGCCGAGAAGTTCTCCGACCACGCGCCGATCACGATCGAGTACGAGATGACGATTTGAATAAGATTAAGATGAGGCTGCTGTTGGCATAATTTGCCAATCAAACTCAACCGGAGATCGCCGTGCCGACGCGTAATGTCGTACTGACCCCGCATCAAACGTCATTGGTCGAACACTTGGTGGGCAGCGGTCGCTACCAAAACGCCAGCGAAGTGCTGCGCGAAGGATTGCGCTTGGTCGAACAGCGCGAGGCGGAAGATGCGTTGCGCCTGCAGGCCTTGCGCGCAGCCGTGAACGTGGGCATCGAGGATTTCGCCGCGGGCCGATTCGAGACCTTTGATTCGGCGCTGCCCCTGCGCGAGCACCTGCAAGCCCTGGCGGCCCGAGCCATCAAAAAGGCATGAGCGCGCCGGGCCGCTCCCAAGCGCGAATCCCGCAGCGCGCAGCGCGGAGGGCTGGTCCAACTCACGCGCCGGGCCGCTCCCAAGCGCGAATCCCGCAGCGCGCAGCGCGGAGGGCCGTTCAGTGAGCGTGATGTGGCGCATTCGGCTGGCCCGGCAGGCCGAAGCCGACATGAGCGACATCCTGCAATGGACGGCCAGGCACTTTGGGCCCGCACAGGCCGAGCACTATGCGCAAACCGTCATTGCTGCGATCGAGGCCCTGGGTGGCGGGCCGGATATGGCCGGTGTGCGCATGCGCAGCGACATTGCCCCGAACGTGCGTACCCTGCACGTGGCACGGCATGGCCGCAAGGGACGGCACTTCGTGGTTTTTCGGGTGGCCGATGCGCACGCCATCGAAGTGCTGCGCGTGCTGCACGACAGCATGGATTTGGCGCGGCATATTCCAGCAGCGCCGTCTGCCGATCCAGCTTGAACGACCACGCGCCGATCACGATCGAGGATGCGATGACGATTTGACTTGCCGCCATCAAATGCGCACGAATGGAATCGAAATGCCCGCCGATCCCGCCCTGGCCCGCAAGCAGCCTGTCAACCCCACGCTCAACGAAGCCCTGGTGGCGCAGGCCCGGACCTACACCGACAACCTGCCGGCCACCATGAAATCCCTGCTGGCGCAGTTCGTCACGGCCCAGGAAGCAGCGCGGCGCCAGCGCCAGCAAAGGGCCGGCGCCTGCGCGGCCGACTGGAATGCGGTGCATGCGGCGATCGGCTCGTTTGCCGACGGGCATTCTTCGCCCCTGTGATGATCGCCGATGCGCTGGACGAACTCCTGACACGGTCCTGGGGTTGATGGCGCGCTGACGATGAGGCTTGCGGCGCAGGCCCCATCAAAACCCCCGCATCCACCACGCCCCGTCCAGTTGTAGCTGCAGCCAGGCGATGAAGCCGGTGACCTTGGCCGGCACCAGCTTGGGCGATGGAAAGACGGCGTGCATCTCCTGCACCGGCAGCGCGTGGTCTTCCAGCAGGGGCAGCAGATGGCCCTCGGCCACCGATTCGCGCGCCACGTACCAGGGCAGCATGGCCAGGCCCATGCCGGCGCGGCAGGCGGCCAGCACGGCCGACAGGTTGTTGCTGCGCAGCGGCCCGCGCACGGGGATCGACAGGTCCTCGCCGCCCGGCCCGTGCAGCAGCCAGCGCGCGTCGCCCTGCACGCTGCTGTAGATCAGGCAGGCGTGGGTGGACAGCTCGGCGGGCGTGCGCGGCTGGCCGTGCGCCGCCAGGTAGGCCGGCGCGGCGGTCAGCACCCAGGGGTTGATGCCCAGATGGCGCGCGCCCAGGCTGGAGTCGGCCAGGCGGCCGATGCGGATGGCCACGTCCACCCCCTGCTCGACCAGGTTGACGTACTGGTCGTCGAAGCCCAGATCGATCTGCAGGCCGGGGTGCTCGGCCATGTAGCGCAGCACCAGCGGGATCAGCACGCGCCGCCCGAAGGCCACCGACGAATTGATGCGCAGCGTGCCGCTGCTGCCGGCCTGCGCCAGGCCGGCCAGGCTTTCGGCGTCCTCCACCTCGCGCAGGATGGCCTTGCAGCGCTCGTGGTAGAGCGCGCCGGCCTCGGTGGGCGTGACGCCGCGCGTGGAGCGGTGCAGCAGGCGCGCGCCCAGGTGGCGCTCGGCCTCGGCCACGGCCTTGGTGGCGGTGGGCTGGGTGGTGCCCAGCTCGGCCGCGGCCTTGCTGAAGCTGCCGGTCTCCACCACCCGCACGAAGATCTGCATGGCCTGAAAGCGATCCATGGGCGCATCCTACCGTGGCGCCGGCATTTATTCCATGGCGGAATGGGTCATATGCGGGCCTTGGCCTTCCCCCATGCGGCCAGCGCCGGCACCATCGGCGCCCATGGACACAAGGAGCAAAGCATGGCCAAGATGAAGGCCGCGATGGCCGCGGTGCTGGTGATGGAAAAGGAAGGCGTGACGCAGGCCTTCGGCGTGCCCGGTGCCGCCATCAACCCGTTTTACGCCCAGCTCAAGGAGCGCGGCACCATCGGCCACGTGCTGGCGCGCCACGTCGAGGCCGCCTCGCACATGGCCGAGGGCTACACCCGCGCCGTGGCCGGCAACATCGGCGTGTGCCTGGGCACCAGCGGCCCGGCCGGCACCGACATGCTCACCGGCCTGTACTCGGCCAGCGCCGACTCCATTCCCATCCTGTGCGTCACTGGCCAGGCGCCGCGCGCCAAGCTGCACAAGGAAGACTTCCAGGCGGTGGACATCGCCAGCATCGCCCGGCCCGTCACCAAGATGGCCACCACCGTGCTCGAGCCGGCGCAGGTGCCGCGCGTGTTCCAGCAGGCCTTCCACCTGATGCGCTCGGGCCGCCCGGGCCCGGTGCTGATCGACCTGCCCTTCGACGTGCAGATGGCCGAGATCGAGTTCGACATCGACACCTACGAGCCGCTGCCCGTCTACAAGCCCGCCGCCACGCGCAAGCAGGTCGAGCGTGCGCTCACCATCCTGAACGAGTGCGACAAGCCCTTGATCGTCTCCGGCGGCGGCGTCATCAACGCCGACGCCAGCGACCTGCTGGTCGAGTTCGCCGAACTGATCGGCGTGCCGGTGGTGCCCACGCTGATGGGCTGGGGCACGCTGCCCGACGACCACCCGCTGCAGGCCGGCATGGTGGGCCTGCAGACCTCGCAGCGCTACGGCAACGCCAACCTGCTGGCGAGCGACTTCGTGCTGGGCATCGGCAACCGCTGGGCCAACCGCCACACCGGCTCGCCCGAGGTGTATTGCAAGGGCCGCCGCTTCGTGCACGTGGACATCGAGCCGACGCAGATCGGCCGCATCTTCACGCCCGAGCTGGGCATCGTGTCCGACGCCGGGGCTGCGCTCAAGCTCTTCGTCGAAGTGGCCAGGGAGTGGAAGCAGGCCGGCAAGCTGCGCGACTTCTCGGCCTGGGCGCAGGAGTGCCAGGGCCGCAAGAAGGATATCCAGTACCTGCGCAAGACCCACTACGACAACGTGCCGATGAAGCCGCAGCGCGTGTACCAGTGCATGAACAATGCCTTCGACAAGGACACCTGCTACGTCTCGGTCATCGGCCTGTCGCAGATCGCCGGCGGCCAGTTCCTGCACGTGTACAAGCCGCGCCACTGGATCAACGCCGGCCAGGCCGGTCCGCTGGGCTGGACGCTGCCGGCCGCCCTGGGCGTGCGCGTGGCCGACCCCAAGCGCAAGATCGTGGCGCTGTCGGGCGACTACGACTTCCAGTTCCTGATCGAGGAGCTGGCGGTGGGCGCGCAGTTCAAGCTGCCTTACATCCACATCGTGGTCAACAACAGCTACCTGGGCCTGATCCGGCAGAGCCAGCGCGGCTTTGCGATGGACTACTGCGTGCAGCTCGCCTACGACAACGTCAACTCGCCCGAGGTGCAGGGCTACGGCATGGACATCGTCAAGGTCACCGAGGGCATGGGCTGCAAGGCCATCCGCGTGCATTCGCCCGACGAGGTGGCGCCCGCCATCCGCAAGGCTGAGGCGCTGATGGCCGAGTTCCAGGTGCCGGTGGTGATCGAGATGATCCTCGAGCGCGTGACCAACATCTCCATGGGCACCGAGATCGACAATGTGACCGAGTTCGAGGAGATGGCGGCCGGCAAGCAGGACGTGCCCACCGCGACCACCGTTTCCATGCTCGACTGAATGTTTGCCAAGATTGGAGTGATTGACATGCCCAAGCTCGCCGCCAACCTGACGATGCTCTACAACGAGGTGCCGTTCCTCGACCGCTTCGCGCTGGCCGCCAAGGACGGTTTCAAGGCCGTCGAATTCCTCTTCCCCTACGCCTTCAAGGCCGACCAGATTCGAAAGCTGCTGGATGCCAACGGCCTGCAGCTGGTGCTGCACAACCTGCCGGCCGGCAACTGGGACGGCGGCGAGCGCGGCATTGCCTGCCACCCCGACCGCACGGCCGAGTTTCGCGAAGGCGTGACCCAGGCCATCGCCTACGCCGGGGCGCTGGGCGTGGGCCAGCTCAACTGCCTGGCGGGCAAGGCGCCGGCGGGCGTGCCCGACGCCCAGCTGCGCCGCACGCTGGTCGAGAACCTGCGCTACGCCGCCGCCGCGCTGAAAAAGGCCGGCCTGAAGCTGCTGGTCGAGCCCATCAACACCTTCGACATTCCGGGCTTCTACCTGCACGGCAGCGCGCAGACGCTGGCGCTGCTGGACGAAGTCGGCAGCGACAACCTGTTCCTGCAGTACGACATCTACCACATGCAGCGCATGGAAGGCGAGCTGGCCGCCAGCATGCAAAAGCACCTGGCGCGCATCGCCCACATCCAGCTGGCCGACAACCCCGGCCGCAACGAGCCGGGCACGGGCGAGATCAACTACGCCTTCCTGTTCAGGCACCTGGACGCGATCGGCTACACCGGCTGGATCGGCTGCGAATACAAGCCGGCCGGCCACACCACCGAAGGCCTGGGCTGGATCAAGGCCCTCATGCCATAAACAAGGAAGACACCATGAGCAAGCAATCCCTCAACATCGGTTTCATCGGCCTGGGCATCATGGGCACGCCCATGGCCGGGCACCTGGCCGCCGCCGGCCACAAGCTGTTCGTCAACACCCGGGGCCAGACGCCCGAGGCGCTGCAGCAAGCCGGGGTCACCCGCTGCCCCAGCAACAAGGCCGTGGCGCAGGCGGCCGAGATCATCATCGTCATGGTGCCGGACACCCCCGACGTGGGCCAGGTGCTGTTGGGCGAGGGCGGCGTGGCCGAGGGCCTGTCCAAGGGCAAGCTGGTGATCGACATGTCCTCGATCTCGCCGGTCGAGACCAAGGAATACGCCGCCAAGATCGAAGCGCTGGGCTGCGACTACCTGGACGCGCCGGTCTCCGGCGGCGACGTGGGCGCGCGCAACGCCACGCTGTCCATCATGTGCGGCGGCAAGCCTGCAGCCTTCGAGCGCGCCCGGCCGGTGCTGGAATTGATGGGCAAGAACATCACGCTGGTGGGCGGCACGGGCGACGGCCAGACCTGCAAGGTGGCCAACCAGATCGTGGTGGCGCTCACCATCAACGCCGTGGCCGAGGGCCTGCTGTTCGCCGCGCGCGCCGGGGCCGACCCGGCCAAGGTGCGCCAGGCGCTGCTGGGGGGCCTGGCCACCTCGCGCATCCTCGAGATTCTGGGCGAGCGCATGATCAAGCGCACGTTCGATCCGGGCTTTCGCATCAAGCTGCACCAGAAGGATCTGAACCTGGCGCTCACCGCCGCGCGCCAGCTCGGCCTGGCGCTGCCGGCCACCTCCAACGCGCAGCAGCTCTTTTCCGCCTGCGTGTCGCACGGCGGCGAGGCCTGGGACCACTCGGGCATGGTGCGCGCGCTGGAGAAACTGTCGAACTTCGAGATCGGCCAGAAGGCCGGTTGATCCACCCCCTTGAGGACAGTGCATGAGCGCGCCGGGCCGCCCCCAAGCGCGAATCCCGCAGCGCGCCAGCGCGGAGGAAAGTCCAATGAGCCAGGCCCCATCCGACCCCCGCGCGCTGTTGCGGCAGATGTTCGACGCCGCGGTCGCCAGCGCCCAGCCGGCGCTGTGCGTACCGCGCTTCCTGCCCGACCTGGCGCAGGTGCGCGGGCGCGTGCTCGTCATCGGCGCCGGCAAGGCCTCGGCCGCGATGGCGCAGGCGGTGGAGTCGCACTGGCGCGGCCGGGGCCTGGAGCGCGTCGAGGGCCTGGTGGTCACGCGCTACGGCTATGGCGCGCCCTGCGAGCGCATCGAGATCGTGGAGGCCGCCCACCCCGTGCCCGATGCCGCGGGCGAGGCCGCCGCGCGCCGGCTGCTCGCCATGGTGCAGGGCCTGGGCGCCGACGACCTGGTGCTGTGCCTGATCTCGGGCGGCGGCTCGGCGCTGCTGCCGCTGGCGGGCGAGGGCCTGACGCTGGCCGACAAGCAGGCCGTCAACAAGGCGCTGCTGGCCAGCGGCGCGAGCATTGCCGAGATGAACTGCCTGCGCCGGCACCTGTCGGCCATCAAGGGCGGGCGCCTGGCCGCGGCCTGCCATCCGGCGCGCGTGCTCACGCTGCTCATCTCCGACGTGCCGGGCGACCAGCTGCCCGACATCGCCTCCGGCCCCACGGTGGCCGACGCCAGCACCTGCGCCGACGCGCTGGCCATCGTGCAGCGCTACGGCATCGCCCTGCCGCCGGCCGCGCGCCGCTTGCTCGAAAGCGGCGCGGGCGAATCGATCAAGCCCGGTGACGCGCGCCTGGCGCGCGCCGAGGCGCGCATCGTCGCCGCGCCGCAAATGGCGCTGGAGGCCGCCGCCGCCGTGGCGCGCGCGGCGGGCGTGGCGCCTTTCATCCTGGGCGACTCGCTCGAGGGCGAGGCGCGCGAGGTCGGCAAGGTGCTGGCCGGTATGGCGCTGCAGGTGGCGCGCCGCGGCCAGCCGGCGCCGGCGCCCTGCGTGCTGCTGTCGGGCGGCGAAACCACCGTCACGCTGCGCGGCCAGGGCCGCGGCGGACGCAACGTGGAGTGCCTGCTGTCGAGCGCCATCACGCTCGACGGCCAGCCGGGTGTCTACGGCATCGCCTGCGACACCGACGGCGTGGACGGCGCCGAGGACATCGCCGGCGCGCTGATCGACCCGACGACGCTGGCACGTGCCTGGGCCGCCGGCCTGCGCCCCAGGGACGAGCTGGCCGACAACAACGGCCACGGCTTTTTCCAGGCGCTGGGCGACTCGGTCGTCACCGGGCCCACGCGCACCAACGTCAACGACTTCCGCGCCCTGCTCGTCACCGGCGTTTGACCCCATCCGTTTGAAGGAGCGCCACCCATGCGCCGCACCCGCAACGCCAAGATCGTCGCCACGCTGGGCCCCGCCAGCAGCGACCCCGCCGTCATCGAGCAGCTGTTCCTGGCCGGCGTCGATGTGTTCCGGCTCAACTTCAGCCACGGCGTGGCCGACGACCACCGCGCCCGCGTGGCGGCGCTGCGAGCCATCGAGCGCAAGCACGGCCGCCCCATCGCCATCCTGGCCGACCTGCAGGGCCCCAAGCTGCGCGTGGGCACCTTCGAGGGCGGGCCGGTGCAGCTGACGGTGGGCCAGGCCTTTCGCCTGCAGCTGGCGCCGATGGCCGGCACGGCGAAGGCCGTCACCCTGCCGCACCCCGAGATCTTTGCCGCGCTGGTGCCCGGCGCCGAGCTGCTGCTGGACGACGGCAAGCTGCGCCTGAAAGTCGAGCGCTGCGACGCCGGCGGCGCCGACACCACGGTGCTGGTGGGCGGCAAGCTGTCCGACCGCAAGGGCGTCAACGTGCCCGGCGTGGTGCTGCCGATTTCGGCGCTGACCGACAAGGACCGGCGCGACCTGGCGGTGGCGCTGGAGCTGGAGGTGGACTGGGTGGCGCTGTCCTTCGTGCAGCGCCCCGAGGACCTGCACGAGGCGCGCGCCTTGATCGGCACGCGCGCGGGCCTGGTGGCCAAGCTGGAAAAGCCCTCGGCCATCGACCGCCTGGAAGACGTTATCGCCGCCACCGACGCGGTGATGGTGGCGCGCGGCGACCTGGGCGTGGAGATGCCGGCCGAAAACGTGCCGCCGCTGCAAAAGCGCATCGTGCGTGCCTGCCGCAAGCTGGGCAAGCCGGTCATCGTCGCCACGCAGATGCTCGAATCGATGATCGAAAGCCCCGTGCCCACGCGCGCCGAGGCCTCCGACGTGGCCGCGGCCATCTACGACGGGGCCGACGCCGTCATGCTGTCGGCCGAATCGGCCAGCGGCAAGTTTCCGCTCGAGGCCGTGCGCATCATGAACCGCATCGTCGAGCGCGTGGAGGCCGACCCGCTGTATCGCCAGTTTCTGGAGGCCTCGCAAAGCGCCAACGTCCCGGGCCAGACCAGCGTGCCCGACGCCGTGTGCTGCGCCATGCGCCGCGCCGTGGCGCTGCTGCGCCCGGCGGCCATCGTCTGCGCCACGCACTCGGGGGCCACCAGCTTTCGCGTCGCGCGCGAGCGCGCCGAAGCGCCCATCCTCAGCCTCACGCCGCAGTTGGCGGCCGCGCGCCGCCTGGTGCTGGCCTGGGGCGTGCATTCGCTGCACGTGAGCGAGGTCACCGAGTTCAACGAGGTGCGCATGCTGGCCGGCGACCTGGTGCGCCGCGAAGGCTTCGGCCAGGCGGGCGACCCCTACGTGGCGATCGCCGGCGTGCCCTTCGGCCAGAGCGGCACCACCAACCTGATGCACATCGGCATCGTCTAGGATGGCCGGGCAAACCATGGACAATCACACTTGATTTCCGTGTCCGCCCCGTCCATGACAGCCCCCGATTGCCGCCTGCATTACCAGACCATCCCCGTCACCCCCTTCCAGCAAAACTGCTCCATCGTGTGGTGCGGGCAGACGATGGAAGCGGCAGTGATCGATCCGGGCGGCGATCTGCCGCGCATCGAGGCCGCGGTGCAGCGCCTGGGGGTTGATTTGCGCCAGATCTGGTTGACGCACGCGCACATCGACCACGCCGGCGGCACGGCCGAGCTGGCGCGCCGCCACCAGTTGCCCATCATCGGCCCCCACGAGGGCGACCAGTTCTGGATCGACGGCCTGGCCGAGCAGGGCCGCATGTTCAGTTTTGCGGCGGCCGAGCCCTTCGTGCCCACGCGCTGGCTGCACGATGGCGACACGGTGCAGGTGGGCCAATGCGTGCTTGATGTTCGCCATTGCCCGGGCCACACGCCGGGGCACGTGGTGTTTCATTCGCCGCAGGCGCAGCGTGCCTTCGTGGGCGACGTGCTGTTTGCCGGCAGCATCGGCCGCACCGACTTTCCGGGCGGCAACCACGAGCAGCTGATCGCCAGCATCCGCCAGCGGCTGTGGCCGATGGGTGATGAGACGGTGTTCATCCCCGGCCACGGGCCCGAGAGCACGTTTGGCCAGGAGCGCAAGACCAACCCCTTTGTCCACGATGAATGAGGCGCGTGGCGCCATGACGCAACCCGCTGCGCCCACCACCCCCGCGCCGGCCGCACCGCCGCGCAAGCGCAGCGCGCTGGAGGTGCTGCGCGGCCTGCGCGAGCCCAAGGTGCTGGTCATGCTGGGGCTGGGTTTTGCCTCGGGGCTGCCGTTTCTGCTGACGGCCAACACCTTTGGCTACTGGCTGCGCGACGAGGGCACCAGCCTGAAGGCGATCGGCTTCATCTCGTGGGTGGGCTTTGCCTATGCCTTCAAGGTGTACTGGTCGCCGCTGGTGGACCGGCTGGACGTGCCCCTGCTGGGCCGCCTGGGCCGGCGGCGCGGATGGATGCTGCTGTCGCAGTTGCTGGTGGTGGCGGGCCTGATCGGCATGGCGTCGGTGGGCGTGTCGGCCGGGCTGGGCGTGATCGGCGCCTTTGCGCTGCTGACGGCCTTTGCCAGCGCCACGCAGGACATCGCGGTGGACGCCTGGCGCATCGAGGCGGCCAGCCACGCCGACGAAGTGGGGCTGCTGACCTCCGCCGCGCAACTGGGCTATCGCGTGGCCCTGCTGATCGCCGACGCCGCCATCATCGCCGCCGCGCAGCGCATCGGCTGGCCGCTGTCGTACGGGGCGATGGCGGTGCTGATGGGCATCGGCATCGTCGCCACCTTTTTTGCCTTCGAGCCGGCGCGTGCCGACGCCGTGCTGCACGCCAGGCCGCCGTTGTGGTCGCGCCGCGGGCTGCTCGACGCCGTGCTGGGCCCCTTCACCGACTTCTTCAAGAAGCACGGCAGCGTGGGCCTGGTGATTCTGCTGGCGGTGGCGCTGTACCGCCTGCCCGATTTCATCATGGGTCCCATGTACAACCCCTTCTATCACGACCTGGGCCTGTCCAAGGACACCGTGGCCGTGGTGCGCGGCACCTTCGGCCTGATCGCCACCTTTGCCGGCCTGGCGGTGGCGGGCCTGTGCGCGCTGCGCATGGGTCTGCTGGGCACGCTGGTGCTCGGCCTGCTGCTGGAGGGGCTGGGCACGGCGGCGTTTGCGCTGCTGCCCGTGGTGCCGGGCGATGCGATGTTTGCGGCCGTCATGTCGCTGGACAGCTTTGCGCAGGCGTTTGCCGGCGTGGCGCTGGTCACCTACATGTCCAGCCTGACCAGCCTGGGCTACACCGCCACGCAGTACGCGATGCTGTCGTCCACCTACGCGCTGCTGGGCAAGTTCCTCAAGGGCTTTTCGGGCGTGGCGGTGGACGCGCTCACGCCCGCGCACGGCTTGATGGGGGCCTACCAGATCGCCTTTGCCGCCACCGGCCTGACGGCCCTGCCGCCCATGCTGCTGCTGGTGCTGCTGTGGCACCTGCGGCGCCCGGTCCGGGCAGCGTGATTTTGAGACAAATCGATGGGTAGCCGGCATGGACAAGGCGCAAGGAGCTATTGATTAAATAGCATTTTATTGAGCTGCGTTCGTTTACCTATCTTTACCCGCGCGACAAGCCCCCGGGCGGTACCTGCCCGATGATGGATGGAACATCAGACTCTCCCGAGCAAACGCATGAGCCCCCGCCCGGCCGCTCCGAAGGGGGCTCATACCGCAGTGCAAAGCACGGAGGTTATTTAATGAGCACCGCCCGCCTGTTGATGATCGAAGACGACGCCCGGCTGGCTGGCATGGTGGGCGAATACCTGCGGCAGTCGGGCTACGTGCTGACCCACGCGGGCGACGGCGAGTCGGGCCTGGCGATGCTGCAGGACGCGCCGGTCGACCTGGTCATTCTCGATCTCATGCTGCCCGGCATCGACGGCCTGGAGGTGTGCCGGCGCATCCGCGCGCTGCCCGGCGAGGACGCGCGCGTGCCGGTGCTGATGCTGACCGCCAAGGGCGACCCGATGGACCGCATCATCGGCCTGGAGCTGGGCGCCGACGACTACCTGCCCAAGCCCTTCGAGCCGCGCGAGCTGCTGGCGCGCATCCGCGCCGTGCTGCGCCGCCGCCAGGGCGCGGCCACGCCCGAGCACCAGCGCATGGGCTTCGGCAGCCTGGAGATCGACCGCGACGCGCGCACCGTCACCGTGGGCGACGTGCCCTGCGAGCTGACCAGCTACCAGTTCGACCTGCTGGTCACGCTGGCCGAGCGCGCCGGCCGCGTGCTCACGCGCGAGCAGATCATGGAAGCGGTGCGCGGGCGTGAGCTGGAGGCGTTCGACCGCTCGATCGACGTGCACATCGGCCGCATCCGCGCCGCCATCGAGCAGGACGTGAAGAACCCCAGGCGCATCGTCACCGTGCGCGGGGTCGGCTACGTGTTTGCCCGCCAGCAAGACTGACATGCCCAACCCCATCGCCGGCAAGCTGTACGTGCGCATCTGGCTCGCGGTGGCCGGCAGCGTGCTGCTGCTCAGCCTGGTGCTGGGCTGGGCCTGGCACCAGGCCGAGCGCGAGCGCGAGCGCGCCCGCCTGCGCCAGCCCCCGCGCGAGCTGGTGGTGCGCAACGAGTCGGGCGAGCGCATCGGCAGCGCGGCGGCGCTGATCCGGCGCGGGCCGGGCCATGGCACCGAGTTTGCCGTCACGCTGGACGATGGCGAAGTGCTCAACCTCGAGCTGGCGCCGCCCCGGCCGTCCGAGGCGCGTGCGGGCCCGCGGGGCGCGCGCCGGCTGCTGACCTGGCTGCGCCCGCCCTATGGCTTCATCGGGATCATCACCCTGGCCGGCCTGGCCGTGATGCTGGGCGTGTTTCCCATCGCCCGGCGTTTGACGCAGCGGCTCGAAGCCTTGCAGCGCGGCGTGCAGCGCTGGGGCGAAGGCCACCTGGGCGAGCGCGTGCCGGCGGCCGGCAGCGACGAGGTGGCCGACCTGGCGCGCCACTTCAACGCCGCGGCCGGGCGCATCGAGGAGCTGATGCAAGGCCAAGCCGCGCTGCTGCAGTCGCAGAAGTCGCTGCTGGCCAATGCGTCGCACGAGCTGCGCTCGCCCTTGACACGCATCCGCATGGCCATAGAACTGATGCCCCCACGCTCCCCTGCTGCGCATGGTGCGCTGCCCCCCGAGGGGGCGCTCGCCGCCTTGGGGCGGCCCGGCGGCGGCGAGGCGGGCGACGCACAGGCCAGTGCGCGAGCCGAGATCCAGCGCAACATCGCCGAGCTGGACCAGCTGGTCGACGAAATCCTGCTGGCCAGCCGGCTGGAAGCGCCGCAGACCGACCTGGGCACGCTGGAGCCGATCGACCTGGTGGGCCTGGTGGCCGAGGAGGCGGCGCGCGTGGATGCCGAGCTGAGCCTGGCGCCCGGCACCGGCGAGGTGCTGGTGCGCGGCGTGTCCAAGCTGCTGCGGCGCGCGGTGCGCAACCTGCTGGAGAACGCCGCCCGCCACGGCCGGCGCGCCGGGCAGCAACTGGCCGTGGACGTGACGCTGTCGGTCGATGGCGCGCAGGCGGTGCTGCAGGTGGATGACCACGGGCCGGGCGTGCCGCCCGGGCAGCGCGAGCGCATCTTCGAGCCCTTCTACCGCCTGCCCGGCGCCAGCGAGCGCGAGGGTGGCGTGGGCCTGGGCCTGGCGCTGGTGCGCTCGATCGCCCAGCGCCACGGCGGCAGCGTGCGCTGCGGCGAGTACCCCGGCGGCGGTGCGCGCTTCACGCTGTGCCTGCCCTTGGCCGATGCAGGCCGCACTGGACGGGTTGAGCATTAATTCACGACCGCCTTGCTTTTGCGCCAGTGTCAGTCGTTTGGGTGACAAATGCTTGGCTATAGTGAACCCAACGCTGCTGTCACGCGTATCTTGGTTCAAGAATGCCGCGCCCGGGAGGAGAGCATTCACACCACCTTGACTTTCCCGCCGCCCTCGAGGCGGCGGCTCTTTTGGCCGGTCCTCGGCGTGTGATCAGCGCGGCGGCTGCCGAAACAGCGCCAGGTATTGTTGGCGCATGCGCTGGCGGTCGAACGTGGCCTGCACGTGGCGCTGGCCGGCGGCGGCGATGCGGGCGCTGCCTTCCGGGTCCCGCAGGCGCTCGGCCAGCGTGTCGGCCAGGGCGGCGGCGTCCTGGTGCGGCACCAGAAAGCCGGTTTCGCCGTGCGTCAGGATTTCCTGCACGCCCTCCACGTCGCTGCCGATGCCGCAGCAGCCCGCGGCCATGCCCTCGATCAGGCCCAGGCCCAGGCCCTCGTAGTGGGTGGCCAGCACGCACAGTCTGACGCGCCCCAGCAGGGCGGGCATGTCGTCCACATGGCCCAGGAAGCGCACCTGATCGGCCACGCCCAGCTCGCGCGCCAGCCGCTCGGCGCGCGCGCGCCAGCTCGACTTGCCCTCACCGGCCAGGTACGCCACCGGGCGCAGCCCCCGCGCCGCCAGCAGGGCGACGGCGCGGATCAGGGTGAAGTGATCCTTCTGCCCGGCAAAGCGCGCCGGCATGACGAGCGCGTCCTCGCGCTCGTCCCAGGGCCGCCCGCCCTGCCAGCGGGCCAGGTCGATGCCGTTGAGCACCACGGTGCAGCGCTCGGCCGGGTGGCCGCGCGCCACCAGCGCGTCGCGCACCGCGCGCGACACGCCGATGATGCGCTCGGTGCGCCGCGCCAGCCACAGCGACTGCCGCAGGCGCCACCAGCCGTAGCGCTCGCGCGTGTTGTGCTCCACCTGGATCAGGCGCGGCACGCCCGCCCACAGGCCGGCGTAGCGGCCCCACAGGTGCTCGCTGAAGCCGTGCGCCACCAGCACGTCGGGCCGCCAGTCGCGGCACAGGCGTATCAGCGCGCGGATGGTGGCCCAGTGCGACCAGCGCGGCACCACCTCCACCTGCAGGCCCTGGGCGCGCAGCTGGGCCACGCGCGGCGCCGGGTCGATCGAGTGGCGCCGGCGCAGCACCAGCAGCGTGTCCTGCCCCGACTGCGGGCCGCACAGGTCGATCGCCACCTGGGTGGCGCCCGAGAAGCCGCCCGAGACGAAGTGCAGCACGCGCAGCGCCGGCGCGGGTGATGCAGCGTGCGCGCCGGGCCCGGTCATTGCTGGGGCTCCGTCGCCGCGCCGGCTGGGCCGCCCGCGCCATGCCAGCTTACTGCCAGCCACAGCGAGACGGTCAGCAAATACATCAGGTTGCCGTTGTTGTGGGCGAACATGACCTGCGTCAGGCCGAAGCCGAGGTAGGCCAGCACCGTGGTCAATCCGCACAGCGCGGCGGCGCGGCGCGCGCGCTGCGCGGGCGTGTCGCCGCCCGCCTGGCGCAGCGCGTGCCCGAACAGCACGCCCGGCACGGCGTAGAACAGCAGCAGGCCCAGCACGCCCAGCAGGCCGCGCTTGGCGAACATGTCCAGCCATTCGTTGTGCGCGTGGTTGTAGCGGATGGCCAGCGCCGGCATGGTGCCCTGTGCCACCGCCGCGCGCTGGCGCTGCTCGTAGCCCAGCTGGCCCACGCCCACCCAAGGCTGCTCCAGGCCGTCGGCCCAGGCCTGGCGCCAGAAGGCCACGCGCAGGCCGACGGACGTGCCCGCGCCCTGTTGCGCCTGCCGCTGCAGCTCGTCGGCGGCCAGCTCGGCGCGCTGCTGCACCACCGGCAGCGTGGCCAGCACGGTGCAGATGGTGGCGGTGACCAGCACGGCGCGCGCCGCCCGCCGCCCCGCCGGCGCGGCACCGGGCGCGCGCTGCAGCCACAGGATCAGCAGCATCAGCGGCGGCAGCATGACCCAGCCGCCGCGGCTGGCCGACGCCAGGCTGGCGAGCAGGCCCATCGCCGCGCCCACCCAGCCGACGAGGGCCTGCGCGCGCGGCGGGCGCTCCTGCAGCACCCAGATGGCGCTGCACAGCCCCAGCAGCAGCGCCAGGTTGCCGAACTGGATGGCGTTGGTGTAGCCCTCGGCCCGCTCCAGGTGCTGCACCTGCAGTTGCCACAGCGCCGTCAGGCCGGCGCCGATGGCGCCCAGCGCGCAGCCCCAGCGCAGGGCGGCGGCCGCGGGGCGGCGCACCAGCAGCGCCGGCAGTATGAGCAGGGCGCCCAGGTACTTGATGCAGCGGTCGAGTCCCAGCGAGTCGGTGATCAGGTGGCCGTTGGCGTCGACGATGTGCATGCTCCACACGCCGCCCATCAGCGCCACCGAGCCGGCCCAGGCCGCCAGCGGCAGCGACCAGCGCACGCGCCCGGCCAGCACGCCGGGCCAGGCCGCCAGCCCGAGCGCCAGCAGCAGCACGGCGCCCAGCGAATAGCCCGAGCGCAGGCCGAGCGACAGCGCCAGCAGCAGGAACGCCGCCGCATTCATCAGGGCCGCGGCGGGCGGGACCCCCTGGAGCAAGGCCATGGGTGCGGCAGACCCCGGCCGCGTCAGTGGTGCGCGTGCGCGTGCACGTGCGCCAGCGCCTGCCCGGGCTGCACGTGGTATTCGGTTCCGCAATAGGGGCACTTGGCGTGGCCGGTCACGCTCAGCTTGAGGAACACCCGCGGGTGGGTGTTCCACAGCTTCATGTCGGCCTTGGGGTTGGGGCAGAAGACTTCGCCGTCGGGCGTCAGGTCGGCGGCCTGCAGTTCGATCACGGGGGCGCTGCGCATGTCGTCGGTACTCCCGCTCAAACCTTGGCCAGCCAGTGGGCGTACTTGGCGTTGCGGCCGTTCACGATGTCGAAGAACGCGCTTTGGATCTTCTCGGTGATGGGGCCGCGCTGGCCGGCGCCGATGGGGATGCGGTCGTACTCGCGGATCGGCGTGACCTCGGCCGCCGTGCCGCTGAAGAACATCTCGTCGGCGATGTAGCACTCGTCGCGCGTGATGCGCTTTTGCACCAGCGGGATACCCAGGTCCTGGCAGATGTGCAGCACGGTGTTGCGCGTGATGCCGTTGAGCGCGCCGGCCGACAGGTCGGGCGTGTACACCGTGCCGTCCTTGACGACGAACAGGTTCTCGCCCGAGCCTTCGCTGACGAAGCCGGACGTGTCGAGCAGCACGGCCTCGTCGTAGCCCTCGTCGGTGGCTTCCATGTTGGCCAGGATCGAGTTGGTGTAGTTGCTGACCGTCTTGGCCTGCGTCATCGTGATGTTGACGTGGTGGCGCGCGTAGCTGCTGGTGCGCACGCGGATGCCCTTCTTCATGCCGTCCTCGCCCAGGTAGGCGCCCCAGGACCAGGCCGCCACCATGGCGTGGATGCGGTTGCCCTTGGGCGAGACGCCCAGCTTCTCCGAGCCGATCCACACCAGCGGGCGCAGGTAGCAGCTCTTCAGGCCGTTGGCGCGCACCACCTCTTTTTGCGCGGCATTGAGCTGCTCGGCGCTGAAGGGCACCTTCATGCGCAAGATCTTGGCGCTGTTGAGCAGGCGCTGGGTGTGGTCTTCCAGGCGAAACACCGCCGTGCCCGTGGCGGTTTCATACGCGCGCACGCCCTCGAAGGCGCCGCAGCCGTAGTGCAGGGTGTGGGTCAGGACGTGGACCTTGGCGTCGCGCCAATCCACCATCTGGCCGTCCAGCCAGATCTTGCCGTCGCGGTCGTCGAGCGAGGGTGCGGGAGTGCTCATGGTTCGGGTCTTCCAGGGGGTGCCAACACGGCGGCGCCGCATGGGGCGTCGGCCACAAGCCACTGATTTTAGGGCAACGTTGAACCAGTCCCTGCAATGGCGTGCGCCCTGATTGGGGATGGGATGCAAGGCGCAAAGCGCAGCGATAGCTGGGGCTATCGCGAGTATTGGCAACGCTGCAGACCACCCCAATCAGGGATGCGCGACGCGTACGGGACTGGTTCGGCGTTGCCTTCACACGTTGCTGAAGAAGCGGCTGCTGGCACGCTGTAAGTGCTGCCGGAGCTTTGGCCGCATGCTGCGCGGCCAGGCTTTTTTTCAATCACCCTGCTGCTGGTCCTTCGCCCCTGCCAGACGCGCGCGGTGTCACAGCCGCTCAGGCTCAGTTCAGGTAGGCGCCAGGCAATTGCGCGTTGCCTGCCACGGCCATGCCCGGGTTCGACGCGCTGCCCGCAGCGGTTGCGGTCTTGCGCGTTGAAGAGGGGCAGGGCTTGCCGGCGCGCTCGAAGGCTTCGGCGATTTCCGGCTTCAGGCACAGGCGGACGCGTGCGGCCACCGTTTCGCCAATGGCTTGCAGGGCCACAGCGTCGTAGCGCGCGTCGCAGCCATCGTCACGCCAGGTTGTGCCCAGGCTCAGGCCGAAGCCAATGCCCTGGGCGCCCGCCGACGACGAGCCCATGCAGGTGCCGTTGGCGGCAGCCAGGGGGGCGGCATAAGCGGTGCTGACCGGATCGCGGGCCTGGGCCTGGTAGGTCACGGTGTCGCCCTGGACGGTCAGCGCGGTGTTGATCACGTTGCCGCCAGAGCTGGAGGTGGCGTGGCTGTTCGCAGTGCCGCCGGTACCACCTGTGCCGCCGTTACCGACGCCGCCTGCACCACCTGCGCCGCCGTTACCGCTGTTGTTCAAAGAGGTGCTGATGGTTTGGGCTTGGGTCTGAGCGGCCTGTTGCGAGCTGCTGGCCGTACCGGTGCCCGTGCCGGGTTCGCCTTGCACGTTCATTGACTCTTGGCTTTGACTTTGACTTTGACTTTGATTGGAGTCGTTGTTGATGACCTGGGCGGACGCCAGGCTGGACAAGGCGAGGCAGGCCAGTGCGGCTGCGATAGCTTTCAGTTTCACGGTTATACTTTCTACGATTTGGAGAGTTGGTTACGTCGATGTACTGGGTCGTCAAGCGCGTCTGACAACGGTTGACGTGACGACAGGACATCGTTGCCTTTGGCCTGGAACAGTCGGTCAAAACGAGTAATTTCGAGCTACTCTGGGTCCGCTATCCAGTGCCACTTGGCGGACGGGCGAAAGTCTAGTGAGCATTTGATGGGACGCAACAATGGGCGCTTCGGAAACTGTGACATAGTTGTTTTCCGATGTGTTTTGTAGTCCGTTCCACTTATTCGAGGGGTAAATTGAAACCCCTGGCAGGCAGCTGAAGTGCCCGCCGTCAAACCCAGACCTGCCTCGTTGGGCGCGTGATCCGGATCGCTGCGGCGATCATGAAAGCCCAAAGACGCATGGGGAGCTCGACCCCAACCGCGCAGGCCTTGGTCTGCGCCCCTTAACGCGTATCGGGCGCTCTGCGAGCACACTTACTCCAGCGAACGCATACGCACCAGGTTGTAGGCAGCCATGTTCAGCACGAACATCGGAGTGACCTTCCTGAGCCCGCGCACCATCACTTGTCGAGCCTGACCGATGGGGTCTTGATCCATCCTGGCTCAGGAGTGGTATTTCAGCCGCCTGTCAGGGCTCGCCCGGGGTTGCGGCGGCGGGCTCGGGGGCCGGGCGCTCCAGCTGCCAGTGGATCAGCTTGCCGCCCTTGAATTCGGCCGTCACCCAGGAGCCGCCCGGGTCGGTCCAGCGGTAGGTCTCGGGGTCGGCGCCGACCTCGGTCAGGGGTTCGCCCAGCGCGCGCGTCAGCGCCAACACCTTGAGCAGCGGCTGGCCGGCGTGCAGCCTGGCGTTGAGCATCACCGCGCTGTCGACGTAGCCCATCGGCCGGTCGGCGGCGCGCCTCATCACCGCCAGGATCTGGTTGTAGTACAGCAGGCCCCACAGCACCAGCGCGCTGCCCACCAGGGCCAGGCCCGACCAGCCCCCCGCGCGCCAGGCGCCGGCGCCCAGGGCCACGGCCAGAAGAATTGCAAGCAGGCGTTGCCAGGTCATGCCGCTATTGTCGCCGGCCGCCGCGGGGCGTCGGATTGCTATCGTAAAAATAGCTGATTGCGCTTGTTTGACGGGGGCGAAAAGCCGATTTGGCTTGAAATCAGGGCTTGGCCGCCGCCCTGGCGTCGGCGATCCACCGGTCGAAGGTCTTCTGGTGCGCCTTGATCCAGCCGTCCACGTGGCGCGCGATGTCGGCCGGCTTGTTGGCGCCGTCGTGCATGGCCTTGTTCTGCGCGTTGATGTCGGCCACCGGCAGCTTCATCTCCGAGAACAGCTTCTTGGCGTCCGGGTGGGCGTCCACGAAGGCGCGGTTGGCCAGGATGCGCTGGGTGTTGACGACGAAGCCGTAGTTCTGGCCGTTGGGCAACTGGGTGTCGAGGCCCTTTTGCTCGCCCGGCAGCGAGGAGAAGGGTACCTGCAGCCAGCTCACGTCCCGGCCCGGCACCAGCACGTTGCTGACCCAGTAGGGCGTCCACGTGTAATAGAAGATCGGCTTGCCCTGCTGGTGACGCGCGATGGTGTCGGCGATCAGCGCCGAGTAGTTGCCCTGCACGTGCGTCACCGTGCCGCGCAGGCCGTAGGCGTCCAGCTGGTGCTCGATCACGCGCTCGCAGCCCCAGCCGGGGTTGCAGCCGGTCAGGTCGGCCTTGCCATCGCCATCGGTGTCGAACAGCTTGGCGATCTTCGGGTCCTTGAACTGCGCGATGTTGGTGATCTTGTATTGGTCGGCGGTCTTCTTGTCGATCAGGTAGCCCTGCAGCGCGCCGGTGGAGTACGCGTTGTCGCGCCACAGCTTGGCGTCGCCGCCGGCGTTCTTGTAGTAGTCGGCGTGCAGCGGGTCCCAGTGGTCGGCCAGGAAGGTGCCGTCGCCGCTGGCGATGGCCAGGTGGGCCGCGGGGTAGTCCACTTCCTTGATCGGCTTGACGTCGTAGCCCAGCTTTTCCAGCGCCTTCATCACGATCTCGGTCTGGAAGGTTTCCTCGGCGATGGTGCTCTTGAGCGGCTGCACGACGACGCCCTGGCCGGGCAAGTCGCCGGCGGCCAGCGCGGGCGTGGCCATGGCGGCCGCGGCCAGGCTGAAGGCGGCCAGCAGGCCGCGTCGGGTGGTGGTGGAGGGGATGGATGTCATGGCAAGGGTCTCCTTGGGGGTACAAAAACAGGGTGGGCCGTCAGGTGCGGGAAGTGGGTGCAGAGGGCGCGGTGGGCGCGGCGGGACGCGCGCCCAGCAGGCGCCGCGCCAGGCCGACCGGCCCGCGCTGGAACCAGCGCTGGCGCTGGCCGCGCCGGGGCTGGCCCATGGTCTGGGTGATGCGGTCGAGCACGATGGCCAGGATCACGATGCCCAGGCCGCCGACGGCCGCCAGGCCCATGTCCAGCCGGCCGATGCCGCGCAGCACCATCAGGCCCAGGCCGCCGACGGCGATCATCGAGGCGATGACGACCATCGACAGGCTCAGCATCAGCGTCTGGTTGATGCCGGCCATGATCGAGGGCATGGCCAGCGGCAGCTGCACCTTCACCAGCAGCTGCCAGGGCGAGGCGCCGTAGGCGCGCGCGGCCTCCACCAGGTCGGGGCGCACCTGGCGGATGCCCAGGTTGGTCAGGCGCACCAGCGGCGGCAGCGCGAAGATGATGGTGACGATGACGCCCGGCACGTTGCCGATGCCGAACAGCATGACGACGGGCACCAGGTAGACGAAGGCCGGCGTGGTCTGCATGGCGTCCAGGATCGGGCGCACCCACTTTTGCGCGCGCTCGCTGCGGGCCAGCCAGATGCCCAATGGCAGCCCGATGACGACGCAAAACAGCAGCGAGGTGAGCACCAGCGACAGCGTCACCATGGCCTCGGGCCAGATGCCCAGCACCGCCACCACCGCCAGCGACACCAGCGTGGCCAGGCCCAGCGCCTTGCCCGCCAGCTGCCAGGCCAGCAGCGCCAGCAGGGCGATCATCACGCCGGTGGGCGGGTACTGCAGGGCCGCCTCCACGCCGCCCAGCAGGGCGTCGACCGGCCCGCGCAGCGAATGCAGCAGCGGCCGAAAGTGCAGCACCAGCCAGTCCAGGCCCTGGTTGATCCCATCCTGCACCGGCAGGCTCCCGTCCCACAACTGGCTCAGGGACCAGCCGTGCCCGGCGGCGGGCGCGGGCACCGGCGCGCTGGCCAGGAAGTCGGTGCCGGGCGCCGGCGTGCCGCCTTGCAGCCAGGCGTCGCCGCCGGGCGCGGGCGGGGCGGCCTGGTAGGGGCTGGCGGCGGCGTCCGCCGTGGCGTAGGGGTTGGCGGCCGCCGGGGTGCCGGCGGCGGCGCTCCAGGGGTCGTTGGCGTTGTCGCTCATGAGGCTTTTTCCGTTCAGGCGGCCATGGCCACGGCGGCCGCGTCGGCGGGCTGCGGCAGGGGGTTGCCGTGCGGGTCGGTGCTGGGGTCCAGGAACTTCAGCAGCGTGGTCTTGCTGATGGCGCCCAGAAAGCGCCCGTTCGGGTCGACCACCGGCAGCGGGCAGGGGCACTGCACCATCAGGCCGTACAGCTCGCTGATGGGCGTGTCGGCGGCCACCGGCGCCACGTCCGGCACGAAGGCCTGGCGCAGGCCCAGCGGGCCTTCGTGGCCGCGCAGCGCCTGGCGCAGCGACTCGGCCGACACCACGCCCAGGAAGGCGTGGCCGGGGCTGACCACGTAGCCCCATTCGCGGTCCTGCTGCTGCAGGCGCTTCAGGGCCGGGCGGCAGCCGCGCGTGGGGCTTTCGGACACCTCCACCTGCGTCTTGCGCGCGATGTCGCCGGCCTTGAACACGGCGGCGGCGTCCACCCCGCGGATGAAGTTGCGCACGTATTCGTCGGCCGGCGCGCGCAGGATTTCCTCGGGCATGCCCACCTGCACCACCTGGCCGTCCTTCATGATGGCGATGCGGTCGCCGATGCGCATGGCCTCGTCCAGGTCGTGCGAGATGAAGACGATGGTGCGGCGCTTGTCCTGCTGCAGGCGCAGCAGCTCGTCCTGCATGTCGGTGCGGATGATCGGGTCGAGCGCCGAGAAGGCTTCGTCCATCAGCAGAATGGACGGGTCGGCCGCCAGCGCGCGCGCCAGGCCCACGCGCTGCTGCATGCCGCCCGACAGCTCGTCGGGGTAGGCGTTGGCCCACACCTCCAGCCCCACCTGGGCCAGCGCGGCGCGCGCCTGCGCCAGCCGCGCGGCCTTGTCCACGCCGGCCAGCTCCAGCCCGAAGGCGGTGTTGTCCAGCACCGTCAGGTGCGGCAGCAGCGCGAAGGACTGGAACACCATGCTGATGTCCTTGCGGCGAAAGGCGCGCAACTGCGCCTCGCCGTAGTCGTTGATGTTCTCGCCGTCGACCAGGATGCGCCCGGCGGTGGGCTCGATCAGGCGGTTGATCAGCCGCACCAGGGTGGACTTGCCCGAGCCCGACAGGCCCATGACGACGAAGATCTCGCCGGCCTGGATGGTGAAGCTGGCGTCGAACACGCCGATCGACTGGCCGGTCTGCGCCACGATGTCCTGCTTGGAATGGCCCTGGCGCGCCAGCGCGAGGGCCTGCTGCGGCTCGTCGCCGAAGACTTTGAAGACGTGTTCGATCTGGATGGTCTTGGCCATGCGCTTTTCCCCTGCTTGGCGACGGCAAGGCCGGGTGCGGCCCCGAGGGGCGCTCCGGCGCGCGCGGCGCGATCAATCGAGTTGGGCGGGGCCGGATGCGGGCCGGTGCGACCGGCGTTCGACCCCTGGGCGGGCGATGTGGAGCGCGTGCTGGCTCCAGCAAGTCCTGGGTGCCTTCCGGGCCGCCCTGAAGGCGGCGTGCGTGAAAGGCAGGCGTCGCGGCGCTGGACGCCCCGACCTTCAGCCACGCAGCACCAAGGCGGTGCGCCGCTGAAGCCTTTTCATTATACTTTGTTTCGTATGAAAGTCAATAAAAATTGACCAAAAAGGCATGAAACCCGTCGGCCCTGGGCCCGCATGGGCCGGAGCCGCCGTCAGGGGCTCGGCGCCGGCACGCTGTGCAGCAGCACGGGCAGGGCGCCGTCTTCGCCCACGCTCTCGATCTGCACGCCGAAGCCCCACAGGCGCGCCACGTGCTTGAGCACCTCCGGCGCGTCGTCGGCCAGCGGGCGGCCCTGCACGGGGGTGTGGCGCAGCGTCAGGCAGCGGTCGCCGCGCAGGTTGACGTTCCAGACCTCGATGTTGGGCTCGCGCACGCCCAGGTCGTACTGGCGCGACAGCAGCTGGCGCAGCTCGCGGTAGCC
This sequence comes from Burkholderiaceae bacterium, assembly GCA_024235995.1. Lineage (NCBI taxonomy): Bacteria > Pseudomonadati > Pseudomonadota > Betaproteobacteria > Burkholderiales > Burkholderiaceae > Burkholderiaceae bacterium. The sequence continues at coordinate 1,032,427 of JACKLI010000001.1, forward strand.
GTCCTCGTCGTGGATGGCGCTCACCAGCAGCTCGCGCTCGCGGGCGTCGTCGTGGATGGCAAACAGGCGCAGCTGGCGGATGAGCTGCGGGCTCAGGTACTGGCCGACGAAGCTCTCGTCCTTGTAGTTGCGCATCACGTGGTGCAGCGCCGGCAGCCAGGGCGTGCCGGCCAGCTCGGGGAACCAGCGGCGGTCTTCGTCGGTGGGGCTTTCGCAGATGCGCCGGATGTCGCGGTACATGGCGAAGCCCAGCGCGTAGGGGTTGATGCCGCTGTAGGCCGGGTGCTCCACCGGCGGCTGGTAGATGACGTTGGTGTGCGAGGCCAGCCACTCGATCATCACGCCGTCGGTCAGCCAGCCCTCGTCGTACATCGTGTTGAGCAGGGTGTGGTGCCAGAAGGTGGCCCAGCCCTCGTTCATCACCTGGGTCTGGCGCTGCGGGTAGAAGTACTGCGCGATCTTGCGCACGATACGCACGATCTCGCGCTGCCAGGGCTCCAGCAGCGGGGCGTTCTTCTCGATGAAGTACAGGATGTTTTCTTCCGGCTCCTTGGGAAAGCGCTCGTTCTCGGGCGCCGCGGCGCTGCCCTTGCCCCGGCGCGTGGGCAGGGTGCTCCACAGCACGTTGACCTGCTGCTGGGCGTAGGCCTCGCGCTGCTCGTGCTCGGCGCGCTCGCGCGCCAGGCTCTTCCTGGACGGGCGGCGGTAGCGGTCGACGCCGAAGTTGGACAGCGCGTGGCACGAGTCCAGCAGCTGCTCGACCGCGTCCAGGCCATGGCGCTCCTCGCACTGCGCCATGTATTCGCGCGCATAGATCAGGTAGTCGATGATGCTGCCGGCGTCCGTCCACATGCCGAACAGGTAGTTTCCCTTGAAGAAGCTGTTGTGCCCGTAGGCCGCATGCGCGATCACCAGCGCCTGCATGGCGGTGGAGTTTTCCTCCATCAGGTAGCTGATGCAGGGGTTGGCGTTGATCACCATCTCGTAGGCCAGGCCCATCTGCCCGCGCCGGTAGCGCCGCTCGACGGCCAGGAAGGCCTTGCCGTAGCTCCAGTGGCGGTAGCCCACGGGCATGCCCAGGCTGGCGTAGGCGTCCATCATCTGCTCGGCGCTGATGACCTCCAGCTGGTTGGGGTAGGTGTCCAGGCCGAAGCGCTCGGCGGTGGCGGCGATGGCGCCGTAGTAGCGCTCGATCAGCTCGAAGCTCCAGTCGCTCGGGTCGGGCAGCGGGTGCGCGGGGCGCTTGCCGGCGGGCAGCGGCGCGGTCGGCACGTCGCGCGCGCCGCGCTCGCCGGCGCCGCCCGGCTTGCGGTGGTGGTGGCCGCTGCGCCGCTCCAGCACGGGGTACATCGAGAGGATCATGAAGCAACCCCCTCCTTCTTGAACAGCTCGCGGAACACCGGGTAGATCTCGCCGGCCTCGTCCACCTTGCGCATGGCGAACCAGGGAAACAGCGGCGGCAGCTGGCTGTACTGCTGCCACAGGTTCTGCTCCTCGGGCGCCACCTGCACGTAGGCGTAGTAGCGCACCAGCGGCAGGATCTTGTCGGCCAGCAGCTTGCGGCAGATGGCGCTGTCGTCGCCGTAGTCGTCGCCGTCGCTGGCCTGGGCGACGTAGATGTTCCAGTCCTGCGCCGGGTAGCGCGCGCGCACGATCTGCTCGAGCAGCACCAGCGCGCTGCTGACCACGGTGCCGCCGCTTTCGGTGGCGTGAAAGAAGGTGTCCTCGTCCACCTCGTCGGCCTGTGCGTGGTGGCGGATGAAGACCATCTCGATCTTCTCGTAGTGGCGCGTGAGAAACAGGTACAGCAGGATGAAGAAGCGCTTGGCCAGGTCCTTGCGCTGCTCGTCCATCGAGCCCGACACGTCCATCAGGCAGAACATCACCGCCTGGCTGCTGGGCACCGGCACGCGCGTGAGGTTGCGAAAGCGCAGGTCGATCGGGTCGAGAAAGGCCACCTTGCCCAGGCGCGCGCGCAGCGCCTCGATGCGCTGCTGCAGCTCGGCCGCCGCCTCGCTGGTGCCGTCGTCCTGCGCCAGCAGATCGTCCAGCTGCTGCCGCAGCGCCTGCAGCTCGCGGCTGGCCGGCTTGCCCAGGGCGATGCGCCGGCCCAGGGCGCCGCGCATGGTGCGCAGCACCGCCAGGTTGTGCGGCGTGCCGTCGTGGCTGAAGCCGGCGCGGCGCGTCTTGTACTGCGGCGTCTCGCCGATGTGGGTGCGCAGCAGGCGCGGCAGCGCCAGGTCCTCGAAGAAGAGCTGCATGAACTCTTCCTTGGTCAGGGTGAAGGTGAAGTCGTCCTCGCCCTCGCCGCTGTCGCTGGCCTGCCGCCCCGCGCCGTTGCCGCCGCCCTGGGGTCGCGCGATGCGGTCGCCGCGCACGTGGTCGACGTTGCCGGGGTACACCGTGTCGCGCACGCCGCCCGGGCCATGGTGAAAGGTCGGCTCGTGGATGTCCTTCCTGGGGATGGTGACGTTCTCAGCCTGCTCGATGTGGCGGATGTCGCGCTGCGCCACGGCGCGCCGCACCGCCTCGGCGATCTGCTGCTTGTAGCGGCGGATGAAGCGCTCGCGGTTGCCCACCGACTTGTTCTTGCCGGCGAGGCGGCGGTCGATGATGTGCAAGGCCATCTTAGTTATCCATGGCGCTTCGCGCCATCCGCATCGCATGAAACACCAAGAGCCCAAAGGCCGCGGAGCAGGCCATGCGCGTAAGCCCATGGCCGGGGTTTCCCCGGCCAGAGGGCGTGCCCCCTGCAAGGGGGAAGGCGAAACATCGCGCAGCGAGTGGAGACTGGGGGTGTGCCATTTACGAGCTTTTGTGCACGCGCAGGTACCACTCGCACAGCAGGCGAACCTGCTTGGGCGTGTAGCCCTTGGACTCCATGCGGGTGACGAAGTCCTCGTGCTTCTTGGCCTCGTCGGCGCTGGCCTTGGCGTTGAAGCTGATGACGGGCAGCAGCTCCTCGGTGTTGGAGAACATCTTCTTCTCGATCACCGCACGCAGCTTCTCGTAGCTGGTCCAGCTCGGGTTCTTGCCCTGGTTGTTGGCGCGCGCGCGCAGCACGAAGTTGACGATCTCGTTGCGAAAGTCCTTGGGGTTGGCGATGCCGGCGGGCTTTTCGATCTTCTCGAGCTCGGCGTTCAGCGCGTTCCGGTCGAACACCTCGCCGGTGTCGGTGTCGCGGTACTCGCTGTCCTGGATCCAGTAGTCGGCATACGTCACGTAGCGGTCGAAGATGTTCTGGCCGTACTCGCTGTAGCTCTCCAGGTAGGCGGTCTGGATCTCCTTGCCGATGAATTCGGCGTAACGCGGCGACAGGTATTCCTTGATGAAACCGGTGTAGCGCGTCTCCAGGTCGGCCGGAAACTGCTCGCGCTCGATCTGCTGCTCCAGCACGTACATCAGGTGCACCGGGTTGGCCGCCACCTCGGTGCTGTCGTAGTTGAACACCTTGGACAAAATCTTGAAGGCAAAGCGCGTGGAGATGCCGCTCATGCCCTCGTCCACGCCGGCGTAGTCGCGGTACTCGGGGTAGCTCTTGGCGTGCGGGTCGGTGTCCTTCAGGCTCTCGCCGTCGTACACCTGCATCTTGCTGAAGATGCTGGAATTTTCGGGCTCCTTCAGGCGCGTGAGCACGGCAAACTGCGCCATCATCCTGAGCGTGCCGGGCGCGCACACGGCGTCGGCCAGCGACGACTCGCGGATCAGCTTCTCGTAGATCTTCACCTCCTCGCTCACGCGCAGGCAGTAGGGCACCTTGACGATGTAGATGCGGTCGAGGAAGGCCTCGTTGTTGCGGTTGTTGCGAAACGCCTTCCACTCGCTCTCGTTGCTGTGCGCCAGCACCAGGCCGTCGAACGGGATGGCGCCAAAACCCTCGGTGCCCTTGTAGTTGCCCTCCTGCGTGGCCGTCAGCAGCGGGTGCAGCACCTTGATGGGGGCCTTGAACATCTCCACGAACTCCAGCAGGCCCTGGTTGGCCAGGCACAGGCCGCCCGAGTAGCTGTAGGCGTCGGTGTCGTCCTGGGCAAAGTTCTCCAGCTTGCGGATGTCCACCTTGCCCACCAGGCTGGAGATGTCCTGGTTGTTCTCGTCGCCCGGCTCGGTCTTGGCAATGGCCACCTGGCGCAGGATGCTGGGGTAGCGCTTGACGACGCGGAAGTGGCGGATGTCGCCGCCGTACTCCTCCAGCCGCTTGACGGCCCAGGGCGAGAGCACGTGCTGCAGGCAGCGGCGCGGGATGCCGAACTGCTCCTCCAGCACCGGCCCGTCCTCGGCGGCGTCGAACAGGCCCAGGGGCGACTCGTTGACCGGCGAACCCTTGAGCGCGTAGAAGGGCACCTTCTGCATCAGGTACTTCAGGCGCTCGGCGATCGAGCTCTTGCCGCCGCCCACCGGGCCCAGCAGGTACAGGATCTGCTTGCGCTCTTCCAGCGCCTGCGCCGCGTGGCGAAAAAAGCTCACCACCTGCTCGATGGCGTCCTCCATGCCGTAGAACTCGGCAAACGCGGGGTAGCGGCGGATCACCTTGTTGGCGAACAGGCGCGACAGGCGCGGGTCCTTGCGCGTGTCCACCATTTCGGGCTCGCCGATGGCCGCCAGCATGCGCTGGGCGGCGCTGGCGTAGGCCATGGGGTCGCTCTGGCACAGGGCGAGGTATTCGTCGATCGACAGTTCCTCTTCGCGCAGGCGCGCATGGCGCGCGGCGGAGTTGCTGATGACATCCATACAAGCTCCCATTGCGGCAGGCTCGCGGGCGGGCCGTGCCGCGCCATTGCGGTATTCAGGCTACCGCGTGAGGTCGTTTTAGCACCAATCGCATGCTTTGGACAGCGGGCTGTTCGATGTCGATTCGCGCGTGGGGTTCAATCCAATTGACGCACCAGCGCGATGGCCTCGTCCACGCGCTCGACGGCGTGGATCGTGAGGCCCTCCAGCGCGCGGTCGGCCTTGCGCGGCGCATTGGCCTTGGGCACCACCGCCACCGAAAAGCCCAGCTTGGCCGCCTCGCGCAGCCGCTCCTGCCCGCGCGGCGCGGGCCGCACCTCGCCGGCCAGGCCCACCTCGCCAAACGCGATGAAACCCTTGGGCAGCGGCTTGGCGCGCAGGCTGCCGGTGATGGCCAGCAGCACCGCCAGGTCGGCGGCGGGCTCGCTGATGCGCACGCCACCCACCGCGTTGACGAACACGTCCTGGTCGCCCGTGGCCACGCCGCCGTGGCGGTGCAGCACCGCCAGCAGCATGGCCAGGCGGTCGCGCTCCAGCCCCACCGACAGGCGCCGCGGACTGACGCCGCCCGAGTCCACCAGCGCCTGGATTTCGACCAGCATCGGCCGCGTGCCCTCCAGCGTCACCAGCACGCAGCTGCCGGGCACCGGCGTGGCGTGCTGGCTCAGGAAGATGGCGCTGGGGTTGCTCACGCCCTTGAGGCCCTGCTCGGTCATGGCGAACACGCCGATCTCGTTGACCGCGCCGAAGCGGTTCTTGATGGCGCGGATCAGGCGAAAGCTGCTGTGCGTGTCGCCCTCGAAGTACAGCACTGTGTCCACCATGTGCTCCAGCACGCGCGGGCCGGCCAGCTGGCCGTCCTTGGTCACGTGGCCCACCAGCACGATGGTGCAGCCGCTGGCCTTGGCCCAGCGCGTCAGGTGCGCGGCGCACTCGCGCACCTGCGCCACGCTGCCGGGCGCGCTGGTGAGCTGGTCGCTGTAGACGGTCTGGATCGAGTCGATGACGGCCACGGCGGGCTGCTGCGCGCCCAGCGTGGCCAGGATTTTTTCAAGCTGGATCTCGGCCAGCACCGCCACCTGCGAGCCCGTGATGCCCAAGCGCCGCGCCCGCAGCGCCACCTGCGCGCCCGATTCTTCTCCTGTCACGTACAAGGTGCCCCCACGCTCCCCCGCTGCGCGAGGTGCGCTGCCCCCCGAGGGGGCGTTCGCGCCTTCGGGCGGCCGTGCGGCGCTCAGCGCTGGCATGCCGGAGCGCTGCAGCGCATCCAGCGCTTGCAGCAGCAGTGTGGACTTGCCGATGCCCGGGTCGCCGCCGATCAGCACCACGCCGCCCTCGACGATGCCGCCGCCCAGCACGCGGTCCAGCTCGGCCTGGCCGGTGGGCGTGCGCGCCACGTCCACCGCCTCGATGGCCGCCAGCGGCTGCACGGCGGCGCTGGGCGCCAGGGCGCTGAAGGCGCCGCCCAGGCGGTTCTTGCCGGCGGCCGGCGCCTCGGCCACGCTCTCCACCAGCGCGTTCCAGGCACCGCAGCTGGGGCACTTGCCCAGCCAGCGCGCGCTGCTGGCGCCGCATTCGTTGCAGGTGTAGACGGTCTTGGGTTGGGCCATGGGCGTGCATGGTAGCGAGGCAGGCGGACAATGCCCGGTTGTGCAGTCCGTGAACGTGTCTTCTTCCCGCGCCCCCATCGGCGTGTTCGACAGCGGCGTTGGCGGCCTGAGCGTGCTGCGCGCGCTGCAGGCCGAGTTGCCGCACGAGCGCTTCGTCTACCTGGCCGACACCGGCCACGCGCCCTATGGCGAGCGCGGCGATGCCTTCGTGGCCGGGCGCGCGCTGGCCATCGCCGGCTGGCTGCGCGCCCGGCACGGCATCAAGGCGCTGGTGGTGGCCTGCAACACCGCCACGGCGGCGGCCATCGCCCGGCTGCGCCAGCAGCACCCGGGCCTGATCGTGGTGGGGGTGGAGCCGGCGCTCAAGCCCGCCGTGGCGGTCACGCGCACCGGGCGCATCGGCGTCTTCGCCACGCGCGGCACGCTGGCCAGCGGCAAGTTCGCGCGGCTGCTGCAGTCGCTGCAGGGGCAGGCGGACTTTGCGCTGCAGCCCTGCGACGGCCTGGCCGATGCCATCGAGCGCGCCGCCGCCGAGCCTGCGTCGGGTGGCGTGTGGACTATCAAAATGAAAGCATTGTGCGCAAGATACATCGGGGCTACGGGCCCATTTGGCGCTCAAGGCGGCCAGATCGACACGCTGGTGCTGGGCTGCACCCACTACGTCTTTGCGCAAGACGTGCTGCGCAATCTGGTGGGCCCTGGCGTGCAGTTGGTGGAAACCGGCGCGCCCGTGGCGCGCCACACCCGCCGCCTGCTGCAGCGCGCCGATGGCCTGGCGCCGGGCGGCGGCGCCAGCGCGTTGCAGCTGTTCAGCACCGGCGACTCGCAGGCCCTGCAGGCCGCGGCAGCGCGCTGGCTGCACGCCCCGGCGGGGCCGGCCCAGGCGATCGAGGTGCCGATGGCGTAGCCAGCGCGGCTTCAGGCCTCGAAGCGCACGTCTTCGTACAGGCTGGCCATGGGCAGGCGCAGGCCCACGCTGGCGCAGTGCAGTTCGTCGCCGGCCTCGAAGGGGTACAGCACCCAGTGGCCGGACTCGCTGTCGCGGCGAAACAGATCCACGCCTTGCCGCTCGCTGTCGATGACGGCGTATTCGCGCAGGCTGGCCAGCTTGCGGTAGGCGGCAAACTTGGCGCCGCGGTCGAACGCGCTGGTGCTGGGCGAGAGCACCTCGATGACCAGCGTCGGCGCGCTCTTGCAATGGCTCTGCGCGCGGTCGGCCGGGGCGCAGGTGACGAACACGTCGGGGTAGAAGAAGGCGTTGTCCTCGGCCACCTGCAGCTTCATGTCGGCAATGAACACGCTGCAGGGGCCGCCGCGCAGATGGTTGCGCAGGGCCATGTAGAGATTGCCGGCAATGGTGACGTGCGCCTCGGAGGCGCCGGCCATGGCAAAGACCTCGCCGTCGATGTACTCGTGCTTGTCCGCCTGGCCTTCTTCCCAGGCCAGATACTGCGATGCGTCAAAGCGGGGTTGGGACAGGGGCAGCGACATGGCGGTATCCAGGGGCAAAGCTTACACGGGATGCGCGTGCATGGCGAGCGCCGCAGGCCAAGGATCAGCCGCTTTCAAAGCCCCGCGCCAGCTCCCGCGTGATGTCGGCCGCCGGCGCGCTCAGGCAGCCGCTGGCGTTCTGGCCGCTCCAGAAGTGGGTGAAGTCCAGGCGGCCCTGCTTTTCCGCCTGCGCGCGCAAATAGGCCATGGCGGCGGTGGCCAGCGGAAAGGCCGAGGGCGCGCGGCTCATCGGCCCCAGCTCGCGCATCACGCGGTTGACGATGCCGCGCGCCGGCCGGCCCGTGACCAGGTTGGTGATCACGGTGTGCCGCGCGGCTTCGCTCTGCAGCGCGGCGCGGTGCGCGGGCGTGGTCAGCGCCTCGTCGGCGCACAGGTAGGCGGTGCCCACCTGCACGCCCTGGGCGCCCAAGGCGCGCGCGGCGCGCACGCCGGCCGCGCTGGCGATGCCGCCAGCGGCGATGACGGGCACGCGAACGGCGGCGACCACTTGGGGCAGCAGCGCGAAGGTGCCCATCTGCTCGCTCAAGTCGTCGCTGAGGAAATGCCCCCCACGCTCCCCCGCTTCGCGTGGTGCGCTGCCCCCTGAGGGGGCCGTTTTTGCCTCGGGGCGGCCCGTCGGTAAAAAATGCCCCCCACGCTCCCCCGCTTCGCGTGGTGCGCTGCCCCCTGAGGGGGCTGTTTTTGCCTCGGGGCGGCCCGTCGGCAAAAAATGCCCACGATGCCCGCCGGCCTCCAGCCCCTGCGCGATGATGGCGTCCGCGCCATGCTCCTCAAGCCATAGCGCCTCGCGCACGGTGGTGGCCGACGACAGGACGAAAGCGCCCCAGGACTTGACGCGCGCCAGCAGCTCGGGCGCGGGCAGGCCGTAGTGAAAGCTGACCACCGGCGGCTTGCATTCGGCCATCAGCTCGGCGGCCTCGGCGCTGAAGGGCGCGCGGCCCGGGCCGGCTGGCACCGCGTCGATGTCCAGGCCGAGCTCGTCGTAGTAGGGCTTCAGTGCCGCGCGCCAGGTGGCCTCGCGCGCGGCGTCCGGCACCGGCGGCGTGTGGCAGAACCAGTTGACGTTGTAAGGCAGGCCGCTGGCGGCCATGACGGCCAGCTCGCGCCGCAGCGCGTCGGGCGCCAGCATGGCGCAGGGCAGGGCGCCCAAGGCGCCGGCGCCGCTGACGGCCAGCGCCATGGCACTGGCCTGTGCGCCGGCCATGGGCGCCTGCAGCAGGGGCCAGCGCAGGCCCAGGCGGTGTTGCAAAAGGGACGAACTCATGGGGGCATTCTGACCCTCTTGCGTTGCCGGAATAAATTTAATATATTAAATAAATGCCCCGCGCCGCACCGTTCGTCCACCGCAACCTGCCCCTGCTGCTGCTGCGCGCGCGCGAGGCGCTGATGCAGCACCGCCGGCCGGCCCTGCGCGCGCATGGGCTGTCGGACCAGCAGTGGCGCGTGCTGCGCGTGCTGCGCGAGCACGCCGAGGACGGGCTGGAGACGGGCCAGCTGGCCGAGCGCGCCTACATCCTGGGCCCCAGCCTGACGGGCATGCTGGCGCGCATGGAGCGTGACGGCCTGGTCACGCGCCAGCGCAGCGCCGAGGACGCGCGGCGCACCCTGGTCTGGGCGACGGACGAGGGGCTGGCGCTGGCCGACGGGCTGTCGGGCTCGATCGAGGCGCAGTACGAGGACCTGGCGGCGCACCTGGGCCAGTCGCGCCTGGTGCAGCTGTACGCGCTGCTGGACGAACTGATCGCGCTGCCGCCGCATGTGGCCGCCGAGGCTGCCGAGGAACAAGAGGAGAGCGTGCGATGACGCTGGACATGCCGTGGCTGCCGCGCGGCACCGTGTACGGCCCGCTGCTGAACTTTCGGCGCGAATGGGCGCTGTGGGCGCCCAGGATGGCCGAGGCGCCCTACCAGGCCGCGCCGCAGGCGCCGGTGCTCTACGTCAAGACCGCCAACACCTTCGCGCCCGCGGGCGCGGCCGTGCCGGTGACGGGCGAGGTCGAGCTGGGCGCCACGCTGGGGCTGGTGATCGGCGATTTTGAAACGAATGGGGGCGCAGCCGGCACCCATCAAGCGCAGGCAGCTATTAATATTGAAGTCGATGGCCTGTCCCGCGTGGCCGGTTGCGTGCTGCTGGACGACCTGAGCCTGCCGCACGCCAGCTACTACCGCCCGGCCATCCGTTACCGCAACCGCGATGGCTTCCTGGTCTGCGCCCCATCGGTCACGCCGCTGCGCGAGGTGGCTGTGAAGGCGCTGAAGATCGAGGTGCGCGTCAATGGCGCGCGGGTGCAGACGGTGGACCTGTCCACCCTGGTGCGCGACGCCGCCACGCTGCTGGCCGACGTCGGCGCCTTCATGACCCTGCAGCCCGGCGACGTGCTGCTGCTCGGCACCGACTGCCTGCCGGACGGCACGCGCCCGCGCGCCAGGGCCGGCGACCGCATCGAGATGGCCGCGCCGGGCCTCGCGCCGCTGACGCACACGCTGGTGGAGGAGGTGAGCGCCGCCGGGCCGCCCCAAGGCGCGAAGGCCCCCTCGGGGGGCAGCGCAGACACGCCAGTGCGGAGCGTGGGGGCCTCGTCATCATGAAACACGCCCGCATCGCCTGGGCCGGCGCCGTGCACGACGCGATCGAGCGCGACGGCCAGCTCGAACTGCTCACGCCCGCGTTCAGGGGCCGCCGGCTGTCGTTCGACGACGTGGTCTGGCTGCCGCCGCTGGCGCCCACGGCGCGCGCGCGCACCGTGCTGGCGCTGGGGCTGAACTATGCCGACCACGCGAAGGAGCTGGCCTTCAAGCCGCCCGAGGAGCCGCTGGCCTTCGCCAAGGGCGCGGCCTCGCTGATCGGCCATCGCGCCTGCACCGTGCGCCCCGACGGCGTGCGCAACATGCACTACGAATGCGAGCTGGCGGTGGTCATCGGCCGCGAGGCCCGGCGCGTGAAGAAGGCCGACGCCTACGACTTCATCCGCGGCTATACCGTGGCCAACGACTACGCCATCCGCGACTACCTGGAAAACTGGTACCGCCCCAACCTGCGCGTGAAGAACCGCGACACCTGCACCCCCATCGGCCCCTGGCTGGTCGATGCCCGGGACGTGCCCGACCCGATGGCCTTGAAGCTGCAGACCACCGTCAACGGCGAGATCACCCAGCGGGGCAGCACCGCCGACATGGTGTTCGACGTGCCCACGCTGATCGAGTACTTCACCAGCTTCATGACGCTGTACCCCGGCGACGTGATCCTGACCGGCACGCCCGACGGCGTGGTGGACTGCCCGGTGGGCTCGGTCGTGGTGTGCGAGATCGAGGGCATCGGCGCCTTGCAGAGCACCATCGTTTCTGAATCGAATCGGGTTGCAGCCCGCACCAATAAAGCTTGAACAGCTATGAAAATCGATCATCTCATCGACGGCAAGGCGGTCGCCGGCCGTGACCGTTTCGAGACCGTCAACCCCGCCACGCAAGAGGTGCTGGCCGAGGTCGCCAGCGGTGGCGAGGCCGAGGTGCACGCGGCGGTGGCCGCGGCCAAGGCGGCCTTTCCCAAGTGGGCCGGCCTGCCCGCCACCGAGCGCGCGAAGAAGCTGCGCGCGCTGGGCGATCTGATCACCCGGCACGTGCCCGAGATCGCCCGCACCGAGACCGACGACACCGGCCAGGTGATCGCCCAGACCGGCAAGGGCCTGGTGCCGCGCGCGGCCGACAACTTTCATTACTTCGCCGAGATGTGCGTGCGCGTCGACGGCCACACCTACCCCACGCCCACGCACCTGAACTACACGCTGTTCCACCCGGTGGGTGTGTGCGCGCTCGTCAGCCCGTGGAACGTGCCCTTCATGACGGCGACGTGGAAGGTGGCGCCGTGCCTGGCCTTCGGCAACACCGCGGTGCTCAAGATGAGCGAGCTCTCGCCCCTGACCGCCGCGCGCCTGGGCGAGCTGGCGCTGGAGGCGGGCATTCCGGCCGGCGTGCTGAACGTGGTGCACGGCTTCGGCAAGGAGGCGGGCGAGCCGCTCGTGGCCCACCCCGACGTGCGCGCGATCAGCTTCACCGGCTCCACGGCCACCGGCAACCGCATCGTCAAGACCGCGGGCCTGAAGAAGTTCAGCATGGAGCTGGGTGGCAAGAGCCCGTTCGTGATTTTTGACGACGCCGATCTGGACCGGGCGCTCGACGCCGCGGTGTTCATGATCTTCTCCAACAACGGCGAGCGCTGCACCGCCGGCAGCCGCATCCTGGTGCAGCAGGGTATCTACGCCGACTTCGTGCAGCGCTTTGTCGAGCGCGCCAAGAAAATCACCGTGGGCGACCCGCAGGACGAGCAGACCATCGTCGGCCCGATGATCAGCCCGAACCACCTGGCCAAGGTGCGCCACTACATCGAGCTGGGCCCGAAGGAGGGCGCCACCCTGCTGTGCGGCGGCATCGACCGCCCGTCCTACGCCGCCGAGCTGCCCGCGCGCGTGAGGGGCGGCAACTACGTCTGGCCCACGGTGTTCGCCGACGTCGACAACCGCATGCAGATCGCGCAGGACGAAATCTTCGGCCCCGTGGCCTGCCTGATCCCGTTCAAGGACGAGGCGCACGCGATCGAGCTGGCCAACGACATCCAGTACGGCCTGTCCAGCTACGTCTGGAGCGAGAACATCGGCCGTGCGCACCGCGTGGCTGCCGCCATCGAGGCCGGCATGTGCTTCGTCAACAGCCAGAACGTGCGCGATCTGCGCCAGCCCTTCGGCGGCACCAAGGCCAGCGGCACCGGGCGCGAGGGCGGCACCTGGAGCTACGAGGTTTTTCTGGAGCCCAAGAACATCGCGGTGTCCATGGGCGCGCACCACATTCCGCATTGGGGAGCTTGAAACCATGCAACGTCGCCATCTCGTCCAGGCCGCCGCCGCGGCCGCCGTGTTTCCGCTGGCCGCGCGCGCCCAGGCCTGGCCGGCCAGGCCGCTGCGCTGGGTGGTGCCCTTTCCGCCCGGCGGCACCACCGACTACGTCACGCGCCTGGTGGCGGCCGAGCTCGGCAAGTCGCTGGGGCAGACCGTGGTGGTCGAGAACCGCCCCGGTGCCGGCACCGTGATCGGGGTCGACAACATCGCCAAGTCGGCGCCCGATGGGTACAGCTTCGTCACCGTGGCCAACAGCTTCTGCGTCAACCAGACGCTGGTGAAAAAGCTGCCCTACGACAGCGTCAAGGACCTGCGCCCGGTGGCGCTGATGGGCCTGTCCGAGCACGTGCTGGCCACGCACCCCGGCAGCGGCCTGAAGACGGTGGCCGACATCGCCGCGCAGGCCAGGGCCGGCAAGCCGCTCAGCTACGCCTCGTTCGGCAACGGCACCTCGGCGCACCTGGCCGGCGAGATGCTCAAGACCGCGCTCAACGCCCCCGGCATCGTGCACGTGCCCTACAAGGGCCAGGCGCCCGCGCTGGCCGACCTGCTGGGCGGGCAGGTGTCGATGATGTTCGGCAACTGGCCCGAGTTCCGCGGCCACGTGGCCTCCGGCAAGCTGGTGGCCATCGGCATGGCCACGGTCCAGCGTTCGCAATACGCGCCCGACATTCCCACGCTGGCCGAGCAGGGCGCCAGGGTGGAGTCCAACTCGTGGAACGGCATGCTGGCGCCCGCCGGCGTGCCCGACGAGATCGTGCAGCGCGTGAACGCGGCGGTGAACCAGGCGCTGCGCGCACCCGCGGTGGCCGAGGCGCTGCACAAGGGCGGCATCGCCGACAAGTCGGGCACGCCGGCGCAGTTCGGCGCCTTCATCCAGGACGAGATCGCGCGCTACGCGCAGGTCATTCGCCAGGCCGGCATCACGCAAGAGGCCTGATCCACCACCGCGCGAGGAGACAAACCATGGGCAAACTCGCCTTGGCCGCCAAGATCACCCACGTGCCCAGCATGTACCTGAGCGAGCTGCCCGGCCCGCGCCACGGCACGCGCGCCGACGCCATCGAGGGCCACCGCGAAATCGGCCGGCGCTGCCGCGCGCTGGGGGTGGACACGCTGGTGGTGTTCGACACCCACTGGCTGGTCAACGCCACCTACCACCTCAACTGCGCGCCGCGCTGGGCCGGCACCTACACCAGCAACGAGCTGCCGCACTTCATCAGCAACATGGCCTACGCCTTCGACGGCAACCCCGAACTGGGGCGGCTGCTGGCCAGGACCTGCAACGAACAGGGCGTGGAGACGCTGGCGCACGACGCCACCTCGCTGCAGCCCGAGTACGGCACCCTGGTGCCCATGCGCTACATGAACGCGGACGAGCACTTCAAGGTGATATCGGTGTCGGCGCTGTGTACCAGCCACTACCTCAACGACAGCGCCCGCCTGGGCTGGGCCATGCGCGAGGCCGTTGAAAAGCACTACGACGGCACCGTGGCCTTCCTGGCCAGCGGCTCGCTGTCGCACCGCTTTGCGCAAAACGGCCTGGCGCCCGAATTCGCCTTCAAGATCTGGAGCCCCTTCCTGGAGCGGCTGGACCACCAGGTGATCGGCATGTGGCAAGCCGGCGAATGGGCCGATTTTTGTGCCATGCTGCCGGAGTACGCGAGCAAGGGCCATGGCGAAGGCTTCATGCACGACACGGCGATGCTGCTGGGCGCTTTGGGCTGGTCGGCCTACGACGGCCGGGCGGAAGTCGTCACGCCCTACTTCGCCGCCTCGGGTACGGGCCAGATCAACGCCGTCTTTCCGGTCACGCCGCAGGACGGCGCCGCCGTGCCACCGCCCGAGGCCTCGCGTGCGACGAGTTTCAAATCTGTTGCGAGACTGTGAGAACGACATGCCCCATCTGGTGATTCTTTATTCCGGCAACCTCGACGCCATCGTCGACATGCCCCGCCTGTGCCGCGAGGCCGCCGACGCCATGCTGGCCGTGCGCGACGAGGCCGGCGCCCAGGTTTTCCCCACCGGCGGCACGCGCGTGCTGGCCTACCCGGCGCCGCATTTCGCGCTGGCCGACGGCGGCGCGGCCGGGCGCGCGGCCGGCGCCGGCAAGACGGGCATTGGTGGCAGCGACCCGGGCGAGTACGCCTTCATGTACGCCAACCTGCGCATGGCGCGCGGGCGCGGCCCGGCCACGCAGCAGCGCGCCGGCGAGGCCGTGACGGCCGCGCTGCGCGGGCGGCTCGACCCCGTGATGGCCACGCGCCACATCGGCCTGACGGTGCAGGTCGACGAGGGCCCCGAGGTGTTCGACGCCAAGCACAGCACGCTGCACCCGCTGTTTCGCAAATCCTGATTTGTCATGCTGACCGACGAGCAGATCCAAACCCTGGCCGCCGAGCTGCACGCCAGCGAAACGTCGCGCGTGCAGCTCGAGCACTTTTCCAAGCGCTTTCCCGGCATGACGGTGGAGGACGGCTACCGCATCGGCCGCGCCTGGGTGGCGCTGCAACGGGCCGAGGGGCGCCAGGTCATCGGCCACAAGATCGGCCTGACCTCGCGCGCCATGCAGATCAGCAGCCAGATCGACGAGCCCGACTACGGCACCCTGCTCGACTCGATGCGCTACACCTGCACGCCGGGCCAGGTGCTGGAGATCCCGGCCTCGCGCTTCATCGCCCCGCGCGTCGAGGTGGAGCTGGCCTTCGTCCTCAAGTCCGACCTGAAAGGGCCTGAAGCCGGCGTGGAGCAAGTGCTGGATGCTACCGAATATGTAACACCGGCGATCGAGATCATCGACGCGCGCATCGAGCAGTTCGACCGCCACACGCGGGCCATGCGCAAGGTCTTCGACACCATCAGCGACAACGCGGCCAACGCCGGCATCGTGATCGGTGCGGGCCGGGCCGACCCGCGCGCCATCGACCGCGCCTGGGTGGGCGCCATCCTGCGGCAGAACGGCGTGGTCGAAGAGACCGGCCTGGCCGCCGGCGTGCAGGGCGACCCGGCCATCGGCATCGCCTGGCTGGCGGGCAAGCTGGCGCGCTGGGGCGAGACGCTCAAGGCCGGCCAGATCGTGCTGGCCGGCTCGTTCACGCGGCCGGTGGCGGCGCGGGCGGGCGATGTGTTCAAGGCCGACTACGGGCCGCTGGGCAAGCTGGCATTCAAGTTCGTCTGAAGGAGCGATCCATGCAAACCCCACCCAACCTGTTCAAGCAGGCGCTGCTTGAAAAGCGCCCCCAGATCGGCTACTGGCTCAACCTGCCCAACACCCTGGTGGGCGAGATTGCCGCCGGCGCGGGCTTCGACTGGCTGCTGATCGACGGCGAGCACACCTCGCACAGCCTGCAAAGCATCCTCTACCAGCTGCAGGCCCTGGCCGCCTATCCGGCGGCGCACCCCATCGCGCGCCTGCCCATGGGCCTGGGCCACGTGGGCGAGATGCTGATCAAGCAGTACCTGGACCTGGGCGTGCAGACCCTGCTGGTGCCCATGGTGGACACGGCCGAGCAGGCCGCCGCCATCGTGCGGGCCGCGCGCTACCCGGACGACGACGGCGGCGGCGGCATCCGCGGCATGGCCGGCGGGCGCGCCGCGCGCTGGGGGCGCCGCCCGCGCTACGTGCACGAGGCCAACGACCGCCTGTGCGTGCTGGTGCAGGCCGAGACGCGCACGGCCATCGACAACCTGGAGGCCATCGCCGCGGTGGACGGCGTGGACGGCATCTTCATCGGCCCGGCCGACCTGTCGGCCTCGATGGGCCACCGGGGCGAGCCCGGCCATCCCGAGATGCTGGCGCTGTTCGAGAGCGCCACGCGCCGCATCGTCGCCACCGGCAAGGCCGCCGGCACCCTGGCGGTGGACGAGGCCCTGGCGCACCGCTACCTGCAGTGGGGCGCCAGCTTCGTCGCCGTGGGCCTGGACACCGTCAGCCTGGCGCGCGAGACCACGCGCCTGGCCAAGGCCTTCAAGGAACAGGCATGAGCGCGCCGGGCCGCTCCCAAGCGCGAATCCCGCAGCGCGCAGCGCGGAGGGCTGTCCAGTGAACGGCCCCGCCGTGCGCCGGCTCGAAGGCCGGGTGCATCCCGACGAATGGGCCGCGCGCCTGCAACTGGCCGCCTGCTACCGCGTGTTCGCCCTGCTCGGCTGGACCGAGATGATCTACAACCACATCACCCTGCGCGTGCCCGAGAGCGCCACGGGGGGCGACAGGCACTTTCTCATCAACCCCTTCGGCCTGCACTACAGCGAGGTGACGGCCAGCAACCTGGTCAAGATCGACCTGGCGGGCAAGGTCCTGGATGGCTCCGAGCACCCCATCAACCCCGCCGGCTACGTGCTGCACAGCTGCATCCACGGCGGGGTGGCGGGCGCGCACTGCGTGATGCACACGCACACCACCGCCGGCGTGGCCGTGGCCTCGCTGGCCTCGGGCCTGTCGCAAAGCAACTTCTACAGCGCGCAGCTGCACGGTCTGGTGGCCTATCACGACTTCGAGGGCATCACCATCCGCGCCGACGAAGGGCCACGCGTGGTCGCCAGCATCGCAGGCCGGCCCGCGGTGATCCTGCGCAACCACGGCCTGCTTTCCTGGGGCGAGACGCTGCCGCTGGCCTTCGCCGTGCTGTGGACGCTGCAGCGCGCCTGCGAGGTACAGCTGGCCACGCAAAGCATGGGCGCGCCGCTGCCCGTGCCCGAGGCCATTGCCGCGCAGTGCACGCGCGACTCGTTCCAGTTCGACCCGCGCCGCGGCGCCGGGCAGGACGTGTTCGACGCGCTGGTGCGGCAGATCGATCGCATCGACCAAAGCTATAAAAATTAGAGCTTCTTACGCTGGTTGGACGCGCGCTGGAAAGCAATATGTTCAAAAAAATCACGATCTACGGCGTGGGTGCCATCGGCGGCTGGATGGGCGCGCGCCTGGCGGCGCAGGGCGCGCGGCTCGGCTGCGTGGCGCGCGGCGCCACGCTGGCGGCCCTGCGCGAGCATGGCCTGCGCCTGGTCGAGGCGGGCGCCGACGGCCAGCCGCAAGAGCGCGCCTTCGCGGTGCAGGCCGCCGCCGACCCGGCCGAGCTGGGCGAGCAGGACCTCGTCATCGTGGCCGTCAAGGCGCCGGCCATGGCCGAGGTGGCGCGCCACATCGCGCCGCTGCTGGGCCCGCGCACGGTGGTGCTGACGGCCATGAACGGCGTGCCCTGGTGGTTTCTGCAGGGCTTCGGCGGCGCGCTGGCCGGCACGCGCCTGGCTTCGGTCGATGCGGACGGCGCGATCGAGCGCGCCATCCCCGCGCGTCAGGTGATCGGCTGCGTGGTGCACGCCAGCTGCTCGCTGGACGCGCCGGGCGTGGTGCGCCGCCACTTCGGCAACGGCCTGATCGTGGGCGAGCCGGCCGGCGGCGATTCGCCGCGCCTGGCGGCGCTGGCGGCGCTGCTGCGCGCCGCCGGCTTCGACACCACGGTGTCGCCGCAGATCCAGAAGGACGTCTGGTACAAGCTGTGGGGCAACATGACGATCAACCCCATCAGCGCCTTCACCGGCGTCACGGCCGACCGCGTGCTGGACGACGAGCTGGCGCGCGGCTTCGTCAGCGCCGTGATGCTGGAGGCGCGCGAGATCGGCGCGCGCATCGGCGTGCCGATCACCGAGACGCCCGAGGACCGCCACCGGGTCACGCGCAAGCTGGGCGTGTTCACGCCTTCCATGCTGCAGGACGTGCGCGCCGGCAAGCCGGTGGAGATCGACGCGCTGGTCGGCGCGGTGCGCGAGCTGGGCCAGCTGGCCGGTGTGGCCACGCCCTTCACCGACGCGCTGCTGGGCCTGGCCCGCTTGCACGCGCGCCAGCTGGGCCTTTACTGATGGCGCCGTCCGGCCCTCGTTGGGCCGGCTTTCTGGCGCTGACGCTGATCGCGCTGCTGATGGCCAGCAACCACGTGGCCGCGCGCCTGGCGTTCGACCACGGCGTGACGGTGGCCACGGCGGTGGCGTTTCGCAGCACCGGCACGGCGCTGGCCGTGGGCGCGCTGCTGGTGCTGCAGCGCGTGCCGGTGGCCTTGAGCGCGCGCGAGCGCCGCGCGCTGCCCGCCATCGGCGTGCTGATCGGCGTGCAAAGCCTGTGCCTGTACGCGGCGGTGGCGCGCCTGCCAGTGGTGCTGGCGCTGCTGGTGTTCAACAGCTTCCCGCTGATGACGGCGCTGTGGGCGCGCGTGCTCTACCAGCACCGGCCCGAGCGCGCGGTGCTGCTGGCCATGCCGGTGATCCTGCTGGGCCTGGTGCTGGCGCTCGACGTGCTGGGCGCCGCCTCGGGCCTGGGCGCGGCCGGGCAGTGGCGCGCCATCGGCGCCGGCGTGGGCTTTGCGCTGGTGGCCGCCGCGCTGTTCGGCCTGGCCCTGGTGCTGACCCAGCACGAGGCCGGGCGCCTGGACGGCCGCGTGCGCACCTTCGGCTCGATGGCCGTGGTCGCGGTGGTGGCCATGGCCGCCGCGCTGGCGCAGGGCGGCTTGGCCCTGCCCACGGCGCCCGCCGGCTGGTGGGGCCTGGGCCTGCTGACCGTGCTGTACGGCACCGGCATCACGCTGCTGTTCACCGTGCTGCCGCGGCTGGGCGTGGTGGGCCATTCGCCGGTGCTCAACGTCGAGCCGGTGTTCGCCCTGGTGCTGGGCTGGCTGATCCTGGGCCAGGCCGTGGCGCCGCTGCAGGTGCTGGGCGCGCTGATCGTGGTGGGGGCGGTGATGGGGCTTGGGCTGCGCCGGCGCCGGGCCTGAGCGCCCACGCGGTTACCATCCCTCGTCTCATTCCAAGCCATGCCATGACCCACGACGCCGACGCTCCCCCCGCCTCCCTGGACCCCGACGACGAGGACCCCGTCGGCGCCACCCTGGGCGCGCTGGAAGACGCACTGGACGCGCTGCGCGAGCGCCATCCCGAGGACACGCCGCAGTGGGAATACTGCGAGGGCGTGCTGACCGCGCTGCTGTGCACGCGCCGCGCCGTGCCGCCCGACGAGTGGCTGCCCATGCTGTTCGGCCCGGGCGGTGGTGCCATCTTCGCCAGCGAGGGCGAGCGCACGCACTTCATGATGCACTGGCTGGCGCGCGAGGCGCAGCTGCGCGCCGGCCTGCAGTCGGCCGTCGACGACCTGAACGACGAGCGCGCGCTGGACCCCGGCGTGCTGGACTGGCGCGGCCTGCTGGCCAGCCTGCCCGAGGCCGACCGCGCCGAGGCCGCGGCGGACGGCGAGCCGCCGCCCTTCGCCCAGGTGTGGGCGGCCGGCTTTCTGGACGCCACCGAATACTGGGCCGACGACTGGGCGCCGCCGCGCGACAAGGAAATCGCCGAATCCATGGCCGACGCGCTGGACTGCCTGGCCGACCTGCTGGAGGACGAGCGCGACCCGCCGGCCGTCAACCTGTACGACGAGGCCGACCCGCCCAGCGTCAGCCAGGCGCGCTTCGACGCCTTCGGCGAGGCCATCTGGGCCATCTACGACCTGTACGCCATCGCGCGCAGCCTGGGCCCGCGCGTGGCGCCCGTGCACAGCGACAAGGTGGGCCGCAACGACCCCTGCCCCTGCGGCAGCGGCAAGAAGTACAAGAAGTGCTGCGGGGCGTGAGCGCGCGCAGGCTTCAAATACAATCAATTTGATAGCTACCTGCGCTTGATGCACCCGCGCTGGAGCCCGATTTGGCCCTGAACTACGTCTGGCTCGGCTTCTTCCTCAGCGCCTTCGTCGCCGCGCTGGCGCAGACGCTGATGGGCGACCTGGGCGCCTTTCCGCGCCAGATGGAGGCGCTGTTCGGTGCCGCCAAGACGGGCTTCGAGATCGCGCTGGGCCTCACGGGCATGATGGCGCTGTGGCTGGGCTTCATGAAGATCGGCGAGCGCGCCGGCATGATCGAGCACTTCGCGCGCGCGGTGCGGCCCGTCATGCGCCAGATCTTCCCCGGCGTGCCGGCCGGCCACCCGGCGCACGGCGCCATGACGCTCAACATCAGCGCCAACCTGCTGGGCCTGGACAACGCCGCCACCCCGCTGGGCCTGAAGGCCATGCAGGAGCTGCAGTCGCTCAACGACCGGCCCGACACCGCCACCAACGCGCAGATCATGTTCCTGGTGCTCAACACCGCTGGGCTCACGCTGATCCCCACCTCCGTCATCGCCATCCGCCAGACCCTGGCCGTCCAGCAGGGGCTGGCGCACTTCAACGCGGCCGACATTTTTTTGCCCACGCTGCTGGTCACCGCCATCACCCTGGTGGTCGCGTTGCTGGCCGTGGCGTGGGTGCAGCGCATCGCGCTCTGGCGCGCCAGCCTGCTGCTGCCGCTGGCGGGCTTTGCCGGCGTCACCGGCGCGCTGGTGGGGTGGCTGGCGCGCCTGCCGCCCGATCAGGCCGCGCAATGGATGGGCGTGATCGGCGCCGGCGCCATCCTGGGCATCGTCGCGCTGTTCATCGCCGCGGGGCTCATCCGGCGCGTGGACGTGTATTCGGCCTTCGTCGACGGCGCCAAGGAGGGCTTTGCCGTCGCCGTGCAGATCATTCCCTACCTGGTGGCCATGCTGGCGGCCATTGCCGTGTTTCGCGCCGCCGGCCTGCTGGACGGGCTGATGGGCGGCATCGCCTGGGCCGTGGCGGCCGCCGGCCTGCCCACCGACTTCCTGCCCGCCGTGCCGGTGGGTTTGATGAAGGTGCTGTCCGGCTCCGGCGCGCGCGGGCTGATGGTGGACGTGATGCAAACCCACGGCGTGGCGTCGTTCCCCGGTCAGCTCGCCGCCATCATCCAGGGCTCCACCGAGACCACCTTCTACGTGCTGGCGGTGTACTTCGGCAGCGTGGGCGTCAAGCACACCCGCCACGCCCTGGCCTGCGCGCTGCTGGCCGACGCGGTGGGGCTGGTGGTGGCGGTGCTGGTGGGGTACGCGTTTTTCCACTGAGCGCGGGGGCGCAGGGAGCGCCGGCCATGGGGGCGTCAGGGGCCGCGATGCCCTCAGAGGCACGGCGATGAATTCAGCCCCCGCCTTGCTGCCTTGCCCCTCTGGAGTAATGGGCAGCGACGTAGGGCAGATGACGGAAGAGATGATCAAGGAGTATTTGGAGCACCACTTCGAGCCGAACCCTAATGACAATTTCAGGGCAGAGCCGCCTGGGCTTGACGCGTCGTGAAGCCAACGCGTGGGCGGTGCACTTTCAGTGCCTGGAGTCTCAACCCACCGGCTTTAGCCGGTGGTTGTTGGTTCAGGGGCGCGTCGGGTTCGCTACTCAACCCGACCTGGCTGCGTTCGAGGCAACGGGAAATTGGCGGCGGGCATGCACCACGTTTACAACCTCGATGCGAGCTGCGGCCACTCGGTACAAATCAATGTAGTTGGGGTGTGCCACGATTTCCCGCGTACCCGGTGGGTGCGCGGTCGCTCTGTGGGTACAGGCACGGGTGTTCCGCGGTCGGCAGCATGGATGCCCTCCAGGCGCGTTTTCATCCGCCTTGCCGCGGGCGGGTTTTCGCGAGCGATGTAGGCAACAATCTGGCACAAGTCGTCGCGGGCTGATGCAAGCCAGAAGATGGGCAGCATCAGCGCGCTTTGGTCCTGGCCTCGATCTGGACCCCAGACGGCCGTAAGAACGTCGGGATCGTTGACTATCACTGAAGGCATTCGACCATACGTACCGTACCTCCTGTTTCCCCCGGCGAAATGCTGGAAGAAGAATTCCTCAAGCCCCTGGGTCTGACAAAGTATCGTCTGGCCAAGGACATCGGCGTTCCCCCGCAAAGAATCGGCGATATCGTTGCCGGCAAGCGGGCCATCACCGCCGATACCGACCTTCGGCTATGCCGATACTTCGGACTCAGCGACGGATGGTGGTTTCGAGGATAGGTCAACTACGACACAGCGATCGCCCGCAAAGCGATGGGTGAAGCGCTCTCGCGCATTTCTTGCTGTCGGTTGCTGGCTGCCTGATTTCCCTTTTCGTTCAATTGGGAGTTGCCGGGGCCAGCCCTTGGGAAAACTCCGGCACTCCGCCGGCAAAAGGCGCCCCTGCCGGCGAGACGCCGGCGCTCCCAGCCAGGTCGGATTTCGTGCCTCAACCAAACCTCGGCTTCCATTGATTTCTACACCGGCACAGCCATGAAAATACGGCAAAACGGAATAAATATCACGGCATGTCGAATTTTTCTTGGCTCAAATTTAAATCCAATCAATGCCGTGGCAGACTCGACGTGCTAATGGAATTTTCGATGGACGTGCCCTGCTGTGCACCGGGTGCTGGGCCCTGACAGCCGCGAACAATCGGCCGAAAAAGATGGAGATTGAAGACATGAACCAGTGGATCAACCGGGTGCGTGCGGCGTTCTTGCTGGCCTGGGCCGTGGGCGCCATGGCTGCGGCCCACGCCGACCAGACGGTGGCGGCGCACTCGCAGTATTTCAAGGACTGGACGTTCTATTCATCCAGTGTCAATGGAACAGGCTATACCAGCATCACGGGGCAACTGGGGCCGATTCCCTTGACCGTGCGGACAACCGATGGCCACTCGATCGTCAGACAGAACTGGAGCTCGGACTACCTGGGGATGTATCCGCTGGCCAAGCTTCCAGACGACATTGGTTTGCCGACGGCGGCGAGAGTCCCCTTGTTCGAGCATCTGGCCAACCGTGCGGCCAACCCCAGCCTGCTGGAGATTGCCACCAGCAATGGCCAGCCGCTGCCCATTGGCACGGTCTTGTTCCTGCACGATGTGGATGGGGGTGACCATGCCCAGTTGCGCTTTTTTGGTTGCAACGGCGCCCAGCTGGATGCCAGCAGCTCGGAATGGCTCAAGATTGCGGTGACCGATCCGTTGCCGCAAACCGCGGAGTTCCAATCCACCGGTTCGGACAATTTCTGGCTGGTTACCGACCCACGGACTGGCGGCTCGCCGAATGACAATACGACGTTCGGCCTGATGATTCACCGCGGCGGTGTGTGCAGCATCCGGGTCAGCACCGAGCCGGGGCACAGCACCATCGATATGTTCCTGGGTATCTCCAACGCCGCGCTGCAGGAAGCGCTGGCGCCCAAACCCGTCCCCACCCTCAATGGGACGGGTGGCTTGGTGCTGACCGGGTTGATGGTTCTGGGTTTTGCGGTCTTGCGCCGACGCGGCTGATCGATGGAGTAACCGTCTTCCAAGTCAAGCGCCGTGAATCGATATGTCCCAGTGTTTGCCGGTTCTGACCATGGCGTTGAGCGTAGTCAGCAGCTCGGCCTGGCGCTGCGTCAGGCGCCGGGCCTGCGCCAGCGTGCTGGCCTTCAGCAGCTCGGGCGCGGGATGTCAAGGCTGCGCTGGGTAAAGCGACGAAAGTCATGGTCGGCGCTGGTGGCCGTGCATTGCTATTTTGATAATAGCTTCTTGGGCTTGTAAATCGCGCGCTGGCGGCTGATTTGATTCATGAAAATCAATGGCCGGGCTTGAGCGCCAGCGCCCGCTCGTACAGGCCATTGCGCGCGGCGCCGGTGATGTCGGCCGCCAGTTTCACGGCGGTTTTCAAAGGCAGCTCGGCCAGCAGCAGCTTGAGCACGCGCTCGCTCTCGTCCTCGCCGGTCGCGGCCTCGGCGGGGTGCAGCACCAGCACGAATTCGCCGCGCTGGCGCTGCGCGTCGGCAGCCAGCCAGGCGGGCAGGTCGGCGCAGGCCAGGGTGGCGATCTGCTCGAACTGCTTGGTCAGCTCGCGTGCCACGGTGACGGGGCGCTGGCCCAGCGCGGCCAGGGCGTCGGCCAGGGCGGCGATGCGGTGCGGCGCCTCCAGCAGCACCACGGCGCGGGTCTGTTGCGCCAGGGCCTGCACGGCGCTGGCGCGCTCGCCGCTCTTGCTGGGCAAGAAGCCTTCGAAGACGAAGCTGCCGTCGCCGGCCAGGCCGGCGGCGCTGAGGGCGGTGGTGACGCTGCTGGCGCCGGGCAGTGGCAGCACGCGCAGGCCGGCGGCGCGGCAGGCAGCCACCAGGCGCGCGCCGGGGTCGCTCACGGCGGGGGTGCCGGCGTCGCTGACGCAGGCCACGCGCTGGCCGGCGTGCAGGCGCTCGATCACGCCCTGCGCGGCCTCGGCCTCGTTGTGCTGGTGCAGGGCGATCAGCGTCTTGCCGTCGATGCCGCAGGCGCGCAGCAGGGGCTGGGTGTGGCGCGTGTCCTCGCAGGCGATGGCGTCCGCCAGGCCCAGCACGTGCAGCGCGCGCAGGGTGATGTCGGCCAGGTTGCCGATGGGCGTGGCCACCACGTACAGGGCGCCGGCCGGATAATGCTGCGCGCCGGCCGCCGCCGCGGCCGCGGCCAGCGCGGGCTGGAGATCGGCCTTGCCAACAAGGGAGGAATCGGGCATGGACAGGGGCGCTCGGGTCATGGGTTGGCTGAAGCGGGGCGCCAGCACCCGCGTGCGCGGCACAGCCGCCGAAGATCTGGCGCTGGCGCACCTGGAGCGCGCGGGCCTGCGCCTGGTCGAGCGCAATTATCGAACCCCCGGGCGCGGCGGCGGCGAGATCGACCTGATCCTGCGCGACAGCGATGGCACGCTGGTGTTTGTCGAGGTGCGTGCCCGCGCGTCGGACGCGCAGGGCGGCGCCGCGGCCAGCGTGGGCGCGGCCAAGCGCCGGCGCATCGTGTTCGCGGCCCGGCACTACCTGCTGCGCCTGCCCGCGCCGCCACCCTGCCGCTTTGACGTGGTGGCCATCGATGGCGAGCGCATCGAGTGGCTGCAGGCGGCCTTCGATGCGGGCGGGTGAGTTTTAAATCAAGGGTTAACCCTGTTTTTCAAAAGGTGCAACCTCGGCAGAATTCCAGAACATCGATTTCTCCGGGGTTCGCATGTCCACCACCATCGGCATCAAGGTTGACGACGCGCTGCGCGAGCGCATCCGCGCGGCCGCGCACCGGTTGGGGCGCACGCCCCACTGGCTGCTCAAGCAGGCCGTGCTGCAGTACGTGGACGCGCTGGAACGCGGGGCTTCCAGCATCCGCATCGCGCTGGATGCGCCGGCGCCCGGGCACGAAGGCATGCAGGAGGTGCAACCTGATGCCACCAATGAGGTGCAACCTTTCCTGGCGTTCGCCCAGTCCATCCTGCCGCAGACCGAGCTGCGCGCCGCCATCACCGCCGCCTGGCACCGGCCCGAGACCGAATGCCTGCCCATGCTGCTGCCGCTGGCGCGCACCGAGGACGCGGCGCAGGCCGATGCCGTGCGCACGCTGGCCGCGCGCCTGGTGCAGGGCCTGCGCGACGCGCCGGTGGCCAGCGGCGTGGCGGCGCTGGTGCAGGAGTTTTCGCTCTCCAGCCAGGAGGGCGTGGCGCTGATGTGCCTGGCCGAGGCGCTGCTGCGCATCCCCGACAAGGCCACGCGCGACGCGCTGATCCGCGACAAGATCAGCCACGGCGACTGGCGCGCGCACGTGGGGCGTTCGCCCTCGCTGTTTGTCAACGCCGCCGCCTGGGGCCTGGTGCTGACCGGCAGGCTGACGGCCACCAGCAGCGAGAAGAGCCTGTCGGCGGCGCTCACGCGCGTGATCGGCAAGGGCGGCGAGCCGCTGATCCGCCAGGGCGTGCACCGCGCGATGAAGCTGATGGGCGAGCAGTTCGTCACCGGCCAGCACATCGCCGAGGCGCTGGCCAACAGCCGCGCGCACGAGCGGCTGGGCTTTCGCTACAGCTACGACATGCTGGGCGAGGCCGCGACCACCGAGGCCGACGCCCGGCGCTACCTGGCCGCCTACGAGCAGGCGATCCATGCGATCGGAGCAGCGTCTGACGGGCGCGGCATCTTCGAGGGGCCGGGCATCTCGATCAAGCTCTCGGCGCTGCACCCGCGCTACTGCCGCGCGCAGTACGAGCGCGTGATGACCGAGCTGCTGCCGCGCGTGCTGCACCTGGCCGAGCTCGCCCGGCGCTACGACATCGGCATGAACATCGACGCCGAGGAGGCCGACCGGCTGGAGCTGTCGCTGGACCTGCTCGAAGCCCTGTGCGCCGCGCCAAGCCTCAGGGGCTGGAACGGCATCGGCTTCGTCGTGCAGGCTTATCAAAAGCGCTGCCCGCAGGTGATCGACCACCTTGTCGATCTGGCGCGGCGCAGCCGCCGCCGGCTGATGGTGCGGCTGGTGAAGGGCGCGTACTGGGACAGCGAGATCAAGCGCGCGCAGATCGATGGCCTGGCCGGCTACCCGGTCTACACGCGCAAGGCCTACACCGACGTCAGCTACCTGGCCTGCGCGCGCAAGCTGCTGGAGGCGACCGACGCGGTGTACCCGCAGTTCGCCACGCACAACGCGCAGACGCTGGCCAGCATCGTCCATCTGGCGCAGGCCGTGGGCGGCAGCTACTACAGCGGCCAGTACGAGTTCCAGTGCCTGCACGGCATGGGCGAGCCGCTGTACGCGCAGGTGGTGGGGCCGGCCGCCGAGGGCAAGCTGGCGCGGCCGTGCCGCATCTACGCGCCGGTGGGCAACCACGAGACGCTGCTGGCCTACCTGGTGCGCCGCCTGCTGGAAAACGGCGCCAACACCTCGTTCGTGCACCGCATCGGCGACGCCGGCGTGCCGGTCGCCGAGCTGGTGGCCGACCCGGTGGAGGAGGTGCTGCGGATCGCGCGCGAGGAAGGGCGCCTGGGCGCGCCGCACCCGCGCATCCCGCTGCCGCGCGCGCTGTTCGCGGGGCAGGGCGCGCTGGCGCGGGCCAATTCGCAGGGCTTCAACCTGGCGCACGAGCAGCAGCTCGCCTCGCTGTCGGCCGCGCTGCTGGCCGGCAGCGGCCAGCGGCACCTGGCCGCGCCCCCGGGTGTCGCGCCGCCGGTCGACCCGGCGCGCGCCGAGGGCTGGCAGGCGCTGGCCAACCCGGCCGAGCTGGCCGACACCGTGGGCTGGGTGCGCGAGGCCGCGCCGCACGAGGTGCAGGCTGCCGCCGAGCGCGCCGCCGCCGTGCTGCCGATCTGGGCCGGCACGCCGCCGGCCGGCCGCGCCGACGTGCTGGCGCGCGCCGCCGACCTGCTGGAGCAGCGCAGCCAGCCGCTGATCGGCCTGATCCAGCGCGAGGCCGGCAAGACGCTGGCCAACGCCGTGGGCGAGATCCGCGAGGCGGCCGACTTCCTGCGCTACTACGGCGCGCAGGTGGCGACGCGCTTCGACAACGCGGCCGAGCGCCCGCTGGGCGTGGTGCTGGCCATCAGCCCATGGAACTTCCCGCTGTCCATCTTCACCGGCCAGGTCGCCGCCGCGCTGGCCGCCGGCAATACCGTGCTGGCCAAGCCGGCCGAGCAGACGCCGCTCACCGCCGCCGCCATGACCGCCCTGCTGCACGAGGCCGGCGTGCCGCCGGACGCGCTGCAGCTGCTGCCCGGCCCCGGCGAGACGGTGGGCGCGCAGCTCGTGGCGCACCCGCGGGTGGCGGGCGTGCTGTTCACCGGCTCCACCGAGGTGGCGCGGCTGATCCAGCGCCAGCTCGCGCGGCGCCTGTCGCCCGGCGGCCAGCCCATTCCGCTGATCGCCGAGACCGGCGGACAGAACGCGATGGTGGTCGACTCGTCGGCGCTGGCCGAGCAGGTCGTCGCCGACGTGCTCGCCTCCGCCTTCGACTCGGCCGGCCAGCGCTGCTCCGCGCTGCGCCTGCTGTGCCTGCAGGAAGACATCGCCGAGCGGCAGCTCGCCATGCTCCGGGACGCGCTGCAGGAGTGGCGCGTCGGCAATCCCGACCGCCTGGGCACCGACATCGGCCCGGTGATCGACGAGACGGCGCGCGCGCGGATC
This sequence comes from Burkholderiaceae bacterium, assembly GCA_024235995.1. Taxonomy (NCBI): domain Bacteria; kingdom Pseudomonadati; phylum Pseudomonadota; class Betaproteobacteria; order Burkholderiales; family Burkholderiaceae; species Burkholderiaceae bacterium. The sequence goes on from JACKLI010000001.1 coordinate 1,060,922, forward strand.
GAGGCCCACATCCGGCAGCTGGTCGAGGCCGGGCAGGCGGTGACGCGCCTGCCCCTGCCGCCCGCGCTCCATGGCCATTACGTGGCCCCGGCGATCATCGAAATCGATGGCTGCGCGCGCTTGACCCAGGAGGTTTTCGGGCCGGTCTTGCACGTCGTCCGCTACCGGCGCGAACAGCTCGACGCCCTCGTCGCCGACATCAACGCCAGCGGCTACGGCCTCACCTTCGGCGTGCACAGCCGCATCGACGAGACCATCGCCCGCCTCACCGACCGCGTGCAGGCGGGCAACCTCTACGTCAACCGCAACGTGATCGGCGCGGTGGTCGGCGTGCAGCCCTTCGGCGGCATGGGCCTGTCGGGCACCGGCCCCAAGGCTGGCGGGCCGCTGTACCTGTACCGGCTGGTGCAGGGCCGGCCCAACGCCGCGCTGGCCGCGCTGCCGCGCGCCGAGGCGCCGCCGCCCCCGCTGGCGCTGCTGCGGTCGCTGCAGCAGGCCGCGCTGCCCGGCGCCGACCCCGCGCCGGCGCGCGCCGCCCTCGCCGCCGCGCAGGACGCCGCGCGCGCCGGCGCCAGCTGGCTGCTGCCCGGCCCCACCGGCGAAGCCAACCGCTACCGCCTGCTGCCGCGCGGCCCCGTGTGGGCCCTGCCGCGCACCCCGCTGGGTCTCGTCGCGCAGGTGGCCGCGGCGCTCGCCAGCGGCAACCCCTGCCACGTGGTGCTGCCGCGGGCGGATGCGGGCTGCGCCGCCCTGTGGCAGACGCTGCGCGCGGCGGCCGGAGAGGAGGCGCACGCCTGGCTGCACGAGGCCACCGACGCCAGCCTGGACGATGGCGCGTGCCCGGTGGCGGCCGTGCTGTTCGAGGGCGACGGCGACGCGCTGCTGGCCCTCACGGCCCGCGTGGCGGCGCGCGAGGGTGCCATCGTGCGCATCGAAAGCCGCAGCAGCGACGAGCTGCTGGCCGGGCAGGGCTACGAGCTGGCGGCGCTGTGCCACGAGCAGTCGGTCAGCACCAACACCGCGGCGGCCGGCGGCAACGCGCAGCTCATGACCATGGCTTGACGGCCGGCGCGTGCGGTCGCACTTGCTGACAATCGTCCCGCGCCGGTGCATGCGGCGCTGCTATCATTTCTATCAATGCACGAGCAACGCATCCACCAGCGCTTCATCGACGGCGCCGACCTGCACTACCAGTGGGCCGAGGCGCTGGCGCGGCCCATTGCCGAGGCGGCGCAGGCGGTGCTGGCCTGCGTGACGGGTGGCGGCAAGGTGCTGGCCTGCGGCAACGGCGCCTCGGGCGCGCTGGCGCAGTACCTGGTGGCGCTGCTGGTGGGGGGCTTCGGCCGCCCGCGGCCCGAGCTGCCGGCCCTCGCCCTGGGCGCCGACGCCGCCACGCTGACGGCCGTGGCCGGGCGCGGCGACTACGACGACGCCCTGGCCGCGCAGGTGCGCGCGCTGGGCAGCGCGGGCGATTTGCTGCTGGTGCTGTCCACCCACGGGCAGGCCGCCAATGTGCTGCGCGCGGTCGAGGCCGCGCACGAGCGCGACATGAGCGTGGTGGCCCTGACGGGCCATGGTGGCGGCGAGCTGGGCCGCCGGCTGCGCGACACCGACGTGCAGGTATGCGTGCCCAGCGAGCACGCCGCCCACATTCAAGAGGCCCACCTGCTGGTGCTGCACTGCCTGTGCGATGGCCTGGATCAACAACTGCTTGGCGACGAGGAGAGTGCTTCATGACAACCCGGATGCAACGATGGACGGCCCTGGGCCTGGTGCTGGGCACGCTGGCTCTGGGCGGCTGCGCGGTGGCCGTGGTGGGTGGCGCCGCCGCCGCGGGCGGCCTGGTGGCCACCGACCGGCGCAGCACCGCCACCCAGCTGGCCGACCAGGGCATCGAGCTGCGCGCCTCCAGCCGCGTCAACGACGCGCTGGGCGCGCGCCGCGGCCACGTCAGCATCACCAGCTACTTTCGCAAGGTGCTGATCACCGGCGAGGTGGCCACGGCGCAGGACCGGCAGCTGGCGGCCGAGGCCGTGCGCGGCACGCCGGACGTGGCGGGCGTCGTCGACGAGCTGGCGGTGATGCCCGAGACCAGCATCGCGCAGCGCTCGGAAGACACGGTGCTGACCGGCAAGGTCAAGGCCAAGCTGATCGATGCCAACGGCGTGCCGGCCAACAGCATCAAGGTGGTGACCGAGCGCGGCACAGTCTACCTGATGGGCCGCCTGACCCAGCGCGAGGAGGCCCTGGCCACCGAGGTGGCGCGCACCGTGCCCGGCGTGCAGCGGGTGGTGCGCATCATCGACACCATCAGCGAGCAGGCGGCGCTGCACCCGGCCGATGCCACCGGCACGACCCCCTCGCCGGCGCCCGTCACGACGGTGCCGTCCAACGGCTCCAGCGCCGCGCCGGCGGTCGAGGTGCATCCGGTGAGCCAGCCCACCGTCATCCAGCAGCCGCCGGTCGAGGTGCGGCCGCTGCCGCCGGTGAAATAGGCTCACCCCCAAGCTGCGCGGACTTCGTTCCGCTTCGCTTCCCCCCTGCGAGGGGGCGCACCCGCTGACCGGGGAAACCCCGGCCAGGGGTGCCCGCGCATGGCCTGCTCCGCGGCCACCCGGTCCATTCGGGCGTGTACCCAGCCGCTTATTTCAGCCGGCGAATCAGGCTGGACGTGTCCCAGCGCCCGCCGCCCATGGCCTGCACGTCGGCGTAGAACTGGTCGACCAGGGCCGTCACCGGCAGGCGCGCGCCGTTGCGCTTGGCTTCGCCCAGCACCAGGCCCAGGTCCTTGCGCATCCAGTCGACGGCAAAGCCGAAGTCGAAGCGCCCCGCGGTCATGGTCTTGCCGCGGTTGTCCATCTGCCAGCTTTGCGCCGCGCCCTTGCCGATGACGCCCAGCACCTGCTCGACGTCCAGCCCCGCGCGCTGGCCGAAGGCAATGGCCTCGGCCAGGCCCTGCACCAGGCCGGCGATGCAGATCTGGTTGACCATCTTGGTGAGCTGGCCGGCGCCGCTGGGGCCCATGAGGGTGACCGCGCGGGCAAACGCCATGGCCACGGGCCTGGCCTGCTCGAAGGCGGCGGCCTCGCCCCCGCACATCACCGTCAGCACGCCGTTTTGCGCGCCGGCCTCGCCGCCGGACACCGGCGCGTCGACGAAGTGCAGGCCGCGCGAGCGCGCCGCCGCGGCCAGCTCGCGCGCGACGTCGGCCGAGGCGGTGGTGTGATCCACGAAGATGGCGCCCGGCTGCATGCCGGCCAGGGCGCCGCTGTCGCCCAGCACCACCGAGCGCAGGTCATCGTCGTTGCCCACGCAGCTGAACACGAAGTCGGCGCCCGCGGCGGCGGCGGCCGGCGTGGCGGCGTGGCGCGTGCCCGGAAACTGGGCGCAAAACGCCGCCGCCTTGGCCGCGGTGCGGTTGTAGACCGTGACCGCGTGGCCCGCGCGGGCCAGGTGGCCCGCCATCGGGGCGCCCATCACGCCCAGGCCCAGGAAGGCCACGGTGCGCGGCGGGCAGGGTTCGTAGGTTTTGGCGGCAATGGAGGTGTTCATCCGGCCATTGTAGGAAGCCGGAGGGCGCCGCCGCGGGGTCGGGTCAGACGATCTGCAGGTGCTCGGTGCCCGCGGCCAGGTCCGGCGTCTTGGCGCGCTTGCTGGTCAGCTTGATCTGCAGGCGCAGGTCGTTGGCCGAGTCGGCGTTGCGCAGCGCGTCCTCGTAGGTGATGAGGTTGGCCTCGAAGGCGTCGAACAGCGCCTGGTCGAAGGTCTGCATGCCCAGCTCGCGGCTTTTCTTCATCGCCTCCTTGATCTCGCCGACCTCGCCCTTGAAGATCAGGTCGGAGATGAAGGGCGAGTTGATCATGACCTCGATCACCGCCGTGCGGCCCTTGCCGTCCTGCTTGGCGATCAGGCGTTGCGAGATCAGCGCGCGCAAATTCAATGACAGGTCCATCAGCAGCTGGGCGCGCCGCTCCTCGGGGAAGAAGTTGATGATGCGGTCGAGCGCCTGGTTGGCGCTGTTGGCGTGCAGCGTGGCCAGGCACAGGTGGCCGGTCTCGGCAAAGGCCACGGCGTGTTCCATGGTCTCGCGGTCGCGGATTTCGCCCATCAGGATCACGTCGGGCGCCTGGCGCAGGCTGTTCTTCAGCGCGGCTTCCCAGTCGTCGGTGTCCAGCCCGACCTCGCGCTGCGTCACGATGCAGTTCTTGTGCGGGTGCACGAACTCCACCGGGTCTTCCACCGTGATGATGTGGCCGTAGCTGTGGATGTTGCGCCAATCGACCATGGCCGCCAGCGAGGTGGACTTGCCCGAGCCGGTGGCGCCCACCAGGATGGCCAGGCCGCGCTTGCTCATGGCCACGTCCTTCAGGATCCGGGGCAGGCCCAGGCCGTCGATGGTGGGCAGCTCGGCCGGGATCACGCGCAGCACCATGCCCACGTTGCCCTGCTGCACGAAGGCGTTGACGCGAAAGCGCCCGATGCCGGCCGGCGCGATGGCGAAGTTGCACTCCTTGGTGCGCTCGAACTCGGCGGCCTGCTTGTCGTTCATCACCGCGCGCACCAGCGCCAGCGTGTGCGCCGGCGTGAGGTTTTGCGGCGACACCTTGGCGATCTTGCCGTCCACCTTGATGGCGGGCGGAAAGTCGGCCGTGATGAACAGGTCGCTGCCCTGGCGCGAGAGCATCAGCTTGAGCAGGTCGTTGATGAATTTGCTGGCCTGGTCGCGTTCCATGAAAGGGCTCCTGGCGAGGGGTCGTTGAAGATTGGGCGTCTACAGCCGCGCCGGCCGCCGCCGGGCCGCCCCAAGGCGGCCGGGGCCCCCTTGGGGGGCAGCACAGCATGCGCAGCAGCGGAGCGTGGGGGCCATGTTCAGCCAGGGAAATTTTCAGGGATCTTGGCCTTGCCGCGCGCCTCGGCCGAGCTGATGGCGTTGCGGCGCACCAGGTCGGTCAGCGTCTGGTCCAGCGTCTGCATGCCCATGCCCTGGCCGGTCTGGATGGCCGAGTACATCTGCGCCACCTTGGCCTCGCGGATCAGGTTGCGGATGGCCGGCGTGCCGATCATGATCTCGTGCGCCGCCACGCGGCCCGAGCCGTCTTTGAGCTTGCACAGCGTCTGCGAGATGACGGCCTGCAGCGACTCGGACAGCATGGCGCGCACCATCTCCTTCTCCTCGGCCGGAAAGACGTCGATGATGCGGTCGATGGTCTTGGCCGCGCTGGAGGTGTGCAGGGTGCCGAACACCAGGTGGCCGGTCTCGGCCGCCGTCATGGCCAGGCGGATGGTCTCCAGGTCGCGCATCTCGCCCACCAGGATGGCGTCGGGGTCCTCGCGCAGGGCCGAGCGCAGGGCGTTGGCGAAGCTGTGCGTCATGGGGCCCACCTCGCGCTGGTTGATCAGGCACTTCTTGGACTCGTGCACGAACTCGATCGGGTCTTCCACCGTCAGCACGTGGCCGTATTCCATCTCGTTGAGGTGGTTGACCATGGCCGCCAGCGTGGTGGACTTGCCCGAGCCGGTGGGGCCGGTGACCAGCACCAGGCCGCGCGGCTTGAGCGCCAGCTCGCCGAAGATCTTGGGGCAGCCCAGCTGCTCCAGCGTCAGGATCTTGCTGGGGATGGTGCGCAGCACGCCGGCGGCGCCGCGGTTCTGGTTGAAGGCGTTGACGCGAAAGCGCGCCAGGCCCTCGATCTCGAACGAGAAGTCCACCTCCAGGTTTTCCTCGTACACCTTGCGCTGGGTGTCGTTCATGATGTCGTAGAGCATCGCGAACACCTGCTTGTGATCGAGCGGCTCGACGTTCAGGCGCCGCACGTCGCCATGCACGCGGATCATGGGCGGCAGGCCGGCCGACAGGTGCAGGTCGGAGGCGTTGTTCTTGACGCTGAAAGCCAGCAGTTGGGTGATGTCCACGGCGTTTCGCAGTAAAGGTTGGCTGGAGGATGGTTGCAGTTTGATACGTCGACCGATTATGACGATGATCGCAGCCAATCTCCAGCCGGTTCGTACCCGAATCGCAACGGCCGGCCCGGCCGACGGGCGGAACGTGCAGGATGTCGCACTGCTGGCCGTGCCCAAGACCTTCGGCCCCGAGGCCGTGCGCGCTGCCTGGCTTGTCGCCTTTGCAGGCGTGCACCCAGGCCCGATGGTCATCGCCGAGTTTGCTCCTGCTTCTGGAGCTGCTCGCGCTGTTTACATGCGGGCCAGAGCCATTTTTGACCAGGTGAACGCGACCGGGCTGGGGCTGGGCACCCTGTCGCTGGGCATGAGCCAGGACCTGGAGGCGGCCATGGCCGCCAGGGCGTTTACTGCGGGGGCCCGGCGGGCAGCGCCGGCTTGTCGCCCTTAGGCCCGCGATCGCGCCACGCGCCACGGCCGTGGCATGGGCGCCTCAGCAGCAGGGCCGCGCCGAGCGCGATCAGCAAAACCGGGCCGATCAGCGGAAACATGCCGACCGGAATCAGGCCCAAGTACCTGGCAACGCCGAGCGTGCCAATGACGATCAGGGCAAGGGGAAGGATTCTCATGGTGTGTCCCGGGTTGAGTTGAAGCAAGTGATTGAAAAGGGCGTGTGCAAGGCGCGCAGCGGCCCGGCGTCAGCGGGGCCCGTTGGGGGCGGGCGGCTCGGTGGGTGCGTCGCCGGGCTTGCCGCCGTTGCCGTCGCGGGTCTGCCATCGGTTCATGCCCGCGCGAAAGCGGTCTCGCTCTTCTTCGCTCAGGCTGTTCCATCCGGGGCCAAAGCGGCGGTGCATGCGCCGCTCCCACTGCCCGTGCATGCGTTCGCGCGCGCCGGCGCGACAACGCGGGCCGGCGATCAGCATGACCACACCGATGGCGATCAGGAGCAAGGGCCAGAACAGGCGCATGAACTCAGGGTCGATCAGGCCAAAGTGCTTGAGCACCCCGATCACGCCGATGGCGATCAGGGCAAGCGGGAAAATGCGCATGGTTCTCTCCAGAAATGATGGGGTGTGGGTGCTAGACGACGAGGTCGCCGTACTCAGCCTGCAGCCGGGCGCGCAGAGCGAGCACCGCACGGCGTTTGCGCGCCAGCAAGGTGTTCTGCGGTACCCGCCATTGCGCCGACATCTCGGCAAATGACAGGCCTTCGATCTCGTGCGCCAGGAAAACGTCGCGCAGCGAAGGCGGCAGCGCCTGCAGCGCGGCATGAATGGAGCCGAGCAGCACGGAGCGGGCATAGGCCGCGTCGGGGCCAGCCGCCGGATCGGGCAGCGTTTCTTCCAGCCAGCGCTGGCCGTCATCGTCCCCGGTCGGAGGTGCTGCGGGTTCTTCCTTCTTCTTGCGTGCGCGGTCGACGATGCGGTTCTTGGCCACCCGGAACAGCCATGCGCCGGCTTGCTCGATGGCGTCGGTGGCGAGGTAGAACTCCAGCAAGACCTCTTGCAGGATGTCCTCGGCGTCCGCCGCGTTGCGCACCTGCCGGCGGATGAAGCTGCCGAGCCGTGCGCGCTCCCGCGCCACGATGTCGGTGAAGCGCGAGGCGTTGTTGGGCACGGCAAAAGGGGCTGACGGCGATGGGCCGACCGGGGCGTCCATGTCGGGTAGACGAATCAGCCGCCGAAATATTGTGCGCTGGCACCAACGGCGTTGGTGCGCGCCAGTGCCTGCGTGCTTGCATGGGCGCGCTCAGAGGCCGCCTGGGAGCTGGCCCCGCAGGCCCTCGTTTTGATCTAGCGAAACACCACGGTGCGCTGCCCCGACAGCAGCACCCGGTGCTCGCTGTGCCACTTGACGGCGCGCGCCAGCACCTGGCTTTCGGTGTCGCGGCCGATGGCGGTCAGGTCTTCCACCGTCTTGCCGTGGTCCACGCGGGCCACGTCCTGCTCGATGATCGGGCCTTCGTCCAGGTCGGCCGTCACGTAGTGGGCGGTGGCGCCGATCAGCTTGACGCCGCGCGCGTGCGCCTGGTAGTACGGCTTGGCGCCCTTGAAGCTGGGCAGAAAGCTGTGGTGGATGTTGATGGCGCGCCCGGCCAGGCGCTGGCACAGCTCGTCCGACAGGATCTGCATGTAGCGCGCCAGCACCACCAGCTCGGCGCCTTCGCCGTCGATGATTTCCAGCTGCCGCGCCTCGGCCTGCGCCTTGTTGGCCTTGCCGACGGCGATGTGGTGGAACGGCACGTTGTAGCTGGCCGCCAGCTGGTAGAAGTCGCGGTGGTTGCTGACGATGGCGCGGATGTCGAGCGGCAGCAGGCCGGACTTCCAGCGGAACAGCAGGTCGTTCAGGCAGTGGCCTTCGCGGCTGACGAAGATCACGGCGCGCATGGGCTGGCTGGCCGGGTGCAGCTGCCAGTGCATGGCAAAGCGCTCGGCCAGCCCGGTCAGGCCCTCGCGCAGGGCGTCGGGGCTGCCGGGCGCGCACGAAAACTGCACGCGCATGAAGAACAGGCCGTTGCCGGCGTCGTTGAACTGCGCTGCTTCCTCGATGTTGCCGCCGTGCTCCAGCAAAAAGCCCGAGACGGCATGCACGATGCCCGGGCGGTCCGGGCAGGACAGGGTGAGAATGTAGGTGTCTTGCATCGGCGCTGATTGTCGCAGGGGCCTTGCGGGCCTGCCGGCTCAATCTTTTGCATGGCTTTGCCTGCCGTTTACGGCCGCCACGCGGTTCATGCGTTGAAATGGGGTGCAGCTTCGCCACTCAGGAGACTTCGACATGCTCAAACCCGTCCTGCTGTCCGCCGCCGTGCTGGCGGCCTCGATCGGCGCCCTGGCGCTGCCCACCGCAGCGCAGGCCCAGGCCTACTTCTCGGTGCAGATCGGCCCGCCCCCGCCGCCGCGCCCCGAGGTGATGCCGATGGCGCGCCCCGGCTACGTCTGGGCGCCGGGGCACTACGAATGGCGACACGGCCACTACATCTGGCGCCGGGGCTACTGGGTGGCCGCGCGGCCGGGCTATGCCTACGTGGCGCCCATGTGGGTGGCCGAGGGCCCGCGCTGGGTGTACCGGCCCGAGCGCTGGGAGCGCCAGCCGGGGCATGCCGGTCCGCCGCCCTGGAGCAACGGCCATCACCGCGACATGCGCCACCGCCGCGACCACGACCGCGATGGCGTGCCCAACCGTTACGACCGGCGGCCCAACAACCCCTACCAGTACTGAGCAACTGAGCTGAGCCAGGCTCAGCGCAGGGCGGCGCAGGGGTCGCGCGGGGGCAGCGGCGCGGTGGGCCAGACCTGGTCGGCGCCCGCGTCGGGTTGCACGCCAGACGCTTCTTTTTCGATAGCTTTCTGCGCTTGCTGCGTGCGGGCTGAAACCACTTTGGCCTTGATGTTGCCGGGCAGGTACTGCGGAATACCCAGTCCGCGCTGCACGTGGCCGTTGCCCGCCACCAGCAGCACCGTGCGGCCCGGCTGCAGCGCGCGCACCACGGTGTCGGCCATGGCCGCGTCGCGCGCGACCTGGATGCGCGTCATGGGCACGATCTGGCGGTCGGGCAGCAGGTTGCAGTGGCCGGCGCGGATGCGGCGCTGCTGCTCGGCCCAGGCGGCGGGCGGCAGGCGGGTGTCCAGGCTGGCGTCCTGCATCGCGTGGCGCATGTCGGCGCGCGGCAGGTTGGCGCCCCACACCGGCACGCCGGCGCGCACCGCCGCCATTACCACCGGGCCGTAGTCGGCCCAGGGCCAGCCGGCTTGGTCCCAGGCCAGCGCGCGGCGCACCTGGGCCTGGCTGGCGCCGGGCGGCAGGCCGGCCGTGTCGTGGCCCTGCTCGGCCATCTCCAGCACCAGCGCCGCCAGCTGGCCGCGCGCGGCCAGCCACTGCACCGTGGCGCGCTCCAGCCGGTGGTGCTCGGGCGCGTCGTGCTGCTCGCCCAGCAGCAGCACATCGGCGGGCAGCAGGGCGGCCAACCGGGCCCGTTCGGCCTCGTCCAGCCGCGCCGGCGTGGCGCAGGCGGCCAACAGCAGGGCGGCCAGGGTGGCGGTGGCGAGCAGGGTGATGCGGCGCATGGCGCCATACTAGGGCCTGTTCATGCCATGAAAGGGGTCGCGAAGCTCATGACAGCCTGCCCATCAAGGCGCGCGCCGCCGTGCGTGCGTCGGCACGCACAAGAAGCGCAACGCCGAGGGGCGGGCTGTCATGAGCTTCCCTTCGGGTTGCCTCGCCAAGGGGCCGTCTGCGGCGTTGCCCGCGCTTGCAAGGCGCAAGCCTTGGCCAGCGCACGGGCGCCTTGCATCCAGCCCCTTGGCGAGGCAACGCGATCCTCTCTCATGGCGTGAGCAGGCCCTAAGTTGATGGCGGGGATGAACCACGGGGACGCGGCGCGCGGGCTGCGCGTCGGGCTGACGCTGGCGCTGGCCGGCTTGGCCGCGCTGCTGGCCGTGCGTGCGCGCGTGCCGGTGCCGTGGATGATCGGCCCGCTGCTGGCCACGGCGGCGGCCCGCATGGCCGGCTGGCCGGCCGCCAGCAGCATCGCGCTGCGCAACGCCGGGCAGTGGGTCATCGGCGCGGCGCTGGGCCTGTACTTCACGCCGCAGGTGACGGCGCTGGTGCTGGGCCTGTGGTGGGCGGTGGCGCTGGCCGTGCTGTTTGCGCTGGGCCTGGGCGCGCTGTTCGGCGGTTGGATGCAGCGGGCGCTGGGCGCGGCCGGCGCCGGCCTGACGCCCGCGCAGCGGCGCGCCACGGCCTGGTTCGCCAGCTCGGTCGGCGGCGCGTCGGAGATGACGCTGCTGGCTGAGCGCGCCGGCGCCCGCGCCGACCTGGTGGCCGCGGCGCACAGCGTGCGCATGACGGTGGTGGTGTTGGTGCTGCCCTTTGCCATGCAGTGGGCGCGCCAGCACTGGCAGCTGCCGGTGCTGGACGCCACGCCGCCCGGCCGCGCCGCCGCCGAATGGCCGGGCCTGCTGTGGCTGGGCCTGGCCACCGGCGCCGGCGCCTGGCTGATGAGCCGCACGCGCCGCGCCAACCCGTGGTTCATCGGCCCCCTGCTGGTGACCATGGCCCTGACCATGGCCGACGTGCATGCGTCGGCCGTGCCCAAGGTGCTGACCAACGCCGCGCAGCTGGTGATCGGCGTCAGCCTGGGCGTGCGCTTTTCGCGCCCGTTCTTGCGCACCGCGCCGCGCTGGCTGCTGGCCGCTGCCGTCGGCACGCTGGGCATGATCGCGCTGTGCGCCGGCTTTGCCGGGCTGCTGGCCGGGCTCACCGGCCTGCACCCGGTGACGCTGATGCTGGCCACCGCGCCCGGCGGCATCGCCGAGATGGCGATCACGGCGCAGGTGCTGCAACTGGGCGTGGCGGTGGTGACCGCCTTTCAGGTGTGCCGGCTGGTGGCCGTGCTGCTGCTGGCCGAGCCCCTGTTTGGCTGGCTGGAGCGGCGGCGCTGGCGGCGCGCCGCGTCATGAAACGAAAAAAGGGGCCGCTCGGGGCCCCTGGGCTGGGTGTGCGGGATCGGATCAGTGCAGGACGACCGGGTTTTGCGCCAGCTCGGCGTAGCCCTCCAGCGTGTCTTCCACCTCTTCCTGCGTGGGGGTGTTCTGCTGCCACTCGGTGATGCGGCGCTGGAACAGCTCGGCCCACAGGCCGTCCAGGTACACCTCCTTGCCCGAGCGCTTGTCCACGATCTCGAAGCCGTGGCGTGCCAGCGTGGGCTCGCCCGCGTCGTCGTCGGCGCGCGCGGGCTCGTCGGGCAGCAGATGCACCACCACGAAGCTGTCGGAGTCGTAGAGCGTGTTCATGAGGTTTGCGAGGGCCTTTCAGGTCATGGACGCACACCAGTGTGCCCCATGCAGATGAGAACGAACGAGCGGCTTTCAAGGCCGACAGGGTTTTGGGGCTTGTTCAGCGTCGCCTTTGCCCCCCGGCCGCAGCCCCTACACTCGCTGCCCATGAAACTGGCAACGTACAAGGACGGCTCGCGCGACGGGCAACTGGTGGTGGTCTCGCGCGACCTGGGCACGGCGCACTACACCACCGGCATCGCCAGCCGCCTGCAGCAGGCGCTGGACGACTGGAACTTCATCGCGCCCCAGTTGCAGGACCTGTCCGACGCGCTCAACCACAGCCGCGCGCGCCACCCCTTCGCCTTCGACCCCGCCCAGTGCATGGCGCCGCTGCCGCGTGCCTACCAGTGGCTGGACGGCTCGGCCTACCTCAACCACGTCGAGCTGGTGCGTGCCGCCGGCCGCGACGACGTGCCCGAGCGCTTCTACACCGAGCCGCTGATGTACCAGGGCGGTAGCGACGACTTTCTGGGCCCCTGCGACGACATCGTGGTGCCCGACGAGGCCATGGGCATCGACTTCGAGGCCGAGCTGGCCGTCGTCACCGCCGACGTGCCCATGGCCGCCACGGCCGAGCAGGGGCTGGACGCCATTCGCCTGCTGATGCTGGCCAACGACGTCAGCCTGCGTCACCTGATCGCCGGCGAGGTCGAGACCCGCCTGGGCCTGGTGCAGGGCAAGCCCGCCACCGCCTTCAGCCCGGTGGCCGTCACGCCCGACGAGCTGGGCGAGGCCTGGCAGGGCGGGCGCGTGCACCTGGCCCTGCAGACCAGCTGGAACGGCCGCAAGGTGGGCCTGTGCGAGGCCGGGCCCGACATGCGCTTTCACTTCGGCCAGCTCATCGCCCACGCCGCGCGCACGCGCCGCCTGCGCGCGGGCAGCATCGTCGGCAGCGGCACCGTCAGCAACCCGGGGGTGGACAGGAACGGCCGCCGCGAATGGCCCAAGGGCTACGGCTGCATCGCCGAAAAGCGCGCCATGGAGACCCTGCTGGACGGTGCGCCCAAGACCGAGTACATGCGCTTTGGCGACCGCGTGCGCATCGAGATGAAAAGCCGTGACGGCCAACTGGTGTTTGGCGCCATCGACCAGCGGGTGGCGCCTTTGGCCCTAAACTCGCCACCCGGTTGATCCAGCGCAAGGCACCCACGCAAGGCGTGTGGCTGGCGCGCTGGATGGCCTTCGATTGCCAGAACAAACCATTCACAGGAGACTTTCGATGCAACGCCGACACTTCATCTCACTGGCCCCCGCCGCGCTGGCCGCGCCCTGGGCGCGCGCGCAGGGCGGCTGGCCCACACAGCAGATTCGCTGGGTGGTGCCCTATCCGGCCGGCGGCGGCACCGACGCGCTGGCGCGCGTGATCTCCGAGGCCATGCGGCCGGCGCTGAACCAGCAGGTGATCGTGGTGGACAACCGCCCCGGCGCCTCGACCAACATCGCCGGCGAGCTGGTGGCCACGGCCAAGCCCGACGGCTACACCGTCATGTCGGCCGACAACGCCATCCTGGCCTACAACGAATACCTGTTTTCCAAATTGCCATTCAACCCGGCCAAGAGCTTCAGCTACATCGGCGCGTTCGGCCGCTTTCCGCTGGCGCTGGTGGTCACGCCCAAGTTTCCGGCGCAGACGCTGAAGGAGTTCCTGGCCTACCTGCGCGCCCATCCGGGCAAGGTCAACTACGCCTCGCCGGGCAATGGCTCGCCGCACCACCTGGCGATGGAGCTGTTCAAGAACCGCACCGGCACCTTCATCACCCACATCCCCTACCGCGGCGCGGCGCCGGCCATGCAGGACGTGATGAGCGGGCAGGTCGACTGCATGTTCCTCGACCTGCCCGCGGGCCTGCCCACCATCACCAGCGGCAAGGTGCGCGCGCTGGCCATCGGCTCGGCCCAGCGCGTGCCGCAACTGCCCAACCTGCCCACGCTGGCCGAAAGCGGTGTGAAGGACAGCGAGGTCTACGCCTTCCAGGGCCTGCTGGGCCCGGCCGGCATGCCGGCCGACGTGGTGGCCAAGCTCAACGGCGCCATCAACGCCGCGCTGAAGGCGCCGGCCGTCGTCCAGCGCATGCACGACTACGGCATGGAGGCCCAACCCGGCACGCCGCAGCAGTTCTTCGACATGGCGCGCGCCGAGGCCAAGCGCTGGGGCCCCGTCATCAAGTCGGCGGGCGTCAAGCTCGATTGACGGCGGCCGTCAGAGCTGCGGCGCGAGCGACTTGAGCCCGCGCAGCAGCATCTCGACCGCCACCGCTACCAAAATCAGGCCCATCAAGCGCTCGAAGGCCTGCAGCACGCGCGGGCCCACCCAGCGCTGGATGCGCTCGGCCAGCACCAGCACCAGCGCGCACACGGCCATGGTCACGCTCAGGGCGGCCACCCATTCCCAGCGCCGCTCGGGTGCCTGGCTGACCAGCAGCAGCACGGTGGCCAGCGCCGAGGGGCCGGCCAGGGCCGGCACGGCCAGCGGCACGATCAGGGGCTCGGCCGCGCTTTCCTCGTCGGGGCCGGGCGGCGGCGGAAACACCATGCGCAGCGCGATCAGAAACAGCACCACCGCGCCGGCCAGCTGCAGCGCCAGCTGCGACAGGTTCATCACGCGCAGGAAGGCGTCGCCCACGAACATGAAGGCCAGCAGCAGCCCGAAGGCGATCAGCACCTCGCGCAGGATCACGCGCGGGCGGCGCGCGGCGGGCACCACCTTCAGCGCGCTGGCGAAGATCGGGATGTTGCCCAGCGGATCGGTGATCAGCAGCAGCAGGATGGTGGCCGAGACGAAGCTGTAGGTCATGGCGGGGGCGCCAGGAAGGGCGGCGCTGGCCGGCATTGTGCAATGCGCGGGCGGCCGGCGCCGCTACGATCGGGGTCGACCGATCCCATCCACCCAGCCAAGCGAAAGGCCGCAACCATGACCGCTCCCGCCATCGACTACAGCCGCTACCAGACCTTCCACATCACGCGCCGGGGCGACGGCGGCTGCGTGATCGACCTGCAGATGAAGGCCGCCAACGGCAAGCTGCCCACCGCCGGCCACGACGGCCACTGGGAGCTGAGCGAGATCTGGCGCGACATCGACCGCGACGACAGCGTGCGCGTGGCCGTGCTGCGCGGCGAGGGCATGGGCTTCTCCGGTGGGGGCGACCTGGCCCTGGTGCAGGACATGGCCAGCGACTTCGCCGTGCGCTCGCGCGTGTGGAAGGAAGCGCGCGACCTGGTCTACAACGTCATCAACTGCGAAAAGCCCATCGTCAGCGCCATGCACGGCCCGGCCGTGGGCGCGGGGCTGGTGGCCGGCCTGCTGGCCGACGTGTCGATTGCCGCCAAAAGCGCCCGGATCGTCGATGGCCACACCCGCCTGGGCGTGGCCGCGGGCGACCACGCCGCCATCTGCTGGCCGCTGCTGTGCGGCATGGCCAAGGCCAAGTACCACCTGATGCTGTGCGAGGCCGTCAGCGGCGAGGAGGCCGAGCGCATCGGCCTGGTGTCGCTGGCGGTGGACGACGACCAGCTGCTGGCCAAGGCCTACGAAGTGGCCGACAAGCTGGCCGCCGGCAGCCAGAGCGCCATCCGCTGGACCAAGTACTCGCTCAACAACTGGTACCGCCAGGCGGGGCCCAGCTTCGACACCTCGCTGGCGCTGGAGTTCATGGGCTTTGGCGGCCCCGACGTGCACGAGGGCGTGGCCAGCCTGCGCGAGCGGCGCGCGCCCCGCTATTGACCCAGTTGCACGGGCACGCCGTCGCGGTTGAAGGGCAGGTAGGCGCCGAAGGTGCCGGCCTTGACGGCGTCGACCATGCGCTGCAGCGCGCGGTCGATGTCGCCCTCCGACGGCGTTTGGCCCGGCGTGCCGGCCAGCGCGGCGGCAAACACCAGGCGCCAGGGTTGCTGCGGATTTTCGAACTGCTGCGATTCGCGCCGCAGCGCGTCGAAGGAGGCCAGCTCCTCGGGCGGCTTGTCCACGCACATCAGCGGCACCAGCGCGCCGCCCTCGCCCTGGGCAAAGCGCGCGCGCTGCTCGGGTGTGGCGTCCGCAGGCAGTTCGGCGCCGGCGAACACCAGCAGCAGGCGCTCGCGGCGTTCGTGCGCGGCGCGCAGCAGGTCGTCGAAACAGGTGATTTCGGTGTTCAGGCCCATTGGTTTTCCAGGATCATGCGGTCGCCAGAGCGCCCGCTTATTGCACCAGCGGCGTGTCGGCGGCGTCCAGTTGCACGCCCTCGACCTCGGCCGCGCCCGCCAGCAGCTGCAGGTACTGGCGCAGGGCGTTGACCCAGGTCTGCTGGCGCAGCAGCAGCGCCGCCGAGGCCTGCACGTCTTCGAACGGCAGCACCTGGCCGGGCTGGCGCTCGCACACCTCCACCACGTGCAAGCCGAAGCGGCTGTGCACCAGGCGCGAGAGCACGCCGACCTCGGCCTTGCCGAAGATGTCGCGGGCAAATTCGGGCGCGCAGTCGGCCTGGCTCAGCCAGCCCAGCTCGCCACCCTGCTGGCCGCTGGGGCAGTTGGACCATTGGCGCGCGGCCTCGGCAAAGCGCGCGCCGCCATCGTCGGCGCAGCGCAGGTCCAGCAGCACGGCCTCGGCGCGCTGGCGCAGCAGCTTCACGTCGACGCCCGGGGTGACGGCAAACAGCACGTGGCGCAGGCGCAGGCGTTCGCCTTCGCCGCCCAGCGTGGGGTGGGCGGCGTGGTAGCGGCGGCAGGCCTCTTCGGTGGGTTCGGGCACCTGCAGCGCGCGCTCCAGCAGTTGCTCGATGGCCTGCGTGGCGGCCTCGCTGGTGGCACCGTCCAGGCCGGGCGTGTCGTCCGGCGACAGCAG
The DNA here is from genome assembly GCA_024235995.1 of Burkholderiaceae bacterium. NCBI lineage: Bacteria > Pseudomonadati > Pseudomonadota > Betaproteobacteria > Burkholderiales > Burkholderiaceae > Burkholderiaceae bacterium. The sequence continues at coordinate 1,077,473 of JACKLI010000001.1, forward strand.
GCCCTCCTGCTGCGCCTGCTGGCGCAGCAGCTCGGTGCAGGCGCGCTGGCGCAGCAGATCGGCCGGCAGCTGCTCGCCGGGCGCGTGCAGCGCCACGCCGTTGATGCGCGCGATCGGGACGATGGGGGTGTCCACGGCGGGGGCGGCGCTGTCGCTGCCGCCGCAGCCGCAGGTGGGCGATCCGCAGGTGGAGGTGGTCATGGCGGTGGTCCTGGAAAGGGTGGCGGGGCGGCCCGGTGGTGGCTGTATCCCCCGCCATTGCGGGGGTTTCAGGTCAAATCGGGCTCTGGCCGGCTTGCATCAAGCGCAAGAAGCTATTGTTTTCAGAGCGAACGGCGCGGCTGGTTGTGTCCCGCTGGCAGGTTCAGGCGGCGGGCGCGCACCAGCTGGTAGGGGCGCAGGATGTAGGCCAGCGTGCCGAAGCCGCTCCAGATGTGGACCAGGCGGGTGAACGGGAAGATCAGGAACACCGTCATGCCCAGGAACAGGTGGGCCTTGAAGACCGGGCTGATGCCGGCCAGCATGTCGACGGCGTCGGCGCGGAAGGTGACGATGCGCTGGCCCCATTCGGCCAGACGGATCATGACCGAGCCGTCCAGGTGCTGGCCCGACAGCGGGATGGTGGCCAGGCCCAGCGCCAGCTGCACCCAGAAGATCCACAGCAGGGCGATGTCGCTGGTCTTGCTGGTGGCGCGGATGCGCGCGTCCGACAGGCGGCGGTGCAGCAGCAGCGTGACGCCGATGAAGCCCAGCAGGCCGGCGATGCCGCCCGAGACCATGGCCAGCACCTGCTTGTGGCCGGCGCTGATGAAGGGCTCGTACACCGCGTGCGGCGTCAGCATGCCGACGAAGTGGCCGAAGAACAGGAACAGCACGCCGATGTGGAACAGGTTGCTGGCCCAGCGCAGGCTGCCGGTGCGCAGCAGCTGCGAGGAGTCGCTCTTCCAGGTGTACTGGTCGCGGTCGAAGCGCACCCAGCTGCCGATGAAGAACACGGCCAGGCAGATGTAGGGGTACAGGCCGAACAGGAAGTGGTCGATCCAGGCGCTCATGGCGAGACTCCTTGGGAAGAAGAGGCGGAACGTGCCTTGCGCACGAAATGAACGGTTTGGGGCTGGCCGGGGCGGTTCTGCCCGCGCGTGGCGCAGCCGTCGAAGGCCTCGGGTTCGGCCCAGGCTTCGTCCAGTTCGGGCTCGGGCGCGATGGCCACGGCCTGGGCTTTTTCGCCGGCGGCCTCGAGCACGGCGGCGACCACGCTGGCGTAGGGGCTGTCCTTGGCCTGCAGCGCGCTGAACAGGGCGCCCAGCACATGCGCCATCTCGGCCAGAAACTCGCGCGCCACCGCGGGCGGCTGGGTGGAGGCGAACTCCAGCACCACGCCCAGGTGGTCGGGCAGCTCGGTCGTGTCCAGGCGCAGGCCGGCTTTCTCGTAGGTCTGCGTCAAATCGATCAGCGCCGGGCCGCGCTCGCGCGAGTCGCCGTGGATGTGCTCGAACAGGTGCAGCGAGGTGCGGCGGCCGCGGTCGAAGGTTTCGACGTAGCGCTCCTCGGCCTCGTACGGGTCCATCGCGCCGAGCTGCTGCGCCAGGGCCTGCAGCTCGGCCACGCGGGCCGCGGGCAAGGTCTGCTCGGCCTGCAGGGCGTCGATCAGCGCCGGCAGCTGTGCGCGCAATTCGGCGTCGGGGTAGGCCAGCAGGCGCGCCAGCGCGCGCAGCGTCAGGCGCATGCTCTCGGGAGGTTTGTTGAACATGGGCGAGCTCCTCAGACCACGGCCTTGACGGGGATGGTGCGCTTCTTCTTGCTGCCGAAGATGCTGATGGGCGTGGCGCCGTCGGAGCAGCCGTTGCCGAACGAGAAGCCGCAGCCGCCGCGCACGTCGAAGGCGTTCTCGGCGTATTCGCGGTGGGTGGACGGGATCACGAAGCGGTCCTCGTAGTTGGCGATCGCCATCACCTGGTACATGTCCTGCACGTCATGCGCCGTCAGGCCGACCTGCTGCAGCACCGCCATGTTCTGCACCTTGTCCACGTGCACGCCGCGCTGGTAGGCGCGCATGGCCAGCATGCGCTCGAGCGCGCGCACCACCGGGCCGGTGTCGCCGGCGGTGAGCAGGTTGGCCAGGTACTGCACGGGGATGCGCAGTTGCGACACGTCGGGGATCTCGCCGTTGATGCCCAGCTGGCCGGCGTTGGCCGCCGAGGTGATGGGCGACAGCGGCGGCACGTACCAGACCATGGGCAGGGTGCGGTATTCGGGGTGCAGCGGCAGGGCCACCTTCCAGTCCACGGCCATTTTGTAGACCGGGCTGTTCTTGGCGGCCTCGAGCCAGTTGTCGGCAATGCCGTCGAGCCGGGCCTGGCGGATCACCTCGGGGTCGTGCGGGTCGAGGAAGATGTCCAGCTGCGCCTGGTACAGGTCGCGGTCGCGCTCCACGCTGGCCGCTTCCTGGATGCGGTCGGCGTCGTACAGCAGCACGCCCAGGTAGCGGATGCGGCCCACGCAGGTCTCGGAGCACACGGTAGGCTGGCCGGCCTCGATGCGGGGATAGCAGAACAGGCATTTTTCGGCCTTGCCGGTCTGCCAGTTGTAGTAGATCTTCTTGTACGGGCAGCCCGACACGCACATGCGCCAGCCGCGGCACTTGTCCTGGTCGATCAGCACGATGCCGTCTTCCTCGCGCTTGTAGATCGAGCCCGAGGGGCACGAGGCCACGCAGGCCGGGTTCAGGCAGTGCTCGCACAGGCGCGGCAGGTACATCATGAAGGTGTTTTCGAACTGGCCGTACATGTCCTTCTGGACCTGCTCGAAGTTGACATCCTTGCTGCGCTTGGAAAATTCACCGCCCAGGATTTCCTCCCAGTTGGGGCCCCATTCGATCTTCTCCATGCGCTGGCCGGTGATCAGGCTGCGCGGGCGCGCGGTGGGCGCGGCCTTCATCTCGGGCGCCGACTGCAAATGGTCGTAGTCGAAGGTGAAGGGCTCGTAGTAGTCGTCGATCTGCGGCAGGTTCGGGTTGGCGAAGATGCGCATCAGCAGCTTCCACTTGCCGCCCTGGCGCGGCGTGATGGAGCCGTCGGCGTGGCGCGTCCAGCCGCCGTTCCACTTGTCCTGGTTTTCCCACTCCTTGGGGTAGCCGATGCCGGGCTTGGTCTCGACGTTGTTGAACCAGGCGTATTCGACGCCCGGGCGGCTGGTCCAGACGTTCTTGCAGGTGACCGAGCAGGTGTGGCAGCCGATGCACTTGTCCAGGTTCAGCACCATGCCGATTTGCGCGCGTATTTTCATCGTGTCTCTCCTTCTCGTTCAGGCATGGGCAGTAGCGGTGTCTACGGGCTGGTCCATCCAGTCCACGTGGCGCATCTTGCGCACCAGCACGAACTCGTCGCGGTTGGTGCCGATGGTGCCGTAGTAGTTGAAGCCGTAGCTGTACTGCGCGTAGCCGCCGATCATGTGCGTGGGCTTGAGCACGATGCGCGTGACCGAGTTGTGGATGCCGCCGCGCGTGCCCGTGATCTCCGAGCCCGGGGTGTTGATGATCTTCTCCTGCGCGTGGTACATCATCACCATGCCGGGCTTGACGCGCTGGCTGACCACCGCGCGCGCCGCGATGGCGCCGTTGGCGTTGAACAGCTCGACCCAGTCGTTATCGGCGATGCCGCCGCGCTTGGCGTCGTCCTCGCTGAGCCAGATCACCGGGCCGCCGCGGTTGAGCGTGAGCATGTGCAGGTTGTCGCTGTACGTGCTGTGGATACCCCACTTCTGGTGCGGGGTGATGAAGTTCAGTGCAATCTCGGGGTTGCCGTTGGGCTTTTTGCCCTCGACTTCGTGCAGCGCCTTCAGGTGCACCGGCGGGCGGTAGCTCACGAAGCCCTCGCCGAAGTCGCGCATCCAGGGGTGGTCCTGGTAGAACTGCTGGCGCCCGGTGAGGGTGCGCCATGGGATCAGCTCATGCACGTTGGTGTAGCCGGCGTTGTAGCTGACCTTCTCGCTTTCCAGCCCGCTCCAGGTGGGCGAGGAGATGATCTTGCGCGGCTGCGCCTGGATGTCGCGAAAGCGGATCTTCTCGTCCTCGCGGTGCAGCGCCAGGTGCACGTGCTCGCGCCCGGTCTGCTTGCCCAGCGCCTCCCAGGCCTTGCAGGCCACGTGGCCGTTGGTCTCGGGCGCCAGCATCATCACCGTCTCGGTAGCGTCGATGTCGCTGACGATGCGCGGGCGGCCCTGCGTGGCGCCTTCCTCGCGCACGCGGCCGTTCAGGTCGCCCAGCTGCGCCACCTCGGTCTCGGTGTTCCAGGCGATGCCCTTGCCGCCGTTGCCTACCTTGTCCATCAACGGCCCCAGGGCCGTGAAGCGCTTGTAGGTGTTGGGGTAGTCGCGCTCCACCACGGTGACCTGCGGCGCGCTCACGCCGGGGATCAGGTTGATCTCGCCGCTCTTCCAGTCCTTGACGCCGTAGGGCTGGGCCAGCTCGGCGGGGGTGTCGTGCATGATGGGGGTGAGCACCACCTCTTTCTCGACGCCCAGGTGGCCTTCGCAGACCTCGCTGAAGGCCTTGGCGAAGCCCTTGTAGATCTCCCAGTCGCTGCGCGACTGCCAGGCCGGGTCCACCGCCGCCGACAGCGGGTGGATGAAGGGGTGCATGTCGCTGGTGTTGAGGTCGTTCTTCTCGTACCAGGTGGCGGTGGGCAGCACGATGTCGGAGTACAGGCAGGTGGTGCTCATGCGGAAGTCCAGCGTGACCAGCAGGTCCAGCTTGCCTTCGGGCGCGTTGGCGTGCCACTTCACCTCCTGCGGCTTGGCATCCTGCGGGCCCAGGTCCTTGCCCTGCACGCCGTTGCTGGTGCCCAGCAGGTGCTTGAGGAAGTATTCGTGCCCCTTGCCCGAGCTGCCCAGCAGGTTGGAGCGCCACACGAACATGTTGCGCGGCCAGTTCAGCGGGTTGTCCGGGTCCTCGCAGCTCAGGGTGAGCGCGCCGTTCTTGAGCGACTGCACCACGTAGTCCTTGGGGTCCATGCCCTTGGCCTGCGCGTCCTTCACCACCTGCAGCGGGTTGGTCTGCAGCTGCGGCGCGCTGGGCAGCCAGCCCATGCGCTCGGAGCGCACGTTGAAGTCGATCATCGAGCCTTGATAAGCCTTCTTGTCGGCCAGCGGCGAGAGCACTTCCTCGACACCCAGCTTCTCGTAGCGCCACTGGTCGGTGTGGGCGTAGAAGAAGCTGGTGCTGTTCTGCTGGCGCGGCGGGCGGATCCAGTCGAGCGCAAAGGCCAGCGCCGTCCAGCCGGTCTGCGGGCGCAGCTTTTCCTGGCCCACGTAGTGCGACCAGCCGCCACCCGACTGGCCGATGCAGCCGCACATCATCAGCATGTTGATGATGCCGCGGTAGTTCATGTCGCAGTGGTACCAGTGGTTCATGGCCGCGCCGATGATGACCATGGAGCGGCCCTGGGTCTTGTCGGCGTTGTCGGCGAACTGGCGCGCCACGGCGATCACCTGGTCGCGCGGCACGCCGGTGATGCGCTCCTGCCAGGCCGGGGTGTAGGGGGTGTTGGCGTCGTAGCCGCCGTCCTGCGGCTCGCCGGGCAGGCCGCGCGGCACGCCGTAGCTGGCCACCTGCAGGTCGAACACCGTGGCCACGGCCACGCGGCCCTGCGCGCCCTCGCCGTTCAGATCGAGGTGGGTGACGGGCACGCGGCGCACCAGCACGTCGCCGCCCTGGTCGTTGGCGTGGAAGTTCGGCGTGTCGATGCCGCCGAAGTAGGGGAAGGCCACGTCGGCCACCTCGTGCGCCTGGGCGCCGTCCTCCAGCACCGAAAGCTTGAGCTTGACGTCGCTGCCGCCCTGGGCTTCCTTGGATTCCAGGTTCCACAGGCCCTGGTCGGGGCGGCCTTCCTTGCCCCAGCGAAAGCCGATGGAGCCGTTGGGCAGCGCCACCTTGCCATCCACGTCGTAGGCGACGGTCTTCCAGTCGGGGTGGTTGGCCTGGCCGAGCTGGCCGGCGAAGTCGCTGGCGCGCACGTAGCGGTCGGGCACCATGGCGCTGCGGCCGTCGGGCAGCTGTTTCTCTTTCAGCACCACCAGCAGCGGCAGGTCGGTGTAGCGGCGCGCGTAGTCGTCGAAGTAGGCCGAGCGCTTGTCGAAGTAAAACTCTTTCAGGATCACGTGGCCCATGGCCATGGCCACGGCCGCGTCGGTGCCCTGCTTGGGGTGCAGCCACAGGTCGGCCAGCTTGGCGACCTCGGAGTAGTCGGGCGTGACGGAGACGATCTTGGCGCCCTTGTAGCGCACCTCGGTGAAGAAGTGCGCGTCCGGCGTGCGCGTCTGCGGCACGTTGGAGCCCCAGGCGATGATGAAGTTGGAGTTGTACCAGTCGGCGCTCTCGGGCACGTCGGTCTGCTCGCCCCACACCTGCGGGCTGGACGGCGGCAGGTCGCAGTACCAGTCGTAGAAGCTCATCGGCACGCCGCCGATCAAATTCAGATAGCGGCTGCCGGCGGCGTACGAAATCATGGACATGGCCGGGATCGGCGAGAAGCCGATGATGCGGTCCGGCCCGTGCTGCTTGATGGTGTAGACGTTGGCCGCGGCGATCAGCTGGTTGACCTCGTCCCAGCTGCTGCGCACGAAGCCGCCCAGGCCGCGCTGCTTTTGCCATTCGCGGCGCGCGTCCTGGTTCTCGACGATGGCGGCCCAGGCGTCCACCGGGCTCTTGGCCACGGCCAGCGCGGCCCGCCAATGCTTGAGCAGGCGCCCGCGCACCAGCGGGTACTTGACGCGGTTGGCGCTGTACAGGTACCAGCTGTAGCTGGCACCGCGCGCGCAGCCGCGCGGCTCGTGGTTGGGCAGGTCGGGCCGCGTGCGCGGGTAGTCGGTCTGTTGGGTTTCCCAGGTGACGATGCCGCCCTTGACGTAGATCTTCCACGAGCACGAGCCGGTGCAGTTCACGCCGTGGGTGGAGCGCACGATCTTGTCGTGCGCCCAGCGGTCGCGGTAGGCGTCTTCCCAGGTGCGGTCTTCGCCGTTGGTCTGGCCATGGCCCTGTGAGAAGGTTTCGCGTGGCTGCGCGAAATACGAGAGGCGGTCGAGGAAGTGACTCATCGGGGGTTGCTCCTAGGAAATCGTTGTCGAGGCGCGGTCAGCAGGGCATCTCGGCGTTCTTGCGTGCGTAATACCACCATGTGATGAGTACGCACAATGCGTAGAAAACCGTAAAGATCCACAGCGCCAGCTCGGGGCCGCCGGTGGCGGTGATGGAGCTGCCGTAGCTCTTGGGAATGAAAAAGCCCCCGTAGGCGCCCAGGGCGCCGGCAAAGCCGACGGCGGCGGCGCCTTCGGTGTTGCCTTCCTTGATGGCCTGCACGCGCGCCGCTTCGTCGTTGCCGCGCAGCGCGTGCAGCTTCTGGTTGAGGAAGATCACCGGGATCATGCGGAAAGTCGAGCCGTTGCCGATGCCGGTGGTGCAAAACAGAATGAGGAACATCACGAAGAAGCCGGCGAAGCTGCCCTCGGCCGGCCCGAAGGGCAGGGCGTAGGCGCTCAGGCCCTTGGGAAGGAAGTACAGCACGCCCAGCACGGCCAGCGCCATGACGACGAAGTTCCAGAAGGTGACCACGCCGCCGCCGATCTTGTCGGCCAGCCAGCCGCCGAAGGGCCGCGTGAGCGCGCCCACCAGGGGTCCCAGCCAGGCGTAGGCCAGCGGGTTGATGCCGGGAAACAGCGCCTTCATCAGCAGCGGAAAGCCGGCGGCAAAGCCGATGAAGGAGCCGAAGGTGCCCAGGTACAGCCAGCACATGATCCAGTTGTGCTTGGCGCGGAAGATGGCGGCCTGTGCGGCGAAGCTGGCCTTGGCGTCGGCGATGTCGTTCATGCCGAACCAGGCGGCGATGGAGGCAATGGCGATCCATGGCACCCAGATGAAGGCGGCGTTCTGCGCCCAGACGTGCTGGGGCTCGCCGTTTCTCAGGATGACCTGGGAGTCGCCGCCGAAGACGCCGAAGATGCCCAGCGTGATCACCAGCGGGCTGAGGAACTGCACCACCGACACGCCCAGGTTGCCCAGGCCGGCGTTGACGCCCAGGGCCGAGCCCTTGCGCTCCTTGGGAAAGAAGAAGCTGATGTTGGCCATGCTGGAGCTGAAGTTGCCCCCGCCCAGGCCGCACAGCAGCGCCAGCACCAGCATGGTGGGGTAGCCGGTGGTGTTGTCCTGCACCGCCATGCCGATGCCGATGGCCGGGATCAGCAGCGAGGCGGTGGACAGCGCCGTCCAGCGCCGCCCGCCGAACACCGGGATCATGAAGGAATAGAAGATGCGCAGCGTGGCGCCCGACAGCGCGGGCGCCGCCGCCAGCCAGAACAGCTGGTTGGTGGAGTACTTGAAGCCCAGCGCCGGCAGGTTGACGGCGACCACGCTCCAGACCTGCCAGATGGCGAAGGCCAGGAACAGCGCGGGCACCGAGATCCACAGGTTGAGCTTGGCGACGGCCTCGCCCTCGCGCTCCCAGAAGGACTTGTCTTCCGGGGTCCAGAGCGTGAGCAGCCGGCCTTTCTGGGCGCTGCCTTGCGAAACGGCGTTGGGGGACATGATGGGATCTCCGGTGGGATCAACGGGTGGCGGGCACCGCGGCGTGCGCGCCCTGGGGGGTCATCAGGTCGGTGCGGCGCACCTCGGTGAAGTACATCCAGATCAGCGACACCCAGACCACGCCGTACATCAGCATGAAGGCGCTGGAGCGGATGCCGGTCAGGTCCATCAGCGCGCCGAACATGATCGGCAGCACGAAGCCGCCCATGCCGCCGGCCAGGCCCACGATGCCGCTGATGGCGCCGATGTTGTCGGGGTAGTCGTCGCCGATGTACTTGAACACGCTGGCCTTGCCGAAGGCCATGGCGATGCCCAGCACGGCCATGATGGCGGTGAACAGGTAGACGTTCAGGCCGATGTGGAAGGTGCTGGGGCCGTTGACGGTGGTGACGGTGAAGTCGGTCTGCGGGTAGGACAGCAGGAACAGGCAGATCCAGCACACCCACATCACCCACCAGGTGACGCTGTGCGCGCCGTACTTGTCCGACAGCACGCCGCCGATGGCGCGCAGCACGCCGCCCGGCAGCGAGAAGCACGCGGCCAGCAGCGCCGCCACGCGGATGTCCAGGCCGTACTCGCCCACGTAGTACTGCACCATCCACAGGCTCAGCGCCACGTAGCCGCCGAACACGATGCTGTAGTACTGGCAGTACTTGAGCACCTTGGGGTCCTTCAGCGCCTTGAGCTGCTCGGTGAAGGTGACGTTGCTGGGCACCAGGTGCGTCGGGTCGCTGTAGCTGAACAGCCAGAACAGCACCAGCGTGCCCAGCATGATGGCCGCGTAGACGTGCGGCACCGCGGCCCAGCCGAAGGCCACCAGGATGACGGGCGCGACGAACTTGTTGACGGCCGCGCCCGAGTTGCCCGCGCCGTACACGCCCATGGCCATGCCCTTGCGGTTCTTGGGAAACCAGCGCGCCACATAGGGCGTGCCCACCGAGAACGAGCCGCCGGCCAGGCCCACGAACAGGCCGATGACCAGGAAGTGCCAGTACTGCGTGGCGTAGCCCATCACCCAGATGGCCGGCACGGTGACGGCCATCAGCACGGTCATCACGATGCGCCCGCCGTACTTGTCGGTCCAGATGCCCAGCGGCACGCGGATCAGCGAGCCCGCCAGCACGGGCATGGCCGTCAGCAGGCCGAACTCGGTGGCGTTCAGGTTCAGCATCTTCTTGATCGGGATGCCGATGACGCCGAACATCATCCAGACCATGAAGCAGACGGTGAAGGCCAGGGTGCTCACGATGAGCACCGACCAGGCCTGCCGGTTGCGGCGCGAATCTTGTGCCGCGGGAAGCGACGCGGATGCCATGCTGTCGTCCTTTCTTGAGGGATGGCATGGATGTTCGCGCAGCACTCAGGGTTTTCCCATACCTCCGTGGAAGGCATGGGCGGGTGCAGAAGAACGATGGCACCCGGCAGGCGCCTACTTCCAAAGAACTAGGGGCAGCGCCTGGGGTTTTGATGAAATCCGGATCTGGCCCGCATCGACATTGCCCGAAAAGCTATCAAAAAAGAAGCAACCCTATTCGATGCGTTGCCGGTCCGAGGCGTAGACCGCCGCCTGCACGCGCGAGCTGAGGCCCAGCTTGCGCAGGATGTGCTGCACGTGGATCTTCACCGTGGTCTCGGCGATATCCAGCGTGCGCGCAATCTCTTTGTTGCTGGCGCCGCGGGCGATCTCGCGCAGCACCTCCTGCTCGCGCGGCGACAGCTGCGGCGCCGCGTCTTCCTCGGGCGCGGGCTGCTGCGGCCCGGGCTCGGGCGCGCCTTGCGACTGGAAGGCCGCCACCAGCTTGCCCATCATCTCGGGGCTGACCACCGGCTCGCCGCGGGCGGCGCGGCGGATGGCCTGCGCCAGCAGGTCGCCGTCGATGGTCTTGAGCAGATAGCCCTGGGCGCCGTGGCGCAGCGCGGTGGCCAGGTCCGCGCCGTCCTCGCTGACGGTGAGCATGATCACGCGGCTGCCCCCCGCGGCCTCGCGCAGCCCGGCGATGGCGTCTACGCCGCGCACGCCGGGCAGGTGGTTGTCCAGCAGGATCACGTCGGGGCGCAGCTGCGGCAGCAGGTGCAGCGCCTGGGCGGCGTCGCCCGCCTCGCCCACCACGCGCAGGTCGTCGTACTGCGACAGCAGGGCCACCAGCCCGCGGCGCAGCAGGGTGTGGTCGTCGACCAGGAACAGGGTGATGGGCGTGGCGGTCATGCGGCGGCGATGAAGGGCGTGGGAAAGGCCGGCGCGCGCTCGTCGGCGCCGGCGGCGGGCAGCTCCAGGGTGACGCAGGTGCCGGCGCCGGGGCTGGATTCCAGCCGCAGCTGGGCGCCGATGTGCCGGGCGCGTTCGCGCATGATGCCCAGGCCCACGTGCAGCGAGTCGGGCGGCACGGCCTCAGGGTCGAAGCCGCTGCCGTCGTCGTGCACCTCGAAACGCCAGCCCGGGTGGCGCTGCACGCGCAGCTGCACGTGGCGCGCGCCGGCGTGCTTGCGCACGTTGGACAGCGCCTCCTGCACGATGTGCAGCACCTGGATCTGCACGTCGGGCGCCAGCGGCAGGCCCTGGCCCGCCATGTCCAGCGTGGTGCCCAGGCCGGTCTGGTGCTCGAACTTGGACAGCGTGGCGCGCAGTGCCTGCTCGATGTCCTCGTCCTGCGTGCGCGTGCGAAAGTGCACCAGCAGCTCGCGCACGTCGGCGTAGCACTCGCGCACGCCCGCGTCCAGCTCGGCCATGCTGCGGTCGCGGGCGGCGGTGTTGCCCTTGGCCACGGCGTCGCGCAGCAGCTGGGTCTGGATCTTGAGAAAGGCCAGCGACTGGGCAATGGAGTCGTGCAGCTCGCGCGCGATCAGGCTGCGCTCCTCGGCCACGGCGGCCTCGCGCTCCAGCGCCGTGGCGCGCAGCCCCTCCATCGAGCTGGCCAGGTGCCGCGCCATGGTGGACAGCAGTTCGCGCATGTCCGGCGACAGATCCAGCGTCGTGCGGTAGAACAGCGTCACCTCGCCCAGCAGCCGCTGGTGCAGTTGCACGGGGATGCTGACGATGGTCTCGTAGCCCGCCTCGCGGCAGTGCGGCAGCTTCAGCCGTCCGGCCGGCGCGATCGGGATCACGCGCATCTGCGCCTGCGCCCGCGCCTGGCCGCACTCGCAGGCGCCGGTGTTCAGGCAATGCTCCTGCTCGGCCAGGGACTGCGGCAGGCCGTCGGCGGCCAGCAGCACGTAGCGCTGGTTGGCCTCGTCCGACCAGCGCAGCGCGGCCGCGTCGCTGCCGGAGACGCCGCGGATCTGCTGCACGAAGCCCTGGGCCAGCACCTCCAGGTGGTTGGCCTCGGCCGCCAGCGCGCTCACCGCGTACAGCGCGGACAGGCGCTGGTTCTGCACCGCGATGCTGGCGGTCTTCTCGCGCACCTTGCGCTCCAGGTCCTCGCGCGAGCCCTGCAGCGCATGGGCCATCAGGTTGAAGCCGGCCGCCAGCTGGCCGAACTCGTCGTTGGACTGCACCTCCAGGCGCGTGCCCAGGTCGCCCTGGCGCACGCGCGCCAGCGCCTGCTGCAGCTGCGTCACGGGGTTGAGCACCAGCAGATAGCTCAGCGCCACGAAAGCCACGGCCGAGCCGATGGCCAGGGCCACCAGGAACAGGTGGAACAGGTGCAGGATCGCCGTCCAGCGCATGATGCGCTGCTCGATGGCCTGCACGAAGTTGTCGATCTCGCCGACGAAGGCGTCGCCGCGCGCCACGGCGGCGGCGGTGCTTGCCGCCGGCGGAGCCTTGCCCCACTGCTGCTGCATGGCCTGCCACTCGGCGCGGATGTGTTCGTATTGCGCACGCGTTTCGTCGTTCCAGGGCACGAACAGGGGGCGTGCCGGGTCGCCCGTGCGCAGCAGCTCCAGCCCCTCGTCGAAGCGCTGCTCCAGCTGGGCCAGCGCATGGGGCGTCTCGTTCTGCTGCGCCAGCTCCATGCGCAGAAAGTTCATGCGCAGCCGGCCGGCCTCGTTGACGGCGGCGGCGCCGCCTTCGAGCTGCCAGGTCACCCACAGCGTGAAGCCGATGGCGGTCAGGGCCACCAGCAGCGCCCCCAAGCCCATGGCCAGCAGCTTGGTCGACAGCGTGAATTGCTTGCGCATGGCGGCAGTTTAGCCATGGCCGGGGGCTGCGTCGGTTGCGCAGGATCGATCGGCATAATCGGCCATCGATGTTGCGAGGTGCAAGCATGTTGGGATTGTTTTCGAGACGGCGGCTGATGGTGGCGCTGGCCAGCGCCGTGGCGGCCAGCGCCGCGTGGGCGCAGCCGGTGGTGCAGGTGCAGGATGCGTGGGCGCGCGCCACCGTGCCCGGCCAGGGCGCCACCGGGGCCTTCATGACCCTGATGGCGCCGCAGGGCGCGACGCTGGTGGGCGTGTCCTCGCCGACGGCCACGGCCGAGCTGCACGAGATGGCCATGGACGGCAACGTCATGCGCATGCGCCCGCTGGCCTCGCTGGCCCTGCCGCCCGGCCAGGCGGTGACGCTCAAGCCGGGCGGCTTGCACGTCATGCTGCTCGATTTGAAGGCGCCGTTGGCGGCGGGCACCACGCTGCCCCTGACGCTGCAGCTGCGCGACGCCAAGGGCGCGACGACCGCGCTGGACGTGCAGGTGACGGTGCGTGCGCTCAACGGCGGCGCCATGGGGCAGGGCATGGGTCACGGCCCCGCGCACGGGCGTTGACTTGGGCCGCGCCTGCGCTAAGCTGCGCCCACGCGGGGCTGGGCCCGCGCGAGGAGCGAGAGCATGAGCGAGCAGGCACCGTTTGCCTTCGGCAAGCTGATCCCGGGGTTCGAGTTTTTGCAGCAGCTGACCGCCGGCAACGCCGGGGGGGCGGCGGCCACGGGCCTGGGCCACTGGGTGGCGCCCACGGTCAACGTCGAGGAGCTGGAGCAGCGCATCGCCGAATTGAAGACGGTGCAGTTCTGGCTGGAGCAGAACCTGCTGGCGCTCAAGGCCACCGTGCAGGCGCTGGAAGTGCAGAAGATGACCCTGCTTACGCTGCGGGGCATGAACCTGAGCATGGCCGAAGTGGCGCAGGCCTTCACCATGCCGTCCGCCGCGCCGCCGGCTCCGGCACCGATGCCCGAGGGCGGCAGCGGCTGGCCCTATCCGGACAAGGGCGCGGGAGCCGCCGCGGCGGCTCCCGCGCCTGAGCCCGCCGAGCCCGACGAACCCAAGGCGGCCGCCCCAGCCAAGGCGCCGCGCCGCCCGGCCGCCGCCAAGCCCTTGGCCGCCGCGCCAGCCAGCGCCGGCGGGACCGATCCGCTCCAGTGGTGGGGCGCGCTGACGCAGCAGTTTCAGCAAATCGCCACGCAGACCCTGCGCGAGGCGGCGCGCGCCATGCCGGCGGCCGAGCCGACCGACCTGGCGCCGGCCGGCGCGCCCGCCGATGCGTCCAAGCCCCCGGCGGCGGCCAGGAAGGCTGCGACGGCCAAGCGCAAGAAGGCCGCGCGCAAGACACCCGCCAAGAAGTCCGCCGCCAAGGCGCCCGCCCCGCGTGCCCGCAGCCTGCCCGGCTGGCTGTTGCCCACGCCGCCCGACAAGAGCTGAGAAGCTGTGAACGAACCCCTCATGCCCGCCTTGATCGCCAAAACCCGCCCGCTCGGCGTTGCAAATGCTCGCCGTAGCCCGAGCTACGTCTGCGCTTTGCGCCTTGATCGGACGCGTTTGGGCGATCCTTTCGGGCACTCGCGATTCATTCACAGCTTCTGAGCCCGCCCGCCCGTGCGGCGGTCAGCTCGGGTGCGTGGCGTGCAGCGCCTGCGCCCGCCACAGCAGCACCACGCCGGTGGCGGCCAGCAGCGCCAGCATCAGCACGCCCGGCGCGTAGCCGTGCACGGGCGACCACAGCAGGCCGACGGCCAGCGGCGCGGCGGCGCGCGCCAGGGCCAGCGGCAGGCCCAGCGCACCGTTGAGCGCGCCCACGTGCGCGGCGCTCACGTACTGCGCCATCACCGTGCCCTTGACGATGGTCAGCATGCCGTTGCCGATGCCGAACAGCAGCGCGAACACCAGGGTGGCCCCGACGTGGCCGAAGCCGAGCAGCAGTACGAGCAGGGCCAGCGGCACCCCCAGCGGCGCCCAGCGGTTGGTGGCGTGCACGTCCAGCCGCCGGTCGCCCCAGTACAGCAGCAGCCGGCCCAGCACCTGCAGCGCGCCGATGCTGGCGGGCACGGCGATGGCCCAGGCGGGGGGCAGGCCGCTTTCGCGCAGCAGGCTGACCAGGTGCGGGGGCACGGCGGCGGTCACGGCCATCGCCAGCACGATGAAGGCGCCCAGCCGCCAGAACACGGGGCTGCGCAGGTGCGCGGCCAGCGGGGCCGTGGGCGCGGCGTGCACCAAAGCCGGCCGCGGCGGCGCGCCGCGCAGCAGGGCCAGGTGCAGCGGCAGGGCCACGCCCAGGTTGATGGCCGCCAGCACGCCCGAGGCCGCGCGCCAGCCCAGGGTGCGGATCAGCGCGTCGGTCAGGGGGATGAACACGGTGCTGGCCAGCCCGCCCAGAAAGGTGAGGGTGATGATGGCGCGCCGATAGTCGCCCGGAAAGCGCCGCGTGACCACGGCGAACACCGGCGTGTACAGCGTGGCCGCCATGCCCAGGCCCAGGGTCAGCCAGGCGGCGTAAAAACCCGCCAGCGAGCTGGCCATGCCCTGCGCCAGCAGGCCCAGCCCCAGCAGCAGCGAGCCGCCGGCCATCACCGCGCGCTCGTGGCCGCGGTCGATCCAGCGGCCGATGGCGTAGGCCGCCAGCCCCTCGGCCAGCAGCGCGAGGCTGAAGGCCAGCGAGGACTGCGCGCGGTCCAGCCCCAGGCTGCGTTCGACCGGCTCCATGAACAGCGCGAAGCCGTAGAACACGCTGCCCCAGCTGATCAGCTGCGCCACCGACAGGCCGGCCACCAGCTGGCGGGGGGACAGCGCGGGGCGCGTCATGCTAGGGGAATTCAGAACGAAATAGCCCGATCGCCCGCGTCAGACAAGCGCGGCAAGCTATCAAATGAATAGTATGACTGGGTGCTGGTGACCGGCAACCCCGTGCCAGTGCCGAGGGCGCGTGGACACGGCCCGCCCCCTTCACGGCAATCAGAGCGACTTCTTGAGCAGGTTGCCGATCTCGCCCACGATGCCGCGGCGAAACAGCAGCACGCAGACCACGAAGATGGCACCCTGCACCACCGTCACCCAGGAGCCCAGCTCGGCCAGGTAGTTCTGCATGGTCACGATGGTGGCGGCGCCCACCACGGGCCCGAAGATGGTGCCCATGCCGCCCAGCAGCGTCATCAGCACCACCTCGCCCGACATGCCCCAGTGCACGTCGGTGAGCGAGGCCAGCTGGAACACGATGGCCTTGGTGGCGCCGGCCAGGCCGGCCAGCGCGGCCGACAGCACGAAGGCGCGGTGCTTGAATTTGTCGGCGTCGTAGCCCAGCGAGATGGCGCGCGGCTCGTTCTCGCGGATGGCCTGCAGCACCTGGCCGAAGGGCGAGTGGACGATGCGGTAGATCAGCGCG
Organism: Burkholderiaceae bacterium; assembly: GCA_024235995.1. Classification (NCBI taxonomy): domain Bacteria; kingdom Pseudomonadati; phylum Pseudomonadota; class Betaproteobacteria; order Burkholderiales; family Burkholderiaceae; species Burkholderiaceae bacterium. The sequence continues at coordinate 1,093,569 of JACKLI010000001.1, forward strand.
AAACCGGCCAGGAAGATCACCAGCACGAAGCCGTACATGGCGAAGGTCTGGGACAGGTCGATCAGGCCGAACAGGTGGCCGCGAGGCACCGCCTGGATGCCGTCCTCGCCATGGGTGAAGGGCGCCTGCAGCGAGAAGAAGAACACCATCTGCGCCAGCGCCAGCGTGATCATGGCGAAGTAGATGCCCTGGCGGCGGATGGCCAGCAGGCCCGTCACCCAGCCCAGGGCGGTGGTGCACAGGGTGGCGAAGGCAATGGCCAGCTCGGGCGTGAAGCCCCACACCTTGGCGGCATGGGCCGCGGCATAGCCGGCGCCGCCCAGGAACATGGCGTGGCCGAAGGACAGCAGCCCGCCGAAGCCCAGCAGCAGGTTGAAGGCGCAGGCGAACAGGGCAAAGCACATCACCTTCATCATGAACACCGGGTACACGCCCACCAGCGGGGCGCCGACCAGGATGAGCGCCATGATGGCGAACACCAGGGCGTGCGTGCGCCTCGAGTCGTGCGGCGGCGTGGTCTGGGGTCCGGAGGAGGAGGTTGCAGCAGTGCTCATGGGCTTACTTCTGGGCGCCAAACAGGCCGGCCGGGCGAACCAGCAGCACGATGGTCATGATGATGAAGATGGCGGTGGTCGAAGCCTCGGGATAGAACACCTTGGTCAGGCCCTCGACCAGGCCCAGGCCGAAGCCGGTGACGATGGCGCCCATGATCGAGCCCATGCCGCCGATCACCACCACGGCGAACACGACGATGATGATCTGCTCGCCCATCAGCGGGCTGACCTGGTAGATGGGCGCGGCCATGACGCCGGCCAGCGCGGCCAGCGCCACGCCGAAGCCGAAGGTCAGCGTGACCATGCGCGGCACGTTGATGCCGAAGGCCTGCACCAGCTGCGGGTTCTCGGTGGCCGCGCGCAGGTAGCCGCCCAGCCGCGTGTGCTCGATGACGAACCAGGTGGCCAGGCACACCACCAGCGAGGCCACGATGACCCAGGCGCGGTAGTTGGGCAGGAACATGAAGCCCAGGCTCTGCCCGCCCTGCAGCTGCGAGGGAATGGCATAGGGCAGGCCGGAGGAGCCGTACTCGTTGCGGAACAGCCCCTGGATGACGAGGGCCAGGCCGAAGGTCAGCAGCAGGCCGTAGAGGTGGTCGAGCTGGTACAGGCGCTTGAGCATGGTGCGCTCCAGCACCACGCCGATGGCGCCGACCACCACCGGCGCCACGATGAGCGACCACCAGTAGTTCAGCCCCAGCTTGCTCAGCAGCAGGTAGGCGCCGAAGGCGCCCATCATGTAGAACGCGCCGTGCGCGAAGTTGATGATGTTGAGCAGGCCGAAGATGACGGCCAGGCCCAGCGACAGCAAGGCGTAGAAGGAGCCATTGATCAGGCCGATGAGAAGCTGCCCCATCAGGGCCTGGATCGGGATGTCAAACATGCGCGAAAACCTTCATGTCGTGCGGTGCGGGCCCGGCCGTCCGGGGGCCGGTCAGGACTTGACCAGCGGGCAGCCGCCTTCGTTGAGCGGACGGAAGGCCTGGTCGGCCGGAATGGTCTGAATCAGCTTGTAGTAGTCCCACGGATACTTGGACTCGCTCGGCTTCTTGACCTCGAACAGGTAGGCCGGGTGGATCTTGCGGCCGTCGACGCGGATCGTGCCCTTGCCGAACAGCGGGTCGTCGGTGGGCAGCTTCTTCATCTCGGCCACCACCTTGGCGCCATCGCTGTCCTCCTGAATGGCGTCGACCGCCTTCAGGTAGTGCAGGAGACCGGCGTACACCCCCGCCTGCACCATGGTCGGCATCTTGCCGCCGTGCAGGGCGCCAAAGCGCTTGGACCAGGCGCGCGTGCCGTCGTTCATGTCCCAGTAGAAGGTTTCGGTCAGTTGCAGGCCTTGCGCCGTCTGCAGGCCCAGGCCGTGGATGTCGCTCAGGAACACCAGCAGGCCCGCCATCTTCTGGCCGCCCTTGACGATGCCGAATTCGGAGGCCTGCTTGATCGAGTTGATGGTGTCGGCGCCGGCGTTGGCCAGGCCGATGACCTTGGCCTTGGAGCTTTGCGCCTGCAGCAGGAAGGACGAGAAGTCGGTCGTGCCCAGAGGCACCTTGACGCTGCCCAGCACCTTGCCGCCGGCCGCCTTGATGACCTCCGAGGTGTCTTTTTCGAGGGCGTGGCCGAAGGCGTAGTCAGCCGTCAGGAAGAACCAGCTGTCGCCCCCCGCCTTCACCACCGCGCTGCCGGTGCCGTGCGCCAGCATCCAGGTGTCGTAGGTCCAGTGCACGGTGTTGGGCGTGCAGGCCTTGCCGGTCAGGTCGGACGTGCCGCCCGTGGAGTTCACCATGACCTTGTTCTTTTCCTTGACCACCTGGTTGACGGCCAGCGCCACCGAGGACGTGGGCACGTCCAGGATCATGTCCACGCCTTCGGAGTCGATCCACTTGCGGGCGATGCTGGAGCCCACATCGGGCTTGTTCTGGTGGTCGGCCGAGACGATCTCGACCTTCAGCTTGGAGCCGGTTTGCTTGAGATAGTCTTCGACCGCCATCTTGGCGGCGACCACCGAACCGGGACCCGACAGGTCGGCGTAGGGGCCGGACATGTCGCTGAGGACACCCACCTTGACCACGCCACCCGAAATCGCGGCCTGCGCCGTGCCTCCGACCACGAGTCCCAGTCCGGCGATCAACGAGCACAACAGTTTGCGTTTCATGGTTGCTTCCTCTCAAAAAAACCGATCAGTGCGACGTGCCTGATCAACAACTGCCACCTGTCATTGCGGTGCTTGCGGGGCGGCAGCGGGCGGGAGGAACCGGCGTGGGCGCGGTGTGCCCGCGCCGATTCCTGACTTCGATGCTCGGGCCAGGGTCACTTCTTGGCGACGAGCGGGCAGCCACCCTCGTCGAGCGGGCGGAATGCCTTGTCGGCGGGAATGGTCTGAATCAGCTTGTAGTAGTCCCACGGATACTTGGACTCGCTCGGCTTCTTGACCTCGAACAGGTAGGCGGGATGGAGCTTGCGCCCGTCGGCACGGATCGTGCCCTTGCCGAACAGGATGTCGTCGGTCGGCATGGCCTTCATCTTGGCCACGATCGCCTTGCCGTCGGTGTCGTCCTGCAGCGCGTCGACCGCCTTCAGGTAGTGCAGGACGCTGGCGTACACGCCGGCATGGTCGGCCGACGGGTACTTGCCGCCGTTGGCGGCCGCAAAGCGCTTGCTCCAGGCGCGCGTGCCGTCGTCGTGGTCCCAGTAGAAGGTCTCGGTCAGCTGCAGGCCTTGCGCGGTCTGCAGGCCCAGGCCGTGCACGTCGGTGATGAACACCAGCAGGCCGGCCATCTTCTGGCCGCCCTTGACGATGCCGAACTCGGCCGCCTGCTTGACCGAGTTGGTGAAGTCCGCGCCCGCGTTGGCCAGGCCGACGACCTTGGCCTTGGACGACTGGGCCTGCAGCAGGAAGGACGAGAAGTCGCTGGTGCCCAGCGGCACCTTGACGCCGCCCAGCACCTTGCCGCCCGACGCCTTGACGACCTCGCTGGTGTCGCGCTCCAGCGCGTGGCCGAAGGCGTAGTCGGCGGTCAGGAAGAACCAGCTGTCGCCCCCCGCCTTGACCACCGCGCTGCCGGTGCCGTGCGCCAGCATCCAGGTGTCGTACAGCCAGTGCACGAAGTTGGGCGAGCAGGCCTTGCCGGTCAGGTCGGACGAGCCGCCGCCGGTGTTGACGTTGACCTTGTTCTTTTCGGTCGTGACCTGGCTCACGGCCAGCGCGACCGACGAGGTGGGCACGTCGGTGATCATGTCCACGCCCTCGGTGTCGTACCACTTGCGGGCGATGCTGGAGCCCACGTCGGGCTTGTTCTGGTGGTCGGCCGAGATGATCTCGATCTTCAGCTTGGAGCCGGTGGCCTTGGCGTAGTCCTCGGCGGCCATCTTGGCGGCCAGCACCGAGCCGGTGCCGGTCAGGTCGGCATACGGGCCGGACATGTCGTTCATCACGCCGATCTTGACCACCCCTCCCGAGATGGCGGCCTGGGCCGCGCCGGACAGCGCCAGGCCCAGGCCGGCGATCAGCGTGCAAAGCAGTTTGCGTTTCATGGGGGTACTCCTCGAGGTGGGTGTGAAAGACCGAATATCAGACGCCGAGATACTGGTGCAGCATGTCCATGTTGCCCTGCAGCTCGGCGGCGGTGAACTCGCGCAGGATCAGGCCGCGCTCCATGATGTAGAAGCGGTCGGCCAGCGGCGCGGCGAAGCGGAAGTTCTGTTCCACCATCAGCACCGTGAAGCCGCGCGCGCGCAACTCGCGGATCATGCGCGCCAGGGCCTGCACGATGACGGGTGCCAGGCCCTCGGAGATCTCGTCCAGCAGCAGGATCTTGGCGCCGGTGCGCAGGATGCGCGCCACCGCCAGCATCTGCTGCTCGCCACCCGACAGGCGCCCGCCCGGGCTGTTGCGGCGGGTCTTCAAGTTGGGGAACATGTCGTAGATTTCCTGAACGCTCATGCCGCCCTCGGCCACCTTGGGCGGCAGCATCAGGTTCTCTTCGCAGCTCAGCGAGGTCAGGATGCCGCGCTCCTCGGGGCAGTAGCCCACGCCCAGCTTGGCGATGTGGTGCGGCGCCAGGCGCACCGTGTCCTGGCCGTTGATCTCGATGGCACCGGTGCGCTTGCCCACCAGGCCCATCAGCGCGCGCAGGCTGGTGGTGCGGCCGGCGCCGTTGCGGCCCAGCAGGCTGACCACCTCGCCGCTTTTGACCTCGAAATTGACGCCGTGCAGGATGTGCGACTCGCCGTACCAGGCGTGCACGTCCTTGAAGCGGATGGCGGTGGATGCAGTCATTCGTCGATGGCCCTCTTCATGCGCCAATGCCTTCGAGCGCGTCGTCGGTGCTGCCCATGTAGGCCTCGAGCACCTTCGGGTTGCGCGAGACCTCGGCGTACGGCCCCTCGGCGATGACTTCGCCGAACTGCAGCACGGTGATGGTGTCGGCGATCTGGCCGACCACGCTCATGTTGTGCTCCACCATCAGCACGGTGCGGTCGGCCGCCACCTTCTGGATCAGCTGGGTGACCAGCTCCACGTCCTCGTGGCCCATGCCTTGGGTGGGTTCGTCCAGCAGCAGCAGCTTGGGGTCCATCGCCAGCGTGGTGGCGATCTCGAGCGCGCGCTTGCGGCCGTAGGGCAGCTCGATGGCCTGCAGGGACGCGAACTCGGCCAGCCCCACGTGGTCGAGCAACTCCATGCAGCGCCCGTTGAGCTGCTCGAGCGTGCGCGAGGACTGCCAGAAGTTGAAGGCCGTGCCCAGCGTGGGCTGCAGCGCCACGCGCACGTTCTCCAGCACGCTCATGTGCGGGAAGGTGGAGGAGATCTGGAACGAGCGCACCATGCCGCGGCGCGCCACCTGGGCGGGCTTCTCGCGCGTGATGTCGCTGCCTTCCAGCAGGATGGTGCCGCGCGTGGGCTCGAGAAACTTGGTCAGCAGGTTGAAGCAGGTGGTCTTGCCGGCGCCGTTGGGGCCGATCAGCGCGTGGATGGTGCCGCGCCGGACCTTGAGGTTGACACCGTTGACCGCGACAAAGCCCTTGAACTCCTTCACCAGCCCGCGGGTTTCCAAAATGATGTCTGAACTCATGCGCCCATATCAACCTGATAGCGCCGACGCCAAGGGGCGCCGGTCAAAACGGGCCGATTATGCGCGGGTGGTTTGCCTTCCCCGCTCAGGGTTTTCACCCGAGATGCGGTGCGCCCACGCTCGCGCAGCCTCGTGGATTCGGCCCGGCTACGAGCGGCCGTCGTCGGTCTTCAGGCGCGCCGTGTCGGTGGCGATGGCCGCCGGTCCTGGCCCACCGTTTCGGCATCAGGCGACGTGGCGGCCACCAGGCTGTGGCGGGCGAGCTTCGTCACGAGATCGAGGCCCGCCCCGCCTCACGTGTCGCGCGGGGCGGCCCCCAGCGGAACTTCGGTGCTGAACTTGGCGCGCCGCGTGGCAAAGAAGGTGCGCACGTTGCGCACGTTGGCATCCTGCGTGAACAGGCGCTCGGCCAGCGCCTGGTAGGCTGGCATGTCGGGCACGCGCAGCACCAGCATGAAGTCGGGCCCGGGCGCCACGCGCCAGCACTGCTGCACGGCGGACTCGGCCACCGCCCGGTGCTCGAACGCGTCCAGGTGCTCGGCACCCTGGCGGTCGAGCGCGACCTCGGCGATGGCGCTCAGGCCGTGGCCTTGCAGGGCCGCCAGGCGGTCCTCGTCCAGCAGCGCCACGGTGCGGGTGATGAGGCCCGCCTCATGCAGGCGGCGCACGCGCCGCAGGGCGGTGGGCGGCGAAACGCCGGCGCGCTCGGCCAGGGCCTGGTTGCTGGCGGCGGCATCGTGCTGCAGCAGGTTCAACAGATGCCAATCGATGGCGTCAAATTCCATAAATGATCGAAAATCAACTGTAAATTTCGTATTCACCAATCAAAGAAATAATATTTCAAAATCAAATTCAAATCAATCCCATATTTCTGCTTGCTCTATTTACGATCGATCCCGTTCAATCCACGGGAGCCTTCTCATGTGCGGAATCGTCGGCGCGGTCTCCACGCGCAACATCGTGCCCATCCTGGTGCAGGGCCTGCAGCGGCTGGAATACCGGGGCTATGACTCGTGCGGTGTGGCGGTGCACGCGTCGGCGGGCGCGTTGCGGCGCGTGCGCGGCATCGCCCGCGTGGCTGACCTGGCGGCGCAGTGCGAGCGCGAGCGGCTGCAGGGCACCACCGGCATCGCCCACACGCGCTGGGCCACCCACGGGGCGCCCGCGGTGGCCAACGCGCATCCGCACGTCAGCTGCGGGCCCGATGCACGCGAGGCCGACGACCGCGCGCCACGCGTGACGCTGGTGCACAACGGCATCATCGAGAACCACGAGGCCCTGCATGCCGAGCTGGCCGCGCGCGGCTACGCGTTTGCCAGCCAGACCGACACCGAGGTCATCGTGCACCTGATCGACAGCCTGTACGAGGGCGATCTGGCCGAGGCCGTGCGGGCCGCCGTCAAGCGCCTGCGCGGCAGCTATTCCATCGCCGTGCTGCACCGCGACGAGCCGCAGCGCCTGGTGGGCGCGCGCCAGGGTTCGCCCCTGGTGCTGGGTCTGGGCGCCGACGGCAAGGAAAATTTTCTGGCCAGCGACGCCATGGCCCTGGCCGGCGTGACCGACCAGATCGTCTATCTGGAAGAAGGCGACGTGGTCGACGTGCAGCTGGGCAAGCACTGGATCGTGGACGGCGACGGGCGGCCCGCCGAACGCGCCGCGCGCACCGTGCAGGCCATGAGCGGCGCGGCCGAGCTGGGGCCTTATCGCCATTACATGCAAAAGGAAATCTTCGAGCAGCCACGCGCCGTGGCCGACACGCTGGAGGGCGTGAAGGCGGTGGTGCCCGAGCTGTTCGAGGCCGCCGCCCATCACGCGCCGGGCGATGGCGCCCATCCCACCTTCGCGCGCGTGCGGCAGGTGCTGATCCTGGCCTGCGGCACCAGCTACTACGCCGGCAGCGTGGCCAAGTACTGGCTGGAGAGCGTGGCCGGCATGCCCTGCCAGGTCGAGATCGCCAGCGAATACCGCTACCGCACCTCGGTGCCCGACCCCGACACGCTGGTCGTGACCATCTCGCAGTCGGGCGAGACCGCCGACACCCTGGCCGCGCTGCGCCACGCGCAGGGCCTGGGCATGCGCCACACGCTGACGGTGTGCAACGTGGCCACCAGCGCCATGGTGCGCGAATGCAAGCTGGCCTTTCTGACCCGCGCCGGCGTCGAGATCGGCGTGGCCAGCACCAAGGCCTTCACCACGCAGCTGGTGGGCCTGTTTTTGCTCACGCTGGCGCTGGCCAGGTCGCACGGACGCCTGACGGACGAGCAGGAAGCCGCGCACCTCAAGGCCCTGCGCCACCTGCCGGTGGCCTTGCAGGCCGTGCTGGCGCTGGAGCCGCAGGTCATCGGCTGGGCCGAGCAGTTCGCGGCCAAGGAAAACGCGCTCTTCCTGGGTCGCGGCCTACACTACCCCATCGCGCAGGAGGGCGCGCTCAAGCTGAAAGAAATCACCTACATCCACGCCGAGGCGTATGCGGCGGGCGAACTCAAGCACGGCCCGCTGGCCCTGGTCACCAGCGCCATGCCGGTGGTGGTGGTGGCGCCCAACGACGCGCTGCTGGAAAAGCTCAAGAGCAACATGCAGGAAGTGCGCGCGCGCGGCGGCGTGCTGTACGCGCTGGCCGACGCCGACAGCCGCATCGACAGCAGCGAAGGCCTGCACGTCATCCGCATGCCCGAGAACGTCGGCCTGCTCTCGCCCATCCTGCACGTGGTGCCGCTGCAGCTCCTGGCCTATCACACGGCGGTGGCGCGCGGCACGGACGTGGACAAGCCGCGCAACCTGGCCAAGAGCGTGACGGTGGAGTGAGCGGGGGGTGCCAGCCCGGTCATGGCGTTGATCTTCGCCTTGCTGGATGGTCAGCGGGGTCTTGCGTCTTGATTTGCCGGTCCCTTGAGCGCCGGGTCGACCGCGGGGTAGCCAGAACGCCGGAAATGTGCGCGTGAGCGCGCGACAATTGAGTTATCAGGAGACTTCACTCATGAAACTCACGCCCACCGACGCCAGAGCCTTGCTGCAAACGCTACCCGACTGGCGCTTCGACGCCGCGCGCGGCGGACTCATCGTGCGCGAATTCACCTTCCGCGACTTTGCCCAGGCCTTCGGCTTCATGAGCCAGATCGCCCTGGTGGCCGAGCGCCGCAACCACCATCCCGAGTGGTTCAACGTTTACAACCGCGTGCAGGTGACGCTGACCACGCACGATGCGGGCGGCCTGTCGATGAAGGACGTCGAGCTGGCGCGCACCATGGACCGCGTGGCGGCTGCGCTGGCGCAGCAAGCCCAGGAGCCGACACCATGAATGCATCCGCCACCACCGACAAGCACGGCCTGGCCGCCGGCAACGCCACGCCGCCTTCGGCCGACTGGACGATCGACCAAGGCTGGGCCAGCTACACCGCCGCCGAGCACGCCACCTGGAAGACGTTGTTCGAGCGCCAGAGCCGCCTGCTGCCGGGCCGGGCGTGCGACGATTTTCTGAGCGGGCTGAAGGACCTGCCGCTGCGCCACGACCAGATTCCCGACTTCGAGCGCCTGTCGGACGTGCTGCACAAGCGCACCGGCTGGCGCGTGGTGGCGGTGCCGGGGCTGGTGCCCGACGAGGTGTTCTTCGACCACCTGGCGCACCGGCGCTTTCCGGCCGGGCAGTTCATTCGCCGGCCCGACCAGCTCGACTACCTGGAAGAGCCCGACGTGTTCCACGACGTGTTCGGCCACGTGCCCATGCTGATGCACCCGGTGATGGCCGAGTTCATCCAGGCCTATGGCCAGGGCGGCCTGCGCGCCAAGAAGGAGGGCGTGCTCGACCTGCTGGCCCGCGTGTACTGGTACACGGTGGAGTTCGGCCTGGTGCGCCAGCCCGATGGCCTGCGCATCTACGGCGCGGGCATCGTTTCGTCCGCCACCGAATCGGTGTTTGCGCTGGAGGACGCTTCGCCCAACCGCATCGGCTTCGAGCTGGAGCGCGTGATGCGCACGCGCTACCGTATCGACGACTTTCAGGAAACGTACTTCGTGCTCGACAACCTGGACCAGCTGCTGGCGCTGGCCCACACCGATTTCGACCCGGTGTATGCGCGCGTGACGCAGGAGCGGGCGCTGGTGCCGGGCGACGTGCTGCCCAGCGACCGCGTGCTGACGCGCGGCAGCGGGCGCTACCACGCGGCCAAACGCAATCCGGAGAACAAACCATGAGCGCCCCCGTCGTCATGATCACCGGCGCCGCCGGGCAACTGGGCGCCGCCGTGGTGCGGCGCTTTCACGACCAGGGCGCGCAACTGGTGCTGCTCGACCGCGATGCCAAGGCGCTGGCCAGCCACTTCGGCGCGCTGGCGCGCACCCAACTGCTGGCGGTGGATTTGCTGGCGCGCGATGAAGTGGCCGAGCGCGTGCACGCGGCGCTGGGCCCGGCCGGCCGCGTCGATGTGCTGTGCCACCTGGCGGGAGGCTTTCACATGGGCGAGCCGGTGCACGCCACGCCGGCCAGTGCGTGGGACTTCATGATGAACCTGAACGCCGCCAGCCTGATCCACGTGGCCGCCGCCGTGGTGCCGCGCATGCTGGCGCAGGGTGCAGGCCGCATCGTCACCGTGGGCGCCGGCGGGGGTGTCAAGGGCGGCGCGCAGATGGGTGCCTACAGCGCCGCCAAGAGCGCGCTGATGCGCCTGACCGAATCCATGTCGGCCGAGCTGCGCGATGCGGGCATCAACGTCAACTGTGTGCTGCCGTCCACCATCGACACGCCCGCCAACCGCGCTGCCATGCCCGACGCCGACCCCACGCGCTGGGTGGCGCCTGCCGCGCTGGCTGAGGTGATTGCGTTCCTGGCCTCGGATGCCGCGCGCGCCATTCACGGCGCGCTGATTCCGGTCTACGGGCGGGTGTAGGCGAGCAGCTTCCTAGGCCTGCGGTATCTCCAGTTCGGCCAGCACCTGCTGCGTGTGTTCGCCCACTGCGGGTAGTCGGCCGGCCGGCTGCCGCGCGCCGTCCAGGCTGAAGGGCAGGCCCGGCACGCGCACGGGCGCCCGGCCTGGTGTTTCCACCGCCGTGAACAGGTCGGCGCTGACGCCGGCGTGTCCTGGCTGGACACGGTCCATCGTGCGGATGGTCCCCGCCACGATGCCGCCCTGGGCCAGGATGTCGACAATCGTGTCGGAGTCAAAATGGCTCAGCGCGTCGCGCAGTACCGCCACCAGGGCAGGTCGGTTGGCCACCCGCGCCTGGTTGGTGGCGAAGCGCTCGTCGTGGGCCAGATGCGGCTGGCCAATGGTCGCGCACAGGCGAGCGAAATGCTCTTGCATGTAGGCCGAGAGCACGATCTGTCCGTCGCGGGTGGTGATCACGTCCGCCGCAGGTGCCGCTGAGGGCTGCCCATTGCCCCGTCGCAGGGGCATCTGTCCAGTCAAGTGGTATTCGGTCCAGGCATTCGCCAGGGCGCAGACCGCCACGTCGATCAGCGACAGGTCGACCAGGCCGCCCCGCCCGGTGCGGCCGCGGCGCAGCAAGGTGGCCAGCACGCCGGTCGTCAGGGAATTGGCCGCCAGCAGGTCAACCACGGTGAAGCCGACACGCACCGGATCGCGGTCGGACTCGCCGTTCAGGCTCATCATGCCGCTCTCGGCCTGCGCGGCGATGTCGAAGCCCAGGCGGATGCTGGCCGGCCCCTGCTGGCCGAAGGCGCTGACGCGGCCGTAGATCAGACGGGGCGATTCGGCCATCAGCTGTGCGGCGCCCAGGCCCTGCTTTTCCAGCGCGCCCGGGCGGGCGTTGGCCAGCACCACGTCGCAGCTCAGCGCCAGGCGCCGGGCCTGGCTGCGCCCGGCTTCGCTGCGCAGATCCAGCACCACCGAGCGCTTGCCGCGGTTGTAGGCGCTGAACATGGGGCCGTAGGCATCCTTCGTCCAGCCGACGTGGCGCGAGGCGTCGCCGCCGGCCGGCTCCAGCTTGATGACATCGGCGCCCAGGTCGGCCAGTGTCTGGGCGGCGGCGGGTGCGGCGATGTACTGCCCGGCATCCAGCACGCGCACGCCGTGCAGCGGCGGGTCGTCCATCGCCGGAAGGAGCGAGGCGGTTGCATTCATGGTGATGTCCCGTTCAGCCCGAAGCGTGGCGCGCGCTTTTCGAAGAAGGCCGCGGCGCCTTCCTTGAAGTCGGCGCTGGCGAAGAGCCCTGGCGCGTTGTCGAGTTGAAAGCCCAGGGCGTGTTCGATCGACATCGGTGCCTGGCGCAGGCCCGCCTTGATGCGGCCGTAAGCGCGGATGGGGCCTGCGGCCGCGCGCCGCGCCCAGGTCGACGCCAGGGCAAGGGCGCCGTCGGCGACGGCATGGTCGTCGGCCAGGCCGCTCGCCAGCGCCTCGGCGCCATCGACTTCGGTGGCCCACAGCATCATGCGGCGCGCCCGGGCGATGCCCACGCGCGCCGGAAGGGACCAGAACAATGCGGCGTCGGGCATGGCGCCGACGCGTGTGAAGGCGCAGCAGAACCGGGCGGTCTGCCCCGCCACGACCCAGTCGCAGGCCGCGGCCAGGCCCAGGCCGGCGCCGTAGGCCGGGCCGTCCACGGCGGCCAGCACCAGTTTGTCGGACAGCGCGATGCGCCGATACAGCCATGTGTTGCGTGCCATGCTGGCGCGCACTTCGTCCTCGCTGCCGCGGGCCAGGGCACGCAGGTCGCCGCCGGAGCAGAAGGCGCCGCCGGCGCCCGTGATGATGGCCGCGCGCAGGCCGGGGTTGCTTTCCAGCTCGTCCAGCCCCGCCATCAGGCCTTCGTAGATGCCGGGCGATTGCAGCGAGTTGCGGCTGTGCGGCGCGTTCAGCGTGAGCTGGATCACGCCATCGCGGCGTTCGGTCAGCACCGCGTCCTTGGGAATACCGGGTGAAGTCATGGGTTGATTTCCAGTGAGAGGCCGGCCAGGTGTTCCAGATGGCTGTCGGCGCTGCCGTACAGGTCGGCGGCCAGCGCCAGGCGCCGGACGTATTCGCCCAGCGCGTATTCCTCGGTCATGCCGATGGCGCCGTGCAGCTGGATGGCCTCGCTCCAGGTGAGGCGCGCCACCTCGGCAACCCGCGCGCCGAGCGCGGCGACACGCTCGGGCGTGCTGTCCTCGGCGGCAGCCAGGCACAGCGCGCGCGTTTCCTGCTGCTCGACATACAGGTCCACCAAGCGGTGCTGGATGACCTGGTTGCCGCTCAGCGGTCGCCCGAACTGCTTGCGCGAGCGGGCGTAGTCGAGCGTGATCTCCAACGCCGCCTGTGCGGTACCCAGGGTTTCGGCGCAGTGCGCGATGCGCCCGCGCGCCAGCGCGGGTTCCAGCAGAGCTGCCATGGCCCCGGCCGGACCGTTGCGCAGCAGGCGGCCATGCGCATCGGCCATGCTCAGGCGCGCGCCGTGGCGGCCGTCGTAGAGCAGGGTGTCGTCGAGGAGGATACCCGATATGCCGGATTCGATCAGGAACAGGCCCACACGGTCCGAGCTGCCCGGCATGTGGGCCGTGACCAGCAGCGCGTCGGCTCCGCCGGCGCCCGGCATGAGCCCCTTGCTCCCGTTCAGGCGCCATTCGGCGCCGTCGGCGGCGGCCGTGGCCGAGGGCATGCTCCCGGCGGTGCCATCGGGCTCCCACGCCATCCAGGCCACACGCCGCTCGCCCGTGGCCAGCGCCGCGAGCCACGCACTCCGCTCCGTCCCCATGGCGGCGGCGTCGGCCAGCAGGCCGCATCCCGTGATGGCGCAGGACACGAACGGCTCGACCAGGAGGGCACGGCCCAGTTCCTCCGCCAGCAGGCACAGTGCTGGCATCCCGGCGTCGAGGCCGCCATCGGCCTCCGGCACGGCCATGGCCAGCCATCCGAGCTCGCCCAGAGCGCGCCAGCGCTCCGGTGGGCAGCCGGACGGGTGGGCGCTGGCTTGCTCGCGGTCGGCCTTGCCGCACGCTTGCGCAGCCCAGCGGCGAGCGCTGTCGACCAGCATCCGCCGCGTATCGATGTCCATTGTCATAGTCCGAGCACCTGCTTGGCCAGGATGTTGTGCTGAATCTCGCTGGAACCCCCGGCAATGGTGTATCCGCGTGCGAGAAAGCGCCGCGACGAGGCGGTGCCGGCCAGCGCGTCCAGTGGCGCGGCGCCGGGCCTGGCTTGCAGCCAGTGCGGCGACAGCGGGGCAGCCTCGGGACCCAGGGCGTCGACAATCAACTCCTCCCACTGCTGGATGAGGCGGCTGCCGCGCAGTTTGAGCATGGAGACTTCGGGGCCGATTTGTTCGCCTGCCATCTGACGCGCCACAAAGCGTTCCGTGTTGGCTTCCAGGGCAATCAGGCGCGCCCGCAGGTCGGCGAAGCGCGCGCGGTACCACGGCCAATCCGCCACGCGCCGGCCCTCGCGCCAGCGGGTCAGCCCCACCTCCCTGGCGCGGGCCATGCGGCGCTTGTTCTCGCCGATGCGCGCCAGCTTGAGCCGCTCGAACTCCAGCAGCGACTTGGCAACCGTCCACCCGTGGTTTTCCTCGCCGACACGCTGCCTTGACGGCACGCGCACGCCGTCCAGGAACACTTCGTTGAACACCACCCAGCCGTGCACGCCCACGATGGGACGCACGGTGATACCGGGACTTCGCATGTCGATCAGCAGAAAGCTGATGCCCTCCTGCGGCTTGCCTTCCCGGCGGGTGCGTACCAGCGCGAACATCCAGTCGGCGTACTGGGCGTAGGAGGTCCAGATCTTGGAGCCGTTCACCACGTAGTCGTCGCCGTCGCGCTGCGCGCGCGTGGCCAGACTGGCGAGGTCCGAGCCGGCATTCGGCTCCGAATAGCCCTGGCACCACCACTGGCGCCCGGAGGCGATGGCGGGCAGAAAACGCTGCTGTTGTTCGGGGCTGCCGTGGCGCATCAGCACCGGGCCGATCATGTCGAAGGTGATGGCGTTCAGCTCGGGAGCGTCGCCCAGCGCCATCGCCTCGTCGAAGACCATCTGCTGGCGCACGCTCCAGCCGCGTCCGCCCCATGGTTCCGGCCAGTGGGGCACCAGCAGCCCCTCGGCCGCCAGCACCTCGTGCCAGCCGGTCAATTGCTCCCGCGTGGGCTGCTGGCCCTGGCGCACGGTCTGTCGCAGCCCGGCAGGCAGGCGTTCGCGCACGAAGCGGTCAATGTCCTGGCGAAAGTGCGCCAGGTCGGGGGTATCGCTCATGGGCAGGCTCTCAAGCAGGCAGGCGGTGGCGCAGCGCGCGCCGGGCGATGGCCGAGCGGTGGACTTCGGAAGCCCCGTCATAGATGCGGAAGGGCCGCAGCATGCGCAGGATCATGGACACGGGCACATCCTCGGACACGCCCAGCGCGCCGCAGATCTGCACCGCCGAGTCGGCCGCCCTGTAGACCGCCTCGGCCACGAAGACCTTGGCCATGGAGGAATGGTGGCGGATGGACTCGCCGGCGTCGAGCCGGCGCGCCACGTCCAGCGTCATCATGCGCGCGGCGTAGAGTTGAATGTGCGCGTCCGCGATCATGGCTTGAACCATCTGGTGTTCGGCCAGTTTGGCGCCTTGCGATTCCCGCTGCAAGGCGTAGTCCTGGGCGATTGCCATGGCGCGCGAGGCCAGCCCGATGAAGCGCATGCAGTGGAACAGGCGGGCGCCTTCCAGCCGCAGTTGCGAATGCGCCAGGCCCTGTCCCTCTTCGCCGACCAGCGCGTCGGCGCCCACCCGGCAGCCGTCCAGCCGAATCTCGGCGTGACCGCCCGTGTCAAACGGCTCCATGGTTGGAATGTCGCGCACGATCTCGAAGCCGGGCGTGCCGGCGTCCACCAGGAACCACGAAGGCCCGTGTTCGGTGCGCGCCACCACGATGGCGAAGTCCGCCCGCATGGCGCCCGAAATGAACCACTTGTGGCCGTCGATCACCCAGCCGTTTCCGTCACGACGCGCCCGGGTGCTCAGCATGCGCGGATCGGAGCCGGCACCGGGGGCGGGTTCGGTCATGGCAAAGCAGGACTTGCGCTCACCGCGCATCAGGGGTTCCAGGTAGCGCTGGCGCTGTGCGGGACTGGCCAGTGCGTCCAGGGCGAACACGTCCGGCTGTGTGGGAGGAGCGCAGCCCAGCGCTTGCGGGCCCAGAAAACTGCGGCCGGCCTGCTCCAGGTAGGCGCAGCATTCGGTCCAGCTGAGTGCCAGGCCGCCGTCTTCCACGCGAGCGCGCGGCGCGCCCAGTCCGCGTGCGCGAGCCAGGGCGTTCAGCTCGCTGGCCATGCATGTCACCGCGTCGCTGTCATGCGCGGTCTTCAGGTCTTCGCGCGGAATCACCTCGGCGTCGATGAACTCGCGCAGGGTGTCGATCAGCGCGGTGTATTCCGCTTCAGGGCGAGTCTTCATGGAAGGTCGATCAGTTGGTCTTGATCAACTTGACGGCATCTGCCCATTGCTTGGCGTTGTTGCTCAGGAACTGGGTGAAGTCCGCCGTGCCCATGTATGCCACTTCGCCACCCGCTGCTTCCAGGCGCGTTTTCACCTCCGGCATGGCGGTCGCGGCTTTCATCGCTTCGCTCAGTATCCGGATGATTTCGGGCGGAGTTCCTGCGGGAGCGTGCAGGCCATACCACGAATTGACCGTGGCCGAGGGGAAGCCGGCCTCGCCGATGGTTGGCACGCCCGGCAGTTGGGATGAGCGCTGATCGCTTGCGTTGGCCAGTGCGCGCAGCCGGTCTCCCTTGATCTGTGGGAAGCCCACTGTCGATGGCAGGACGCCAAGCGCAACCCTCCCGTTGATCAGATCGGGCACGGCCGGTGGCGCGCCCTTGTACATCACCGGCTCCAGCTTGATGCCGGCCGCAACGCGGAAGAGTTCCGTTGCCATTGTTTGCGGGGCGCCATCTCCGCCGTTCGCATACTGCAGGGGAGGGCTGGCCTTCTTGGCGTAATCCACGAATTCCTTGAGGGTTCTTGCCGGTGAGTTGTTGGGAACGACGAAATAGCTGGGGGACAGAGCGAAGCGGCCGACAGGCGTGAACTGCTTGATCGACCATCGCAGGTGGCTTTCCAGCAGTGGTTGCGTGAACAGGAAGGAAGCCGATACCAGCAATGTGTAGCCATCGGGCTCTGCCCGAGCCACGGCTTCGGCCGCGATGCTTCCGCTGGCGCCAGGGCGTGGCTCGACGATGATGGGTTGCTTGAGAAACTGCGCCATCGATTCCGTGACCGCGCGTGTCTGCACGTCGACCACGCCGCCTGCGGCATAGGGAACGATGACCCTGATGGGTTTGACTGGATAGGGGTCTGCGGCCAGCGCGGGCACGGCGAGGCCCGTGCAAAGGACCGATGCCAGGATGGTGCGGATGATGGAACGGTGCTTCATGACAGATCTCCTGAGAGGATGGATGCGGGCACAGCGATTTGACCTGTCATGATAGGTTCGAATCGGATCGGGCGCAATAGCTGTTATGACAGGTGATGGATATACTGAAATGCCTTCCCTGAGTTTTTTGCCATGAACCGCGCCGTACCTGTCTTGTCTTCCGCCGCACCGGCCCCCACCGACAAGCCCGTCACGACCAAGCCCCAGCCGCGACGGCCTGTGGCGCTGCCGCGCTTTGCCCAGATCAAGGCGCGATTGCGCCAAGATATCCTGGACAAGCGGTTGCTGGCCGACCAGAAGCTCCCGTCCGAGGCCAGGCTGCAGCAGATCTTTGGCGTCAGCCGGATCACCGTGCGCCAGGCCTTGGCTGAGCTGCAGGCCGACGGCCTGATCCACACCATCAATGGAAAAGGCAGCTTCGTCACCCGGCCGGCGGGGGCGCCGCGCCTGGGCATGCTGGCTGGATTCAATGACCTGGTTCGATCGCACGGGCGCGTGCCCAGCGGCCGGCTGTTGAGTGCGCGAAGCTGTCCGGTGCCTGCGCGCGTGGCGCAGGCCTTGCGTCTGGAGCGTGGCGCGCTCGTGTCCGAGGTTCGCGCATTGCGCCTGATCGACGACGTGCCGGCATCGATCGTGCATGCCTACTACGAACCGACCCAAGGCCGAGAGCTGCTGGCGCGGCGCATTCACGAGGAGGACGCCATGACTCTGCTGGAGGATGCATTGGACATGCGCCTCGATCACACCCAGATCACGGCGACCGCCGTGCGGGCCGGACGTGCGCGCGGAGCCTTGCTGGGGGTGGGCAGTGATGCGCCGCTGCTGCAGATGCGCTTCGTGCCCTATGACATCACGGGGATGCCGCTTCTGTATTCAGACGTTTACTTTCGCCCCGATCAGTTCAGCTACCGGGCCGTGATACGGCGTTGAGCCGATGGATCACCAGCGATCGCCGCCGTCCACGCGCCGCAGCACGAAGGGGCTTTTCAGCGCCGGCTGGCCGGCCTTCGGCACCTGCTCCCAGGTGCCGCGGATCTCGCGGCCGCAGCGGGCCGGCACCAGCTGGCCGGTCCAGAAGGCGTACAGGCTCTTGCCGTCGCGCGACTCGTCCAGGTTGAGCTCGCCGTCCTCGAGGTCGCCCGAGGCGATGGCGTGCGCGCCGCCGTAGTCCAGCTCGCCGCGCAGGCTGGCGGCGAAGTCGGGGTGCTGGCGCAGTTGCATGCGGCCGCGCTGGCCCAGCGCGCTCAGCTCGAAGGTCCAGCTGCCGTACAGCTGGGGCGCGCCCCAGCGGGCCAGGTCGGGGCAGGCCGGGTTGACCGTGCTGGCTGGCGCCTTGGCCTGGACGCCGGGTTTTGAATCGAATGGGCCTGTGGCGCAGGCAGACAGCGCGCAAGAAGCTATCAAAACCATAGAAAATTGGACGGCCTTCCAGGCGGTCTTGCCGGGGTGCGTGCGTTGCGCGTCAGTGCTTGTGGCGGTGGTGGACATCGGGAAAATGCGGGTGCGTGTGCGTCAGGGCTTCGTGCTGGTGCCAGTGGCTGTGCCGGGTGCCCGGCGGGACGGGCGGATCGTGCCGGTGCTGATGGTGCGCGTCGTGCACGTGCATGTGCTCGTGCGCCAGCGGTTCGTGCGTGTGCTCGTGGCTGTGGCGCTCGGTCAGGTGCAGCCAGATGCCCACGGCCATCAGCGCGCCGGCCAGCAGCAGCGGCACCGTAACGGGCTCGCCCAGCGCCACCGCCAGCACGGCGCCGAAAAACGGCGCGATCGAAAAGTACGCCCCGGTGCGTGCCGTGCCCAGGTGCCGCAGGCCCAGCACGAACCAGGTCAGGCTGACGCCATAGGCCAGAAACCCGACCAGCAGGGACGCGGCGACGACCGGCGCGCGCGGCAGCGTGGCCCCCAGCCCGAAGGCCAGCGCCAGGTTGATCGAGCCGGCCGCCAGGCCCTTGACGGAGGCGATCCAGCTCGCGTCGGCCAGCGACACCTTGCGCGTCAGGTTGTTGTCGATGGCCCAGGCTAGGCAGGCGCCCAGCACCGCCAGCGCCGGCCAGGCACCGGCAAAGCGGGCTTGGCCGGGCCAGCTGAGCACCGCGGCGCCCAGCGCGATGGCGGTCATGCCCAGGGCGATGCGGCGATCGACGTTTTCCCGGAAGGCCAGCCACGCCAGCAGGGCCGTGAACACGCCTTCGGCGTTGAGCAGCAGCGACGCGCCCGATGCCGGCATGCGCGTCAGGCCCAGCATCAGCAGCACCGGGCCGACCACGCCGCCGGCCAGCACGGCGCCGGCCAACCAGGGCCACTCGGCGCGCGACAGCTGGACCGCCGGCGCGCGCCGCAGCCGGCGCACGGCGCCCAGGCCCAGCCCCGAGCCCAGATAGAGCAGGCCCGCCAGCAGCCAGGGGCTGGCCTGCGCCAGCAGCAGCTTGGCCAGCGGCGTGCCGGCGCCGAACAGCAGCGCGGCGCCCAGGACGGCGGCCACGCCCGGCTGGCGCAAACCCGTGGTCCATGGCGTGTTCATGATGGTGCGGCAAGGCGGGCCGGTGGCCCTGAGCGAGACTCTACGCCGCCGAGCCCGTGGGCGCGGCGGCCGAGGCGTCGGCCGCGCGGCGGGCAAATTCGGCGCGCAGGGCCTTGAGCTTTTCGCGCGGGTCCTCGCGCACGGTGTTTTGGTCCAGCGCCATCTCGGCGATGAAGCGGCTGGGCTGCGCGGCCACCACCTCGCGCCCGCGTTTGCGCCGGCGCGTCCAGCTGACGGCCAGCGTCACCTTGGCGCGGGTGATGCCCACGTACATCAGGCGGCGCTCCTCCTCGATGCGCGCGGCCTGCGCGGCGGCGCCCGCGTCTTCGTCGGGGCGAAAGGGCAGCAGGCCTTCGTTGACGCCGGCCAGCACCACGTGCGGCCATTCCAGGCCCTTGGCGGCGTGCAGGGTGGACAGGGTGAGCACGTTGGGGTCCTGCTCGCGCTCGTTCAGGGTGGAGATCAGCGAGATGGTCTGCGCCACCTCCAGCAGGGTCTTGGGCTCGGTGCGCAGGCTGACGCCCGCCGCGTCCTCGATCTGGCCGCCGCATCGCCCGGCCATCCAGTCGCAAAAGTCCAGCACGTTGGCCCAGCGCGCGGCGGCCTGCGCGGGGCTGTCGGCACTGTCGTGCAGGTGCTGCTCGTAGCCAATGTCTTTCAACCAGTCGGCCAAAAAGGCGCGTGCCGCCTCGTGCCCCTGCGTGTGGCCGGCGCGGTGGCGCAGGTCGTTGAGTGCGCGGCCAAACTCGTGCAAGCCGGCGATGGCGCGCGCGGGCAGGGCGGCCGGCAGGCTGTGTGCGAACAGCGCGCCAAACAGCGACAGATGCGCCTTGCCGGCAAACTCGCCCAGGGCGGCCAGCGTCTGGTGGCCGATGCCGCGTTTGGGCGTGGTGACGGCGCGCAGAAAAGCCGGGTCGTCGTCCTCGTTGATCCACAGGCGCAGCCAGGCGCACAGGTCCTTGATCTCGGCGCGGTCGAAGAAGCTCTGCCCGCCCGAGACCTTGTACGGAATCTGCGCCCGGCGCAGCGCCTGCTCGAACACCTTGGCCTGGTGGTTGGCGCGGTACAGGATGGCGAAGTCGCGCCACTCCTTGTGCGGCGAGCTCTGCCGCAGGCCCTGGATGCGCGCCACGGCGCGCTCGGCCTCGTGCTGCTCGTGGTCGCAATCCACCACGCGCACCGGCTCGCCCTCGCCCAGCTCGGAGTACAGCCGCTTGGGAAACAGCTTGGGGTTGGGGCCGATGACGTTGTTGGCCGCGCGCAGGATGGCGGAAGTCGACCGGTAGTTCTGCTCCAGCTTGATGACCTTGAGCTGCGGGTAGTCTTGCGGCAGGCGGCGCAGGTTGTCCAGCGTGGCGCCGCGCCAGCCGTAGATGCTCTGGTCGTCGTCGCCCACGGCGGTGAAGTGGCCGGCGCGGCCCACCAGCTGCTTCATCAGCTCGTACTGCGTGGCGTTGGTGTCCTGGTATTCATCGACAAGGATATGGGCCAGTCGCCCGCGCCACTTATCCGCCACCTGCTCATGATTTTGTAGCAAACGCAGCGGCAGGCCGATCAGGTCGTCGAAGTCCACGCTCTGGTAGGCCGTTAGCCGCTCCTGGTAGCGCGCCATCAGCAGCGCGGTCTGGCGCTCGCCCTCGCCGCGGGCCTGGGCCAGCGCGCCGGCGGCATCCAGGCCAGCGTTCTTCCAGCCGCTGATGGCCCATTGCCACTGGCGCGCGGTGGCGGCGTCGGTCGTCGCGCCGCAGTCCTTCAGCAGGCTCAGCACGTCGTCGCTGTCCAGGATGCTGAACTGGGGCTTGAGGCCCAGCGCCGCGCCGTCCTCGCGCAGCAGGCGCACGCCCAGCGCGTGAAAGGTGCAGATCAGCACCTCGCCGGCGGCCTTGCCCACCAGGCCGCGGGCGCGCTCGCGCATCTCGGCGGCAGCCTTGTTGGTGAAGGTGATGGCGGCGATGCGCGAAGGCGCCACGCCGGTCTGGATCAGGCGCGCGATCTTGTGCGTGATGACCCGCGTTTTGCCCGAGCCCGCGCCGGCCAGCACCAGGCAGGGCCCGCGCAGGTGGTTGACGGCGTCTTGCTGGGCGAGGTTCAGGCGGTCGGACATGCGCAGCGCCGATCATAGCGGGCGGCCTGCGCGGGAGCCGCGGGTTGCGCTCTTGTTACGCTCGCGTCCTCATGCAGGCGCTGTCCGGCATCCTTGCCGTCACCTTTCCCTTCTTCGCCCTGGTGCTGTGCGGCTACCTGGCCGCCCGCGCGCGCCTGCTGCCGCTGGACGCGGTGGCGGGGCTGAACATGTTCGTGCTGTACTTCGCGCTGCCGTGCATGCTGTACCGCTTTGGCAGCGGCACGCCGGTGGCGCAGCTGTTCAGCCCGGTGGTGGCGCTGATCTGGATGCTGGCGGCCGCCCTGCTGGTGGCGGTGTCGGCGGGCTGGGCGCGCCGGCGCGGCGCCAGCTGGCCGGACGCGGCCATGGGCGCGCTGGTGGCCGTCTTTCCCAATTCGGGCTTCATGGGCGTGCCGCTGATCCTGGCGCTGCTGGGCGAGGGCGCGCTGGGGCCGGTGATGGCCACGCTGCTGGTGGACCTGGTGGTGACCACCTCGGTGTGCATCGGCCTGTCGCAGTGGGGCGCGGCCGGCGAGCACGGCGCGGCCAAGGCCCTGGGCCGGGCGCTGCAGGGCGTGCTGCGCAACCCCATGCCGTGGTCGATTTTGCTGGGCGCGCTGGCCGGCGCCACCGGCTTCGAGCCGTGGGCGCCCATCGGGCGCACGGTCGAGCTGCTGGCGGATGCGGCCTCGCCGGTGGCGCTGTTCACCATCGGCGCGGTGCTGGCGCGCTCGCAGATGCAGACCGGCGCGCCCGCCGCCGGCGCGGCGCGTGCGCCGAACGACGTGGGGCTGATCGTGCTGCTGAAGCTGGCGGTGCACCCGGCCCTGGTGTGGGCGCTGGGCGCCGCCGCCGTGCGTGCCGGGGCCTGGCCGGCCGCGCTGCTGGCGCCGCTGGTGCTGACGGCCGCCCTGCCCGCGGCCAGCAACGTGTCGCTGCTGGCCGAGCGCTTCGGCGCCGACAACGGGCGCGTGGCGCGCGTGATCCTGGTGTCGACGGCGCTTGCCTTCTTCAGCTTTTCAGCCGCGGTGGCGCTGCTGCGCTGACGTGCCGGTCAGCGCTGGCGCAGGGGCTTGGGAAAGTCCATTTCCTGCGGGTTGCGCTGCAGCGTCTGCAACTGCTCCTTGGGCATGGTGGTGACGGTCTCGCGGATCATGCCGCCGCCGATCACGCTGCCCGAGACGGTGCCGGCCTGGCCGCGCACGCGCGCCTCGCAGTCGCTCTTGTAGAAGGGCGGCAGCACGGCGCAGCGCTGCAGCTCGTTGGCCAGCGCCTGCTGCGGGCTGACGGCGGTGAGCTGGTGGTCGGCGCGGGCGTTGCGCGCCTCCAGGCGGGCGGCGGCGGGGTCCAGGTTGGTCTGCGCCGGCGTCATCTGCGCCAGGGCGGGCAGGGCCAGGGCGCCGCACAGCGCCAGCAGGGTGGGTCGAAGGTTCATGGTCGAACTCCTTTCCTGAGTGAGCGGGCGCCAGCGGCATCCATGGCGGCCATCGGTCGGCGCCCGATGTCTGTGGGTTCGCCGCCGGCGGCTAAAGTTCCTGCGGATCGACGTCGATCGCCCAGCGCACGATGGCGCGGTGCTCGGGCGTGGCGCGCAGGGCCTGCAGCAGGGGCGCGCAAGCGGCCAGCACGCGCTGCAGCGCCGGGCGGTGGGCGCTCTCCAGCAGCATCTGCGCGCGCTCGACGCCGGCCACGCGCTGCACCGCCAGCGGCACCGCCGGGTACCAGCTGACGTGGGGCAGGGCGGCGGCCAGCGCGGCGTCGGCCGCTCCCGCCGCCTGGGCCTGCGCCGCCAGCGCGCCCAGCAGGGCCTGCGCGGCGTCCTGGCTGCGCGCTTCGGCGCGCAGCAGGGCCAGGTGGGTGAAGGGCGGAAAGCCGGCCTGCTGGCGCTCGGCCAGCTGCTGCGCGGCAAAGCCCGGGTAGTCGTGCGCCTTGAGTGCGGCAAACAAAGGGTGCTGCGGGTGCTGGGTCTGCACCCACATCTGGCTGTCGGCCGCTGCGGCGGCATCGCGCCCGGCGCGGCCGGCCGACTGCATGAGCAGGGCGAACAGGCGCTCGGGGGCGCGGAAGTCGCTGGAGAACAGCGCCGCATCGGGGTTGATGGCGGCCACCAGGGTGACGCGCCGAAAGTCGTGCCCCTTGGCGATCATCTGCGTGCCCACCAGCACGTCCACGTCGCCGCCGTGCACGGCGGCCAGGGCCTGTTCGAGCCGGCCCTTGCCGCGGGTGGAGTCGGCGTCGATGCGGGCGATGCGCGCGGGCGTGCCATCAGGCCGGCGCACGTCGGCCAGCAGGGTGGCGACGTGGTCTTCCAGTTGCTCGGTGCCGCGGCCCTGGGTGCCGATGTCGAGGTTGCCGCAGTCGGGGCAGGCACGCGGCACGCGTTCGGTCAGGCCGCAGTGGTGGCAGCGCAGCGTGCGGTCGATCTTGTGGAACACGCGATACGCGCTGCAGTGCGGGCACTCGCTTTTCCAGCCGCAGTCGGCGCAGTGCAGCACGGGCGCCCAGCCGCGGCGGTTGAGCAGCAGCAGCGCCTGCTCGCCGCGTGCCACGCGCTCGCCGATGGCGGCCAGCAGCGGCGGGGCGATCAGCGTGCCCTTGGGCTGGCGGCCCATGTCCACGCGCAGCACGCGCGGCAGGCCGGCATGCCCGTCGGTTGCGCCCACGCGGTGCGCCATGGTGAGAAGCTGGTAGCGCCCGGCACCGCCGTCGGCCACCGGGGTGCTGGCATGCCAGCTTTCCAGCGAAGGCGTGGCCGAGCCGAGGATGACCTTGGCGCCGCTGTGCTGGCCGCGCACCAGCGCCAGGTCGCGCGCCGAGTAGCGCGCGCCTTCCTGCTGCTTGTAGCTGGGGTCGTGCTCCTCGTCCACCACGACCAGCGCCAGCTGCGGGATGGAGGCCAGCACCGCCACGCGCGTGCCCAGCACGATGCGCGCCTGGCCGGTGTGCGCCGCCAGCCAGGCCTGCAGGCGCTGCGCGGGCGTCAGGCCGCTGTGCAGGCAGGCGATGGAGGCGTGGCCAAAGCGCTCGGCAAAGCGCGCCAGCAGCTGGGGCGTGAGGTTGATCTCGGGCACCAGCACCAGCACCTGGGCCGCGGCGTCGCGCGCCAGGGCGGCCTGCGCGGCCTGCATGTAGACCTCGGTCTTGCCGCTGCCGGTGGCGCCGAACAGCAGGAAGGGGCCGGGGTTTTGATCGATCTGGGCCAGGGCGCGGGTCTGATCTGCGGTAAGCGCTCTCGTTTCGATAGTGACCGAGGCGGCGTCGGCGGGCGTGCCGGCGGCGCGCTTGAGGCGCCGCGCCATCTGCACGGCGCTCAGGCTGCGCAGCTGCGGCGGCAGCGCGGCCAGCGCCACCTCGCCCAGTGCGCGCTGGTAGTAGCGCGCGGTGAAGGCGATCAGGCGCAGCCAGGGCTCGCCCAGCGGAGGCACGCCGTCCAGCGCGGCGGTGACGGCCCGCGTCTGGCTGGCCAGGGGCTCGTCGGGCGGCGGCAGGGCGCCGTCCCACACCACGCCCAGCAGCTCGCGCTGGCCCAGCGGCACGCGCACCAGGCTGCCGGCGGGCAGGGGCTGGTCGCTGCGGTAGGTCAGCAGGCCGGCCACCCGGCTGTGCGCCGGGGTGGGCACGGCCACGGCCAGCCAGTGCGTCATGGCAGGCCCCGTGGGCAGTTCATGAACACGCTCTAAGTGCTTGATTCGAAAACGCTTCCAAAGTCATGCCCAGAAGCTGTGGATAATTTTGTTGAAAACCTTCGGAAAGCCGCCGCGAGCCCTTGTCGGACAAGGCTTTCAACGGGTTGCCCATCCAGGCGGCAAGAATCGAACTTGTTAAAAATCAAGCACTTGCATTTGCTTCGGGCCGATGGGTTCGGCGCAAGACCCGATGCGGCGGATTTGTGCATAAGTCAATTTTGTCAAGCCCCGTTTTGGCTGCCAGGCGTTTGATCTGTGACTTGTTTGTTCAGGCCGCCGCGCGCAGCCGGCGCGAGTGCGCATGCACCTCGTCCACCAGGTGCGCCACGTGCTCGGGCGGGGTGAACTGGCTGATGCCGTGGCCCAGGTTGAAGACGTGGCCCACGCCGGGGCGTGCGGCGTCGGCGTGCGGCGCGCCAAAATGCTCCAGCACGCGGCGCGCCTCGGCACGGATGGCCGCAGGCGGGGCAAACAGCACGTTGGGGTCGATGTTGCCCTGCAGGGCCGTGGGGCGCGGGCCGCTGCCTTCTTGCAGGATGGCGCGGGCGCGGCCCAGATCCATCGTCCAGTCCAGCCCCAGCACGTCGCAGGCCAGCGCGCGCATGTCATGCAGCCACAGCCCGCCGCCCTTGGTGAAGACGATGCGCGGCACCACCTGCCCGTCGGCGCCCGTGCGCTTGAGCTGGCCCAGCACCCGCGCGGTGTAGGCCAGGCTGAATTGCTGGAAAGCCCCATCGGCCAGCACGCCGCCCCAGCTGTCGAAGATCATTACCGCCTGCGCGCCGGCGTCGATCTGCGCGTTGAGGTAGGCGGCCACGCTGTCGGCGTTGATGGCCAGGATGCGGTGCATCAAATCGGGCCGGGCGTACATCAGCGTCTTGACGTGGCGGTAGTCGCTGCTGGAGCCGCCCTCGGCCATGTAGCAGGCCAGCGTCCAGGGGCTGCCCGAAAAGCCGATCAGCGGCACGCGGCCGGCCAGCGCCTGGCGGATGTTGGCGACGGCGTCGAATACGTAGCGCAGCCTGTCCATGTCGGGCACGGCCAGTTGCGCCACCGCTGCTTCGTCGCGTATCACGCGCTCAAATTTTGGGCCTTCGCCCTGCTGGAACGACAGACCCAGGCCCATGGCGTCGGGCACGGTGAGGATGTCGCTGAAAAGAATGGCGGCGTCCAGCGGATAGCGCTCCAGGGGCTGCAGCGTGACTTCGGTGGCGTAGTCCACGTTGGTGGCCAGCCCCATGAAGCTGCCCGCCTTGGCGCGGGTGGCGCAGTACTCGGGCAGGTAGCGCCCGGCCTGGCGCATCAGCCAGACGGGGGTGTAAGCGGTGGCCTGGCCCAGGCAGGCGCGCAGGAAGGTGTCGTTTTTCAGGGGGGCGAAAGTCATGGGGCGATTGTCTCAGGCACCTGGCTCATTTCCCCAAGCCCAAGAATACGGCCAGGCAGCGCTCCACCTCCACCAGCGTATCGGCGTCGATGCGGCCAAAGGCGGGGCCAAGCTTGTTACGTTGTACCGTCATGGCCTTGTCCACCATGACTTGCGAGGGCTTTTGCAAGCCGTTGTCGGGGCTGGGTTGCACGGTGATCCGCAGCAGCGGTGCCTCCACCAGGGCGCTGGTGACGGGCAGCACGGTCACGCTGGCGTGCGCCGCAAACCAGTCTGCCTGGATGACCAGCGCGGGCCGGGGCTTGCCAAAGTCACCCTGCAAGGCAATGGTCACCAGGTCGCCGCGCATCAATCCGTCCAGCCTTGCACGTCAGTCAGTGCCGCATCCATGAAAGCCTGCAAGGCGGGGTCGGCACCATCGGCCTGGGCAACCCGCAGGCATTGGCGCTGGCATTCCTGCGCGAAGTCGGGGCGGCGCGTGTCGGGCACCCACAGCTGCACCGGGCGCAGGCCGGCCTGGCGCAGGGCGTCACGGTGCTTTTGCACGCGGGCGTTGACTTGAGCGGCTGTCATGGCGGGCTCCTTTTCGTTGCATGCAACATGGTATAGATGTTGCATGTAACGCGCAAGTGGTGCGGGGTTTCAGGTGCGTTGGTGCCTGCGCCCGTTCTGCTCCAGTGTCAGCGCTTCATGCAGCGCTTGGGTCTGGGCGGCGGCCTTGTTGGAAGGACCGGCCCAGGTCCATGGCGCTCGCGCGTCAGTGCGTGCCTTGCCCCAGCAACTGGCCGTCCACTTGCGTGCCGTACAGCGAATACGCGCTGTCATGAAACTGCGCGCGGGTCTGCGCCACGTCGCCGGTGAAGCGTGGGTCCTGCGGGCGCTCGTGGCTGTCGATGAAGGTGGCCACGTCCCAGGCCTGTTGCTCGGTCAGGGAGCCGCCCTGGCCGAGCGGCATGTTGGCCTGGATGAAGGCGGCGGCGGTATTGACGTTGGCCATGCCCGCGCCCCAGTTGAAGGACTGCGCGCCCCACAGCGGCGGAAAGGTCTGGGTGTCGCCGGTGCGCTGGCCCTGGCCGTCGGCGCCGTGGCACTGCGCGCAGTGCGCTTCGAAGACCTTTTGCCCGCGCCCGATGTCGGGTGGCTGCGCCGGCTGGGCGAGCGTGGGCAGGCCCGCGCCGGGCAGGCGCTCGCCCACCGGGGCGCCGGTGGCCATCCAGTAGGCGTAGGACTCCAGCGCCACCAGCACCTCGTCGCCCAAGGGCGGCGCCTTGCCGTTCATGCTGTACATGAAGCAGCCGCGCAGGCGCTCGGCAAACGTGTCCACGTGCTTGGTCTTGCCGCGGTAGGCCGGGTAGAGCAGGTAGGCGCCCCACATGGGCGCCGAATGGGCCCGGCGCCCGGCGTCCAGGTGGCAGTTGACGCAGTTGAGGCTGTTGCCGACGAAGGCCTTGGCGTTGGCGCCCGTGTGCATGAAGATCTGCTGGCCCTTGCGGATCATGTCGCCCATGGGCGTGTGCGGGATGGTGTCGTCCGCCGGCGGCTGAAAGCCGACCGCTCGCGCGGTGGCGGCAGGCGTGGCGGGCGCGGCGGGCGCAGCCACCGGCACCCGGGTGGGCGCGGCGGCGTCGGGCGCGGGGCGCATCATCTCGATGATCTTGACGCCGAACACGGCCAGCGCGATCAGCAGGAGCAGGACCACCAGGCCGGCAAACCAGAGCAGGGCATGGGTTTCATCGTTGGCCGATGGGGCCTGGTGCGGGCTGTGCTCGACCCGGGGTGCGGAGGAAGTGGGTGGCTGGTTCATGGCCGCGATGTCCGTTGTGGCGCTTGCATGATAGTGGCCCCGCTTGCGGCCAGCACGGGCCCCAGCGCCACGCCCGTGTGCGTGCCGGCGCGCACCACGTCCTCGGGCGTGCCGGCGGCCACGATGCGCCCGCCCCCGGCGCCGCCTTCGGGGCCCAGGTCGATGATCCAGTCGGCCTCGGCGATCAGGTCCAGGTCGTGCTCGATCACCAGCACGCTGTGCCCGCCGTCGACCAGGCGGTGCAGAACGCGGATGAGCTTTTCCACGTCCTGCATGTGCAGGCCGACGGTGGGCTCGTCCAGCACGTACAGGGTGTGCGGGGCCTTCTGGCCGCGCCGGCCGATGTCGTCGCGCACCTTGCTCAGCTCGGTGACGAGCTTGATGCGCTGCGCCTCGCCGCCGCTGAGCGTGGGGCTGGGCTGGCCCAGGGTGAGGTAGCCCAGGCCCACGTCCTGCAGCAGCTGCAGCGGGTGGGCGATGGCGGGCATGGAGGCGAAGAAATCCACCGCCTGATCGACCTCCATGCGCAGCACGTCGCCGATGCTCTTGCCGCGCCAGGTGACGGCCAGGGTCTCGGGGTTGAAGCGCGCGCCGTGGCAGGCCTCGCAGGGCACTTTCACATCGGGCAGAAAGCTCATGGCGATGGTGCGCATGCCCTGGCCTTCGCAGCTGGGGCAGCGGCCGGCGCCGGTGTTGAAGCTGAAACGCCCGGGCGCGTAGCCGCGCGCCTTGGCCTCCAGCGTGTCGGCGTACAGCTTGCGGATGGCGTCCCAGAATCCGATGTAGGTGGCGGGGCAGGAGCGAGGGGTCTTGCCGATGGGCGTCTGGTCCACCTCGAGCACGCGGTCGATGGCGCCGAAGCCTTCGATGGCGCTGCAGCCGATCAGGCCATGACTATTGATTTGATAGCTGCTTGCGCTGGTCTTGTCCGGGCCAGAGGCCGATTTGTCTTTGGAACTGGGGCGTACGAAGCGCTGCACGTTGGCCAGCAGCACGTCGCGCGCCAGGGTCGATTTGCCCGAGCCCGACACGCCGGTGACGGCCACCAGCCGGCCCAGGGGCATGGCGGCATCGACGTCTTGCAGGTTGTGCAGGTTGGCGCCGCTCACCTTGAGCCAGCCCGTCGCGCCATCGCCGTCCGCGCCAGGGCGTGCCACCGCGCGCCGCGCCTGCATGGGGTGGCGCATGGCGTGGCCCAGGTAGCGGCCGGTGGCTGAGTCGGGCGCGGCCTGCAGGTCGGCCGCCGTGCCCTCGGCCACCAGGCGGCCGCCGCGCAGGCCGGCGCCGGGGCCGATGTCGATCAGGTGCTGGGCGGCGCGGATGGTGTCCACGTCGTGCTCGACCACCACCAGGGTGTTGCCCTTGTCGCTCAGCTCTTTCAGCGCGTGCAGCAGGATGGCGTTGTCGCGCGGGTGCAGGCCGATGGTGGGCTCGTCCAGCACGTAGCACACGCCCTGCAGGTTGCTGCCCAGCTGCGCGGCCAGGCGGATGCGCTGCGCCTCGCCGCCCGACAGGGTGGGCGCGCCGCGGTCGAGCGTGAGGTAGCCCAGACCGACCTGCTCGAGAAACTGCAGGCGGCCTTCGATCTCGGGCAGCAAATCACGCGCGATGTCGGCGGCGCGGCCCTGCAGTTCAAGCGTGTTGAACCACTGGTGCAGGTCTTCGACGGACAGGCGGGCCAACTGGGTGATGGAGATGCCGTCGGGCTGTTCACGCTCAAGCGGCAGCCGTACCGCCCGCGCCACCGCGTTCAGCCGCGTGCCCTGGCAGGTGGGGCAGGGCTGCTCGGTCAGGTCTTCGACTTCGACTTCGGCAAAGGTCTGCTCGCGGCCTTTCTCGTCGGCGGCCAGCACCGAGTCGTCCAGCGCCTTGCGCTGCTCGCGCGTCAGCTTGACGCCCGTGCCCACGCAGTCGGGGCACCAGCCGTGCTTGCTGTTGTACGAGAACAGGCGCGGGTCCAGCTCGGCATACGAGGTGCTGCACACCGGGCAGGCGCGCTGGGTGGAGAACACCTCGACCTGCCCGATGCGGGCGGTGGACTGCCCCGCCTCCACGGCGTGGCGCAGGCCGGCGATGTCGTGCAGCACGTGCACCACACCCTTGCCGTGCTCCAGCGCGCGGGTGAGCGACTCGCGCAGCTGCGCCTCGTTGCCGGGGGTGACGGGCAGGCTCATCACCGGCAGCTCGATGGTGTGCTCCTTGAAGCGGTCGATGCGCGGAAAGCCGGTGGTGGGCAGAAACTCGCCGTCCACCCGCAGGTGCGTGAAGCCGCGCGGACGCGCCCAGTCGGCCAGCTCGGTGTACACGCCCTTGCGCGCCACCACCAGCGGCGCCAGCAGGCCGATGGTCTGGCCGCGGTAGCGCGTCATGATCTGCGCGGCGATGCGCTCGGGCGTTTGCGGCTCGACCTTGGCGCCGTCGTGCACGCAGTGCTGCACGCCCAGCTTGACGTACAGCAGGCGCAGAAAGTGCCACACCTCGGTCACGGTGCCCACGGTGCTCTTGCGCCCGCCGCGCGACAGGCGCTGCTCGATGGCCACCGTGGGCGGAATGCCGTGCACCGCGTCCACGTCGGGCCGGCCGGCCGGCTGCACGATGGAGCGGGCGTAGGCGTTGAGCGATTCGAGGTAGCGCCGCTGCCCTTCGTTGAACAGGATGTCGAAGGCCAGCGTGGACTTGCCCGAGCCCGACACGCCCGTGACCACGCTGAACTGGCCGCGCGGCACCTGCACGCTGAGGTTCTTCAGGTTGTGCTCGCGGGCGCGCACGATCTGGATGTTTTCGGCCGCTGGCCCGTGTGCAGCAAGCGCGAGCAGCTTCTGTTTGTATAGCGGGCTGGCTTCGTGCGCCGCCTGTGCGCCGCCGCCCAGGGCCGCCTCGTACTCCCGCAGCGCCGCCCCGGTGTGCGAGCTGGGGTGCTGCGCCACGTCCTGCGGCGTGCCCTGCGCCACCACCTGCCCGCCAGCGTCGCCGCCTTCGGGCCCCAGGTCGATCAGCCAGTCGCTGGCACGCATGACGTCGAGGTTGTGCTCGATCACGATCAGGCTGTGGCCGGCGTCCAGCAGCTTGCGCAGCGCGCGCATCAGCTTGGCGATGTCCTCGAAGTGCAGGCCGGTGGTCGGCTCGTCAAATAGGAGCAACTGGCCCTTGCGTGCCGCGGGCTGGCGGCTGGTGGTCTGCATGCGGGCGGCCTCGGCCAGGTGCCCCGCCAGCTTCAGGCGCTGTGCTTCGCCGCCGCTCAGGGTGGGCACGGGCTGGCCCAGCCGCACGTAGTCCAGTCCCACGTCCACGATGGGCTGCAGCGCGCGCAGCACCTCGCGGTCGCGCGCAAACACCTGCACCGCCTCGGCCACGGTCAGATCCAGCACGTCGGCCACGTTCAGGTGCCGGGTTTTCAAATGGGGGTCAGATGACCATTTCTGCCCCTCGCCAACGGCGGCCAGCGCGTCGGCGGCTTGCTCCAAATGGGGATCTGACCCCGATTTGTGGAGGGGGCGGTCGATGTGCACCTCCAGGATTTCGGGGCGGTAGCGCTGGCCGTTGCAGTCGGGGCAGCGCAGGTACACGTCGCTGAGAAACTGCATCTCCACATGCTCGAAGCCCGAGCCGCCGCAGGTGGGGCAGCGCCCGTCGCCCGAGTTGAAGCTGAACTTGGCCGCGCTGTAGCTGCGCTGGCGCGCCAGCGGCGCGTCGGCAAACAGTTTGCGGATGGCGTCCCAGGCGCCGACGTAGCTGGCGGGGTTGGAGCGCGCCGTCTTGCCGATGGGCGACTGGTCGACGAACACCACGCCGCTCAGTTGCTCGGCGCCCAGCAGGCGATCGTGCGCCCCGGGTGCCTCGGTGGCCTGGCCGAAGTGGCGCAGCAGCGCGGGCGCCAGCACGTCCTGGATCAGCGTGGACTTGCCCGAGCCCGACACGCCCGTCACCGTGACCAGGCGCTGCAGCGGAAAGGCCACGTCGATGCCCTTGAGGTTGTGCTCGCGCACGCCCTCCAGGATCAGGCGCGGGGTCGATTCCTGCACCCCGCGCGAAAAGCCCAGGCCGATGGACTTGCGCCCGCCCAGGTACTGGCCGGTCAGCGTGTCGGCGGCGCGCAGCTCGGCCGGCGTGCCGTCGAACACGATGCGCCCGCCAGCCGCGCCGGGGCCGGGGCCGAAGTCGAGCACGCGGTCGGCGGCCAGCATGACGGCTGGGTCGTGCTCGACCACCACCAGGGTGTTGCCCGCCGTCTTCAGGCGCTGCATGGCCTGGGTGATCCGGTCCATGTCGCGCGGGTGCAGGCCGATGCTGGGCTCGTCCAGCACGAACAGGGTGTTGACCAGGGACGTGCCCAGCGCGGTGGTGAGGTTGATGCGCTGCACCTCGCCGCCGCTGAGCGTGCGGCTCTGGCGGTCGAGCGTGAGGTAGCCGATGCCGACGTCGACCAGGTACTTCAGGCGGGTCTGGATTTCGTCCAGGATGAGCTTGAGGGCCATGGCGTCGGCGTTTCTGGCTCCCTCGCCCCTCTGAGGAGAGGGGCTGCTGTGCTCCAGCCGATCAAAGAACCGCCGCAGCCGGTCGATGGGCAGCAGCATCAAATCGTGCAGGCACAGCCCCGGCAGCGCCTCCAGTTGCGCGCGCGTCCACGCCACGCCCTGCGGCATGAAGCGCCGCGCCGGCTCCAGCACCGCATCGGCATCGTCCTTCGTGCCCACCCGCCACAGCAGCGATTCGGTCTTCAGCCGCGCGCCGCCGCAGCTGGGGCAGCTGGTGTAGCTGCGGTACTTGGACAAGAGCACGCGGATGTGCATCTTGTAGGCCTTGCTTTCCAGATAGGCAAAGAAGCGCCGGATGCCGTACCACTGCTTGTTCCAGTTGCCTTCCTTGTAGCTGGGCGTGCCTTCGATCACCCAGTGCTTCTGCTCGGGCGTGAGCTTGCTCCAGGCCGTGTCGCGCGGGATGCCCGCGCTTTCGGCGTGGCGCATCAAATCGTCCTGGCATTCGCGCCAGGCCGGGGTCTGGATCGGCTTGATGGCGCCGGCACGCAGCGTCAGCTTTTCGTCCGGGATCACCAGGCCCCAGTCCACCCCGATCACGCGTCCGAAGCCGCGGCAGCTCTCGCAGGCGCCCACCGCCGAGTTGAAGCTGAACATCGAGGGCAGCGGATCACCATAGCGGATGTTGCTTTCGGGGCAGTGCAGGCCCGTCGAAAATTTCCACAAGTCCACATCGCCTTCTTCCGGCAAGACGTAAACGCTCGTGCGTCCGCCGCCGCGCAGCAGGGCCAGCTCGATGGCCTCGATGGCGCGGGCTTTCTCGGTGCTGGCGATGCGAAAGCGATCGGCCACCACGTCCAGAATCTTGCGATCCCCCTCGACGTGCTCAGCCTGCACGCGCGTGAAACCCGCCGCCGACAGCCATTGCTCCACATCGGCGGCGGTCGCGCTGGCAGGCAGCTCGACGGCAAAGGTGATGATCAAGCGCGGATCGCTGGCAGCCGCACTGCGCGCCAGCAGTTCGGCGTAAATGCTCTCGGGCGTGTCGTGCCGCACCGCCAGCGCGGTCTGGCGGTCGAACAGCTGGCCGGCGCGCGCCAGCAGCAGCTTCAGGTGGTCGTTCAGCTCCGTCATCGTGCCGACCGTGGAGCGCGAGTTGCGCACGGGGTTGGTCTGGTCGATGGCAATGGCCGGCGGCACGCCCTCGATCTTGTCCACCGCCGGCTTGTCCATGCGGTCGAGAAACTGGCGCGCATAGGCGCTGAAGGTCTCGACGTAGCGGCGCTGGCCCTCGGCGTACAGCGTGTCGAACACCAGGCTGGACTTGCCCGAGCCGCTGACGCCCGTCACCACCGTCAGCTCGCCGGTGCGCAGGTCCAGATCCAGGTTCTTGAGGTTGTGCTGTCGGGCGCCGCGGATGCGGATCAGGCCGTGCGTCATGTCGGGTCCATTCAGAGAGGGCCCGAAGATTCTAGAGAGGCGGGGGCGGCATCCTGGCCGCAGGGTCAAGTGCTAGGGCCTGTTAACGCTATGAAAGGGGTCGCGAAGCTCATGACAGCCTGCCCATCAAGGCGCGCGCCGCCGTGCGTGCGTCGGCACGCACAAGAAGCGCAACGCCGAGGGGCGGGCTGTCATGAGCTTCCCTTCGGGTTGTCTCGCCAAGGGGCCGTCTGCGGCGTTGCCCGCGCTTGCAAGGCTCCAGCCTTGCTGCGCACGGGCGCCTTGCATCCAGCCCCTTGGCGAGGCAACGCGACCCCTTTCATAGCGTTAACAGGCCCTAGTCTTGCGCTGTGCGTCGTAGGCATCGACGATGCGGGCCACCAGCGGGTGGCGCACCACGTCGCGGCTGGTGAAACGCGTGAAGGCCAGGCCCTTGACGCGCTTCAGGACCCGCTCGGCGTCGATCAGCCCGCTGGTGGTGCCCTTGGGCAGGTCGATCTGGCTCACGTCGCCCGTCACCACGCACTTGCTGCCGAAGCCGATGCGGGTCAGGAACATCTTCATCTGCTCGGGCGTGGTGTTCTGCGCCTCGTCCAGGATGACGAAGGCGTGGTTGAGCGTGCGCCCGCGCATGAAGGCCAGCGGCGCGATCTCCAGCTGCGCGCGCTCGAAGGCCTTGGCCACGCGGTCGAAGCCCATCAGGTCGTACAGCGCGTCGTACAGCGGGCGCAGGTAGGGGTCCACCTTCTGCGTCAGGTCGCCCGGCAGAAAGCCCAGGCGCTCGCCGGCCTCCACCGCCGGGCGCGTCAGCAGGATGCGCTGCACCGCCTGGCGCTCCAGCGCGTCGACCGCGCAGGCCACGGCCAGAAAGGTCTTGCCGGTGCCGGCCGGGCCGATGCCGAAGGTGATGTCGTGCCCGGCGATGTTGTCCAGGTACACGCTCTGGCTGGGCGTGCGCGCCTTCAGGTCGGCGCGGCGCGTGCTCAGCAGGCGGCTGCCGTCGGCCGCCTCCAGGCCGGCGCGCTCGTCGCCGGCCAGCATCAGCTGCACGGTGTCGGCGCGGATGGGGCGCGCGGCGATCTCGTACAGCGCCTGCAGCACCGCCAGCGCGCGCTCGGCGTGCTTCTTGGCGCCGTCGATCTTGAACTGCTCCTGCCGGTGCGAGATGGCCACCTGCAGCCCCCCCTCGATGGTGCGCAGATGTTCGTCCATGGGGCCGCACAGGTGCGCCAGGCGGGTGTTGGACAGCGGGGTGAAGGCGTGGCGAAGAATCACCACCGCATTGTCTCGCATCGCGGCAGCCGTCCGGCCGCGTGCCCTCGGCGGGCGCGCCGATAATGCCCGCTGCAATCGCCACGCCCTGGGGCGAGCGCGGAAACGGACAGGAACGAATGATCGGCCAATTGACGGGTACCCTGCTGGAAAAGAATCCGCCCGAGGTGCTGCTGGACTGCCACGGCGTGGGCTACGAGGTGCAGGTGCCCATGAGCACCTTCTACAACCTGCCCGCGCTCGGCCAGCCCGTGAGCCTGCTCACCCAGTTCATCGTGCGCGAGGACGCGCAGCTGCTCTACGGCTTTGCCACGCCGGCCGAGCGCCAGGCCTTCCGCGAGTTGATCAAGATCGCCGGCGTGGGGCCGCGCACCGCGCTGTCCGTGCTCTCGGGCCTGGGCGTGGCCGGGCTGGCGCAGGCCGTGACGGCGCAGGAGCCGGGGCGCCTGGTCAAGGTGCCCGGCATCGGCAAGAAGACCGCCGAGCGCCTGCTGCTGGAGCTGAAGGGCAAGCTGGGCGCCGACCTGGGGCCGGGCAGCGCTGCGGCGCCCGTGTCCGACGCCCAGAGCGACATCGTGCAGGCCCTGATGGCCCTGGGCTACACCGAGCGCGACACCCAGGTGGCGCTCAAGGCCCTGCCTGCCGACGTGGGGGTCAGCGAAGGCATCAAGCTGGCCCTGAAGACCCTGAGCCGATAAAGTGCGGTGCCAACGACCGGAGGACTGCCCCATGCCATGGACCAACTTGACCGCGCCGCTCGCCCTGGGTTCGCTGCTGACCCTTGCGGCCTGCAGCGGCGTGGGCGCGACCGACCCCGCGCCCGCCGCCGCGCCGCCGCCCGGCGCGGCCCAGATCGACAGCGGCCAGCCGCCGCGCAACCAGTGCCGCGCCGAGGCCGCCCAGTTCCTGGTGGGCGGCGCCTGGGGCCCCGACACGCTGGCCCAGGCGCTGGCCGCCGCCGGCGCCGACCGCGCCCGCATGCTGCGGCCCGACAGCATGGTGACCAAGGAATACATGGCCGGACGCCTGAACGTGGTGGTGGATGCCGCGGGCCGTATCGTCCGCGTGAACTGTGGCTGACCCGGGAACCTTTCGCATGACTTCTTTACGTTGCACCGCCCTGGCGCTGTCCTGCGCCCTCGCCCTCGGACTGGCCGCCTGCGGCGGCGGCTCGGACAGCCCGCCGCCCACGCCCAACCCGCCGTCACCGCCTCCGGTCACCGACCGCATCGAGCCGCTGGACACCGCCACCCTGCCCAGCAAGGCCGCCGTGGCCGCGCCGGCCGCCGCAGCCAGCCGCCTGCCGCCGGGCGCCGTGGTGCCCCGGGTGGAGCTGGGGCCGCTGGCGGCGCCCAAGCTGAGCGCCGGCGATGGCAAGAACGCCCCGCTGCAGATCGGCGTCAACCGCGCCGTGGCCGCCACCGCCGACGCGGCCGCACTGGCCGCGCGCCTGCAATGGCACCGCCTGCCCGACG
The DNA here is from genome assembly GCA_024235995.1 of Burkholderiaceae bacterium. NCBI lineage: Bacteria > Pseudomonadati > Pseudomonadota > Betaproteobacteria > Burkholderiales > Burkholderiaceae > Burkholderiaceae bacterium. The sequence goes on from JACKLI010000001.1 coordinate 1,130,682, forward strand.
GCAGCCAGGTGGCGGCGCTGGCCTTCGACTCGCCCGGCGCCCAGGCCCTGCGCCTGGGCGTGCGCATCGGGCAGGCGCCGGCCGGCGCCAAGCTGCGCTTTTATGGCGCGCCCGGCTCGCCCGTGGTCGAGCAGGCGGTCCCGGCGCAGGCCCAGCCCGGCGCCGCGGGGGCCGCCCCCGTGCTGTGGGGCCCCGACACGCCGGGCGCCGTCGGCACGCTGGAGCTGCAGCTGCCGCCCGGCGCCAGCCCCGCCCAGTTGCAGCTGGCCGTGCCCCAGCTGTCGCACCTGAGCCAGACGGTGGAGCAGGCCCTGGCCGCCGGCAAGACCGAAAGCGACATCGGCATCTCCGGCAGCTGCAACCTGGACGTGATGTGCACCCCCGCGCTGGACGCCGAAAGCCGCTCGGTGGCGCAACTGCTGTTCACCAGGGACGGCGGCACCTACCTGTGCACCGGCACGCTGCTGAACGACACGCGCGGCAGCCGCACGCCCCGCCTGCTGACGGCGGCGCACTGCATCGACGACGACGCCAGCGCCGCCAGCCTCGTCACCTACTGGTTCTTCCGCGCCGCGGCGTGCAACGGCTCGCCCAAGATCGACCCGGCGTCCACGCGCCGCACCGACGGCGCCAAGCTGCTGTTCACCGATTCGGGCGTGGACAGCACGCTGCTGCAGCTCAACAGCGCGCCGCCGGCCAACGTGGTGTACGCCGGCTCCTACTTTGGCGACGGCGTGGGCGTGGGGGCCAGCGTGGTCGCCATCCACCACCCCGAGGGCGACCTGCAGAAGGACAGCGTGGGCGCCGTCACCGGCTACGCCAGCTGCGGCGAGAACACCTGCACCAGCGCCAGCGCCGACGCCGGCACCCTGTGGCAGATCGGCTGGACGCGGGGCACCACCGAGCCCGGCAGCAGCGGCGCGGCCATCTGGACGCAGCTGGGCAGCACGCGCTACGTGGTGGGCGCGCTGCACGGCGGCAGCGCCAGTTGCCAGAACCCCGGCGGCGCCGACTTCTTCGGCCGCTTCAACCGCGCCTACTACCGCGGCCTGGGCAACTGGCTGACGCAGTGAGCATCACGGTCGACGACTTCGCCCCACCGGCCGGCCAGCCGGCGCCGCGCGTGGTGTCGGGCGCGGCCGCCTCGGCGCGCGAGGAGGCGCTGGAGCGCGCGCTGCGCCCCAAGCTGCTGCACGACTACGTCGGCCAGGCCAAGGCGCGCGAGCAGCTGGAGATCTTCATCGGCGCGGCCAGGAAGCGCGGCGAGGCGCTGGACCACGTGCTGCTGTTCGGCCCGCCCGGCCTGGGCAAGACCACGCTCAGCCACATCATCGCGCACGAGCTGGGCGTGCAGCTGCGCCAGACCAGCGGCCCGGTGCTGGAAAAGCCCAAGGACCTGGCCGCCCTGCTGACCAGCCTGGAAAAAAACGACGTCCTGTTCATCGACGAGATCCACCGCCTGTCGCCCGTGGTCGAGGAAATCCTCTATCCCGCGCTGGAGGACTACCAGATCGACATCCTGATCGGCGAAGGCCCGGCGGCGCGCTCCATCAAGCTCGACGTGCAGCCCTTCACCCTGGTGGGCGCCACCACCCGCGCCGGCATGCTGACCAACCCGCTGCGCGACCGCTTCGGCATCGTGGCGCGGCTGGAGTTCTACACACCCGAGGAGCTGGCGCGCATCGTCACCCGCTCGGCCGGGCTGCTCGACGTCGAGACCGATGCCGAGGGCGCGTTCGAGATCGCCCGCCGCAGCCGCGGCACGCCGCGCATCGCCAACCGCCTGCTGCGCCGCGTGCGCGACTACGCGGACGTGAAGGGCGATGGCCGCATATCGAAAAAGATAGCGCACGACGCCCTGGCCATGCTGGACGTGGACCCGGAAGGCTTCGACCTGATGGACCGCAAGCTGCTGGAGGCCGTGATCCACCGCTTCGACGGCGGCCCGGTGGGGCTGGACAACATCGCCGCCAGCATCGGCGAGGAGGCCGGCACCATCGAGGACGTGATCGAGCCCTACCTGATCCAGCAGGGCTACCTGCAGCGCACCCCGCGCGGGCGCGTGGCCACGCTGGCGGCGTACCGGCATCTGGGCGTGGTGCCGCCGCAGGCCGGCGGCGCGCTGTTTTGAGGCGGCGCGCGCCACCGGCCGGCCGGATAATCGCGCCATGCGCATTCCCTTCACCAAGATGCACGGCGCCGGCAACGACTTCGTCGTGCTGGACGAAACCCGCGGCCTGCTGGGCCTGTCGCCCGCGCACTACCGCCGGCTGGCCGACCGCCACCTGGGCATCGGCGCCGACCAAATCCTCAGCGTGCGCCCAGCGCCCAGCGCCGACGTGGACTTCGAGTACGTCATCCACAACGCCGACGGCGGCGAGGTGGAGCACTGCGGCAACGGCGCGCGCTGCTTCGTGCGCCACGTGCGCGGGCGCGGGCTGACGGACAAGCGCCGCATCCGCGTCAAGGTCCAGCGCGGCGTGATCGAGCTGACCGAGGCCGAGGACGGCCGCGTCACGGTGGACATGGGCGCGCCCGTGTTCGATCTGGCGGCGCTGCCCTTCGACCCCACCGGCCTCACGCCGGTGCCCGCGCCGCGGGCCGACGGGCCGTGGCGCATGTGGCCGCTGAGTTTGATGCCCGATCAGGCTGTGGCCGGCACCGAACAAGCCCAGTCAGCTATCATTCAAGTAGCATTGGTGTCCATGGGCAACCCGCACGCCGTCGCCCTGGTGGACGACGTGGCGCTGGCGCCCGTGCTCAGCCAGGGCCCGCTGGTGGAGCGCCACCCGGCCTTCCCGCGCCGCGTCAACGCCGGCTTCATGCAGGTCGTCGATCGCGCGCACGTCCGCCTGCGCGTGTACGAGCGCGGTGCCGGCGAGACCCTGGCCTGCGGCACCGGCGCCTGCGCCGCCGTGGTGGCGGGCATTCGCCTGGGCCTGCTGGACGCGCGCGTCGACGTGGCCATGCACGGCGGCCTGCTGACCATCGAATGGGCCGGCGGCCACGCCGACCCGGTGCGGCTGACGGGCCCCGCCGAGACCGTGTTCGAAGGCAGCATCGAGCTGCCCGACGAGCTTTTCTGACCCGGCCCGCGCGGCCCGCATCGCCATGAACCCCATCACCGAGCAAGACATCGCCGAATTCCTGATCCAGACGCCCGACTTCTTCGAGCGCCATGCCGAGCTGCTGACCGCCGTGCAGCTGACCAGCCCGCATGGCGGGCGCGCCGTCAGCCTGCAGGAGCGCCAGGCCGAGATGCTGCGCGAGAAGATCAAGGTGCTGGAGCAGCGCCTGATGGAGCTGATGCGCCACGGCAACGAGAACATGCTGATCGGCGACAAGCTGCAGCGCTGGTCGCGCCAGCTGTTTCTGGTGCACCGCGCGGTCGACCTGCCGGTGGTGCTGGTCAGCGAGATCTGCGCCCAGTTCAACGTGCCGCAGGCCGCCCTGCGCCTGTGGGACGTGGCCGAGGTCTACGCGCAGGAGCCCTTCGCGCTCGGCGCCAACGACGACGTCAGGAGCCTGGCCTCGTCGCTGACCGCGCCCTACTGCGGCGTCAACGCCGGCTTCGAGGCCGTGCAGTGGCTGGAAGACCCGCAGGCCGCCGCCTCGCTGGTGCTGCTGCCGCTGCGCCCCAACGCCAGCGCGCCCGCCTTCGGCCTGCTGGTGCTGGCCTCGCCCGACGCGGCGCGCTACGAGGCCGGCATGGCCACCGACTTCCTGGAGCGCATCGGCGAGCTGGCCAGCGCCTCGCTGTCGCGCCTGCGCAGCATGTGATTTTCAAGTCGAATCGGGCTCTGGCCGGCGTGGATCAAGCGCGAGAAGCTATCAATCGATGAGCAACGACAGCGCTCCACCTCCCGGCGAAATGCCCGCCGGCGCGGCGCTCGTCGAGCGCTACCTGGAGCACGTGCGCGTCGAGCGGCGGCTGGCCGCGCGCACCGTCGCGCTCTACGGCCTGGACCTTGAAAAGCTGAGCACCTTTGCCGCCGCCGCCGGCGTCGGCCTGCTGGCCGTGCAGCCCGCCCACGTGCGCCGCTGGGTGGCGCAGATGCACGCCGGCGGGCGCAGCGGGCGCGGCATCGCGCTCATCCTGTCGGGTTGGCGCGGCTTTTACGCCTGGCTGGGGCGCGAGGGCCGCATGGCCGCCAACCCGGTGCAGGACGTGCGCGCGCCGCGCCAGCCGCGCCCCTTGCCCAAGGCGCTGGGCGTGGACGACGCCGTGCGGCTGGCCGATTGGCACGCCGAGCGCGATGACGCCGACCCCTGGCTGGAGGCGCGCGACGCCGCCATGGTCGAACTGCTGTACGGCAGCGGCCTGCGCGTGGGCGAGGTGGTGGGTCTGGACGCCGCCGCCAGCGACGCCGCGCGGCGCGCCGGCCGCGGCTGGATCGCGCTGGATGCGGCCGAGGTGGAGGTGCAGGGCAAGGGCAGCAAGCGCCGCACCGTGCCGCTGGGCGCTGCCGCCGTGCAGGCCCTGCAGCGCTGGCTGGCCGTGCGCGGCACGGTGGCCGCCCACGACGATGCCGCCGGCGCCCTGTTCATCGGCCGCCACGGCACGCGCCTCACGGCCCAGTCCATCTGGCAGCGCCTGCGCCGGCGCAGCCTGCAGGCGGGCCTGGCCACCCCCGTGCACCCGCACATGCTGCGCCACTCGTTCGCCAGCCACCTGCTGCAGTCCAGCGGCGATTTGCGCGCCGTGCAGGAGCTGCTGGGCCACGCCAGCATCGGCACCACGCAGGTCTACACGCGGCTGGACTTCCAGCACCTGGCCAAGGCCTACGACGCGGCGCACCCGCGGGCACACCGCAAGAAGGATTGACCGCGCGCAGCCCGTGGTCGACGCGATCGCCGGCCTGGCGTCAGGCCTTGGCCGGCTTGGGCTCGTAGCCCATCACGGCCTTGACTTCCAGGAACTCGCGGAAGCCGTGCTCGCCCCACTCGCGGCCGTTACCCGACTGCTTGTAGCCGCCAAAGGGCGCGCCCACGTCGGGGCCGGCGCCGTTCAGGTGCACCATGCCGGTGCGCAGGCGGGCGGCGACCTGGCGCGCGTGCTCCAGGCTGCCCGACTGCACGTAGCCCGACAGGCCGTAGGGCGAGTCGTTGGCCATGCGGATGGCGTCTTCCTCGCTGTCGTAGGGGATCATCACCAGCACCGGGCCGAAGATTTCCTCGCGCGCGATGGTCATGTCGTTCTTCACGTCGGCAAACACCGTGGGCTTGACGAAATAGCCCTTGCTCAGGCCCTCGGGCCGGCCGGTGCCGCCGGCCACCAGGGTGGCGCCTTCGTCGATGCCCTTCTGGATCAGGCCCTGGATCTTGCTGAACTGCGCCTGGCTGACCACCGGGCCCATGGCCATGCCCTCGGTGGCCATGGCGTCGGCCACCTGGGTGCGCTCGGCTACCGCCTTGGCCACGGCCATGGCCTGGGCGTGCTTGGCGCGCGGCACGAACATGCGCGTGGGCGCGTTGCAGCTCTGGCCCGAGTTGGTGAAGCAGGCCTGCACGCCCTGCTTGACGGCTTTTTCGATGTCGGCGTCATCCAGCACGATGTTGGCCGACTTGCCGCCCAGCTCCTGCGCCACACGCTTGACGGTGTCGGCCGCGGCCTTGGCCACGGCGATGCCGGCGCGGGTGGAGCCGGTGAAGGTCATCATGTCGATGCCGGGGTGCACCGACATGGCCTCGCCCACGCCCGGGCCGTCGCCGTTGACGAGGTTGAACACGCCGTGCGGCACGCCGGCCTCGTGCATGATCTCGGCCAGCAGGATGCCGCTGAGCGGCGCGATCTCGGACGGCTTGAGGATCACCGTGCAGCCGGCCGCCAGCGCGGGCGCCACCTTGCACATGATCTGGTTGATGGGCCAGTTCCAGGGCGTGATCATGCCCACCACGCCCACCGGCTCGTACAGCGTGGCGGTGGTGCCCTGCACGGTCTCGAACGCGAAGTTTTTCAGCACGCCCAGGGTGGTCTTCAGGTGCGCCACGCCCATGGCCGCTTGCGCGGCCTTGGACAGCCACAGCGGCGCGCCCATCTCCAGCGAAATGGCCTGCGCCACCTCGTCGGCGCGGCGCTTGTACACGTCCAGCACCTTCTCCAGCAGGGCGACGCGCTCCTCGCGCGTGGTGCGCGAGAAGCTCTCGAACGCGCGCCGCGCGGCCTGCACGGCCTGGTCCACGTCGGCCTTTGATCCCAGGCTGATGCGCGAGACGACCTCCTCGTTGGAGGGGTTGATGACGTCCAGGCTGCGCGCGCTGGCAGGGTCGACCCACTGGCCGTCGATGTAGAACTGCAGGTGCTCTTTCATGGGGATAGCTCCGGGAAAACGGGGATGGGAGGAGGGCGGTGCGTCGGCCCGCCGCGTCGCATGTCAACCCGACAGTCTGCCATGACTGGCAAGTCCGGGTTGCCGCCAACGGCATGATGGCGCGCAGGGTTGGCGTGGTTTGGCTAAACTGGCCCGTTGCCCGACGGTCGGGCACCTGCCTTATCTGGACTCAAGCATGGCCCTCATCCCCGCCACCATCCTCACCGGCTTTCTCGGCTCCGGCAAGACCACGCTGCTGCAGCGCGTGCTGAGCGAGGCGCACGGCCAGAAGATCGCCGTGATCGAGAACGAGTTCGGCGAGGAGAACATCGACAACGAGATCCTGGTGCACGACGACGGCGAGCAGATCATCCAGATGAGCAACGGCTGCGTGTGCTGCACCATCCGCGAGGACCTGCGCGCCACGCTGCAGCTGCTGGCGGCCAAGAAGCGCAAGGGCCTGCTGGACTTCGAGCGCGTCGTCATCGAGACCACCGGCCTGGCCGACCCGGGCCCGGTGGCGCAGACCTTCTTCATGGACGACGAGATCGCCGAGAGCTTTCTGCTCGACTCGATCATCACCCTGGTGGACGCCAAGCACGCCGCCCAGCAGCTGAACGACCGGCTGGAGGCGCAGCGCCAGGTGGGCTTTGCCGACCAGATCTTCATCAGCAAGGCCGACCTGGTCGGCGCCGACGAACTGGCCGCGCTGCAGCACCGCCTGAAGCACATGAACCCGCGCGCGCCGCAGCGCGTGGTGCATTTCGGCGAGGTGGCGCTGGGCGAGGTGCTGGATCTGCGCGGCTTCAACCTGAACGCCAAGCTCGACATCGACCCCGAATTCCTCAAGGAGGACGAGCACGCGCACCACCATCACGACCATGAGCACGAGCACTGCGACCACCCCTCGCACCAGCACGAGCACGGCCACGCGCACCACCACCACGACGATGACGACGTCAAGAGCTTCGTGTTCCGCTCCGAGCGCGCGTTCGACCCGGCGCGGCTGGAGGACTTCCTGGGCGCCATGGTCAACATCTATGGCCCGCGCATGCTGCGCTACAAGGGCGTGCTGTCGATGAAGGGCACCGAGCGCAAGGTGATCTTCCAGGGCGTGCACCAGCTCATGGGCAGCGACCTGGGGCCGGCCTGGGGCGAGGGTGAGCCGCGCATCAGCAAGATGGTGTTCATCGGCATCGACCTGCCGCGCGACATCCTCGAGCAGGGGCTGGAGCAGTGCCTGGCATGACCCCATTCCAGGCGATCCGGCAAGGCCGATACAATCGCCGCCTTTGAGTGCGCCTCCGGCTGGACCGGCACCGCGCTGGCTCAAGCGCCCGAGAAGGTCTATAACAGGGTTTCGCGGATGAAGACGACCCCCCTTCATCCGCCGCGTTAGCGGTTGAAGGTGGCGGCGTGCCGCACCTTGTTTGTTTTACAGGAGGCGAACAACGTGAAACCCGCGGCTGCCAAGACACCGACCCAAGCCCCCGCCAAGGCCAAGGCCCTGCCTGGCAAGGCGGCGCCCAAGGCGGGTGCGCGCGCCACCCAGGCCGCCACGAAAAAGGCCGCGCCCGCCCGTTCGCAGACGTCCGCGGCCCGCAAACCGACTTCCCCGTCGGCCGTGCCCCCGGCCGCCAAGCCCAAGATATTGCCCATGCCCATTGCTGCCGTAGCTCCCGCGCCGATCGTGATCAAGAAGGACCCCAAACTGGCCAACAACTGGAAGACCAAGAAGCCCGACCAGCTGTCCGACGCCGAAGTCATCGCCATGCCCGATGACGAGTACATGAACGACAAGCAGCTGGCCTTCTTCCGCCTCAAGCTGACGCAGCTCAAGAACGACATCCTGCTCAACGCCGACGTGACCACGGACAACCTGCGCAAGGACACCGTGGTGGTGCCCGACCCGGCCGACCGCGCCACCATCGAGGAAGAGCATGCGCTGGAGCTGCGCACGCGCGACCGCGAGCGCAAGCTGCTGAAAAAGATCGAGCAGTCGATCGCCCGCATCGACGCCGGCGACTATGGCTACTGCGACGAGACCGGCGAGCCCATCGGCGTGCCGCGCCTGCTGGCACGGCCCACCGCCACGCTGTCGCTGGAGGCGCAGCAGCGCCGCGAGCTCAAGCAGAAGATGTTCGGCGACTGAGCCGACGCACGCCGTCCGGGAGGCCACCAACCCATGAACGAGGAGCAAGGTCCCAAGTCGGGCGGGCGCTTTTTGTCCAAGGTGGTCAAGTTCATCACCAGCCCGACCACCGACTGGGCTGACCTGAACAAGGTCGGCGGCCCGCTGGACGCCAGCGAATCGAGCGCCGCGCTCAAGGAGATGATTGAGCGCAAGCGGCGCAACGACTTCGTGCGCAACCGCGAGTTCGACATGCTGCGCAAGGCGCGCCGGCGCCAGCTTGCCGGCGCCCATGGCGGCGCGGTGTCGCCCACCTCGTTCATCTCCAGCGTCGAGTCTGCGCACCCGCACGAGCCCGAGCGCACGCTCGAGAAGATCGACCGGATCGAGGAGCAGATGTCGCGCGCCTGGCTCGATCGCGACGAGCCGGCCGCCACCGCCGAAAACCCCCGCGCCTACGACAAGACCCGCCCGGTCCAGCTGGGCGAGCGGACGGCAGGCAGCATCGGCTTCGGCGCCACCGCGGTCGAGGTGCCGCTGTCCGGCGCCGCCGCCGAGGTCTCGCGCGGCGAGGCCGCGCCGCACGCGCCCGCCGCCGCCGACCCATGGGCCGATCCGGCGCCGTCCCCGTCCCTGGCCGACGAGTCCGAGCCGGTGGTCGTCGGCCCCGAGGTCGAGGAGGTGGCCATCCGCTTTGCCAACGGCGACGCCGCGGGCGCCGAGGTCAGCCTGCTGGAGCTGCTGGGCGAGGGCGGCAGCCACAGCAACGACCTGGAAACCTGGCTCACCCTGTTCGACCTCTACCGCGCCGCTGGCGAGCCCGACAAGTTCGACGGCGCGGCCATTGCCTTCGTCAGCCGCTTCGGCCGCTCGGCGCCCCAGTTCGAGCTGGTGGCCAGCCCCGGCTCGGCCGCCATGCCGATCACGCCGCAGGCCGGCGCCGCCGCAACACCGCGCGACGAGGCCCAGCCGGTGCACTGGAGCGCGCCGTCCGTGCTGGGAATGCAGTCCGTCGCGGCGCTCAATGCCTCCATGGCGCGCCAGGCGCAGCCCTGGCGCATCGACTGGCGCCGCGTCAAATCCATCGACCCGCAGGCGCTGCCGCTGCTGCTGGAGGTGCTGCAGCGCTGGGCCGGCACGCCGGTGCGCCTGCGCTTTCTGGGCGCCGAGCAGTTGCTGGCCGTGCTGGCCGAGCAGACTCCGCCCGAGCAGCGTGCCGCCGACCCCCAGTGGTGGGCGGTCCGGCTGGCGCTGCTGCGGGTGATGAGCGAACCCGACGAGTTCGAACTGGTGGCGCTCAACTACTGCGTCACCTACGAGATGTCGCCGCCGGCATGGGAAGACCCGCGCTGCGAGTGCGCACCGATGACCGAAAGCGGCCACACCCTGCCGCCACCCGACAACGATAAGGACGACGCCTCGTCGGCCGCCAGCGCGCACAGCGAGCTGCCGCTGTCCGACGTCATGGGCCTGGGCGCGGCCGACGCGGCGGCCCCGGACGTCGTCCGCCTGCCGCTGGAAGGCGAAATCCTGGGTGACGCCGCGCACGCCCTGCAGCCGCTCAGCCTCTCGGCGCGCACCCGCGGCATCGAGTTCAACTGCCGCCACCTGCAGCGGGTGGACTTCGGCGCCGCCGGCGATCTGCTCAACTGGGCCGTGCAGCAGCAGGGCCAGGGGCGGCAGGTGGTGTTCAAGCACGTCAACCGTCTGGTGGCGGCGTTCTTCGGGGTGATCGGCATCTCCGACGCGGCGCGCGTGCTGCGGCGCGTTGACTGAATCCGTCCCCTGCGCCGGCGCCCTTGCAATCGGTGCCGCCCGTCCCCACGTGATGCGGATGGAACCCTTTCACGGCACCACCATCATCAGCGTCCGCCGCCAGACCCCCGAGGGCTGGCAGGTGGCCATCGGCGGCGACGGGCAGGTCACGCTGGGCAACATCGTCGTCAAGGGCTCGGCGCGCAAGGTGCGCAAGCTCTACCACGGGCGCGTGCTGGCCGGTTTTGCCGGCGCCACGGCCGACGCCTTCACCCTGTTCGAGCGCTTCGAGGCCAAGCTGGACAAGCATCAGGGCCACCTCACCCGCGCGGCCATCGAGCTGACCAAGGACTGGCGCACCGACCGCGTGCTGCGCCGCCTGGAGGCCATGCTGGCGGTGGCCGACCGCGAGGCCTCGCTCATCATCACCGGCAACGGCGACGTGCTGGAGCCCGAGCACGGCCTGGTGGCCATCGGCTCGGGCGGTGCCTACGCGCAGGCCGCCGCCAAGGCGCTGCTGGACCACACCGATTTGCCGGCCGAGCAGATCGTCAAGAAGTCGCTCGAGATCGCCGGGGAGCTGTGCATCTACACCAACATGACCCACACCGTCGAAGTCCTGTAAATACTTCCGATTTGATAGCTTGTTGCGCTTGCCCCGTCCGGGCCAGAGCCCTTTTTGATTGAGGATTCCGGTTGAGCACCGCCATGTCCATGACCCCCCAGGAGATCGTCTCCGAACTCGACCGCCACATCGTTGGCCAGCAGGCGGCCAAGCGCGCCGTGGCCATTGCGCTGCGCAACCGCTGGCGCCGCCAGCAGGTCGACGAGAAGCTGCGCGCCGAGATCACGCCCAAGAACATCCTGATGATCGGCCCCACTGGCGTGGGCAAGACCGAGATCGCGCGCCGTCTGGCGCGCCTGGCCAATGCGCCCTTCATCAAGGTCGAGGCCACCAAGTTCACCGAGGTGGGCTACGTCGGCAAGGACGTCGACTCCATCATCCGCGACCTGGCCGAGATGGCCGTCAAGCAGGCGCGCGAGCAGGCCATGCGCCAGCACCGCACGCGCGCCGAGGACCTGGCCGAAGACCGCATCCTCGACGTGCTGCTGCCGCCCGCGCGCAACGCCGACGGCAGCAATGCGCCGGCCACCGACGGCGCGGCGCGCCAGGCCTTCCGCAAGAAGCTGCGCGAGCACGCGCTGGACGACAAGGAAATCGAGCTGGAGCTGCAGCAGCCCGCGCCCACCATGGAGATCATGGGCCCGCCCGGCATGGAGGACATGGCCGAGCAGCTCAAGGGCATGCTGGGCAACATGAACGCCGGCCGGCGCAAGATGCGCCGCGTGAAGATCGCCGAAGCCATGAAGCTGCTGGTCGACGAAGAGGCCGGCAAGCTGGTCAACGAGGACGAGATCCGCGTGCAGGCGCTGCAGAACATGGAGCAGAACGGCATCGTCTTCATCGACGAGATCGACAAGGTCGCCTCGCGCGGCGAGGGCAGCGGCAGCGCCGACGTGTCACGCCAGGGCGTGCAGCGCGACCTGCTGCCGCTGGTGGAGGGCACCACCGTCAACACCAAGTACGGCATGGTCAAGACCGACCACATCCTGTTCATCGCCTCGGGCGCCTTCCACCTGGCCAAGCCGAGCGACCTGATCCCCGAGCTGCAGGGCCGCCTGCCGATCCGCGTCGAGCTCGACTCGCTGTCGGTGGACGACTTCAAGGCCATCCTCACGCAGACCGACGCCAGCCTGGTGCGCCAGTACCAGGCGCTGCTGGCCACCGAGGGCGTGACGCTGCGGTTCAGCGACGACGGCATCGCCCGCCTGGCGCAGATCGCCTGCGACGTCAACGAGAGCACCGAGAACATCGGCGCGCGCCGCCTGTCCACCGTGATGGAGCGCCTGCTGGACGAGGTCAGCTTCGACGCCACGCGCCTGCAGGGCCAGCAGGTGCACATCGACGCCGCCTACGTCGATCAGCGCCTGGCCGGCATCAGCCGCGACGAGGATTTGTCGCGCTACATCCTCTGAAAAGTCGGCCGCCAACAGCTGGCAGCCCAGCGGCTGCTGGCTGTTTTCTGCGAACTGCAGACGACCTGCTGTGAACTAATTCACGTGGGTGCTCTGCGGGTTGGCCGGCGCCGGCGTTGTTACGCGGCGGGAAATGACTTCCATTGTCTTGTGTAAGTCTCTAATTTAAAAGAAATTTTGTCTTCAAGTTCTGGTCAAAATACCAGCTAAGGTCTTGATTTCATTGAAAAAAAGTGTTGGCCCCTTGTCCCGGGTCGGATATTCCTGCTACAGTGCAAAAAAGTGCAATTAAGTGGTGAGAAGTGCCATCACCACCGTGTTTGGATTGTCACGGCAGGGAAATCGCGTGTTTCAAGGGGCTTCATCGCTGAGTCTGGATGCCAAGGGGCGGCTGTCCGTGCCGACCCGGCATCGTGACGTCCTGCTCGCCACGGCCCAGGGCCAGCTGACGATCACCAAGCACCCGCACGGCTGCCTGATGGTGTTTCCGCGCCCGGAGTGGGAGAAATTTCGCGAGCGCATCGCCCAGCTGCCCATGTCGGCCCAGTGGTGGAAGCGCATCTTCCTGGGCAACGCGATGGACGTGGACATGGACGGCACCGGCCGCGTGCTGGTGTCGCCCGAGCTGCGCGCGGCCGCCGGCCTGGTGCGCGAGACCATGCTGCTGGGCATGGGCGATCACTTCGAGCTGTGGGACAAGGCTGCCTACGAAGCCAAGGAGGCCGAGGCGATGCAGGAGCCGATGCCGGCGGTGTTCGAGGACTTTGCGTTTTGAAGGCTGGGCGGTGAACACATGGTCGCACACCACCGTCCTGCTGAACGAAGCCGTCGAAGCCCTGGTTTCGGACCCGCGGGGCTGCTACGTGGACGCGACCTTCGGGCGCGGCGGGCACGCGCGGCGCATCCTGCAGCAACTGGCGCCCGGTGGGCGCCTGATTGCTTTCGACAAGGACCCGGAGGCGGTGGCCGAAGCCGCCCGCATGGGGGACCCGCGCCTGGAGATGCGCCACCAGGGTTTCGCGGCGCTGGGCGAGCTGCCCCCGGCGAGCGTGGCCGGGGTCTTGCTGGACTTGGGGATCAGCTCGCCGCAAATCGACAACCCCGAGCGGGGTTTTTCTTTTCGTGCCGACGGCCCGCTGGACATGCGCATGGACCCCTCGCGGGGCCAGAGCGCGGCCGACTGGCTGGCGGTGGCATCCCAGCAGCAGATCGCGGAGGTGATTCGTGACTACGGCGAAGAACGGTTTGCTGTCGCCATTGCAAAGGCGATTGTCGCGCGTCGGCAAGCGGGTCATCCCGTGGCCCGCACCCTGGAATTCGCCGAGCTCGTCGCCGGCGCGGTCCGCACTCGCGAGCCGGGTCAGCACCCTGCGACGCGCACCTTCCAGGCTGTTCGGATTTTCGTCAACGCCGAGCTTGAAGAGCTCCGGCAGGCGCTAGAAGCGAGTCTGCACGTGCTGCAACCCGACGGCCGCCTGGTGGTGATCAGCTTCCATTCGCTGGAAGACCGCATCGCCAAGCAGTTCATCGCCCGCCACGCGCACGCCGAGGTCGACCGCCGCGCGCCCTTTGCCGAGCCGGCGCCCACGCTGCTGCGCGCGCTGGGCCGCGTGCGCCCGGGCGCCGCCGAGGTGGCCGCCAACCCGCGCGCGCGCAGCGCCATCATGCGGGTGGCCGAGCGCACCGATGTGGCCGTCAGCGCAGTGGGCAAGCGTGGGGGCGGCCACGAGCCGCCGCCGGGCCGCCCCAAGGCGGTGAGCGCCCCCTTGGGGGGCAGCGCAGCACGCGCAGCGGCGAAGCGTGGGGGCTCCGTTTCATCATGACGAGGCTGTCCATCGTCCTTTTGGCCGCCCTGATGTTCTCGGCCATGTACCTGGTCAAGGTGCAGTACGAATCGCGCCAGCTCGTGATGCAGATCGAGCGTGCCCGTGCCGAGGCCCGCACCCTGGCCACGCAGCGGCGCCAGCTGGAAGTCGAAAAGCGCGCCCAGGCCACGTCGCTGCGCGTGGAGCGGCTGGCGCACGACAAGCTGGCCATGCGTCCGGTGACGCCGGCCATCACCGAGTACGTCACGCCGGGCGCCGCGCGGCCGGCGCCGGCGGGGAGCCGGCCATGAAGAGCATCCGCTACACCTCCAGCCCCCTGCTGGCCTCGCGCACGCCGGTGTGGCGCAGCAAGTTCATCGTCGCCGGGCTGGCCGTGGCCTTCCTGGGCCTGACGGGGCGGGCGGCCTACGTGCAGGTGTTCGGCAATGCCTTCTTCCAGAAGCAGGGCGATCAGCGCGTGCTGCGCACGCTCGAGCTGCCCGCCAGCCGCGGCCGCATCTTCGACCGCAACGGCCTGCTGCTGGCCTCCAGCGTGGTGGCGCCCAGCATCTGGGCCATCCCGGAAGACGTCAAGGCCGACGAGGGCGAGCTGCGTCAGCTGGCCAAGCTGCTGAACATGCCGCTGAAGGACTTGCAGCACAAGCTGGGCGAGGAAGATCGCAGCTTCGTGTGGATCAAGCGGCAGGTCGACCAGTCGGTGGCCCAGCAGATCGCCGACCTGAAGATCGCCGGCATCCACCAGCGCAAGGAATACAAGCGCGTGTACCCCGAGGGCGAGGCGGCGGCGCACGTGATCGGCTTCACCGACGTCGAGAACAAGGGCCTGGAGGGCGTCGAGCGCTCGTTCGACCGGCGCCTGGCCGGCCGCGAGGGCTCGCGCCGCGTCATCAAGGACCGGCTGGGCCGCGTGGTCGAGGAGGTGGGCGAGGAGGTGCCGCCCGTCGACGGCCAGGACATCCAGCTGTCGATCGACTCCAAGATCCAGTTCTTCGCCTACCAGAAGGTGCGCGACGCGGTGGTGGCCCACAAGGCCAAGTCCGGCAGCGTGGTGGTGCTCGACTCGGTGACCGGCGAGGTGCTGGCGCTGGCCAACTACCCCAGCTATGCGCCGGACGACCGCCGCCACCTGTCGGGCGCGCAGCTGCGCAACATCGCGCTGACGGACACCTTCGAGCCGGGCTCGGTGATGAAGCCCATCACCGTGGCCACCGCGCTGGAGCTGGGCCGCGTCACGCCGCAGACCCTGATCAACACCTCGCCGGGCAGCTACCAGCTCGACCGCTACACGGTGCGCGACACGCACAACTACGGCACGTTGACGGTGGAAGGCGTGATCCAGAAGTCCAGCAACATCGGTGCGCTGAAGATCGCGCAGCGACTCAGCCCCAAGGAGATGTGGAACGTCTACACGGCGCTGGGCTACGGACGCAAGCCCGAGCTGGACTTTCCGGGCGCGGCCACCGGCCGCCTGCGTCCGTGGAAGAGCTGGAAGCCGGTCGAGCAGGCCACCATGGCCTACGGCTACGGCCTGTCCGGCTCTCTGTTCCAGATGGTGCATTCGTACACCGCGCTGGCGCACGACGGCACCGTCATCCCGGCCACCCTGCTGCGCAGCACCGAGGGCCAGCCGGCGGCGGGCATGCGGGTGTTCTCGGCCAAGACCGCGAGCGATGTGCGCAAGATGCTGCACCTGGTGACCGGCCCCGGCGGCACCGGCCAGCTTGCGCAGACGGTGGGCTACTCGGTGGGCGGCAAGACCGGCACCGCGCGCAAGCAGCAGGGCAAGGGTTACGCCGCGCACAAGTACCGCGCCTGGTTCGTCGGCATCGCGCCGATCGAGCAGCCGCGCATCATCGTCGGCGTGATGGTCGACGAGCCCAGCAACGGCACCTACTTCGGCGGCACGGTGGCGGCGCCGGTGTTCAGCGACGTGGTGCAGCAGACCCTGCGCATCAAGGGCGTGCCGCCGGACATGGCGGTCAAGCCCGAGATCCTGACGCAGAAGGTCGAGGAGTCCTTCTGACATGACGCCGCTGCACACGCCCCAGGACGCCGCGCGCTGGCTGCACCAGCACGTGCGCGGGCGCCTGCACACCGACAGCCGCCAGGTCGCGCCGGGCGACGGCTTCATCGCCTGGCCGGGCGCGGCCACCGACGGCCGGCGCTTCGTCGGCGCGGCGCTGGCGCAGGGCGCCACGGCCTGCCTGGTGGAGCGCGAGGGCGCCGAGCCCTTTGGCTTCGACCAGCCCGCCGTGGCCAGCTACGCAGCGCTCAAGGCCGCCAGCGGGCCGATTGCCGCGGCCTACTATGGCGAGCCCTCGCGAGACGTGTCGGTGGTGGCCGTCACCGGCACCAACGGCAAGACCTCGTCGGCCTGGTGGCTGGCCTGGGCACTATCAAAATTAGAGCTTTCGGCGTTTTCCCCGAGTGCGCTGGTGGGCACTTTGGGCGTGGGCCGGCCGGACCGCCTGAGCACCACCGGCCTGACCACGCCCGACCCGGTGCTGCTGCAGCGCAGCCTGCGCGAGTTCGCCGACGGCGGCGTCAAGTCCTGCGTGATGGAAGCCTCGTCCATCGGCATTGCCGAGCACCGGCTGGACGGCACCGCCATCCGCGTGGCCATGTTCACCAACCTCACGCAGGACCACCTGGACTACCACGGCAGCATGGACGCCTACTGGGCGGCCAAGGCGGTGCTGTTCGACTGGTCCGGCCTGCAGGCGGCGGTCGTCAACATCGACGACCCGCGCGGCGCGCAACTGGCGCTGCACACCCGCGCGCGCGGGCTGGAGGTGTGGACGGTGTCGCTGCACCAGCCGGCACGCCTGCAGGCGCAGGATGTGCGCTACGGCGCGCACGGCCTGCGCTGGACGCTGTGCGAGGGCGCGCAAACGCAGGTGCTGGACACCGCCCTGGTGGGTGAATACAACGTCTCCAACATGCTGGGCGTGCTGGCCGCCCTGCGTGCGCTGGGCGTGCCGCTGGCGGACGCGGCCCACGTCTGCGCCGACCTGCCCGCCGTGCCCGGCCGCATGGAGCGCATCGAGGCCGGCCGTGGGCGGGCGGCGCCGTTGGTCGTGGTCGACTACGCGCACACGCCCGACGCGCTGGACAAGGCCCTGGCCGCGCTGCGCCCGCTGGCCGCCGAGCGCGGCGGCCGCCTGTGCTGCGTGTTCGGCTGCGGCGGCAACCGCGACCCCGGCAAGCGCCCGCTGATGGGCGCGGCCGTGCAGGCCGGCGCCGACCGCGTGGTGGTGACCAGCGACAACCCGCGCCTGGAGCCGCCCCAGGCCATCATCGACGACATCCTGCGCGGCGTGCAGCGTGGCGCCGCGGTGCTGGTCGAACCCGACCGTGCCCGCGCCATCGCCACCGCGGTGGCGCAGGCCGACGCGCGCGACGTGGTGCTGATTGCCGGCAAGGGCCACGAGGACTACCAGGACGCGGGTGGCGTCAAGACGCCGTTCTCCGATCAGGCGCAGGCGCGCCAGGCCCTGGACGCGTGGTTGGCCCAAGGAGCGGCTGCATGAGCGAAACATCCATGCAGTGGTCCCTGCAGGACGCCGCGCGCGGCCTGTCGCAGGCGCGCGTGCTGGGCGACGGCGCGGTGCGCATCGCGCGCGTGCACAGCGACACGCGCAGCCTGCGGGCCGGCGACCTGTTCGTGGCCCTGAAGGGCGAGCACTTCGACGCCACGCAATTTTTGGGCGAGGCCGCGGCCAAGGGCGCCGCCGCCGTGCTGTGCGACGCCACGGCCCAGGCGCCACTGGCCGCCAGCGGCCTGCCCGGCATCCTGGTGCCCGACGCGCGGGTGGCCCTGGGCGAGCTGGCGCGGGCCTGGCGCCGGCGCTTTGCGGGGCCTTTGATCGCCGTCACCGGCAGCAACGGCAAGACCACCGTCACGCAGATGATCGCCGCCATGCTGCGCGCCTGGCAGGGCGACGCGGCGCTGGCCACCGAGGGCAATTTCAACAACGACATCGGTCTGCCGCTGACCCTGCTGCGCCTGCGCCCGCAGCACCGCGTGGCGGTGGTCGAGCTGGGCATGAACCACCCGGGCGAGATCGCCCAGCTGGCCGCCATCGCCGAGCCGACGGTGGCCCTGGTCAACAACGCGCAGCGCGAGCACCAGGAGTTCATGGCCACGGTCGAGGCGGTGGCGCGCGAGAACGGCGCGGTGCTGGCGCAGCTGGGCGCGGGCGGCGTGGCCGTTTTTCCGGCGGGAGATCCCTACACCAGCGTGTGGCAGGCCTTGTCCGGCGCGCGCACGCAGCTCCTGTTTGGCGAGCAAAACCAGGGCGCGCAGGTGTTCCTGCAGCAGGCCCGCTGGCAGCTGGATCATTGGCAGGCGGGCGCCGCCACGCCGGCCGGCGCGCTCGCCTTCGATCTGCACGTGGCCGGCCCCCACAACCTGCGCAATGCCCTGGCGGCGCTGGCCTGCGCGCAGGCCGCGGGGGCGCCGCTGGCGGCGCTGGCGCAGGGCCTGAGCGACTTCCGGCCGGTGCGCGGGCGCTCGCGCACCGTGCTGCTGCGCTGGCGCGGCCGCGCGCTCACGCTGATCGACGACACCTACAACGCCAACCCGGATTCGGTGCGCGCGCTGATCGACGTGCTGGCCGAGCTGCCCGGCCCGCGCCTTCTGGTGCTGGGCGACATGGGCGAGGTGGGCACGCAGGGGCCGGCTTTTCATGCCGAGGTGGGCGCCTATGCGCGCGCGCGCGGCATCGAGCATCTGCTGGCGCATGGCGCGCTGGCCATCCACGCGGCCATGGCCTTTGGCGGCAGCCATTTCGACGACATCGAGCGCCTGCAGGCGGCCGTGCGCACGCATCTCAACACCTGCGCCAGCGTGGCCGTCAAGGGCTCGCGCTTCATGCGCATGGAGCGCGTGGTCCAGGCCCTCGCGCAGGCCGGCGAGTCGACCCCGGAGGGCACCCATGCTGCTTGAACTGGCCGCCTGGCTGCAGAAGATGTCGCCCGAGCTGGGGTTCTTCCGGGTCTTCCAGTACCTGACGTTTCGCGCCGTGATGGCGGCCATGACGGCGCTGCTGATCGGCATCGTGGCGGGGCCGTGGGTGATCCGCAAGCTGACCGCGCTGAAGATCGGCCAGCCGGTGCGCGAATACGCCATGCAGACGCACCTGGTCAAGAGCGGCACGCCCACCATGGGCGGCGTGCTGATCCTGATCGCGATTGCCGTGTCGGTGCTGCTGTGGGCCGACTGGTCCAACCGCTTTATCTGGATCGTGATGCTGGTGACCCTGGGCTTCGGCGCCATCGGCTGGGTGGACGACTGGCGCAAGGTGGTGCGCAAGGACCCGGAGGGCATGCGCTCGCGCGAGAAGTATTTCTGGCAGTCGCTCATCGGGCTGCTGGCGGCGTTCTCGCTGGTGTTCAGCATCTCCGAGGGCACCAACGTGCGCGCCTGGGAGCTGTTCACGCAATGGGTCGGCTCGGGCTTCTCGGTCGACCTGCCGCACGCCGCGGGCCTGCTGCTGCCCTTCTTCAAGGAGGTCAGCTACCCGCTGGGCGTGCTGGGCTTCGTGATCCTGAGCTACCTGGTCATCGTCGGCTCCAGCAACGCGGTCAACCTGACCGACGGGCTGGACGGCCTGGCCATCATGCCGGTGATCATGGTGGGCTCGGCGCTGGGCGTGTTCGCCTACGTCACGGGCAACGCGTTCTACGCCAAGTACCTGCTGTTCCCGCACATTCCGGGCACGGGCGAGCTGCTGATCTTCTGCGCCGCCATGGCCGGCGCCGGGCTGGCTTTCTTGTGGTTCAACGCGCATCCGGCGCAGGTGTTCATGGGCGACGTGGGCGCGCTGGCGCTGGGCGGCGCCCTGGGCACCATCGCCGTCATCGTGCGCCAGGAGATCGTGCTGGCCATCATGGGCGGCATCTTCGTGGTCGAGGCGATCTCGGTCATGGCCCAGGTGAGCTGGTTCAAGTTCACCAAGCGCCGCTACGGCGAAGGCCGGCGCCTGCTCAAGATGGCGCCGCTGCACCACCACTTCGAGAAAAGCGGCTGGGCCGAGACCCAGGTGGTGGTGCGCTTCTGGATCATCACCATGCTGCTGTGCCTGGTGGGCCTGTCGTCGCTGAAGCTGAGGTGATGCGATGACCGGCCTGTTCACCGATCTGCACGTGCTCATCCTGGGCCTGGGCCAGTCCGGTCTGGCGATGGCGCGCTGGTGCGCGCGCCAGGGCGCGCGCGTGACGGTGGCCGACACGCGCGCCCAGCCGCCGCAGCTCGCCCTGCTGCACCAGGCGGTGCCCGAGGCCCGTTTCGTTGCCGGGCCACTGACGGCGGCGCTGCTGGACGACGCCTCGCTGCGCGCGGTCTACCGCAGCCCGGGCCTGGCGCCGGCCAGCCTGGCGGGCCTGATGGCGGCGGCGCAGGAGCGCGCGCTGCCGGTGGGCGGCGAGCTGGACCTGTTCACCCAGGGGTTGGCGCAGCTGCGCGCCGAGCAGGACTACGCCCCGGTGGTGCTGGCCGTGACCGGCACCAACGGCAAGACCACGGTGACCGCGCTCACCGGCCAGCTGGTGCAGCGCGCCGGCAAGAGCGTGGCGGTGGCCGGCAACATCGGCCCCAGCCTGCTGGACACCCTGCAGGAGCGCATCGACGCGCAGGCGCTGCCCGAGGTCTGGGTGCTGGAGCTGTCGAGCTTTCAGCTCGACGCCGCGCACGGCTTCGAGCCGACGGCGGCGACGGTGCTCAACATCACGCAAGACCATCTGGACTGGCATGGCGACATGGCGGCCTACGCAGCGGCCAAGGCCAAGGTGTTCGGCGCCGCGGCAACGATGGTGCTCAACCGCGACGATCCGCGGGTGGCCGCCATGCGCCCGGCGCCCGCAGCCAAGGCGGCGAAGGGGCCGCGCCCGCCGGCCCGCGGTGTGCTGGGTTTTGGCGCCGGCATGCCGGCGGCGCCCGGCGACTTCGGCATCGAGCTGGTCGGTGGCATGGCCTGGCTGGTGCGGGCGCTGGAGGCCGACGAAACCCAGCGCCGGCGCAAGGACGACGCCGAGCCCGAGCTGCATCTGCAGCGCCTGATGCCGGAAGGCGCCCTGCGCATCCGCGGCCGGCACAACGCGGTCAATGCGCTGGCCGCGCTGGCGCTGGCCGTCAGCGGCGGCTGCGCGCTGGGCCCGATGCTCTACGGCCTGCGCGAGTACCGCGGCGAGCCGCACCGCGTCGAGTCGATCGGCGTGCTGGACGGCGTGGAGTATTTCGACGACAGCAAGGGCACCAACGTGGGCGCCACCGTGGCCGCGCTGCAGGGCCTGGGCGCCGAGCGCCGCGTGGTGGTGATCCTGGGCGGCGACGGCAAGGGGCAGGACTTCGCGCCGCTGGCCGAGCCGGTGGCGCGCTTTGCCCGCGCCGCGGTCCTGATCGGGCGCGACGGCCCGGCCATCGGCCAGGCGCTGCAGGGCACCGGGGTGCCGCAGGCGTCGGCCGCGACGCTGGAGGACGCCGTGGCCCAGGCGCGTGAGCGCGCGCAGCCGGGCGACGCGGTGCTGCTGTCGCCGGCCTGCGCCAGCCTGGACATGTTCCGCGACTACGCGCACCGCGCCGAGGTGTTCCGCGCCGCCGTCACGGCCATGGCGCACGACGCCGGCGTCGAGCTGGAGGTGATCCCGTGAGCGCGGTCGGCAAGCTGGCGGGCCTGGCCGGCGGCAGGCGGCGCCGCGCCGAGGCGGCGCGCGAAGGCGCGCTGCCGGTGCGCATCGGCGGCAGCGAGTTCGCGCGTACCACCAGCACGCCCTCGCGCGTGCTCGGTTTTGACCAGGCCCTGATCTGGGTGTGCGTGGCGCTGCTGGCCTTCGGCATCGTGATGGTGTATTCGGCCAGCATCGCGCTGCCCGACAACCCGCGCTTCGCCCGCTATTCGCCCTATCACTTCGTGGGGCGCCACACCATGTGGATCGCGCTGTCGCTGGTGGCGGCGCTGGTGGCGTTCCAGGTGCGCATGGACTGGTGGGAGAAGATGGCGCGGCCGCTGTTCCTGGTCTCGCTGGCGCTGCTGATCGCGGTGCTGATCCCGCACGTCGGCAGCGTGGTCAACGGCGCGCGCCGCTGGATCGGCTTCGGGCCGATCAACTTCCAGCCCTCGGAGCTGGCCAAGATCGCCATCCTGCTCTACGCCGCCGACTACATGGTGCGCAAGATGGAGGTCAAGGAGCGCTTTTTCCGCGCCGTGCTGCCGATGGCGGTGGCCATCGGCGTGGTCGGCTCGCTGCTGCTGGCGCAGCCGGACATGGGCGCCTTCATGGTGATCGCGGTGATCGCCATGGGCATCCTGTTCCTGGGCGGCGTCAACGCGCGCATGTTCTTCGTCATCGCCACCATCCTGGTGGCCGCCTTCGCCGCCATGATCTGGACCTCGCCATGGCGGCGCGCACGCATCTTCGCCTACCTCGACCCGTTCAGCGAGGACCACGCGCTGGGCAAGGGCTACCAGCTGTCGCACGCGCTGATCGCCATCGGCCGCGGCGAGGTCTTCGGCGTCGGCCTGGGCGGCAGCATCGAGAAGCTGCACTGGCTGCCCGAGGCGCACACCGACTTCCTGCTGTCGGTCATCGGCGAGGAGTTCGGCCTGGTGGGCCTGACCTGCGTGATCTTCCTGTTCTTCTGGCTCACCCGCCGCATCATGGGCATCGGGCGGCAGGCCATCGCGCTGGACCGCGTGTTCTCCGGCCTGGTGGCGCAGGGCGTGGGCCTGTGGCTGGGTTTCCAGGCCTTCATCAACATCGGCGTCAACCTGGGCGCGCTGCCCACCAAGGGGCTGACGCTGCCCTTCATGAGCTACGGCGGCTCGGCCATCATGGCCAACCTGGTGGCGATCGCCATCGTGATGCGGGTGGATGCCGAAAACCGCCAGCTCATGCGTGGAGGCCGCGCATGAGCCAGCATTGCGCCTTGGTGATGGCGGGCGGCACGGGTGGCCACATCTTCCCGGGCCTGGCCGTGGCCGATGCACTGCGCGAGCGGGGCTGGCGCGTGCACTGGCTGGGCGCGCCGGGCAGCATGGAGCAGCAGCTGGTGCCACCGCGCGGCTTTGCCTTCGAGGCCATCGACTTCGGCGGTGTGCGCGGCAAGGGCCTGCTGACGCTGGCCTTGCTGCCGCTGCGCCTGCTGCGGGCGTTCGGGCAAAGCATCCAGGTGGTGCGCCGCGTGCGGCCCGACGTGCTGGTGGGGCTGGGCGGCTACATCACCTTTCCGGGCGCGCTGATGGGCGTGGCGCTGGGCCGGCCGTTGGTACTGCACGAGCAGAACTCGGTGCCGGGCCTGGCCAACAAGGTGCTGGCTGGCCTGGCCGACCGCGTGTTCACCGCGTTTCCCGGCGTGCTGGCCAAGGCCCGGCGTGTGCAGTGGGTGGGCAACCCGCTGCGCGCCGAGTTCACCCAGGTGCCCGATCCGGCGGCGCGCTTTGCCGGCCGCAGCGGGCCGCTGCGCCTGCTGGTGGTGGGCGGCAGCCTGGGCGCGCAGGCGCTCAACACCGTGGTGCCCCAGGCGCTGGCCCGGCTGCCGGCTGAACAGCGCCCGATCGTCACCCACCAAAGCGGCGCCAAGCAGATCGACGCGCTGCGCGCCAACTACCAGGCCGCCGGCGTCGAGGCCGACTTGCGGCCCTTCATCGACGACATGGCCCGCGCCTACGCCGAGGCCGATTTGGTCATTTGCCGCGCCGGCGCCACCACCGTCAGCGAGATCGCCGCCGTGGGCGCCGCCGCGCTGTTCGTGCCCTTTCCGCACGCGGTGGACGACCACCAGAGCGCCAACGCCCGTTTCCTGGTCGACCAGGACGCCGGCTGGCTGGTCCAGCAGGCCGACCTGACCGTTGAGCGATTGATGGAAGTACTACAAAAAATGGAGCGCCCCGCGCTGTTGCAGCGCGCGCTGAAGGCCAAAACCATGCAAAAACTGACGGCCACGCGCGAGATCGTGGCCGCATGCGAGGAGCTGGCCGCATGAAGCACGCCATCCGCCACATCCACTTCGTCGGCATCGGCGGCTCGGGCATGAGCGGCATCGCCGAGGTGCTGCACAACCTGGGCTACGTGGTCTCCGGCTCCGACCTGGCCGATGGCGCCATGCTGCGCCGCCTGGCCGGCCTGGGCATCCAGAACTTCGTCGGCCACGCCGCCGAGCACGTGGCCGGCGCCGACGCGGTGGTCACCTCCACCGCGGTCAAGGCCGACAACCCCGAGGTGCTGGCCGCGCGCGCGCGCCGCATCCCGGTGGTGCCGCGCGCCATCATGCTGGCCGAGCTGATGCGCCTGAAGCAGGGCATCGCCATTGCCGGCACGCACGGCAAGACGACCACCACCAGCCTGGTGGCCAGCGTGCTGGCCGAGGCGGGGCTGGACCCTACCTTCGTCATCGGCGGGCGCCTGAACAGCGCCGGCACCAACGCCCGCCTGGGCGCGGGCGACTACATCGTGGTGGAGGCCGACGAGTCGGACGCGTCCTTCCTCAACCTCTCGCCGGTGCTGGCGGTGGTGACCAACATCGACGCCGACCACATGGAGACCTACGGGCACGACTTCGGCCGGCTGGAAAAGGCCTTCGTCGACTTTCTCGGGCGCCTGCCCTTCTACGGCACCGCCATCCTGTGCCTGGAGAGCCCGGCGGTGCGCGCCATCGTCGAGCAGGTCACCAGCCCCATCACCACCTACGGCTTCGGCGAGGACGCCCAGGTGCGCGCGGTGGACGTGCGCGCGATGGCCGGGCAGATGCACTTCACGGTGCAGCGGCGCAACGGCGTGCGGCTGCCCGACCTGCCGGTGGTGCTGAACCTGGCGGGCGAGCACAACGTGCTCAACGCCCTGTCGGCCATCGCGGTGGCCGTCGAGCTGAACATTCCCGACGCGGCGGTGCAGAAGGCGCTGGCCGAGTTCAAGGGCGTGGGCCGGCGCTTCCAGCGTTATGGCGAGCTGCCGGCCGTGGGCGGCGGGCGCTTCACCCTGATCGACGACTACGGCCACCACCCGGCCGAGATGGCCGCCACGCTGGCGGCCGCGCGCGGCGCCTTTCCGGGCCGCCGCCTGGTGCTGGCCTTCCAGCCGCACCGCTACACCCGCACGCGCGATTGCTTCGACGACTTCGTCAAGGTCATCGGCCGTGCCGACGCGGTCTTGCTGACCGAGGTCTACGCCGCTGGCGAGGAGCCGATCGTGGCGGCCGACGGCCGCGCGCTGGCGCGCGCGCTGCGCGTGGCCGGCCAGGTGGAACCCGTTTTCGTGGAGGACGTGGCGGAGCTGCCCGCGCAGCTGATCGCGCAGGCGCGCGATGGCGACGTGGTGATGTGCATGGGCGCGGGATCGATTGGTGGCATTTCGGCGAAAGTCGTTGATTTGCTACAAAAATCTGAGCATAATCGGGGCTCATCGTGATGACCATGCAGCAACCCGACCTTCAGTTTGGAAAAGTGGCCGTGCTGATGGGTGGACGCTCGGCGGAACGCGAGGTTTCGCTGATGTCCGGCCAGGGTGTTCTGGCGGCCTTGCGCGCGCGCGGCGTCGATGCCCACGCCTTCGATCCGGCCGAACGCTCGATGGATGAGCTGAGGCGCGATGGCTTCGCGCGCTGCTTCATCGCGCTGCACGGCCGCTACGGCGAGGATGGCACGGTGCAGGGCGCGCTGGAGCTGCTGGGCATCCCCTACACCGGCGCCGGCGTGCTGGCCTCCAGCCTGGCCATCGACAAGATCATGACCAAGCGCGCGTGGCTGGCCGAGGGCCTGCCCACGCCGCGCCACGTGCTGCTGCACCGCGGCCAGCACGATGCCGCGCGCCTGCAGGCCGTGGTGGCCGAGCTGGGCCTGCCGCTGATCGTCAAGCCCTCGCGCGAGGGCTCCTCGATCGGGCTGACCAAGGTGACGCGCGCCGAGCAGATGTCAGCGGCCGTGGCCACCGCCGCCCGGCTGGACGCCGACGTCCTGTGCGAGCAGTTCATCGCCGGCGACGAGGTGACCTGCTCCATCCTGGGCACGGGCGAGGGCGCGCGGGCCCTGCCGGTGATCCATATCGTGGCGCCCGAGGGCAACTACGACTATCAAAACAAGTACTTCACCGACGTCACCGAATACCGCGTGCCCTGTGATTTGCCGCCCGGCGAGGAGGCGGCCATCCAGGCGCTGGTGCTCAAGGCCTACCGCGTGCTGGGCTGCCGCGGCTGGGGCCGCCTGGACGTGATGATCGACGCCGCCACGCGCAAACCCTGGCTGCTGGAGCTCAACACCTCGCCCGGCATGACCGGCCATTCGCTGGTGCCGATGGCGGCCAAGGCGGCGGGCATCGGCTACCCCGAGCTGTGCCTGCAGGTGCTGGCCGACGCCGGGCTGGACTACCCGGCGGGAGGGGAGCGATGAGCTCGTCCCTGGCGCTGCCGTTCGACGTGCGGCTGATGAACTTCACCACCGCGGTGCTGGTGTCCGGCCTGCTGCTGGCCGGCGTGGCCGCGGGCCTGTGGTGGGTGCTGCGCAGCCCCATGTTCACCATCGGCCAGATCACGGTGACGGGCGACACCCAGCACGTCAGCCGCGCCAGCCTGCGCGCCAGCGTGGAGCCGCGCCTGTCGGGCAACTTCTTCACGCTCGACCTGGGCGCCGTCCAGGCGGCGTTCCAGCAGGTGCCCTGGGTGCGCCAGGCCACCGTGCGGCGCGAGTTCCCCAACCACCTGGCGGTGCAACTGCACGAATACGTGCCGGTGGCGCAATGGGGCGAGGGCGACACGCACCTGGTCGACGGGCAGGGCAAGGTGTTCGAGGTGGCCGACTTCGACGGCGCCGACTCGGACCTGCCGACGCTGCTGGGCCCCGAGGGCCAGGCGCCCGCGGTGCTGGCCATGTACCGCGCGCTGGGGCCCCTGGTGGCGCCGCTGGACACCACGATCGACAGCCTGGAGCTGGAGCCGCGCGGCCACTGGCACGCCACCCTGGCCAGCGGCGCGGCCATCGAGCTGGGCCAGGGCGATGAGCCGGTGCTGGCGGAGCGCCTGACCCAGTTCGCCACCACGGCCCGGGAGGTGGCGGCGCGCCACCAGCGCACGGTGGCGGACATCGAGACGGCCGACCTGCGCCACGTGGGAGGGTACGCGCTGCGCCTGCGCGGCGTCACCACGATGCAGGCGGCCGACCCACGCGCGAAACGTTGAGACGGCGGCAAACGGGCAACGACAGGTAGAACAATGGCAAAAGAGTTCAAGGATTTGATCGTCGGGCTGGACATCGGCACCGCCAAGATCATGGTGGTGGTGGCCGAGGTGCTGCCCGGCGGCGATCTGCGCCTGGCGGGCCTGGGCAGCGCGCCCAGCCATGGGCTCAAGCGCGGCGTGGTGGTCAACATCGACGCCACCGTCGCCAGCATCCAGCAGGCCCTGAAGGAGGCCGAGTTGATGGCCGACTGCAAGATCGGCCGCGTCTACACCGGCATCACCGGCAGCCACATTCGCGGGTTCAACTCCAGCGGCATGGTGGCGGTGCGCAGCAAGGAGGTCTCGCCCTCGGACGTGATGCACGTGGTCGATGCCGCCAAGACCATCAACATCTCCAGCGACCAGCGCCTGCTGCTGGTCGAGCCGCAGGAATTCATCATCGACGGCCAGGACGTGCGCGAGCCCGTGGGCATGAGCGGCATGCGCCTGGAGGCCAAGGTGCACATCGTCACCGGCGCGCAGAGCGCGGCCGAGAACATCGTCAAGTGCGTGCGCCGCTGCGGGCTGGAGGTGGACCAGCTGCTGCTCAACCCGCTGGCCTCCAGCCACGCCGTGCTGACCGACGACGAGCGCGAGCTGGGCGTGGTGTGCGTGGACATCGGCGCCGGCACCACCGACGTGGCCATCTTCACCGGCGGCTCCATCCGCCACACCGCGGTGGTGCCGATCGCGGGCGACCTGATCACCAGCGACATCGCCATGGCGCTGCGCACGCCCACCATGGACGCCGAGGACATCAAGGTGGCCCACGGCTGCGCCAAGCAGCTGCTGGCCGAGGCCGACACCCAGGTCGAGGTGCCGGGCCTGGGCGACCGCACGCCGCGCCTGCTGTCCAAGCAGGCGCTGGCCGGCGTGATCGAGCCGCGCGTGGAAGAGATCTTCCAGCTCGTGCAGCAGGTGATCCGCGACTCGGGCTTCGAGGAGGTGCTGTCCTCCGGCGTGGTCATCACCGGCGGCAGCTCGGTGATGCCCGGCATGGTCGAGCTGGGCGAGGACATCTTCCTCAAGCCCGTGCGCCGCGGCGCGCCCAAGTATTCGCGCGCGCTGTCCGACATGGTGGCCCAGCCGCGCTCGGCCACCGTCATGGGCCTGCTGGAGGAGGCGCGGCTGGCGCGCCTGCGCGGCTTCAAGGTGGCGCAAAAGGCCGGCACCATGAAGTCGGCCCTGGGCCGCATCAAGGAATTCATCGTGGGGAACTTCTGACCATGCACCGACCCAAGCACGGCGCCCTGGTGCCCCCCATTCCCCCGCCCTGGCCGAGTACGGTGCCGCCCTCGTGAGGGGCGGCGCACCCAGGGGTTCGCTAGGCATCTATCAGTTTTATTCAAAAAAATCGTTTTTCCAAGGCAACTGCAGGCACGTTAAGGAGTACATCATGAGCATCGAGATGATTGAAACCGAGAGCTTCAACTCGGGCACCCAGATCAAGGTCATCGGCGTCGGCGGCGGCGGCGGCAACGCCGTCGACCACATGATCGAGCGCCACGTGCAGGGCGTGGAGTTCATCTGCGCCAACACCGATGCTCAGGCGCTGTCGCGCGTGCTGGCGCAGTCCATCATCCAGCTGGGCGCCACCGGCCTGGGCGCGGGCAGCAAGCCCGACAAGGGGCGCGAGGCCGCCGAGGCCGCGGCCGACGACATCCGCCAGGCCATCCGCGGCGCGCACATGCTGTTCATCACCGCCGGCATGGGCGGCGGCACCGGCACCGGCGCGGCGCCCGTCATCGCGCGCATCGCCAAGGACATGGGCATCCTCACCGTGGGCGTGGTCACCAAGCCTTTCGACTGGGAGGGCGGCCGGCGCATGACCAACGCCGAGGCCGGCCTGGCCGAGCTGGAGTCCAACGTCGATTCGCTGATCGTCGTGCTCAACGACAAGCTGCTCGAGGTGCTGGGCGACGACATCACCCAGGACGAGGCCTTCGCCCAGGCCAACGACGTGCTCAAGAACGCCGTCGGCGGCATCGCCGAGATCATCAACGACTACGGCCACATCAACGTCGACTTCGAGGACGTGCGCACCGTGATGGGCGAGCCCGGCAAGGCCATGATGGGCACGGCCACCGCCAGCGGCCCCGACCGCGCCCGCATCGCCGCCGAGCAGGCCCTGGCCTGCCCGCTGCTGGAGGGCATCGACCTGTCGGGCGCCAAGGGCGTGCTGGTGCTGATGACCGCGGCCAAGGGCAGCTTCAAGCTGAGCGAGTCGCAGGCGGCCATGCGCACCATTCGCGAGTACGCCTCGCCCGATGCCCACGTGGTCTACGGCGCCGCCTACGACGACGCGCTGGGCGACGATTTGCGCGTGACGGTGGTGGCGACGGGCCTGTCGCGCCATGGCGCCGGCCGGCGCCAGCCGATCACCGTGGTGCAGGGCGGCCTGCGCACCGGCACCGACAACGTGCCCTTCACGATGGCTGGCATGGCCGCCGCGCCGACCGGCACGCGCATGGCCGGTGGCCAGGCGGGCTACGACCCGGCCATCGTGCCGCGCGTGTGGACCTCGCCGCGCACCATGGACCGCAGCCACGCCGCGGCGCGCGTCGATGCCCTGTCCTCGGGCGGCATGGACGACGTGGAGATCCCGGCCTTCCTGCGCAAGCAGGCAGATTGATTGGGCTCGCCCTCTGGCCGGGGAAACCCCGGCCAGGGGCCACACGCATGGCCTGCTCCGCGGCCTTCGGAGCCATCCAGCACGCGCTGGGCTACAAAACTAAAATAAGCCCTCTATGCTCGCCCAACGCACCCTCAAGGCCCTGACCCGCGCGGTGGGCGTGGGCCTGCACAGCGGGGAGCGGGTGGAGCTGACGCTGCGCCCCGCGCCGCCCGACACCGGCATCGTGTTTCGCCGTGTCGATCTGCCCCAGCCCGTCGACATCCCCGTCAATGCGCAGTCGGTGACCGACACGCGCCTGGCCTCCACCATCTCCCGCGGCGACGCCAAGGTGCGCACCATCGAGCACCTGATGTCGGCCTGCGCCGGCCTGGGCCTGGACAACCTGTACATCGACATCACCGCCGAGGAGGTGCCGATCCTCGACGGCTCGGCCTCGTCCTTCGTCTACCTGCTGCAAAGCGCGGGCATCGAGCTGCAGAAGGCGCCCAAGAAATTCCTGCGGGTGCTTAAGGCCATCGAGGTGCGCGAGGGCGAGGGCGAGCAGCTCAAGTGGGCGCTTCTCACGCCGCACCACGGCTTCACGCTCAGCTTCGAGATCGAGTTTCACCACCCGGCGGTGGACGCCACCGGCCAGCGCGTCGCGTTCGACATGGGCTCGGGTCGGTACAGCCGCGACATCGCGCGCGCGCGCACCTTCGCCTTCTCGCGCGACGTCGAGACCATGCGCGCCAACGGCCTGGCGCTGGGCGGCGGGCTGGACAATGCCATCGTGATGGACGACACCAAGGTGCTCAACGCCGACGGCCTGCGCTATGCGGAGGAGTTCGCCAAGCACAAAATCCTGGATGCCATTGGCGACCTGTACTGCATCGGCCACCCCATGCTGGCGGCCTACAGCGCCTTTCGATCCGGCCACGCGCTCAACAACCAGTTGCTGCGCGCCCTGCTGGCGCAGGCCGATGCCTGGGAGCTGGTCAGTTTCGAGCACGCGCGCCAGGCGCCGGCGGGCTTTGCCGAGCTGGCGCGGGCCTGGTAGGGCGCGCGCGCATCGGCCGGCCTGAACTGCCGTGGCGCTGTTTCGCTTCTTGGTCCTGTTGGCCCTGCTGGCCGCCGCCGTCAGCTACGGGCTGTTCGCCCTCACGGGCCAGCAGCGGCATCGCCAGCGCGGCTGGCTGATCCTGAAATGGACCTTGCTGGTGGTCTTCGGCTTTTTTGCCGTGTTGTTCGTGCAGCAGCTGTGGCCACGCACGTGACCGGCGCCTATCCTTTTTTTGACATGAACTCGACCCCTTTCCCGCTCGATTTGCCGGCCCTGCACGCCCGTCTGCTTGCCTCGGCGCCGCTGGTGCAGGCCATCACTAACACGGTGGTGCAGCAGTTCAGCGCCAACGTGCTGCTGGCGGCGGGCGCCGCGCCGGCCATGATCGACCACGAGGCCGATGCGGCGCAGTTCGCCGGCGTGGCCGACGGCATCCTCATCAACCTGGGCACCGCCAGCAACCACCAGCTGCTGGCGGCGGATGCCGCGATCAGCGTGGCCGGCGAGACGGGCAAGCCCTGGGTGCTGGACCCGGTGAGCGTGGGTGTGGTGGCCTTTCGCACCCTCAAGATCCGGCAGGCCGCCGCGGCGCGGCCCACGGTGGTGCGCGGCAATGCGTCGGAGATCGCGGCACTGGCGGGTGCCGGTGCCGGGGGCCGTGGCGTGGACTCGACCGACGAGGTCGATGCCGTGCTGCCGGCGGCCATCCGCCTGGCGCAGGCCACGGGCGGCGTGGTGGCCGTGTCGGGCGCGCGCGACGCGGTGGTGGCCGTGGATGGCGCGCAGGTGCGCATCGCCCGCATCGGCGGCGGCCATGCGCTGATGCCCAAGGTGGTCGGCATGGGCTGCTCGCTGGGCGCGCTGGTCGTGGCCTACCTGGCGGCGGGCCGCGCCCTGGGCGGCGAACGGCGGGCGGGAGACTGGGCGGCTACGGTGGCGGCGGCCGGCGCGCAGGCGGCGGGGCCGGGCAGCTTCCAGGTGGCGTTTGTCGATGCGCTGCATGCGCTGCGCGCCAGCGACCTGGCGCGCGTCGACGTGCAGGTTGAGGCGCTGACGATCTGAGCAGCAAGGCGCACCCGGCCATGGACGCGCGCTGGAGCGGGATCGATCCCCGCCTGTATTTCGTCACCGACACCGGCCTGTGCGCGCGTGCCGGCCGCACGGTGGCGCAGACGGTGGCGGCGGCGGTGGCCGGTGGCGCGGGCATCGTGCAGGTGCGCGACAAGGCGTTGGACGACGCGGCCTTCGCGCAGCTCACGCGGCAGGTGCTGGCGGCCGTGCAGGCCGCCACGCGCGGCAGCGGGCGGCGCGTGCCGGTGGTCGTCAACGACCGGGTGGCGGTGGCGCGGCAACTGCTGGACGAAGGCCGGGACGTGCACATCCACGTCGGCCAGGGTGATTGGCCGGTGGCCGAGGTGCGGCGGGTTCTGGGCCCGGGGCCGCTGCTCGGCCTGTCGGCCGCCACCGCGGCGCAGTGCGCGGCGGCGCGGGCCTGCGGAGGGGTCGATCTGATTGGCCTCTCGCCCGCCTTCGATACGGCCACCAAGCCGGACGCCGGCGCGGGCCTGGGCCTGGACGGTGTGCGCGCCCTGGCCGCGCAGGCCGGCTTGCCCAGTGTCGCCATCGGCGGCATCGACGTGGCGCGCGCGGCCCTGTTGCGCGGCAGCGGGGTGGCCGGGGTGTGCGTGGTGTCGGCCATTTGCTGCGCGGCCGATCCGCAGGCGACGGCCAGCGCGCTCTACGCGGCGTTCGCGGGTGGCGCGTTGCCCTGAGATTCGACGCGGCTGCCGTGGCGGCAGGCCTCGGGCGTCTGCCCGGTCCAGAGCCGGAAGGCGCGGGCAAAGCTCTTGTCGCTGCCAAAGCCCACTTCAAGGGCGATCTGCTTGATGGGGCGCTGGCTGCGCTGCAGCAGCTCGACGGCGCGCGCCCGGCGCTGTTCGTCCTTGATGGCCTGCAAGGCCACGCCCTCGGTCGCCAGCTGCCGGTGCAGGCTGCGGGGCGACAGCGCCAGCGCGGCCGCCAGCGACTCGGCGGTGTGCGCCAGGTCGGCCTGCAGCAGCTGGCGTACCCGCAGCGCCAGCAGGCGGTCACGCCGGTAAGGGCGCACCATCAACGGCAGGGCGCGATGCAGCATCTGGTCGAGCGCGGCGCTGTCGCGGCGCAGCGGCAGGTCGAGGTAGCGGGCGTCGAAACGCAGGGCGGCCGCGGGCGCGTCGAACACGACCGGGCCGGGAAACAGCGTGGCGTAGACCGCGGCGTGCGGCGGCGCGGCAAAGGGAAACTCGGCCGACTGCAGCGGAATGCGCGAGTCGATCCACCAGCAGGCCAGGCCATGCACGTTGCGCAGCAGCGAGAGCAGGGCGAACTCGCGCGGCGCCGTGGCCGGCAGCCGGTCGGCCAATTGCACGCTGGCGCGCTCGCCGGCCACCGCCAGGCGCAACTGCACGTCGCAGGTCAGCAGGCCATGGTGGCGGCACCAGCGCGCCAGCGCCACGCCCAGCGTGGGCGCGCCCTGCGAGGCGCGCGCCAGCATGCCGTAGCTGCCCCAGGGCAGGCGGCGGTGAAACCACCCCGGCGCCTCGTCGTCCAGTTCCTGCATGGCGGCAAAGCACAGGCGCTCGAACTGCAGGGCGCTGACGCACTCGGCCTCGGTGGCCTCGCGTGTCCCGACAGGTGTCGTGATTTGTGCCTTGGCCAGGGCGCCATCGGCACTCAGGCCGCGCTGCACGTAGGCTTGAACGATGGCCTGGACGAATGCCATGGGCGTGCCGGCGTGTGCCGCGGTGCCGGGCGTGGCCCCCGATCGATGGAGTGACGTCATGAACGATGGCTGGATTTGCAACCATTTTGTCATTTCACCCGCGGCCTGGGCGGCGTAAGCTGCGGCCGACCTGCGCAAGTCGCGCGTACGATGAACCGCGCGCGCCAAGCCGAGTGGAGACAAGCATCATGAGTACCCAGAAAACCTTCACCCAGAGTTACGCCCAGGGCGCGACCAGCCCGGCGCTGATCGAGCAGACCATCGGCGCCTTCTTCGACGACATGGTGGCGCGCCACCCCGAGCGCGAGGCGCTGGTGGCCGTGCACCAGCAGCGCCGCTACACCTACCGCGCGCTGCAGGCCGAGGCCCATCGCCTGGCCAGCGCGCTGCTGGGGCTGGGCCTGGCGCCGGGCGACCGCATCGGCATCTGGTCGCACAACAACGCCGAATGGGTGCTGATGCAGCTGGCCACCGCCAAGGCGGGGCTGGTGCTGGTCAACATCAACCCGGCCTACCGCACGGCCGAGGTGGAATACGCGCTCAACAAGGTGGGCTGCAAGGCGCTGGTCACCATGCCGCGCTTCAAGACCAGCGACTACCTGGGCATGCTGCGCGAGCTGCGTGCCGCGCAGGCCCTGCCGCAGCTGCAGCACGCGATCTGGATCGACGTGGCGGGCGAGGGCGCGGAGGAGCCGGGCTTCATGCGCTTTTCCGATCTGATGAAGACCGGCGACCCGCAAGACGCGCGCCTGCCGCAGGTGGCGCGCCTGCTGCACAACCGGGACGCCATCAACATCCAGTTCACCAGCGGCACCACCGGCTTTCCCAAGGGCGCCACGCTGACGCACCGCAACATCCTGAACAACGGATTCTTCATCGGCGAGGCGATGCGGCTGACCGAGCGCGACCGCCTGTGCATCCCCGTACCGCTGTACCACTGCTTCGGCATGGTGCTGGGCAACCTGGCGGTGCTGACGCACGGCGCCTGCATCGTCTACCCCAACGACGCGTTCGAGCCGCTGTCGGTGCTGCAGACGGTGCAGGACGAAAAATGCACCGGCCTGCACGGCGTGCCCACCATGTTCATCGCCGAGCTGGACCACCCGCGCTTCAAGGAGTTCGACCTTTCCAGCCTGCGCACCGGCATCATGGCCGGCAGCCCCTGCCCGATCGAGGTGATGAAGCGCGTGCAGTCCGAGATGAACATGGGCGAGGTGACCATCGCCTACGGCATGACCGAGACCTCGCCCGTCAGTTGCCAGAGCAGCACCGACACCCCGCTGGACAAGCGCGTGTCCACCGTCGGGCTGGTGCAGCCGCACCTGGAGATCAAGATCATCGACCCCGACAGCGGCCGGATCGTGCCGGTGGGCGAACGCGGCGAGTTCTGCACCAAGGGCTATTCGGTGATGCAGGGCTATTGGGAAGACCCGGCGCGCACGGCGGAGGCCATCGACGCCGAGGGCTGGATGCACACGGGCGACCTGGCCACCATGGACGAGGGCGGCTACGTCAACATCGTCGGCCGCATCAAGGACATGGTGATCCGCGGCGGCGAGAACGTCTATCCGCGCGAGATCGAGGAGTTTCTGTACCGCCACCCCAAGGTGCAGGACGTGCAGGTGGTGGGCCTGCCCGATGCGAAGTACGGCGAGGAGCTGTGTGCCTGGATCATCGCCAAGCCGGGCCAGTCGCTGGACGAAGACGAGGTGCGCGCCTTCTGCAAGGGCAAGATCGCACACTACAAGGTGCCGCGCTACATCCGGTTCGTCGACGCATTTCCGATGACGGTGACGGGCAAGATCCAGAAGTTCAAGATTCGCGAGGCAATGGTGCGCGAGCTTGGGATTTCCGAGCAAAAAACGGCTTGAGCCGGCATAAAACAAGCGCGGAAAGCTATTCAATTCATAGTAAAGGTCATCCATGCCCGTCATTCAATCCAGGCTCAATCCCCGCTCGGCCGACTTTCAGGCCAACGCCGACGCGATGCGCGCGCTGGTGGCCGACCTGAACGCGCAGGTGGCCAAGGCCGGGCAGGGCGGCGGCGAGGCTGCGCGCAAGAAGCACATGGACCGGGGCAAGCTGCTGCCGCGCGTGCGCGTGCAGATGCTGCTGGACCCGGGCACGCCCTTCCTGGAGATCGCGCCGCTGGCCGCGCTGCACATGTACCCCGACCGCGACGGCTCGGACGCGGCGCCGGCGGCGGGGCTGGTGGCCGGCATCGGCCGCGTGTCGGGCGTGGACTGCATGATCGTCTGCAACGACGCCACGGTGAAGGGCGGCACCTACTACCCGATGACGGTCAAGAAGCATCTGCGCGCGCAGGAGATCGCGCAGCAGAACCGCCTGCCCTGCATCTACCTGGTCGATTCGGGCGGCGCCAACCTGCCCAACCAGGACGAGGTCTTCCCCGACCGCGACCACTTCGGCCGCATCTTCTACAACCAGGCCAACCTGAGCGCGCAGGGCATCGCGCAGATCGCGGTCGTCATGGGCTCGTGCACGGCCGGCGGCGCCTACGTGCCGGCCATGAGCGACGAGACCATCATCGTCAAGAACCAGGGCACCATCTTTCTGGGCGGCCCGCCGCTGGTCAAGGCCGCCACCGGCGAGGTGGTCAGCAGCGAGGACCTGGGCGGCGGCGACGTGCACACGCGCCTGTCGGGCGTGGCCGACCACCTGGCGCAAAACGACACGCACGCGCTGGCGCTGGCGCGCGAGGTGGTGGCGCACCTGAACCACACCAAGACGCGCGCCGGCGCGCTGCAGCCGCCCGTGGCGCCCCGGTACGCCGCCGAGGAACTGCACGGCGTGATCCCGACCGATGCGCGCAAGCCCTTCGACGTGCGCGAGATCATCGCCCGCATCGTCGACGGCAGCGAGTTCCAGGAATTCAAGGCGCGCTTCGGCGCCACGCTGGTGTGCGGCTTCGCGCACATCGAGGGCATGCCGGTGGGCATCGTGGCCAACAACGGCATCCTGTTTTCCGAATCGGCGCAAAAGGGCGCGCACTTCATCGAGCTGTGCTGCCAGCGCAAGATCCCGCTCGTCTTTTTGCAGAACATCACCGGCTTCATGGTCGGCCGCAAGTACGAGAACGAAGGCATCGCGCGCCATGGCGCCAAGCTGGTCACCGCCGTGGCGACGGCCAACGTGCCCAAGTTCACCATCATCATCGGCGGCAGCTTCGGCGCCGGCAACTACGGCATGTGCGGGCGCGCCTACAGCCCGCGCTTTCTGTGGATGTGGCCCAACGCGCGCATCAGCGTGATGGGCGGCGAGCAGGCTGCCAGCGTGCTGGCCACCGTCAAGCGCGACGGCATCGAGGCCAAGGGCGGTCAATGGCCGGCCGAGGAAGAGGAAGCCTTCAAGGCCCCGATCCGCCAGCAGTACGAACACCAGGGCCACCCTTACTACGCCACCGCGCGCCTGTGGGACGACGGCATCATCGACCCCGCCGACACGCGCCGCGTGCTGGCGCTGGGCCTGTCGGCGGCGCAGAACGCGCCGATCGATGACGTCCGGTTTGGCGTTTTCCGCATGTAATGTGTATGATGTGTTCGTAAATAAGATTTTATACACATCATGCGAACCAACATCGATATCGATGACGACTTGCTCGTCAAGGCCATGCAGGCGGGCCCCTACACCACCAAGAAAGAGACGGTGGAGGCGGGCCTGCGCCTGCTGGCACGCCAGGCCGCCTACCGCGAAATCCTCAAGTGGGAAGGCAAGCTCAAGTGGGAGGGCGACGAAGCCATCGACTGGACCAAGCCCGCCGTCGATCAGGGTGGCGAGCCTGCGCGCCTGCTGACCGTGCAGGAGCCGCAGCCCACCTATCCCGTGACCCGCACGCGCGCCAAACCCGCGCCCACCAACAAGGCAACGCGCCGTGCTGGTCGTTGACTCCAGCGTCTGGATCGACTTCTTCAACGCGCGTGACACGGCGGCGCGGGCCGAGCTGCGCCGCCTGCTGGATGACGGCCACACCCGCCTGGTGGTGCCTGACCTGGTGCTGTACGAGGTGCTGCGCGGCTTTCGCGACGAGCGCACGCTACGCCAGGCGCGCCTGCTGCTGCTCACGCTCAGCGTCGAGCCCTGCGGCGGCGAGGGCATCGCGCAGGCTGCCGCCGAGCACTACCGCCAGTTGCGCGCGCGCGGCATCACCATTCGCAGCAGCATCGACGTGCTGGTGGCCGCGTTCTGCATCGAAAACGGCTACCTGCTGCTGCACAGCGACCGTGATTTTCACGCCCTGGCTGCGTACCGCGGCCTGCGCGTGTGGGGGCATTGACATGAATGGGGCGGATTACTTCAGCACCCTGGCGCGCTACAACGCCTGGGCCACCCGGCGCCTGCTGGATGCCGTGGCCGCGCTGCCCGAAGCGGACTATCGGCGTGACGCCGGCTTGTTCTTCAAGAGCATTCACGGCACGCTCAATCATCTGCTCGTGGGCGAGCACCTGCTGTGGTTCCGCCGCTTTGCGGAAGGCGTTTCGCCCCGGACGGCGCTGGACGACGAAGCCGAACCCGATCGCGTGCGGCTGGCGCGGCGGCTGTTGGAGGGCGCCGCGCGCTGGCAGCCGCTGATCGAAACCTGGCCCGCCGAGCGCTTGGACGGCACGCTGGACTACGTCACCACCCGGGGCGTGGCGGTGTCGCTGCCCTTTGCCGCCACCCTGGCCCACGTGTTCAACCACGGCACACACCACCGCGGCCAGATCACGGCGGCGCTCACGGCCATGGGCCAGCCCTGCCCCGAGCTCGATCTGATCTACATGCTGCAGCAGGAGCAAGCCAAGCCATGACATCCGACATCCGCATCGACGTCGACAGCTACGTCGCCACCGTCACGCTCAGCCGCCCCGAGGTGCGCAACGCCTTCAACGACGCGGTGATCGCCCGGCTGTCCGAGGCCTTCGTCCAGCTCGGCGAGCGTGCCGACGTGCGCGCCATCGTGCTGGCCGCCGAAGGCCCTGCCTTTTGCGCGGGGGCAGACCTGAACTGGATGCGCCGCATGGCCGACTACACCCGCGAGGAAAACCTGGCCGACGCCGCCCAGCTGGCCTTCATGCTGCGCACCATTTACGAATGCCCCAAGCCCACGGTGGCGCGCGTGCAGGGCGACGTGTACGCCGGCGGCATGGGCCTGGTGGCGGCGTGCGACGTAGCCGTCAGCGTGGACAGCGCGCACTACTGCCTTAGCGAAGTCAAGCTGGGCCTGATCCCGGCCACCATCAGCCCCTACGTCATTCGCGCCATGGGGCCGCGCGCGGCGCACCGTTGGTTCCTGACGGCCGAGCGCTTCGGCGCTGCCGAGGCGCTGCACATGGGCTTCGTGCACGAGGTGGTGCCGGCCGAGCAGCTCGACGGCAAGGTCGGCGAGATCGTGCGCGCCCTCACCAGCGCCAGCCCGGGCGCGGTGCGCGAATGCAAGAAGCTGGTGCAGGACGTGGCCGGGCGCGACATCACGCGCCTGCTGATCGAGCGCACGGTGGAGGGCATTGCCGACATCCGCGCCAGCGACGAGGGCAAGGAAGGCGTGCAGAGCTTTCTGCAAAAGCGCAAGCCGGCGTGGCTGAATTCGTGATTTTGATCGTTTTGACCTTTTGGCCCGCATAAATTAAGCCCAACATGCTATGAAAAATATAGTTTTCGGTGATGTGGCCAGGCGGACGGGGCGACCTGCCTGAAGGGGCACGCGCATGCAGGACCTGATCCAGACCTTCGTCCAGTGGCTGCACGGCATGGGCATCCACCCCGATGCCGCCACCGCCGCGGCCGTGGGCAGCGCCGCCGGGCAGGTGGGCGATGCCGTCAGCCAGGCGACGGCCAAGATGGACATGCCCAGCCTGGTGGCGCTGGCCGCCGCGCTGGGCTGGGCCAGCGGCTTTCGGCTGTACGCGGTGATGTTCCTGACCGGGGCCATGGGCGCGGCCGGCTGGATCGCGCTGCCCGCCGGCCTGCACCTGCTGGCGCATCCGGCGGTGCTGGCGGCCAGCGGCTTCATGATGCTGGTGGAGTTTTTTGCCGACAAGATTCCGTGGGTGGACAGCCTGTGGGACACGGTGCACAGCGTCATCCGCATCCCCGCCGGCGCGCTGCTGGCTGCCGGCGTGTTTGGCGCCGACTCGGCCACCATGGGCCTGGTGGCCGGCCTGCTGGGCGGCTCGCTGGCCGCCACCTCGTTTGCCACCAAGGCCACCACGCGCGCGGCCATCAACACCAGCCCCGAGCCTTTTTCCAACTGGCTGGCCTCGTTTTTCGAAGACGGGCTGAGCGTGGCCGTGCTGTGGCTGGCCACCCAGCACCCGCTGGCGTTTGGCGTGGCGCTGGCGGTGATGCTGCTGGTGTCGGTGCTGCTGCTGGTGGTGCTGTTCAAGTTCTTGAAGATGGCGTGGCGCAAGCTGCAGGCTTTTTTCGGCACGCCGGTGCCGGCTCAATCAACCCCATGAGGAAAACGGGATGTTCACCAAGATTCTGATTGCCAACCGCGGCGTTCGCGCGCAGCGCGGGCTTGCCAAATTGCCTGGCACGCGAAGCGTGCAGCAGGCGATGAGCCGCGGAGGGCGCCATGTTTAAAAAAATACTGATCGCCAATCGCGGCGAAATCGCCTGCCGCGTGGCCGCCACCGCGCGCCGCCTGGGCATCCGCACCGTCGCCGTCTATTCCGACGCCGACGCCCATGCCAAGCACGTCATGGCCTGCGACGAGGCCGTGCACATCGGCGCCAACGCGCCCAAGGACAGCTACCTGCAGTGGCAGCGCATCATCGACGCGGCCAAGGCCACGGGCGCGCAGGCCATCCACCCGGGCTATGGCTTTCTGAGCGAGAACGAGGCCTTTGCCCGCGCCTGCGCGGATGCGGGCGTGGTCTTCATCGGCCCGCCGGCCAGCGCCATCCGGGCCATGGGCCTGAAGGCCGAATCCAAGCGCCTGATGGCCACCGCCGGCGTGCCGCTGGTGCCCGGCTACCAGGGCGAGGACCAGGACCCGGCGCTGCTGCAGCGCGAGGCCGACCGCATCGGCTACCCGGTGCTGATCAAGGCCAGCGCGGGCGGTGGCGGCAAGGGCATGCGCGCGGTGGAGCGCAGCGAGGACTTTGCCGCCGCGCTCGCGTCCTGCCAGCGTGAGGCGGCCAACAGCTTTGGCAACGACGCCGTGCTGGTCGAAAAATACGTGCAGCGCCCGCGCCACATCGAGATCCAGGTCTTTGGCGACACGCAGGGCAACTACGTCTACCTGTTCGAGCGCGACTGCTCGGTGCAGCGCCGCCACCAGAAGGTGCTGGAGGAAGCCCCGGCCCCCGGCATGACGCCCGCGCTGCGCCAGCAAATGGGCGAGGCCGCCGTGGCCGCCGCGCGCGCCGTGGGCTACGTGGGCGCCGGCACGGTGGAGTTCATCGCCGAGCAGCCGGGCGGCTACGCTCATCCCGAGCAGATCAAGTTCTACTTCATGGAGATGAACACCCGCCTGCAGGTCGAGCACCCGGTGACCGAGGCCATCACCGGGCAGGACCTGGTGGCGTGGCAGCTGCGCGTGGCCGCCGGCCAGCCGCTGCCCTGCACGCAGGACGACCTGCGCATCCACGGCCACGCCATCGAGGCGCGCATCTGCGCCGAGAACCCCGACAAGGACTTCCTGCCCGCCACCGGCACCCTGCACGTGTACCGCAAGCCGCCGCACACCGCCTTTGCCATCGGCCCCACCCGCGTGGACGACGGCGTGCGCGAGGGCGACGCCATCAGCCCCTTCTACGACTCGATGATCGCCAAGCTGATCGTGCATGGCGACACGCGCGAGCAGGCGCTGGGCCTGCTGGACGCCGCGCTGGCGCAAACGCACATCGTGGGCGTGCAGACCAACGTGCAGTTTCTGCGCCGCGTGCTGGCCACGCCGGCCTTCAGCCAGGCGCAGCTGGACACCGCGCTCATCGCGCGCGAGCAGGAGCGGTTGTTCCACCAGGACCCGCTGGGCGCCGAGCTGGCCGCCGCTGCCGCCGCCGCCCACGCCGTGCTGGCCGAGCGCGCCAGCCAGACCAGCGATCCCTTCTCGCGCCGCGACGGCTTTCGCTCGCACGGCGTGGCCTCGCGCCGCATCGACTTCGACTACCAGGGCCAGGACGTGGTGGCCAAGCTGCGCTAT
Organism: Burkholderiaceae bacterium; assembly: GCA_024235995.1. NCBI lineage: Bacteria > Pseudomonadati > Pseudomonadota > Betaproteobacteria > Burkholderiales > Burkholderiaceae > Burkholderiaceae bacterium. The sequence continues at coordinate 1,172,527 of JACKLI010000001.1, forward strand.
CTGGACAATGGCCTGAGCCTGCAGGTGGGCGACGCGCCCGCCGCCGCGCTCGACTTCATGCCGCAGGGCGGCGGGTCCGATGCGCCCATCGACCTGCGCTACCGGGGCCGCCGCCAGGTGGTGCGCGTGTTTCGCCGCGGCGACGTGCTGCATGTCTTTGGCGACGACGGCGCCACGCAGATCGCCGAGCTCGACCCGCTGGCCAGTGCCGGCGAAGGCGCGGGCGAGGGCGGTCGCCTGACGGCGCCCATGCCCGGCAAGGTGGTCAGCATCGCCGTCAAGGCCGGCGACAAGGTCAGCAAGGGCCAGCCGCTGGCGGTGATGGAGGCCATGAAGATGGAGCACACCATTGCCGCGCCGCAGGACGGCGTGGTGGGCGAGGTGCTGTACGCGCCGGGCGACCAGGTGCCCGAGGGCGCCGAGCTGTTGCGCCTGGCGACGGCCGCCGATCGCCAAAGCGCCTAACATCGACACTTGAACTTCCATCGCCTGCCATGCCATTGCCCACCCAAGTCCGCATCATCGACGTCGGCCCGCGCGACGGGCTGCAAAACGAGAAGCAGCCCGTGCCGGCCGCCGCCAAGATCGAGCTGGTGGCGCGCCTGCAGGCCGCCGGCCTGAAGGAGATCGAGGTCACCAGCTATGTCAGCCCCAAGTGGGTGCCGCAGATGGCCGACAACCACGAGGTGATGGGCGGCATTGCGCGCGACGCGGGCGTGCGCTACTCGGTGCTGACGCCGAACACGAAGGGCCTGGAGGCGGCGCTGCTCGACCGGCCCGATGAAATCTGCGTCTTCGGCGCCGCCAGCGAAGCCTTCAGCCAGAAGAACATCAACTGCTCCATCGCCGAGAGCATCGAGCGCTTTGCCCCGGTGGTGCAGGCCGCGCACGCCAGGGGCGTGGCCGTGCGCGGCTCGATGAGCTGCTCGGTGGGCTGCCCCTACGAGGGCGACATCGCGCCCGAGCGCGTGGCCTACCTGGCCGGCTTGATGAAGGGCATCGGCGTCGACCGCGTGGACGTGGCCGACACCATCGGCGTGGGCACGCCGCGCAAGATCCGGGGCGCGATCGAGGCGGCCTTGCAGCACTACGACATCGACCACGTCAGCGGCCACTTCCACGACACCTACGGCCAGGCGCTGGCCAACACGCTGGCGGCGCTGGAACTGGGGGTGTGGAACTTCCAGTCCTCTGTGGCCGGCCTGGGCGGCTGCCCCTACGCCAAGGGCGCCACCGGCAACGTGGCCAGCGAAGACCTGGTCTACCTGCTGCACGGCATGGGCATCGATACGGGGATCGACCTGGACAGGCTGGTCGACGCCGGGGCCTTCATCAGCGCCCAGCTCGGGCGCAAGCCCAACTCGCGCGTGGCGACGGCCATCCTCAACAAGCGCGCGGGGTGAGCGCCATGGCGTGGCACATCTGGCTGGCTTTTTTTGTGGCGACCTGGCTGATCGCCTTGTCTCCGGGCTCGGGCGCGGTGCTGTCCATGAGTCATGGCCTGGCCTATGGCGTGCGCCAGACTTCGGCCACCATCGCGGGCCTGGAGCTGGGGCTGCTGTTGGTGCAGCTGATCGCCGGCGCGGGCGTGGGCGCGCTGCTGCTGGCCTCAGCCACGGCGTTCACGATCGTCAAGGGGCTGGGCGCGGCCTATCTGCTGTGGCTGGGCTGGCGGCAGTGGCGGGCGCCGGTGCTGGCCACGGGCGCCGCGGGCGCCGGGCAGCCGCGCCTGTCGGTGCGTCAGCGGGTGGCGCTGGGCGCCCTCACCAATGCCACCAATCCCAAAAGCATCGTGTTCAATGTGGCGGTGCTGCCGCAGTTCATCGATCCGCAAGGCCCGCTGGCGCTGCAATTGGCGATCCTGATGGCGACTTCGGTCGGGGTCGATCTGATCGTCATGCATGGCTATGCGGCACTGGCCGCGCGCCTGAGCGCCTGGATGCGCTCGGTGCGGGCGCGGCGCGCGCAAAACCGTGTGTTCGGCGGCGTGCTGATGGCCATGGGCGCCGGCCTGTTGATGGTGGACCGCGCGGTCCGCGCTGGATGACGACGATGCAAGACGCCAAGCCTCAACCCGAAGGCATGCAACGCGTGGCCGCGGCCCTGCGCGCGGCCGGCCACCCGCACGCGCCGCAGTTGCTGGACGATGCCGCGCGCACCGCCCAGCAGGCGGCCGACGCGCTGGGCATCGCCGTGGGGCAGATCGCCAAGAGCATCATCTTCCGGCGCAAGAGCGACGACGCGGCGGTGCTGGTCGTCACCTCGGGCGACCGGCGGGTGGACGAGAAGAAAGTCGATGCCCTGGTCGGCAAGACGGGCCGCGCCGACGCCGACTTCGTCAAGGCCAAGACGGGCTTTTCCATCGGCGGCGTCTCGCCCGTGGCGCACGCCACGCCGCCGGTGGTGCTGATCGACCGCGAGCTGTTTCGCTTCGACGAGATATGGGCGGCAGCCGGCCACCCGCACGCGGTGTTCCGGCTGCGCCCGCAAGACCTGGCAGGGCTGACCGGCAACGCGCCCGTGGCCGACGTGGTGCAGCCTGCAAGCTGATGTCGAATGCTATTCATAAAATAGCTGATTGGGCAGATTCCGCGCTGGCCAGGGTCGATTTTGACCCTGATTCTGGGGCGGCGCCCGTGCCTTCGCCCTGCATCCAGGTCTGCCGCATCAGCCCCGTGACAGGCTGGTGCGAAGGCTGCCAGCGCCGGCTGGAAGAAATCGGCGCGTGGGGCAGCCTGGGCGAAGACGACAAGCGCGCCGTGTGGCGGCGCATCCATGCACGGCGCGCGCAGGAGCAAACCAAGCCATGAAGCGTATCGACTTCTACCTCGACTTCATCTCGCCCTACGCCTACCTGGCCTTCGAGCAGCTGCCGCAGGCGCTGCAGGGATTGAGTTACCAGGTGCGGTATCGGCCCATCCTGTTTGCCGGCCTGCTCAAGCACCACGGCCAGCTGGGCCCGGCCGAGATCGCGCCCAAGCGCGACTGGACCTATCGCCAGGTGGCCTGGCTGGCCGCGCAGCAGGGCGTCGAACTGCAACTGCCCGCCGCGCACCCCTTTAATCCCCTGGGCCTGCTGCGCCTGGCCTGGGCCTGTGCCAGCCAGGGCGCGCCCAACCGCTACGTGGTGGAGACGATTTTTCGCCACGTGTGGCGCGGTGGCCAGGCGGCCGACGATGGCGCGCGCCTGGCCGCGCTCAGCGCCACGCTGGCGCCGGCGCTCGACTTGGCCAGCGACGACGTGAAGCACGCCCTGCGCGAGGCCACCGAGCAGGCCCTGGCGGCGGGCGTGTTCGGCGTGCCCAGCTTCGTGGTCGACGGCCGCGTGTTCTGGGGGCTCGACGCCCTGCCCATGCTGCGCGCCCAGCTGGCGGGCGGCGCGGAGGGTGCAGTGCTGGACGCCGCCTGGGCGGCGCCCGACGGCGTCACCGTGGGCATCAAGCGGTAGCAGGCACCCATGCAGGCCCTGCACTTCGGCGCCGCGCGCGTCTACCTGGGCGACAAGTCCGGCAAGTACCCCGACGGCAACCAGGTCATCGTGCAGGGCGCCGACATGCGCGTGGCCTTCGACACGCCGCAGGTCGCGCGCCACATTGGCGCCGACCTGGACGGGGTGGACCTGGTCATCCTCGGCCACGTGCACGAGGACCACATGGTGGCGCTGGGCCGCCTGCCGCAGGCCCGCGTGCAGGTGCACGAGGCCGACCTGGCTGCCGCGCAATCGTGGCCCGGCTTGGCGCGCCACTACGGCTATCCCGATGACGTGCTGGCGCGGCTGCGCCCGCTGATCGAGCGCGACTTCGACTACCACCCCCGGCCCGACGCCACCGGCTACGCCGACGGCGCGCTGTGGGAGCTGGGCGGCGGCGTGCGCGTGCGCGCGCACCACCTGCCCGGCCACACGGCGGGCCACTGCGCGCTGGTGGTGGAGAGCGAGGGCCTGGCCTTCATCGGCGACATCGACCTGACGGGCTTCGGCCCCTACTACGGCGACGCGAGCTCGGACCTGACGCAGTTTCGCCGCAGCCTGCAGCGCGTGCGCGACATCGACGCCCGCGTCTGGGTCACCTCGCACCACCGCGGCGTGCTGACCGAGCGGGTTGACTTCCTGCATCACCTGGAGCGCTTTGCCGCCAGGATCGACGAGCGCAGCGAGCGCCTGCTGGCCTATCTGCGCGAGCGCCCGCACACGCTGGATGAGCTGGTGGCACGCCGCCTGCTGTATCCGGTGGGTGTCGATCTGCCCTACGTGGAATGCGCCGAGCGCCGTACCATCACGCAGCACCTGGCGCAGCTGCAGGCCCAGGGCCTGGTGCAGGGCGGCGCGGATGGCTTTTATGGGCTGGCCTGAAGGACGTCATCCACCGCCGTGCTCAGGCGCGGGTCGCGATGCCAGTCCCAATACGTCTGCACCAGGCGCTGGGTGATCGGCCCCACGCGCCCGTCGCCCAGCGGCACGCCGTCCACCCGCGTCACCGGCAGCACCCCGCCGCCCGAGCTGGACAAAAACGCCTCGCGCGCGCCGCGCAGCTCGGCCGCCGGCAAGGCCCGCGCCTGCAGCGGCAGGCCCAGCGCCTGTGCCATCTCGATCACCGTGCGCCGCGTCACGCCCTCCAGCACTCCGGCCGCCGGCGTCACGATCACCCCTTCGGCGTTGACGCAAAACACGTTGAAGCCCGGCCCCTCCACCACGTGGCCCGCGCCGTCCGTCAGCACCACGGTGTCGGCGCCGGCATCCAGCGCGCCCAGCAGGCCCATGGTCAGGTCGTTCCAGTGGTAGTTCTTGGCGCGCGCGTCCACGCTGCCGGGCGGAATGCGCTGCACGCTGCTGATGCGCAGGTCCAGCCCGTGCGTGCGCTGCGCCTCGTTGGCAATCCACACATAGGGCACGGCAAAGGCATAAAACCGATTGACCGCCTGGCGCGGATCGCGCGAGCCCCAGGGCGGCTGCCCGCGCGTTACGATCATCTCCACATACGCCGCGCGCAGGCCCGACAGGCGCACGCACCGCGCCAGGATGCCGCTGATCTGCGCGTCCGTCAGCCCCGGGTCGAGGCGAAAGCGCGCGCAACTGGCGCGAAAGCGCTGCAGGTGCTCGGCCAGCCGGAAGAAGGCGCCGTCCCACACGGTCACCACGTCATAGGTGGCGTCCGAGCGCAGAAAGCCCCAGTCGGTGATGGGAATGCTGGCCTCGCCGATCGGCACGTAGCGCCCGCCCACGTAGGCGGCGCCCTGGGTGTAGTCGGCGGCTGATGATGCGGGGGTGTGGTCGGTGGTGCTCATGATGGAGGCCATGGTACGCGTGAGCCTGGATTGTCAGACAGCGGTCAGCCCGCATCGCCATCATGGGTGCGTGCTGCCTGCACGCCGCGCCACACCCACACCGCCATGCCCAACGCCTTCAACTTCGCCGCCTCGCCCTTCGACTGCCTGACGCAGCCCCAGCAGCGCCTGGTGCGCGACAACGTGGACGTGGCCTACTTTCGCGCGGGCGAGGTCATCCTGGACGTGGGCTCGGCGCCGACGCATCTGTTCGTCCTGATCAAGGGCCGCGTGAGCCAGTTCGACGGCGACGAGTGCGTGGCCCGCTACGGGCCGGACGACAGCTTCGACGGCCGCGGCCTGGTGGCCGGCAAGTCCAGCAGCCGCTTCGTGGCCGACGAGGAGGTGGTGGCTTATGAACTGGCGCACCAGACCGTCAACGACCTGATCGCCGCCAACGCCGACTTCGGCGCGCTGCTGTTCTCCGACCTGGGCGCCAAGCTCAGCGCGGCCGGCCAGCGGCGCAGCAGCAACGAGTTCCAGGCGCTCAACCTCTCCCGCGTGGACGAGGCCTTCGTGCGCCCCGCGCACATCGTCGAGTGGGACACCGACATCGTCTCCGTCGTTCGGCTGTTCCAGCGCGAGCACACCACCAACGTGCTGGTGCGCGACGCGCGCCAGAGCCCGCCGCTGCTCGGCATGTTCACCACCAACGCGCTGCAGCGCGCCATCCTGTCCGGGCGCGCGCTGGAGCAGATCGCGGTGGGCGAGCTGGCCAACTGGTCGCTGATCAGCGTGCGGCCCTCGGCCCAGGTGGGCGACGCGCTGGCCATCATGCTGCGCCACCACATCCACCGCGTGGTGGTGCGCGAGGGCGAGCAGGTGCAGGGCGTGCTGGAGGCGCTGGACGTGTTCAGCTTCCTGTCCAACCACTCCATGCTGATCGGCCTGCGCATCAACGCCGCCGCCAGCATCGACGAGCTGGCCGAGGCGGCCAAGCAGATCACCGGCATGATCGGCCGCCAGTTCCGCGGCGGTACGCAGGTGATGCTGATCGCCCGCATGGTGCAGGACCTGAACGCCCGCCTGTTCGAGCGCGCCTGGCAGCTCATCGCCCCGCCCGAGCTGGTGGCCGCCAGCTGCCTGCTGGTGATGGGCAGCGAAGGCCGCGGCGAGCAGCTTTTGAAGACCGACCAGGACAACGCGCTGATCCTGCGCGACGGCTACGCACCGCCGGCCGACCTGGCCGCCATCTGCGAGCGCTTCTCGGCAGCGCTGGAGCGCTTCGGCTACCCGCCCTGCCCGGGCCGCATCATGCTCAGCAACCCGGCCTGGCGCATGCCCGCGGCCGACTTTGCCCGCACCGTGCGCGAGTGGCTGGTCATGCCCAGCCCCGACAGCCTGATGAACCTGGCGATCTTTCTGGACGCGCACGCCGTGGCCGGCGACGCCGCGCTGCTGGCCGGCGTGCGCGACGCGCTGTGGTCGCTGGCCATCGACAACGACGTGATGCTGGCGCGCTTTGCCGCCGCCATTGATCTGTTCTCGGGCAGCGGGCGCTGGTGGCACCGCCTGCTGGGCGACGGGGTGGACCGCATCAACCTCAAGAAGGAAGGCATTTTTCCCACCGTGCACGGCGTGCGCAGCCTGGCGCTGGCGCACCGCGTGGCCGAGACCTCCACCACCGAGCGGCTTGCCCGGCTGGTCGAGGCGCAGGTGCTCGACCCCGACCTGGCGCGCGACCTGACCGATGCCCTGCAACTGCTGATGGCGCTCAAGCTCAAGGCCGGGCTGGACGAGATGGATCGGGGCGACGCGGTGTCCGGCGCGGTCGACCCGAGCGCGCTGTCGCCGCTGGAGCGTGACCTGCTGAAGGACGCGCTGGGCGTGGTCAAGCGCTTCAAGACGCTGCTGCGCCAGCGCTTTCGGTTGAACGCGCTGTGAGCTGGCTCGACGCCCTCAAGACGCGCCGCGCGCGCCAGCGCCTGCAGGGCGGCGAATGGGCTTTTCTGCTCGACGCGCCGCCGCCCGACGAATGGGTGGCGCTGGACTGCGAAACCACCGGCCTGAACACCCGCACCGACGAGATCATCGCGATCGGCGCGGTGCGCATCAAGGGCCGGCGCATCCTCACCAGCCAGCGGCTGGAGCTGCTGATCCGGCCCGAGAAGGCCGTCTCGGCCGACAGCATCCGCGTGCACCGCCTGCGCGAGCAGGACGTGGCCGGCGGCCTGCCCGCGCCCGAGGCGGTGCGCCGCCTGCTGCACTTCATCGGCGCGCGCCCGCTGGTGGGCTACTTCCTCGAATTCGACGTCGCCATGATCAACCGCGTGGCGCGCCCGCTGCTGGGCATGGGCCTGCCGCAGCCGCAGATCGAGGTCTCGCGCCTGTACTACGACCACAAGTTTCGCCAGCTGCCGCCCTACCAGCAGCACGACCAGGCCGACATCGACCTGCGCTTTGCCACCATCATGGCCGACCTGGGCCTGCCCACGCGCGACGCGCATGACGCGCTGAACGACGCGGTGATGGCGGCGCTGGCCTTTATCCGCCTGCGTGAGTTGTGAAGCACGCACAGGCTGTGCAGACGACGTCGACTGATCCATGAAAAAGAGGGCCCGCAGGCCCTCTTGTGGGTGGCGCTGGCAATCAGTGCCCCGACGCCTTCGACGCCCCCAGGCCTGTCTCCGAGCGCACCTGCTGCGCCGGGAAGGCCGCGCGCTCCTTGGCCGCCTGCGCGCTGCGGTCCAGGATGGAGAACAGCCACACGCCGACGAAGCCGATGGTCATCGAGAACAGCGCCGGCGAGGTGTAGGGGAACCAGGCGCTGCCCTTGGGGTAGCCCAGCGTGGCTTCCCACACCGAGGGCGACACCACGGTGAGCGCCACCGAGGAGATCAGGCCCAGGAAGCCGCCGATCACCGCGCCCCGGGTGGTGCAGTCCTTCCACAGCACCGACAGCATCAGCGGCGGCAGGTTGGCCGAGGCGGCCACGGCAAAGGCCAGCGACACCATGAAGGCGATGTTCTGCTTCTCGAACACGATGCCCAGCAGCACGGCGATGATGCCCAGCGCCACCGTGGTGATGCGCGAGACGCGCAGCTCGGCCGCGCTGTCGGCCTTGCCGTTCTTGAACACGGTGGCGTACAGGTCGTGCGACACGGCCGAGGCGCCCGACAGCGTCAGGCCCGCGACCACGGCCAGGATGGTGGCGAAGGCCACGGCCGAGATGAAGCCGTAGAACACGTCGCCGCCCACGCTCTTGGCCACCAGCACCGCCGCCATGTTGGCCGTGCCCGCGCCGCCCTTGATCACGCCCTTGGCGGTGTCGGCCATGTCGGGGTTGGTCAGCACCATGGTGATGGCGCCGAAGCCGATGACGAAGATGATGACGTAGAAGTAGCCGATCCAGGTGGTGGCCCACAGCACGCTCTTGCGCGCCTCCTTGGCGTCGGGCACGGTGAAGAAGCGCATCAGGATGTGGGGCAGGCCCAGCGTGCCGAACATCAGCGCCATGCCGAAGCTGATGGCCGAGACCGGGTCCTTGATGAAGCCGCCCGGGCCCATGATGGACAGGCCCAGCTTGGCCGCCACGTCGGGCGCGGCGCCGCCGTTGGCGGCGATCTGGGTGCGCACGCGCACGCCGTCGGCAAACAGCGCCTCGGGGCTGAAGCCGTAGCGGGCCAGCACCATGAAGCCCATGAAGGTCACGCCGGCCAGCAGCAGGCAGGCCTTGATGATCTGCACCCAGGTGGTGGCCGTCATGCCGCCGAACAGCACGTAGATCATCATCAGCACGCCCACCAGCACCACGGCGATCCAGTAGTCCAGGCCGAACAGCAGCTTGATGAGTTGCCCGGCACCGACCATCTGCGCGATCAGGTAGAAGGCCACCACCACCAATGTGCCGCAGGCGGCGAAGGTGCGAAACGGCGTTTGCGAAAAGCGGTAGCCGGCGACGTCGGCAAAGGTGAACTTGCCCAGGTTGCGCAGGCGCTCGGCCAGCAGGAAGGTCAGGATCGGCCAGCCCACCAGGAAGCCGATGGAGTAGATCAGCCCGTCGTAGCCGGTGGCCATCACGGCCGCCGAAATGCCCAGGAACGACGCCGCCGACATGTAGTCGCCGGCAATGGCCAGGCCGTTCTGGAAGCCCGTGATGCCGCCGCCGGCGGTGTAGAAGTCGGCCGCTGACTTGGTGCGGCTGGCAGCCCACTTGGTGATCCACAGCGTGCCGGCCACGAACACCGTGAACATGATGATGGCGATCCAGTTGGTGGCCTGTTTGGCGGCCTGGCCGACGTCGCCGCCGGCGGCCCATGCAGCGCCGCTGGCTGCCAGCAGGGCGGCAGGCATGAGGAGAGTGCGTGCGCGGTTCATTGGGTGGCGTCCTTCAGGATGTCGCGGGTGAGGGCGTCGAACTCTTTGTTCGCGCGGCGCACGTAGATGCCGGTGATGGCGACGGTGAACACGATCACCGCCATGCCCAGCGGAATGCCCAGAGTGGTGACGCCGGCGCCGATGGGCTTGGCCAGCAGGGCCTTGTCGAAGGCGATCAGGCCGATGTAGCCGTAGTACACGATCAGCATCAGGATCGTGAGCCACCAGCCCAGGCGCGTGCGCGTGGCCTTGAGCTGCTGGTATTTGGGGTTGCGCTCGATCCGCTCGACCAGGGGGTCTTGCATGCTTGTCTCCTCCGGGCCTTGGGCCCTGGGTGGGTGGGGTGGCCACACGGCCGGGGCGGATTGTGGGGACGGAGGCTGACGCAAACCTAACAAGCGCGCGGATTCGGTGGCGGATTGAAAAATGCCGTGGCGCGTGCCGTCTGTGGTTTTTTTCACGGTGCCGGTTCTAGGGGTTTCCCCGCGCGTTGTAGGCCGAACGAATCACTCGGCGTACGGCGCCAAACCCTTGTCTGAAAAGAACAAACCTTCACTTTGCCGGCGCTGGCGAGGCATGCGATGCCGGCTGGTGCGCGCGCTCGGTCGTCAAGAAATGTAATAACCAAGTCCTCATGTGCCGAAATAATGGCGCGTGCGCCTGCCGCATCCGATGGGGGAGGACGTCGGTACCCAGGATCGATCGAGGAGAACCACCCAGCATGACCGCAGCACAGGCATCGAAGTCGGCCCCGGAGGCCGCTGGCATCATGGCGCCGCCGGCGCGGGCCGCCCGGGCCGACCGGAGAACCGACCGCAAGATCATCTTCGCCTCCTCGCTGGGCACGATGTTCGAGTGGTACGACTTCTACCTCTACGGCGCGCTGGCCGGCATCATCGCCAAGCAGTTCTTCACCGGGCTCGATCCCACCTCGGCCTTCATCTTCGCGCTGCTGGGCTTTGCCGCCGGCTTCATCGTGCGGCCGTTCGGCGCGCTGGTGTTCGGCCGCCTGGGCGACATGATCGGGCGCAAGTACACCTTCCTGGTCACCATCGTCATCATGGGCCTGACGACCTTCCTGGTCGGCATCCTGCCCACCTACGGCACCCTGGGCGTGTTCGCGCCCATCGTGCTGATTGCCCTGCGCATGCTGCAGGGCCTGGCGCTGGGCGGCGAATACGGCGGCGCGGCCACCTACGTGGCCGAGCACGCGCCGCCGGGCAAGCGCGGCCTGTACACGTCCTGGATCCAGACCACGGCCACGGTGGGCCTGATGATGTCGCTGCTGGTGATCCTGGGCGTGCGCAACCTGATGAGCGAGGAGGCCTTTGCCGACTGGGGCTGGCGCATTCCCTTCCTGGCCTCCATCGGCCTGCTGGTGGTGTCGGTGTGGATCCGGCTGTCGCTGGCCGAGTCGCCGGCCTTCCAGCGCATCAAGGCGCAGGGCAAGGTGTCGCGGGCGCCCCTGACCGAGTCGTTCACGCACTGGAAGAACCTGCGCCTGGTGCTGCTTGCCCTGTTCGGCCTGGTGGCCGGGCAGGCGGTGGTCTGGTACACCGGGCAGTTCTACACGCTGTTCTTCCTGACCAAGGTGCTGCAGGTGGACCTGACGACGGCCGACATCCTGATCGCCGTGGCGCTGCTCATCGGCACGCCGTTTTTCGTCGTCTTCGGCGCACTGTCCGACCGCGTGGGCCGCAAGCCCATCATCATGGCCGGCCTGCTGCTGGCGGTGCTGACCTATTTCCCGCTGTTCCACGCCCTGACGCAGGCGGCCAACCCCGACCTGGCCCTGGCGCAGGCCAAGGCCGAGGTGGTGGTCACGGCCGCGCGGCGCGACTGCTCGTTCGGCGGCAAGCCGGTGGCGCGGGCGATCGACTTCCGCACCTCGTGCGACATCGCCAAGCGCTTTCTGGCCCAGAACTCGGTGAGCTACAAGAACGCGTCGGCCATGGGCGGGCACGCCACGGTGCGCATCGGCGACACGGTCATCACCGCGCCCTCGGGCCGGGTGGTGGGCCAGGCGTTCGACGCCGAGAGCGAGGCCGCCATCGCCGACTTCAAGAAGCAGGTGAGCGCGGCGCTGAAGGCTGCCGGCTACCCCGCGAAGGCCGACCCGGCCAAGATGAACAAGCCGCTGATCGTGGCCATCCTGGCGGTGCTGATGGTCTACGTGGCCATGGTCTACGGGCCGATCGCCGCCGCGCTGGTGGAGCTGTTCCCCACCCGCATCCGCTACACCTCGATGAGCCTGCCCTACCACATCGGCAACGGCTGGTTCGGCGGCATGCTGCCCACCATCTCGTTTGCCATGGTGGCCGCCAACGGCAACATGTACCACGGCCTGTGGTATCCGATCGTGATCGCGGCGGCCACCCTGGTGGTCGGCCTGCTGTTCTTCCGCGAGACCAAGGACGTGGACATCTACGCGACGGATTGACCTGCACGGCAGGCTCGCAGCAAAAGGCCCGCGCATGCGCGGGCCTTTTGCTGCGTGGGGTTCGCTCAGTCAGACCAGCAGCGCGTTCACGCGCCGCACGTAGGCGGCGGGGTCCTGTGGCAGGCCACCCTCGGCCAGCAGCGCCTGGTCAAGCAGGATGTGGGCCAGGTCGTCGAAATGCGGGTTGCCCTCCAGTTTTTTCACCAGCGGGTGCTCGGGGTTGATCTCCAGCACCGGCTTGGTGGCGGGCACGGCCTGGCCGGCCTGGCGCATCAGGCGCTCGAGCTGCAGGCTCATGCCGCTGTCCTTGACCACCAGGCAGGCGGGCGAGTCGACCAGGCGCGTGGTGACGCGCACGTCTTCCACGCTGTCCTTCAGCGCCGCCTTCAGGCGCTCGATCAGCGGCTTGACGGCTTCGGCGGCTTCCTCGGCGGCCTTCTTCTCGGCCTCGTCCTGCAGCTCGCCCAGGTCGACCGCGCCCTTGGCCACCGACTGCAGCGGCGTGCCGTCGAACTCGCGCAGGAAGGACAGCGACCACTCGTCCACGCGGCCGGTCATCAGGAGCACCTCGATGCCCTTTTTCTTGAACAGCTCCAGCTGCGGGCTGCCCTTGGCCGCCGCCAGCGAATCGGCGGTGATGTAGTAGATGGCCTTTTGGCCTTCCTTCATGCGCGCCTTGTAGTCGCCCAGCGTCACGCTGGCGCTGTCGCTGGTGGTGCTGGCGTAGCGCAGCAGCTTGGCGATGCGCTCGCGGTTGCCGGCGTCTTCGCCCAGGCCTTCCTTCAGCACGGCGCCGAACTCGCGCCAGAAGGTGGCGTATTTGTCTTCGGCCTTGCCTTCGTTCTTATCCTGCACGTCGGTCACTTCGGCGTCGTCGGCCGCAGGCGCGGCGGCGGCAGCTGCGGGCGCCTTGGCCAGGTCTTCCAGCAGGCCCAGCACGCGGCGCGTGTTGCCCTCGCGGATGGCGCGCACGTCGCGGCTTTCCTGCAGCAGCTCGCGGCTGACGTTGAGCGGCAAATCAGCCGAGTCGATCACGCCCTTGACGAAGCGCAGGTAGCGCGGCAGCAGTTGCTCGGCCTCGTCCATGATGAACACGCGCTTGACGTACAGCTTGACGCCGGCCTTCTTCTCGCGGTCCCACAGGTCGAACGGCGCGTGGCTGGGCACGTACAGCAGCTGGGTGTATTCGGTGCTGCCTTCCACGCGGTTGTGCGTCCAGGCCAGGGGCGGCTGCCAGTCGTGCGCGATCTGCTCGTAGAACTGGGTGTACTGCTCGTCACTGATGTCCTTCTTGGGCCGCGTCCACAGCGCGGTAGCCTGGTTGATGGTTTCCCACTCGCCGGTCTTGACCATCTGGCCGGGCTGGCCTTCCTCCTTGCCGTCCTCCCACGTCTCGCCCTCCATCTGGATGGGCAGGGCGATGTGGTCGGAGTATTTGTTGATCAGCTCCTTCAGGCGCCAGCCGTCGGCGTACTCCAGCGCGTCCTCGCGCAGGTGCAGCGTGACGCTGGTGCCGCGCTCGGCACGCGTGATGGCCTCGACCTGGAAGTCGCCGCTGCCCTCGCTCGTCCAGCGCACGCCCTGCTCGGGCGGCAGGCCGGCGCGGCGCGATTCGACGGTGATGCGGTCGGCCACGATGAAGCCTGAGTAAAAGCCCACGCCGAACTGGCCGATCAGCTGCGCGTCTGCTTTTTGGTCGCCCGACAGCCGGCTCATGAACTCGCGCGTGCCGCTCTTGGCGATGGTGCCCAGGTGCGCGACGGCTTCGTCCTGGCTCATGCCGATGCCGGTGTCGGTCACCGTCAGGGTCTTGGTGGCCTTGTCGAAGGCGATGCGCACGCGCAGCTCGGGCTGGTCGCCATACAGGCTGGCGTCGGCCAGGGCCTCGAAGCGCAGCTTGTCGCAGGCGTCGGAGGCGTTGGAGACCAGCTCGCGCAGAAAAATCTCTTTGTTGGAATACAGCGAATGCGTGACCAGGTGCAGCAGCTGGGCCACTTCGGCTTGAAAGGCGTGTTTGGTGCTGGAGGTGGTGGACATGGGCTTATGGAATTGAAAGAGAGTTGCCAAAGAAAAGCAAATGGATCGCGGCGGCGCGATTTCAAGGCCGCCGCGGACGAATCAAGCCGCGCCGCCCGAGCCGCGCGCGCCCGATGAGGGCAGCGGCAGGCCCAGCAGGGCGCAGGCCACGGCCTCGCCGACCTTGATGCCGTCCACGCCCGCCGACAGGATGCCGCCGGCGTAGCCCGCGCCTTCGCCGGCGGGGAACAGGCCGGGGGTGTTCAGGCTCTGGAAGTCTTCGCCGCGGTCGATGCGCAGCGGGGCCGAGGTGCGCGTCTCCACGCCGGTGAGCACGGCGTCGGCCATGTCGTAGCCGCGGATCTTGCGGGCGAACGCGGGCAGGGCCTCGCGCATGGCGGCGGTGGCGTAGGCGGGCAGGGCCTCGTCCATGCTGGCCGGGGTCACGCCGGGCTGGTAGGACGGCTGCACGGTGCCCAGCGCCGTGGATGCGCGGCGCGCCAGGAAGTCGCCCACGCGCTGCGCCGGGGCGTTGTAGTTGCCGCCGCCCAGCTCGAAGGCGCGCGATTCGAGCTGGCGCTGCAGCACGATGCCGGCGAGAGGGTGCGTCTGGCCCGCGGGCAGCGCCTCCACGCCATGGGTGGCGCCCAGCAGGGCCTCGAACGCGGCGGGCTCGCGCGGGTAGTCGGCCGGCTCCACGCCCACCACCAGGCCGGCGTTGGCGTTGCGCTCGGCGCGCGAATACTGGCTCATGCCGTTGGTCACCACGCGCCCGGGCTCGCTGGTGGCGGCCACCACGGTGCCGCCGGGGCACATGCAGAAGCTGTACACGGTGCGGCCGCCGCCGGCATGGTGCACCAGCTTGTAGTCCGCCGCGCCCAGCAGCGGGTGGCCCGCGTCCTGGCCCCAGCGCGCGCGGTCGATCACGCTTTGCGGGTGCTCGATGCGCACGCCGATGGAGAACGGCTTGGCCTGCATGGCGACGCCGCGCGCATGCAGCATGGCAAAGCTGTCGCGCGCGCTGTGGCCCAGGGCGATGACGGCGTGGGACGTGGCCAGCTCGTAGTCCTGCCCGGTGCGCAGGTCGTGCACGCGCAGGGCACGAAGGTGGCGGCCCTGCAGCAGCACGTCGTCCACGCGCTGCTCGAAGCGCACCTCGCCGCCCAGGGCGATGATCTGCGCGCGCAGTGCCTGCACCATCTTCACCAGCCGGAAGGTGCCGATGTGCGGGTGCGCGGCATACAAAATCTCGGGCGGCGCGCCGGCGTCCACGAACTCCTGCAGCACCTTGCGCCCCAGGTGGCGCGGGTCCTTGATCTGGCTGTAGAGCTTGCCGTCGGAGAACGTGCCCGCGCCGCCCTCGCCGAACTGCACGTTGCTCTCGGGATCAAGCACGCGCCGGCGCCACAGGCCCCAGGTGTCCTGCGTGCGCTCGCGCACCGCCTTGCCGCGCTCCAGCACGATGGGCCGAAAGCCCATCTGCGCCAGCACCAGCGCGGCAAAGATGCCGCACGGGCCGAAGCCCACCACCACGGGGCGCTCGGCGCCCGTGCCCGGCGCCTGGCCCACGGGGCGCCAGGCCATGTCGGGCGTGGGCTGGATGTGCGGGTGGCCGGCGTGGCGCGCCAGCACATCCTGCTGCGGCACGCCAGCGGCCAGCGCCACGTCCACGATGTACACGGCCAGCAGCTCGGCCTTGCGCGCGTCGAAGCTGCGCTTGTGCACGTGCAGCGTGGCGATGGCCTGCGGCGCGATGCCCAGCGCCTGTGCGGCCAGGGCGCGCAGGGCGGCTTCGGGGTGTTGTTCGGGCTCCAGGGGCAGCGCGGCCAGGGGCAGGCGCAGTTCGGACAGACGCAGCATGGCTTGTGGCGATCAAGCAAAAGGGGACGAGGCGAAGGTTGGCTTCAGTGTGGGTTGATATGAAAAATGGCTGTAGCTGGCAACAACTGTGCGCGACAAGCTATCAAATGCATAGTTTCATGGGCCAGCTGCGCCTGCAGCAGCGGTACGGCCTCGCGCGCGTGGCGCTGGCATGGTGCGGTGATTGTGCCTTGCGCGCTTGACGCAAAAAAACCCGGCGAGCCGGGCTTATGCAAGGGGGCGCGGGGCCGTTTCAGCGCGGCTGCGGCTCGACCTCCCGGGTTCAGCGCTCGATCAGGCGCTTGCGCAGGTCAGTGCAGCGCAGTCAGCTATGGTTTTGATAGACATGGTTGGCATCGGTGGAGTCTCCTGAGGTGGCCCGCGGCCGATTCTGGCAGCATAACTTGCCGGCTTGGCGTTTCTGGCGCCGGCTGGGCAAGACCCTGGGCGCGTGGGCGCCCAACACACACAGGAGTTGATATGTTCAAGCAATCTTGGCGGGCGGCTGGTGTGGCCCTGGCGCTGTGGGGCCTGGCGGGCCTGGGCAACCAGGCCGCGGCGCAGGTCATCGTGGACACGGCGCAGGTGCAGGAGGCCCTCAAGCGGCCCGTGCAGGTGTGGGACGTGCGCGGCGACAAGGACTTTGCCAAGGGCCATCTGCCCGGCGCGCTGTCGGTGGGCGACGCGGCGGCGGTGCTGCGCGACGCCAACACCGAGGATTTCATCGCCACGGCGCAGATCGCCAGGATTCTGGGCGCCGCCGGCATTGACCCGGCGAAGGAGACCGTGGTGTATGGCAGCCGCGGCACCTGGAACCCGTACTTCGGCCGTTACGCGCTGCGCTATTTCGGCGGCACCAAGGTCAGTGTCTACCACGAGGGCATCGAAGGCTGGCAGGCGGCGGGCGGGCCGGTCGAGGCCGGCGCGGCCAAGCCCACGCCCATCGCGCTGACACTGGCGCCCAACCCGGCGGTGGCCGTCAGCACGCAGGAGGTGCTGGCGCGCCTGGGCAAGCCGGACATGCAGATCGTCGACGCGCGCACGCCCAAGGAGTTTGCCGGCGCCGACATCCGCGCGCTGCGCGGCGGGCACATCCCGGGCGCGGTCAACATCCCCTACGAGATGAACTGGAGCGACCCCGAGACGCTGCAAAAGCTGGCGCAAAAGAGCGTGGGCGACAACCGCGGCATGTCGTTGAAGGCGCCGCCCGAGCTGCAGGCGCTGTACGCCAGGCTCGACCCGGACAAGGAGACCGTGGTGTATTGCCAGTCCGGCGCGCGCGCCAGCGAGACGGCGGGCGTGCTGGAGCAGCTGGGCTTCAGGAACGTGAAGGTGTACGACTCGTCCTGGCTGGGCTATGGCAACAAGCTGGACGCGCCGGCCGAGAACGAGACGACCTTCAACGTGGGCGCGCTCAACGGGCGCATCGCGGCCATGCAAAAGCGCATCGACACGCTGGAAAAGGAACTGGCGGCCAAGAAGTGAACCGGCGCGTCGGCGCAGCGACGGGCCAACGTCCTTCAGAACGTCTCGTCCGGCCCCAGATAGCGCCACTGCCCCACCGGCAGCTGCCCCAGCTGCACGCGCCCGATGCGGATGCGCTTGAGGCCGGTGACGTGCAGGCCGACCTGCTCGCACATGCGGCGGATCTGGCGCTTCTTGCCCTCGCGCAGCACGAAGCGCAGCTGCTCGGGGTTTTGCCAGTCCACCTGCGCGGGCTTGAGGGGCTGGCCGTCCAGCGCCAGGCCGTGGCGCAGGCGCGCCAGCTGAGCGGGCGGGAAGACGGCCTGCACGTTGGTGGCCACCTCGCCCAGGCTCACGCGCACCAGGTATTCCTTGTCCACGCTGGAGTCCTCGCCGATCAACTGGCGCGCCACGCGGCCGTCCTGCGTCAGCACCAGCAGGCCCACCGAGTCGATGTCCAGCCGCCCGGCGGGCGCCAGGCCGCGCAGCTGGGTGGGCGTGAAGCGCTGGCGTGACGCGTCGCCGCGCCAATGGCTGCGTGCGTTGACCAGCGTGACCGCCGGCTGGTGCCCGTCCTCGGCCTGGCCGCTGACGTAGCCCATGGGCTTGTGCAGCAGGATGGTGACGCGCTCGGCCTGCGCGGCGTCGGCGCGGCGGTCCACGGCGACCTGGTCCTGCGCCGACACCTTCAGCCCCATCACGGCCACCTGGCCGTTCACGCGCACCCAGCCGCGCTCGATCCATTCGTCGGCCTCGCGGCGCGAGCACAGGCCCAGCTCGGCCAGGCGCTTGTTCAGCCGCACGGTGCCGGCGCCGCCTTGCGGTGCGGGGCTGCCACCCGCGGGAGCCGGCGCGCGCCGCCAGCGGGGGGTGGTGGATGGGGAATCGGGCATGAGTCGATTGCTATTTTAAATATAGCTTGCTGGGCTTGTTTGGTGGGGGCTGGAACCCGATTTTATGAAAAACCTGGGCTGTCAGAAGTCCTCGCGGTGCAGGGCATCGAGCTGCAGGATGCGCAGGCCGCCGTACTCGATGCGCAGCACGCCGCGCGCTTCCAGCGCGGCCAGCGCCTCGTTCACGCGCTGGCGCGACAGGCCCACCAGGTAGGCCAGCTCCTGCTGGGTGATGCGCAGCACCTCGCCCACGCCCGGAAACAGCACCGGGTTGACCAGCTCCGCCAGGTTGCGCGCCACGCGCTGTTCCGGGCTGGCCGAGCGGCCCGCGCTGACCACGCCGATGAACTGGCTCAGGCGTTCGTTCAGCTGGTTCATCACGAAGCGGTTGAAGCCGATGGAGTGGTCCAGCAGCCAGTGGAAGGTGTCCACCGGCAGGCCCGCCACGCGGCTGTTGCGCAGCGCCTGGATGTTGTAGCGGTAGGGCTCGCGCTTGAGCACCGTGCCCTCGCCGAACCAGCCGCCGGCGGCCACGCCCGAGTAGGTGATGGCGCGGCCATCGCCGGTCACGGTGTTCATCTTCAGCAGCCCGTCGATGACGCCGAACCAGTACGTGGCCGGCCGGCCGATGCGGCACACCAGCTCGCCCGGCGCGGCGTTGCTCACGCGCAGCTCGGGCACGATGCGCTCGCGCTCGTCGGGCAGCAGGTGCGGCAGCCAGGGCACGCCCTGCAACTCGCTGTCGGTCAGCAGGCGGCGTCGGTCGAGCAGGGTGGAGCCCATGGTCATGTGTAAGGGAAAGACCTGATCGGAATACCCATCAATTGTCGTCCTAATGACAACATGACGTCAAAGTCCACACCTAATATCCCCTTCATCGATCGGGCTCCCCATGACCGGGAGCCAGCTTGCCGGCACTGCACCGATGGCGGCGGCCCATCCGGCGGATGGGCTTGCAGCGCGCGAGGCAGCGCACCAACCGGCCCATGCGGCCCCAAGACAAAGCGAGGAACGGGTGCTTGATTCAATGTCGATGTCGCCAGCCGAAGCGCTTTGCGCGGCCTTGCCGCGCAGCCAGGCGCCCGTGAGCGGGCG
This sequence comes from Burkholderiaceae bacterium, assembly GCA_024235995.1. Taxonomy (NCBI): domain Bacteria; kingdom Pseudomonadati; phylum Pseudomonadota; class Betaproteobacteria; order Burkholderiales; family Burkholderiaceae; species Burkholderiaceae bacterium. Next base: position 1,191,934 of record JACKLI010000001.1, read on the forward strand.
AGCCGGGGTGGCGTGAGATGCAGGCCACCGGCTTCAAGCCTTCTTCGGACGCGATCCTGTCGTGCTCCGGCGTGAACCGATGGTTCGGCGGCGTGCGCGCGGTGGCCGACGTGTCGCTGGACATCCAGCAGGGCGAAATCTTCGGGCTGGTCGGCCCCAACGGCTCGGGCAAGACCACGCTGGTCAACTCCATCACCGGTTTTTATCCGCCGCAGCAGGGCAGCATCTTCTTCGAGGGGCGGCAGATCAACGGCGTGCGCCCGCACCGCATCGCCTCGCTCGGCATCGCGCGCACCTTCCAGAACGTGGCCCTGTTCAAGGGCATGAGCGTGCTCGACAACATCCTGCTCGGGCGCCACATCTTCATGCGCCCGAGCGCGCTGGCCTCGCTGTTCTACTGGTGGTGGGCCGAGAAGGAGGAAATGCGCCACCGCGACAAGGTCGAGGAGATCATCGACCTGCTGCAGCTCGAGAGCGTGCGCGACGAGCACGTCGAGGTGATTCCGCTGGGCCTGCAAAAGCGCGTGGAGCTGGCGCGCGCGCTGGCGGCCGAGCCGCGCATGCTGATCCTGGACGAGCCCATGGCGGGCATGAACCAGGAGGAGAAAGAGTACATCGTGCGCTTCATCCTCGACGCCAAGGAGGCGCTGAACCTGACCATCCTCATCATCGAGCACCACATGGACGTGATCACCGCCATCTGCGACCGGGCGCTGGTGCTGAACAACGGCCGCATGATTGCCGAGGGGCCGGTGCGCGAGGCGGTGAACCACCCCGACGTGATCGCCGCCTACATCGGGGGGGTGGACCATGCTGCGTGAAGACGCCGCCACCATGGCGCGGGCCGGCGGCGACGCGGCCGCGCACGACCACCTGATCGCCACGCTGGCGGCCAATGCGCGCACGCACGGCCGCGAGGTCGCCATGCGCGAGCGCGACCGCGGCATCTGGCAGGAAACGAGCTGGCAGGACTACCTGGAGCAGGTGCTGGCCACCGCCGCGGGGCTGGAGCAGCTGGGCGTCGCGCCGCACGAGAAGGTGCTGGTGGTGGGCGACAACCGGCCGGCGCTTTACTTCGGCATGCTGGGCGCGATCGCGCTGCGCGCCGTGCCCTCGCCCGCCTACCCCGACTTCACGCCCGAGCAGCTGCTGGGCCAGCTGCAGCGCGAGGGCGTGCGCTTGGCCATCGCCGAGGACCAGGAGCAGGTGGACAAGCTCATCGCGCTGCGCGCGCAGCACCCGGGCCTGCAGTGGATCGTCTACGACGACCCGCGCGGCCTGGCGGGCCACGAGCCCGAGGGCGTGCTGGCCTTCACCGAGCTGGCGCGCCGGGGCCGCGAGCGCCTGCAGGCGCAGCCGGGCCTGCGCGACGATCTGCTGCAGCGCCCGCGCGCCGACGACGTGGCCATCCTGCTGCACTCCTCGGGCACCACCGGCGCGCCCAAGGGCATCCCGCTCAAGCACCGCCACGTGCTGTCCGCGGTGCGCAGCGCGGCCCAGGCCGGGTATTTCGACCGCGGCGAGACGCACATGGCCTACATGCCGATCGCCTGGGTGGGGGACTTCATCTTCACCGTCGCGGCGGCACTGGCGCTGCAGTTCTCGGTCAACATCCCCGAGAAGCAGGAGACGGTGCAGCGCGACCTGCGCGAGGTCGCGCCCACGGTGTACTTCACCTCGCCGCGCGCCTGGTCCACCATGCTCACGCGGGTGCAGGTCGGCATTGCCGAATCGACCCCGCTCAAGCGCTGGCTGTACGAGCGCTTCATGCCGCTGGCCATCGACATCGAGCGCGAGCGCCTGAAGGGCAAGGCGCCCGGCGCCGGCCGGCGCCTGATGCGCGCGCTGGGCGAGCTGCTGGTCTACGGGCCGGTCAAGGACCAGCTCGGCCTCTCGCGCGCGCACCACGCCTACACCGCGGGCGAGGCCATCGGCGAGGAGATCTTCCTGTTCTTCCGCGCGCTCGGCCTGCCGCTGCGCCAGTTCTACGGCCAGACGGAGAACTCGGCGCTGTGCGCCGCGCAGGACGCCGACACCGTCAAGCTGCACACCGTCGGCAAGCCCTTCCCCGGCATGGAGCTGCGGATCAGCGACACGGGCGAGATCCTGGTGCGCGGCGGCAACGTGTTCGACGGCTATTTCGACGATGCCGCCGCCTCCGCCCAGTCCCTGCAGGACGGCTGGCTGCACACCGGCGACGCGGGCTACCTGGAGGACGACGGCCAGCTGGTGGTGCTGGGGCGCGTCTCGGAGGTGGTCTACACCACCGCGCGCCAGCGCTTCATCCCCACCTTCATCGAGAACCAGCTCAAGTTCAGCCCCTACGTCAAGGACGTGTGCGTGCTGGGCGACGGGCGCGACTGGCTGGCCGCGCTGGTGGCCATCGACTGGGACGCCGTGGGCCACTGGGCGCAGGAGCACGGCGTGGCCTACACCTCGTTCTCCGACCTGTCGCAGCAGGCCGGCGTGTACGACCTGTTGGCCGAGCTGTTCGCCTCAGTCAACGCCAAGCTGCCCGAGGGCACGCGCATCCGCCGCTTCGTCAACCTGCACAAGGAGTTCGACCCGGACGACGGCGAGGTCACGCGCACGCGCAAGCTGCGCCGCAACGTGATCGCCGAGCACTACGCCGACATCATCGAGGCGATCTACGCCGGCCACAGCGCCATCGAATCGGTGGCACAGATCACCTACGAGACGGGCGAATCGGGCGTGCTCAAGCGCCATCTCGCGATCCGCGACGTCCCGGCCGCCGCCAAGGTGAACCCATGAGCTACTTTCTCGAACTGCTGATCAACGGCGCGCTCACCGGGCTGATGTACAGCATGGTGGCGCTCGGGATCGTGCTGATCTACAAGTCCTCCGGCGTGCTCAACTTCGCGCAGGGCGCGCTGGTGATGATCGGCGGCTACGCCGTCTGGCTGCTCAACGCCTGGGGCCTGCCGATCTGGCTGGCGGCGCTGGCGGCGGTCGTGGTGATGTTCGTCTTCGGCCTGGTGACCGAGCGCCTGCTGCTGCGCACCATGGTGGGCCAGCCCATCATCATGGTGGTGATGCTGACGCTGGGCCTGGACGTGTTCCTGCGCGGCTTCGGCCCGGGGCTGCTGGGCACCGAGCCCAAGCAGCTCGACATCGGCCTGGGCCTGGCGCCGCTGATCATGGGCGACATCCTGGCCAACCGCACCTACGTGGTGGGCGGCGCGATCGCGCTGGTGCTGGTCGCCCTGGCGCTGGCCTTCTTCCGCACGCGCCTGGGCACCAAGCTGCGCGCGGTGTCGGACGACCACGTCGCGAGCTGGTCGGTGGGCATCTCGGTGGAGCACGCGGTGGCCATCTCCTGGGGCCTGGCCGGCATCTGCGCCGTGGCCGCCGGCACGCTGTGGGGCGCGGCGCAGGGCGTGGACTGGTCGCTCACCGCGCTGCTGTTCCCGGCCGTGGCGGTGGTCATCCTGGGCGGCATCGACAGCATCGTCGGCGCGCTGCTGGGCGGGCTGATCATCGGCATCCTGGGCAGCGTGATCCCGGGCTACGTCGACTCCATGGTGGGCGGCAGCACGCGCGACGTGGTGACCTCGCTCGTCATCCTGCTGACCATCCTGATCCGGCCCTACGGCATGTTCGGCCGCGAAGACATCGAACGCATCTAGACCGAGGCACCGCCATGTTCTACCGCCTCTCCGGCGTCTACCACACGCGCTACAGCCAGACGCGCCAGCTCTGGCCGATCCCGGCCGACCGCTGGCAGGTTGGCATCCTGGCCGCGCTGGCCCTGCTGGCGCCGCTGTACATGTCCCAGCTGTACCTGTCGAGCTACCTGCTGCCGTGGCTGATCTTCAGCACCGCCACGCTCTCGCTCACGCTGCTGATGGGCCTGGCCGGGCAACTGCACTTCGGCTTCGCCGCGGTGATGGCGATCGGCGCCTACACCAGCATCCACCTCACCCGCGCCGGTGTACCGCTGGAGCTGGCGCTGCTGGGCGCGGGCCTGATGTCGGCCGTCATCGGCTGCCTGTTCGGCGCGGCGGCGCTGCGCGTCAAGGGCCTGTACCTGGTGATGGCGACGCTGGCGATGCAGTTCCTGGTGGACTGGGTCATCATCAACGTCAACGCCATCTCGGGCGGCGCGGTGGCCACGCTGCAGACGCCCCGGGTGAGCTTTCTCTTCGTCCCGCTGGAGAGCCTGACGGCGCGCTACTACCTGGCGCTGACCTGGGCGGTCGTGGTCACGCTGCTGATCCTCAACATCAAGCGCACCAGCTTCGGCCGCGCGCTGGTGGCGGTGCGCGACAAGGACTTCGCCGCCGCGGTGATCGGCGTCAACATCTTCCGCTACAAGCTGCTGGCGTTCTTCATCAGCTCGTTCCTCGGCGGGGTGACGGGCGCCATCCTGGCGTTCTGCTTCTACAAGGCGGTCACGCCCTCGCAGTTCAACTTCGACGTCACCATCCAGCTGGTGGCCATGGCGCTGGTGGGTGGCCTGGGCAGCGTGATCGGGGGTTTTCTGGGCGCCGGCTTCGTGCTGCTGGTGCCCATCGTGCTGCTCAACCTGATCGCCTGGCTGGCCGGCAGCGGCTGGCTCAACATCTCGACCTCGCTGATGGCGCACATCCCGATGATGCTCTACGGCGCCATGATCATCGGCTTCCTCTTGTTCGAGCCGCTGGGCCTGGCCAAAATCTACGACAACGCGCGCAAATACCTGCTGGTCTGGCCCTTCCGCCACACGCAGAGTTGAGACCCTTCACGTCAACCACCCCAAGGAGACATCGCGATGAAACATCATGACCTGGCGCTCAGCCGCCGCACCGTGCTGGGGGCCGCCGCCGCGGCCAGTCTGGCGGGCATCCCCGCCTGGGCGCAGGACAAGGCGCCGATCCAGTTCGCCACGCTGCTGGACTTCACCCGCGTCTACACCTTCCTGACCGACGAGTACAGCCAGGGCCAGCAGGACTACATCAAGCTGGTCAACCTGGAGGGCGGCATCGAGGGCTCGCCCGTCAAGCTGATCATCAAGGACCACGCCAGCTACCCCGAGCGCGGCATCGCCCAGTACAACGAGGCCAAGGCCGCGGGCGCGGTGTTCTTCGACTTCCTCAGCTCGCCGGTGGCCAACGCGCTGATGCCGCGCGCCAACGAGGACCACCTGCCGATGATCGCCTTCGCCCACGGCCGCGCCGACGCGGCCGACGGCACGGCCTTTCCCTACGTCTTTCCGTCGGCGGCGATCTACCGCTCGCAGGCGGCCATCCTGCTCAAGTACATCGACGAGAAGGAAGGCGGCCTGAAGGGCAAGAAGATCGCCTTCGTGCACATCGACTCGGCCTTCGGCAAGGAGCCGATCGAGCTGCTCGAGCGCATGGCCAAGACCAAGGGCTTCGAGGTCAAGCTCTACCCCTACCCGGTGCCCGGCACCGAGCAGGCCGCCACCTGGAGCGAGGTGCGCAAGAACCGTCCGGACAAGGTCATCATCTGGGGCGCGGGCCCGGGCCAGGCGGTGTCGATCCGCGGCGCGGTGACCAACGGCATCGCGCCCAAGGACATCCACTCGGTGCTCTGGCTGTCCGAAAGCGACATGTCCGCCTTCAAGGGCAACGAGGTGGTGGGCGTCAAGCGCGTCACCCTGGTCAACACCGGCACCAACTCGCCCATCCTCAAGCGCATCGTCGAAAAAGTGGTGAACCCGGGCAACGGCAGCGGCGACAAGAAGCGCGTCGGCTGGAGCGGCTACAACATCGGCGTGGCCAGCATGGCGATCGGCGTGCAGGCCGCGCGCCTGGCGGTGCAGAAGCTCGGCGCGCCGCTGACCGGCGAGAAGCTCAAGGCCGGCTTCGAGATGCTCAAGGACTTCAACGCCGAGGGCCTGATGCCGCCGCTGACCATCACCGCCAAGGACCACCAGGGCGGCGGCCAGGGCATCGTCTCCGAATGGGACGGCAAGCAGTGGGCGCCCAAGTCCGACTGGGCCAGCGCCTACCAGGACGTGGTCTGGGACCTCATCAAGGAAGACGAAGCCCGGGCCAAGGAAAAGAAATGAGCCTGCTGACCCTGAACAATGTCGAGGTCGCCTACGACCGGGTGTTCCTCGCCATCAAAGGGGTCTCGCTCGAAGTCGAGGAGGGCGCGATGGTCGCCCTGCTCGGCGCCAACGGCGCGGGCAAGTCCACCACGCTCAAGACCATCAGCGGCCTGCTCGCGCCCGAACGCGGCGAGGTGCGCCGCGGCGAGGTGCGCTTTCGCGGGCAGGACATCGTGCACCTGTCCCCGCCCGAGCGCGTGCGCATGGGCCTGGTGCACGTGATGGAGGGCCGGCGCATCTTCGAGCACCTGACGCCCGACGACAACCTGCTGGCCGCCTACCGCGGCCGGGCCGCCCGGCGCAGCTACGCCGAGCTGCGCGAGCAGGCCTACACCTACTTCCCGCGCCTGGCCGAGCGCATGCGCAGCAAGGCCGGCTACCTGTCGGGCGGCGAGCAGCAGATGCTGGCGATCGCCCGCGCGCTCATGACCGAGCCCACGCTGATCATGCTCGACGAGCCCTCGCTTGGCCTGGCGCCGGTGCTGGTCAAGGAGATCTTCGCCATCATCCGCAAGATCAACCGCGAGCAGAAGACCAGCGTGCTGCTGGTCGAGCAGAACGCCACCGCGGCGCTGGACGTGGCCGACCACGCCTACCTGATCGAGAACGGCAACATCGTGATGAGCGGCGAGGCGGCGGTGCTCAAGCAGAACCCCGACATCCAGGAGTTCTACCTCGGCGGCGGCGAGCGCGTGGACTACCACAACGTCAAGCACTACCGCCGGCGCAAGCGCTGGCTGGCGTGACGCGGCCGACTCGCGGTCGTCGTGCCATTTAGGGAAAGACCTGATCCGATTCAGTCTCAAACGTCGTCCGAATGACAACATGGCGTCAAAGCCGTGCTTAGCATTGCGCATCGACCGTGGCTTGTGCAACCCGTGCAGGCCCGTCGAAGCCGGAATCCGCCCCAGGTTGAAGGAGACCCACCGTCCATGACGGCCACCTTTCCCCAGTTGTTGCTGCAGCATGCGCGCCAGCGCCCGCAGGCGCCGGCGCTGCGTGAGAAGGAATACGGCATCTGGCAGACCTGGAGCTGGCAGCGCGCGCTGGACGACACGCGCCACATGGCGCTGGGCCTGGCCTCGCTGGGCTTCGCCAAGGGGCAGAACCTGGCGCTCGTGGGTGACAACCGCCCGCTGCTGTACCTGATGTTCCTGTCGGTGCAGTCGATGGGCGGCGTGCCGGTGCCCATGTACCAGGACGCGGTGGCCGCCGAGATGGCCTTCGTGCTGCGCGAGACGGGCGCGCAGTTCGCCTTTGCCGAGGACCAGGAGCAGGTCGACAAGCTGCTGGAGCTGCGCGCGGGCGAGGGTGAGGCCGCCGTGCCGGGCCTGTCGCACATCATCTACGACGATCCGCGCGGCCTGCGCCACTACCGCGACGCCGGCCTGATCAGCGTGCAGGACCTGATGGCGGCGGGCCGCCGCTTCGAGCAGCAGCACCCGGACTACTTCGAGCAGGCGATCGCGCGCATCAAGCCCGAGGACACGGCCATCATCCTCTACACCTCGGGCACCACCAGCCGGCCCAAGGGCGTGTGCCAGACGCACCGCGCCTACATCGCCGCCGCCGAGGGTGGCGTCGCCATCGACCGGCTGAACGGTCAGGACAACGTGCTGTCCTACCTGCCGCCGGCCTGGGCGGGCGACTTTTTGTTTTCGGTGGCGCAGTGGCTGGTGGCGGGCTTCACCATCAACTGCCCCGAAAGCGCCGAGACCGTGGCCATCGACATGCGTGAGATCGGCCCCAGCTACTACTTCGCGCCGCCGCGCGTGTTCGAGGGCATGCTGACCTCGGTGTCGATCCGCATGGAGGACGCGGCCCGCGTCAAGCAATGGATGCATGAAACCTTCATGCGCGTGGCGCGCCGCGTGGGCGCCGACATCCTGGTGGGCAAGCCGGTGGCGTTCGGCGATCGCCTGCTGTACGGCCTGGGCCATGTGCTGGTGTACGGGCCGCTGAAGAACGCCATGGGCCTGTCGCGCATCCGCGTGGCCTACACCGCGGGCGCCGCCATCGGGCCCGACCTGTTCCGGTTCTTCCGCTCCATCGGCGTCAACCTCAAGCAGCTCTACGGCCAGACCGAGACCTGCGCCTACGTGTGCATCCAGAAGGACGGCGACGTCAAGCTCGACACCGTGGGCCAGGCCGCGCCGGGCGTGGAGCTGAAGATCGCCGAGAGCGGCGAGGTGCTGGTGCGCAGCCGCTCGCTGCTGACCGAGTACTACAAGCGCCCCGAGGCCACCGCCGAGGTGCTGGACGCCGAGGGTTACTTCCACACCGGCGACGCCGGCGTGATCGACTCCGACGGCCATCTGCGCATCATCGACCGCGCCAAGGACGTGGGCCGCCTGACCTCGGGCGCCATGTTCGCGCCCAACTACATCGAGAACAAGCTCAAGTTCTTCCCGCAGATCAAGGAAGCGGTGTGCTTTGGCGATGCGCGCGACCGGGTCTGCGCCTTTCTCAACATCGATTTCGACGCCGTGGGCAACTGGGCCGAGCGCAAGGGCCTGCCCTACGCGGGCTACGTCGACCTGGCCGGCAAGCCGGACGTGCTGGCGATGATGAAGGAGTGCGTCGAGAAGGTGAACGCCGAGCTGGCCGGCGAGGAGGGCATGGAAGCCACGCAGATCGCGCGCTTTCTGGTGCTGCACAAGGAGCTGGACCCGGACGACGACGAGCTCACGCGCACGCGCAAGGTGCGCCGCGGCTTCGTGGCCGAGAAATACGGCGTGCTGCTGGACGCCCTGTACGGCGGGCGCGCCGAGCAGTTCATCGAGACCGCGGTCAAGTTCGAGGATGGGCGCAGCGGCACGGTGTCGGCCACGCTCAAGATCCTGGACGCCAAGCGCTTCGCGCCCGTGAAGGTGGCCGCATGAACCAGCCCGCCATGGCACCGGAACCCACGGCGACGCGCGCCATCGGCGACGTTGTCCTCGACGTGAAGAACATCAGCCTGCGCTTTGGCGGCGTGAAGGCGCTGACCGACATCAGCTTCGACGTGCGCGAGCACGAGATCCGCGCCATCATCGGCCCCAACGGCGCGGGCAAGAGCTCGATGCTCAACTGCATCAACGGCGTGTACACGCCAAGCGAAGGCTCGATCACCTTCCGCGGCCATACCTTCAGCCACATGAACTCGCGCCAGGTGGCCGAGATGGGCGTGGCGCGCACCTTCCAGAACCTGGCCCTGTTCAAGGGCATGAGCGTGCTGGACAACATCATGAGCGGGCGCAACCTCAAGATCAGGAGCAACCTGCTGCTGCAGGCGCTGCGCATCGGCCCGGCCGAGCGCGAGGAAATCCGCCACCGCGAGTTCGTCGAGCACATCATCGACTTCCTCGAAATCCAGGCGCACCGCAAGACCCCCGTGGGCCAGCTGCCCTACGGCCTGCAAAAGCGCGTGGACCTGGGCCGGGCGCTGGCGATGGAGCCGCAGGTTCTGCTGCTGGACGAGCCCATGGCCGGCATGAACGTGGAGGAAAAGCAGGACATGAGCCGCTTCATCCTCGACGTCAACGACGAGTTCGGCACCACCATCGTGCTGATCGAGCACGACATGGGCGTGGTGATGGACATCAGCGACCGCGTGGTGGTACTGGACTACGGCAAGAAGATCGGCGACGGCGCGCCGCACGAAGTGCGCGCCAACGAAGACGTGATCCGCGCCTACCTGGGCGCTGAGCATTGACGGGGGCACGGGCGATGGGCTTTTTCCTCGAAACCCTGATCAGCGGCCTGATGACCGGCATGCTCTACGCGCTGGTGGCGCTCGGCTTCGTGCTGATCTTCAAGGCCTCCAGCGTGTTCAACTTCGCGCAGGGCGTGATGGTGTTGTTCGCGGCGCTGGCGATGGCGCGGCTGGCCGAATGGATTCCGCAGTGGACGGGCATTGAAAGCAAGGTGCTGGCCAACGTGCTGGCCTTCATCGGTGCGGCGCTGCTGATGTTCCTTGTCGCCTGGCTGATCGAGCGCCTGGCGCTGCGCCACCTGGTGAACCAGTCGGAAACCACGCTGCTGATGGCCACGCTGGGCATCGCCTACCTGCTGGAGGGCGTGGGCCAGACGGTGTTCGGCGGCGACATCTACAAGATCGACATCGGCATGCCCAAGGACCCGATCTTCGTGCTCGGCAGCCTGTTCGACGGCGGCCTGCTGGTCGACCCCGAGGATCTGGTGGCCGCGGGCATCGCGGCGGCGCTGGTGGCGCTGCTGGCGCTGTTTTTCCAGAAGACCACCACCGGGCGCGCGCTGCGCGCGGTGGCGGACGACCACCAGGCGGCGCAGTCGGTGGGCATTCCGCTGTCGCGCATCTGGGTCATCGTCTGGTGCGTGGCGGGCGTGGCCGCGCTGGTGGCGGGCATGGTCTGGGGCAGCAAGCTGGGGGTGCAGTTCTCGCTCTCGACGCTCGCGCTGCGCGCGCTGCCCGTCGTGATCCTGGGCGGGCTCACCTCGGTGCCCGGCGCGATCGTCGGTGGGCTGATCATCGGCGCGAGCGAGAAGCTCTCGGAAGTCTTCCTCGGCCCCTTCGTCGGCGGTGGCATCGAGATCTGGTTCGCCTACGTGCTGGCGCTGGTGTTCCTGCTGTTTCGGCCGCAAGGGCTGTTCGGCGAGAAGATCATCGACCGCGTCTGACGGAGCAACGGGACGACAAGCATGTTCTACCGCGAAAACGGCCAGTTCAAGACCAGCTACCGGGCTGATCAGCAGATCTTCCCCATCGCGCAGGACCGCGTCGCGGTGCTCGCGCTCGTGGTGTTCGCGTTCGCCGTCGTGCCCTTCGTCGCCAGCGAATACCTGTTCGCCGCCATCCTGATTCCCTTCGTCATCATGTCGCTGGCGGCGCTGGGGCTGAACCTGCTGGTGGGCTACTGCGGCCAGATTTCGCTCGGCGGCGCGGCCTTCATGGCGGTGGGGGCGTACGGTGCGTACAACTTCGTCATGCGCGTGCCCGGCATTCCGCTGGTGCTGGCGATGCTGCTGGGCGGCGTGTGCGCGGCGCTGTTCGGCGTGGTGTTCGGCCTGCCCAGCCTGCGCATCAAGGGGCTGTACCTGGCGGTGGCCACGCTGGCCGCGCAGTTCTTCGCCGACTGGCTGTTCCTGCGCATCAAGTGGTTCACGCTGGACAGCGCCTCGGGCGCGGTCGCGGTCTCCAACCTCTCGGTGCTGGGCATCCCGCTGGAGTCGAGCCCGGCCAAATACCTCTTCTGCCTGACGGTGCTGGCGCTGCTGGCGCTGGCCAGCAAGAATCTGGTGCGCGGCGCCATCGGGCGCGAGTGGATGGCGATCCGCGACATGGACGTGGCCGCCGCGGTGATCGGTATCCGCCCGATGTACGCCAAGCTCACGGCGTTCGCCATCAGCAGCTTCATCCTGGGCGTGGCGGGCGTGCTGTGGGGCTTCTTCTACCTGGGCTCGTGGGAGCCGGCGGCGTTCTCGCTCGACATCTCGCTCAAGCTGCTGTTCATGATCATCATCGGCGGGCTGGGTTCCATCATGGGCAGCCTGTTCGGCGCGGCCTTCATCATCGTGCTGCCCATCGTGCTCAACCGCGTGCTGCCCTGGCTCGCCTCGCTCGTGCACGTGCCGATCACCACCACGGCCGCCACGCACGCCGAGTTCATCATCTTCGGCATGCTGATCGTCTGGTTCCTCATCGTCGAGCCGCACGGCCTGGCGCGCCTGTGGTCCACCGGCAAGCAGAAGCTGCGGCTGTGGCCCTTCCCGCATTGAATGACGTTTCCAACCGCGGCTCCGGATCGAGCCTTTTCCTCCACCCTCGTTCATCCAAGGAGACTGACATGCAACATTCGAGGCATCTGACCAAGCTGCTGGGCACGCTGCTCGCGGCGGCGGGCATCGCGCTCACCGGCGCGCCGGTGCTGGCGCAGGGCGTGTCGCAGTACATGCCGCTGGTGACCTACCGCACCGGCCCCTACGGCCCGAGCGGCACGCCCGCGGCCAACGGCCTGGACGACTACTACAAGCTGGTCAATGCGCGCGGCGGCATCAACGGCGTCAAGCTCGACTACGAGGAGTGCGAGACCGGCTACGACACCGCGCGCACGGTGGAGTGCTACGAGCGCATGAAGACCAAGAACGGCGGCGCGGTGGTGTTCCAGCCCTGGTCCACCGGCGCCACCTTCGCCATCACCGAGAAGGCCGACACCGACAAGATCCCGCTGCTCATCCTGGGCTACGGGCGCGGCGACTCGGCCAACGGCAAGGTGTTCAACTGGGTCTTCCCGGTGGGCGGCAACTACGAGGTGGGCGACGACGTGATCGTGCAGGCTATCGGCAAGCGCGAAGGCGGCATGGACAAGCTCAAGGGCAAGAAGATCGCCTTGGTCTACCACGACAGCCCCTACGGCAAGGAAACCATTCCGCTGCTGAAGGTGCGCGCGCAAAAGCACGGCTTCACGCTGATCGAGCTGCCCGTCACGCCGCCGGGCCTGGAGCAGAAGGCCACCTGGCTGCAGGTGCGCCGCGACAAGCCCGACTACATCATCCTGCGCGGCTACGGCGTGATGACGCCCACGGCGCTCAAGGAGGCGCAGGGCGTGGGCTTCGCGCGCGACCGCATGTACGGCTCGTGGTGGGCCGGCGCCGAGACCGACGTGAAGGACGTCGCCGACGGCGCCAAGGGCTACAACGCCGTGGTGCTGCAAAGCACCGCCAACCGCGACGCCAAGGTGGTCAAGGACATCCTCTCCGAGCTCTACGCCAAGGGCCAGGGCACGGCCAGCAACAAGAGCGAGGTGGGCGACGTGCTCTACATCCGCGGGCTGCTGGCGGCGCTGTTCTCCTCCGAGGCCATCCGCACCGGGCAGGAGCACTTCAACAAGAAGGGCCAGCGCATCACGGGCGAGGAAATGCGCTGGGCGCTGGAGAACCTGGACATCACGCAGGCGCGCATCGACGAGCTGGGCTTCAACGGCATCCTGCTGCCGATCAAGACCAGCTGCGCCGACCATATGGGCTCGTACAAGGCGCGCATCTCCACCTGGGACGGCAAGGAATGGAAGATCACCAGCGACTGGTTCGACGCCGACCGCGGCATCGTCGATGGCGTGGACAACGAGTCCTCGGCCAAGTACGCGGCCGAGCACAAGATCACGCCCCGCACCTGCCAGTAAGCGGCCGCCGCCCGTCCGCGGCACCCGTGTGCCGCGGCGGGTCGCGTCCCGCCCGTCACGAGAGCGAACCATGCCCGAAGAAGCCCCCGCCACGCTGCTCAACGTCAACGGCATCGAGGTCATCTACCACCACGTGATCCTGGTGCTCAAGGGCGTCTCGCTCAGCGTGCCCGAGGGCGGCATCGTTGCCATCCTGGGCGGCAACGGCGCGGGCAAGACCACCACGCTGCGCGCCATCTCCAACCTGCTCAAGGGCGAGCGCGGCGAGGTCACCAAGGGCAGCATCGAATACCAGGGTGAGCGCATCGAAAACCTCACCCCGTCCGATCTGGTCAAGCGCGGCGTGGTGCAGGTGATGGAGGGGCGCCACTGCTTCGCCCACCTGACCATCGAGGAAAACCTGCTCACCGGCGCCTACACGCGCACCAGCAAGAGCGAGATCGCGGCCAACCTGGAGAAGGTTTACGCCTACTTCCCGCGCCTGAAGGAGCGGCGCAGGAGCCAGGCGGCCTACACCTCGGGCGGCGAGCAGCAGATGTGCGCCATTGGCCGCGCGCTCATGACCAACCCCAAGCTGGTGCTGCTGGACGAGCCCTCGATGGGCCTGGCGCCGCAGCTGGTGGAGGAGGTGTTCTACATCGTGCGCGACCTCAACGGCAAGGAAAAAGTCACCTTCCTGGTGGCCGAGCAGAACACCAACATGGCCCTCAAGTACGCCGACTACGGCTACATCATGGAGAGCGGCCGCGTGGTGATGGACGGCCGGGCCTCCGACCTGGCCAGCAACGAGGACGTCAAGGAGTTCTACCTGGGCGTGGGCGGCGCCGAGCGCAGGAGCTTTCGCGACGTCAAGAGCTACAAGCGGCGCAAGCGCTGGCTGGCGTGAGGCGCGCTTTGCAAAATTTCAATCAAATGGGCTTGTAGCCCGCGTGGATCAAGCCCGAGAAGCTATCAAGTTATGAGCGATCGTCGCCAGCCGAGGATGATGCAATGAAGGAATTCTTCGACGCCCTGGAAACGTGTGCGCCGGCCGAGCGCGAGGCCGCGCTGATGGCCGCGCTGGCGCGCCACGTGGCGCATGCGCAGGCCGCCAGCCCGGCCATGGCCGGCATCCTGGCGGGGGTGGACGCCGGCACCATCGCCTCGCGCGCCGCCCTGGCGCGCCTGCCCGTCACGCGCAAGAGCGAGCTGCTGGCGCGCCAGCAGGCGGCGCGCGCGGCGGGGGGCGACGTCTTTGGCGGCTTCGCCGCCATCGTGCGTGGCAAGGCCATGCGGCGTGCCTACGCCAGCCCGGGGCCGATCTACGAGCCCGAAGGCACGGCGGCGAACTACTGGCGCACCGCGCGCGCGCTGCACGCGGCCGGCTTTCGCGCTGGCGATCTGGTGCACAACGCCTTCAGCTACCACATGACGCCCGGCGCCTTCATCGTCGAGGCCGGCGCGCTGGCGCTGGGCTGCACCGTGTTTCCGGCCGGCACCGGCCAGACCGAGCAGCAGCTGCAGGCCATCGCCGAGCTGCGCCCCGACGGCTACCTGGGCACGCCCAGCTTCCTGCGCATCCTGGTGGAGAAGGCGCAGGAGGCCGGCGCCGACGTGCGCAGCCTGCGCAAGGCATTGGTCAGCGGCGAGGCCTGCCCGCCGTCGCTGCGCGACTGGCTGGGTGAGCGCGGCATCCAGGCCTACCAGACCTACGCCACGGCCGACTGCGGCCTCATCGCCTACGAGACGGCGGCGCGCGAAGGCCTGGTGCTGGACGAGGGCGTGATCGTCGAGATCGTGCGCCCCGGCACGGGCGATCCGGTGGCCGAGGGCGAGGTGGGCGAGGTGGTGGTGACCGTGCTCAACCCTGACTACCCGCTGGTGCGCTTCGGCACGGGCGATCTGTCGGCGGTGCTGCCCGGTGCCTGCCCCACGGGGCGCACCAACACCCGCATCCGGGGCTGGCTGGGGCGCGCCGACCAGACCGCCAAGGTGCGCGGCATGTTCGTGCACCCCGGCCAGGTGGCCGAGGTGCTCAAGCGCTTTCCCGAGGTGGCGCGGGCGCGCCTGGTGGTCAGCGGCGCCATGGCCAACGACCGGATGACCTGGCGCGTCGAGGCCGCGCCCGCGCCCGGCCTGGCCGAGCGCTTTGCCGAGGCGGTGCGCGACGTCACCAAGCTGCGCGGCGAGGTCGAGCTGGTGGCGCCCGGCAGCCTGCCCAACGATGGCAAGGTGATCGAGGACGCGCGCAGCTATCAGTAGCCGGCCCGTCGCAGCGCAAGCGCCCGTTGCGCGGGAAATCCCTGAACGCGGCCAGGGCGATCCGGCCTGGTTTCACGGTTTAATTGAATGCCTTACCACCCATCGACCAGGGAGCCTCCCATGACCCGTTTGCACCCCTTCGGCCTGGCCGTCGGCGCCGCCGTGCTGGCCTTCGGCGCCCAGGCCGCCGACTTTCCGGCCGCGGGCCGGACCATCACCATCGTCGTGCCCTTTGCCGCGGGCGGTCCCACCGACAAGGTGGCGCGCGATTTGGGCGAGGCGCTGCGCAAGCCGCTGGGCGGCGCCACCATCGTGATCGACAACGCCGCCGGCGCCGGCAGCACCATCGGCTCGGCCAAGGTGGCGCGCGCCAACCCCGACGGCTACACGCTGCTGCTGACCCACATCGGCATGGCCACCACGGCCGCGCTCTACCGCAAGCTGCCCTACAAGTACAGCGAGTTCGAGTACCTGGGCCTGGTCAACGAGGTGCCGATGGTGGTGGTCGGCAAGTCGACCCTGGCGGCCAACAACTGGGCCGAGCTCAAGAGCTGGATCCAGGACAACAAGACCAAGGTCAACCTGGCCAACGCCGGCCTGGGCGCCGCCTCGCACCTGTGCGGCCTGATGCTGCAGCAGGCGCTGCAGACCGAGGTGACCACCGTGCCTTACAAAGGCACCGCCCCCGCCATGGCCGACCTGATGGGCGGGCAGGTCGACGTCATGTGCGACCAGACCACCAACACCACCAGCCAGATCGAGGGCAAGAAGATCAAGGCCTACGCCGTCACCACGGCCAAGCGCCTGGCCATTCCCGCCGTCTACAAGGACCTGCCCACGCTGCAGGAGGTGGGCCTGAAGGGCTTCGACGTGTCGATCTGGCACGGCCTGTACGCCCCCAAGGGCACGCCGGCGGCGGTGCTCAAGACCCTCAACACCGCGCTGCAGGCGGCGGTGAAGGACCCGGACTTCATCAAGAAGGAAGAAAGCCTGGGCGCGATCGTCGCGCACGACGAGCGCGTGACGCCCGAAGGGCACAAGAAGTTCGTCGCCGCCGAGGTCGCCAAGTGGGGCCCGGTCATCAAGGCGGCGGGCCAGTACGCGGATTGACGGCCCCACGCGCCGTGGCGGCTGCCGGCGTGCCGCGGCTGCGCGTCGTCGACTCCATCACCGAGCTCGTGCCCGGCGCCGACGCGGGCTGCCTGGCGGTCAGCGGTTCGCACGGCGGCATCAGCTCGGCGCAGTACGCCTGGGCGGCGCAACCGCTGCTGGCGGTTTTCAACGACGCCGGGGTGGGCAAGGACCGGGCGGGCCTGGCGGCCTTGCCCTTTTTGCAGGGCCATGGCATCGCCGCCTGCACCGTCGGCCACCAGAGCGCGCGCATCGGCGAGGCGCGCAGCACGCTGCGCGAGGGGGTCGTCAGCCACTGCAACGCGCGGGCCCTCGCGCTGGGGGCGGCGCCGGGGCAGGCCTGCGCGGCCTTGATCGAGCGGCTGATGGGCGGGGGCCTCTGACGGGCGCCCCGTTTCAAGTCAAATCAGCTTGTGGCCGGCGTCCGTCTTGCGCAAGAAGCTATCAAGTCAATAGCAACCGGCGCTGCCCTACACACCCCAGACGACGTCCTTGCCCTCGGCGCTGCTCTGCCTGAGCATGTCGAGAAAGGGCGCGGCGCGGTGGCGCAGCGAGACCGCTTCTTCCTTGGCCGCGTCGTTGGCGTCGTCGTCGGTGGATGGCGGGGGGGCTTCGCGCAGCGCCTCGCGCCGCTGGATCTCGGCCTGGATGGCCGCGATGGCGGCGCTGGCCTGCGCCACCGTGATGATGCCGGTCGGCCCGGCGGCCTTGCCGATGATCTTGAGCAGCTCCTCGGCATTGGGCTGCAGCATGACGAGGTCGGCCGTGGCCTTGGATTTGAATTTGTACAGCATGATCAAGCGACGAAAAGGGTGCAAGGGCATCCAGTATGCACATTCTGAAAGCGGTTTTGTTCGGGTAATTCCCTAGCCGGTGCCGGGTGCCCGAACCCTTGACTCCATTTAATTTAGATGTAAATTATCTACATCTAAATTTAAGACCCAGGATCAAGGAGATCCCATGAAGATCGTTTGCATTGGCGGCGGCCCCGGTGGCCTGTACTTCGCCCTGCTGATGAAGCAGCGCAATCCGTCGCACGACATCACGGTCGTCGAGCGCAACAAGCCCTACGATACCTTCGGCTGGGGCGTGGTGTTCTCCGACGCCACCATGGACAACATGCGCCAGTGGGACAAGCCCACGGCCGACACCATCCAGCAGGCCTTCAACCACTGGGACGACATCGAGCTGCTGTTCAAGGGCGAGGTGATCCGCTCGGGCGGCCACGGCTTCGTCGGCATCGGGCGCAAGAAGCTGCTCAACATCCTGCAGGAGCGCTGCGAGGAGCTGGGCGTCAAGCTGGTGTTCGAGACCGAGGTCGATTCGGACCTGGACTTCCCGGACGCCGACCTGATCATCGCCAGCGACGGCATCAACTCCAAGATCCGCACGCTGCATGCCGACCGGTTCCAGCCCGAGCTGGTGCTGCGCCCCAACCGCTTCATCTGGCTGGGCACCAAGCGCCAGTACGACGCCTTCACCTTCGATTTCCGCAAGACCGAGCACGGCTGGTTCCAGGCGCACATCTACAAGTTCGACGACGAAACCTCCACCTTCATCGTCGAGTGCCCCGAGCACGTCTGGCTGGCGCACGGCCTGGACAAGGCCGGGCCGGACGAGTCCATCGCCTTCTGCGAGAAGCTGTTTGCCGACAACCTGCGGGGCGAAAAGCTGCTCTCCAACGCGCGCCACCTGCGCGGCTCGGCCTGGATCAACTTTACCCGCGTCAAGTGCGACAACTGGTGGTTCAAGAACGCCAACGGCGCCCACGTGGTGCTGCTGGGCGACGCGGTGCACACGGCGCACTTCGCCATCGGCTCGGGCACCAAGCTGTCGCTGGAGGACGCGATCGACCTGACGCGCAAGTTCATCGAGCTGGGCGACGGCGCCGACAAGATCGAGCAGGTGCTGACGCAGTACCAGGCCGACCGCAGCATCGAGGCGCTGCGCCTGCAGAACGCGGCCTGGAACGCGATGGAGTGGTTCGAGGTGTGCGGCGAGCGCTACTGCGACCAGCTCGAGCCGCCGCAGTTCATGTACTCCATGCTCACGCGCAGCCAGCGCATCAGCCACGAGAACCTGCGCCTGCGCGACAAGGCTTGGCTGGAGGGCTACGAGCGCTGGCTGGCCGAGCGCGATGGCGTCAAGGTGCCGGCGGGCCAGACCCCGCCGCCGCCGATGTTCACGCCGTTCACCGTGCGCGGCCTGACGCTGAAGAACCGCGTCGTCGTCTCGCCCATGGCGCAGTACTCCTGCGTCGATGGCCTGCCCGCCGACTTCCACCTGGTGCACCTGGGTGCGCGCGCCATGGGCGGCGCGGGCATGGTGTTCGCCGAGATGACCTGCATCACGCCCGAGGGCCGCATCACCCCCGGCTGCCCCGGCCTGTACAACGCCGAGCAGAAGGCGGCTTGGCGCCGCATCGCCGACTGGATCCACGCCCACAGCGACGCCAAGTTCGCCATGCAGCTCGGCCACGCCGGCTCCAAGGCGTCGACGCGCCTGGCCTGGGACGGCACCGACCTGCCGCTGGAAAGCGGCAACTGGCCCATCGTCGGCGCGTCCGCGCAGCAGTACCTGCCGGGGGTGAGCCAGGTCTCCCGGGAGATCGGCAAGGACGAGATGCAGCAGCTCAAGCAGCGCTTCGTCGAGGCCACCCGGGACTGCATCGACATCGGCGCCGACTGGCTGGAGCTGCACTGCGCGCACGGCTACCTGCTGTCGGAGTTCATCTCGCCGCTGACCAACAAGCGTACCGATGAGTACGGCGGCAGCCTGGAAAACCGCCTGCGCTACCCCATCGAGGTGTTCAAGGCCATGCGCGCCGTCTGGCCGCAGGACAAGCCGATGTCGGTGCGCATCTCGGCCACCGACTGGGTGGAGGGCGGCATCACCCCGGCCGACGCGGTGGCGATCGCCAAGGCCTTCAAGGCCGCGGGGGCCGACCTGATCGACTGCTCGGCGGGCCAGGTGAGCAAGCAGGAAAAGCCGGTCTACGGCCGCATGTGGCAGACCCCGTTTGCCGACCGCGTGCGCCAGGAGGCGGGCATCGCCACCATGGCCGTGGGCGCGATCACCGAGGCCGACCACGTCAACAGCATCATCGCCGCCGGCCGGGCCGATTTGTGCGCCGTTGCCCGTCCGCACCTGGCCAACCCGTCCTGGACGCTGACCGAGGCGGCCAGGATCGGCTACACGCCCATCGTCTGGCCCAAGCAGTACTACCAGGGCAAGCGCCAGCTGGAGGCGTTGTTCGAACGCGAGAAAGCCCAGGTGGCGGCGCAGATCGCGCAGGCAGCCATCCACGTGGCGACATGAGCGGCGTGGCAGCCGCTCCCGCGTGGGCCGCGCGCCACTGCCTGGTGACGGGCGGTGCGCGCGGCATCGGCCTGGCGGTCACGCAGGCGCTGCTGGCCACCGGCGCGCGCGTCACCGTGCTGGGGCGCAGCGCCGTCGCCGCCGACCAACTGCGGGCGCTGGCCGGCAGCGAGGAGGCCGCCGCGCACCTGCAGGCGGTGGCGGCCGACGTGGCCGACCCCGCGGCGGTCGCGCGCGCCTTCGCGCAGGCGGGCGAGCGCTTCGGCAGCATCGACACCCTGGTCAACAACGCCGGCCAGGCGCACAGCGCGCCGTTCATGAAGATGGACATGCCGCTGTGGCAGCAGATGCTGGCCGTGAACCTGACCGGCACCATGGTCTGCACCCAGGCGGCGCTGCCCGCGATGCTGGCCGCCGGCTGGGGCCGCGTCGTCAACGTGGCCAGCACCGCGGCGCAGCGCGGCTACGCCTACGTCAGCGGCTACGTGGCGGCCAAGCACGGCGTGCTCGGGCTCACGCGCGCGCTGGCGCTGGAGCTGGCCACCAAGGGCATTACCATCAACGCGGTGTGCCCAGGCTATACCGAGACCGATTTGCTCAAGGACAGCATTGCGAATATCGTCGCCAAGACGGGCCGCAGCGAGGCCGAGGCGCGTGCGCAGCTGGCCAGCGGCAACCCGCAAAGGCGCCTGGTGCAGCCGCAGGAGGTGGCGAGCGCGGTGCTCTGGCTGTGCCAGGGCGATGCCGCGGCGGTCACCGGACAGGACATTTCCATCAGTGGCGGGGAGGTGATGTAGCCATGGCACAGGTCGATCTCGAGGCGCGCGCGCACGCCGAACACCCGGAGGAGCTGCGGCTTTGGCTGCGCATGCTGGCCTGCACCCAGCTCATCGAGCGCGAGCTGCGCACCCGCCTGCGCGAGCAGTTCGACACCACGCTGCCGCGGTTCGATCTGATGGCGCAGCTCGAGCGCGTGCCCGAGGGGCTGCGCATGAGCGAGCTGTCGCGCCGCATGATGGTGACCGGCGGCAACGTGACCGGCATCACCGACCAGCTCGAGGGCGAGGGCCTGGTCGAGCGCATCGAGGTCGAGGGCGATCGCCGCGCGTTCAGCGTGCGCCTGACGGCCAAGGGCCGCAAGGACTTCCGCGCCATGGCCCAGGCGCACGAAGCCTGGATCGTCGAGGCCTTCGCCGGGCTCGACTCGGCCGAAATCCAGACGCTGCGCAACCTGCTCGGCAGGGTCAAGCGCCACTTTCACGAACTCAAGGAGACCGCATGAAGCACTACGTTCCCGAGGCCAACCCGATGCGTGCGCAGTACGGCGCACGGGCCTCCTACCAGGCCAGGCACTTCGCCTGGTCCTGCGATGCAGATGGCGTCGCCACCGTCATGCTCAACCGCCCCGAGCGCAAGAACCCGCTCACCTTCGACAGCTACGGCGAGCTGCGCGACCTGTTCAACGGCCTGCGCCAAGCCACCGACGTGAAGGTGGTGGTGGTGACGGGCGAGGGCGGCAACTTCTGCTCCGGCGGCGACGTGCACGACATCATCGGGCCGCTGACCAAGATGACCATGCCCGAGCTGCTCGAATTCACGCGCATGACGGGCGACCTGGTCAAGGCCATGCGCGGCTGCCCGCAGCCCATCATCGGCGCCATCGACGGCGTCTGCGCCGGCGCCGGCGCCATGATGGCGCTGGCCTGCGACATGCGCCTGGGCACGGCGGCGGCCAAGACCGCGTTTTTGTTCACCCGCGTCGGCCTGGCCGGCGCCGACATGGGCGCCTGCGCGCTGCTGCCGCGCATGATCGGGCAGGGCCGGGCGAGCGAGCTGCTCTTCACCGGCCGCGCGATGAGTGCGCAGGAGGGGCTGGCCTGGGGCTTCTTCGTCGCGCTGCACGACAGCGGCGAGCTGCTCGCCAAGGCGCAGGAGCTGGCGCGCAGCCTGGCCGCGGGCCCGATGTTCGGCCACGCCATGACCAAGAACATGCTCAGCCAGGAATGGTCCATGACCATCGACCAGGCGATCGAGGCCGAGGCGCAGGCGCAGGCCATCTGCATGCAGACGCAGGACTTCCGCCGCGCCTACGAGGCCTTCGCGGCCAAGCAGAAGCCGGTCTTCCAGGGCGATTGAGATGAGCACCGGCATCATGCAAGCAACGGCGCTGCGCCCGGATCGCGCCCACCTGGACCTGCCGTTCTTCGACGCGGCGCACCGGCGCATCGCCGCTGAGCTGCCCGACTGGGCCAACGCCCAGCGCGTCGACGAATCCGACGACCGCGCCGCCTGCCGCGACTGGGTGCGGCGCCTGGGCGATGGCGGCTGGCTGAAGTACTGCGTGCCCGGCGAATTCGGCGGCGCCCTGCCGCAGCTGGACTCGCGCGCGCTGGTGCTGCTGCGCGAGACGCTGGCGTTCTATTCGCCGCTGGCCGACTTCGCCTTCGCCATGCAGGGCCTGGGCAGCGGCGCCATCTCGCTGGGCGGCAGCGTGGCCACGCGCCGTGCCTACCTGCCCGAGGTGGCTGCCGGCCGCAAGATCGCCGCGTTCGCGCTCACCGAGCCCGAGGCGGGCTCGGACGTGGCCGCCATGAAATTGATAGCTGCCGGCGCGCGCCCCGACTGCGTTGCAGGGCAAAAAGACGACAGCTATTTCCTCGACGGCCAGAAGACCTGGATCAGCAACGGCGGCATGGCCGACTTCTACTGCGTGTTCGCCAAGACCGACCCCGATGGCGGCAGCCGCGGCATCAGCGCCTTCGTTGTCGACCGCGACGCCGAGGGGCTGGACGACTCCGCGCACATCCCCGTGATGGCGCCGCACCCGCTGGCCACGCTCACCTTCACGCGCTGCCGCGTGAGCGGCGGGCAGATGCTGGGCGACGTGAACGGCGGCTTCAAGCTGGCGATGCAGACGCTGGACATCTTCCGCGCCAGCGTCGCCGCCGCCGCCCTGGGCATGGCGCGCCGGGCGCTGGCCGAGGCCATCCACCACGCGCAGCACCGCAGGATGTTCGGCCAGACGCTGGCCGACTTCCAGCTCACGCAGGCCAAGCTGGGCGAGATGGCGGCGCTGGTCGACGCCGGCGCGCTGCTCACCTACCGCGCCGCCTGGATGCGCGACACCGGCCAGGGCAGCCTGCGCCAGCGCAGCGTGGCCGCCGCCATGGCCAAGATGACCGCCACCGAGAACGCCCAGCGCGTGATCGACATGGCGCTGCAGATGCACGGCGGCCTGGGCGTCATGGTCGGCAGCAAGGTGGAATCGCTCTACCGCGACATTCGTGCGCTGCGCATCTACGAAGGTGCGACCGAGGTGCAGCAGCTCATCATCGGCAAGGCCGCCCTGCAGGAAGCCCAAGCATGAACACACCATCCGCGCAAACCGACTCCTTCGTGCGCGACCGCCTGCCGCCGCGCGAGCAGTGGCCCGAGTTTCGCTACGACCTGCCGGAGCTGCAGATTCCCGACCAGGCCAACGTGGCCACGCATCTGTTCGACGCCGCGCACCGCAATGGCTGGGACAACCGCCTGATGCTGCGCTCGCCCGGCGAGACCTACACCTACGCCGAGGCGAACGCCCAGGTCAATCGCATCGCCGAGATGCTGATCAAGGACTTCAAGCTCGAACCCGGCAACCGCGTGCTGCTGCGCGGGGGCAACTCCATCGGCATGGCGCTGGCCTGGCTGGGCGTGGTCAAGGCCGGGCTGATCGCGGTGGCCACCATGCCGCTGCTGCGCGCCGTGGAGCTGGACAAGATCATCGACAAGTCGCGCCCCGCGCTGGCCATCTGCGACGTGGCCCTGCTGGGCGAGATGGTGCCCGCCGCGCAGGACGCCAAACAGGCGCTGCCCATCCTGGTGTTTGGCGACGCCAAGCGCCTGGACGGCATGGAAGCGCGCGCCGCCCGCCGCTCGCCCGACCACGCCGGCTGCGCCACCGCGGCCGACGACGTGGCCCTGCTGGCCTTCACCAGCGGCACCACCGGCGTGCCCAAGGCCGTCATCACCACGCACCGCGACGTGCTGGCCGCCTGCAACGCCTGGCCGCGCTCGGTGCTCAAGGCCACGCCCGACGACGTGGTCACCGGCTCGCCGCCGCTGGCCTTCACCTTCGGGCTGGGCGGGCTGCTGCTGTTTCCCATGGCCGCGGGCGCCTCGGTGTACTACCCCGACGTGCGCTTCAGCCCCGAGACCATGGTGCGCAAGATGCGCGACAACGGCATCACCATCTGCTACACCGCGCCCACGTTTTACCGCCAGATGGCGCCCTACGCCAAGGCACTGGGCATTCCCAGCCTGCGCATCTGCGTCAGCGCCGGCGAGGCCCTGCCCGACGCCACGCGCCAGCTGTGGAAGGACGCCACCGGCATCGAGATGCTGGACGGCATCGGCGGCACCGAGGTGTTCCACATCTACATCTCGGCCGCCGGCGCCGACGTGCGCGCCGGCAGCATCGGCAAGGTGGTGCCCGGCTACCAGGCCAAGGTGGTGGACGAGAACGACCACGAGGTGCCGCGCGGCACCGTCGGCCGCCTGGCCGTCATCGGCCCCACCGGCTGCCGCTACATGGACGACGCGCGCCAGACCGCCTACGTCAGCAACGGCTGGAACCACCCCGGCGACGCCTTCACGCAGGACGAGGACGGCTACTTCCACTATCAGGCGCGCGACGACGACATGATCATCACCGCCGGCTACAACGTGGGCGCGCCCGAGGTGGAGGACTGCCTGCTCGCGCACCCGGCAGTGGCCGAGTGCGGCGTGGTGGGCAAGAGCGACGAGGTGCGTGGCATGATCATCAAGGCCTTCGTGGTGCTGCGCGCCGGCCAGGCCAGCAACGAGGCCATGGCCGAGGCGCTGCAGGACTACGTCAAGAAAAGCATCGCGCCCTACAAGTACCCGCGCGAGATCGAATTCGTCAACGCGCTGCCGCGCACCGAGACCGGCAAGCTGCAGCGCTTCAAACTGAGACAGCAGACATGAGCATTCAGCACCTCCAGCCCCCCGGGTGGGCGCCCGCCAAGGGCTATGCCAACGGCATCGCCGCGCGCGGCACGCAAATCTACGTGGGCGGCCAGATCGGCTGGAACGCCCAGCAGCAGTTCGAGACCGACGACTTCATCGCGCAGGTGCACCAGGCGCTGGCCAACGTCGCCGCCGTGCTGAAGGAGGCCGGCGCCGGCCCCGAGCACATGGTGCGCATGACCTGGTACGTGACCGACCGCGTGGAGTACAACAGCCGCCTGAAGGAGCTGGGCGGCGTGTACCGCGACGTGATGGGCAAGAACTTTCCGGCCATGACCTGCGTGCAGGTGGCGGCGCTGATGGAAGAACGCGCCAAGGTCGAGATCGAGGTCACCGCCGTCATTCCCGATTGAACGATTACCGCATTCATCCACCGGAGTTTCCATGTCCAAGCACAAGACCCCCTTCAGCTGGGAAGACCCGTTCGCGCTGCGCGAGCAGCTCACCGACGACGAGCGCGCCATCCAGGATGCCGCCCACGCCTACTGCCAGGACAAGCTGGCCCCGCGCGTGCAGGACGCCTTTCGCCACGAAAAGACCGACCCGGCCATCTTCCGCGAGATGGGCGAGCTGGGCCTGCTGGGCCCCACCATTCCCGAGCGCTTTGGCGGCGCGGGCCTGGGCTACGTCAGCTACGGCCTGATCGCGCGCGAGGTCGAGCGCGTCGACTCGGGCTACCGCTCGATGATGAGCGTGCAGTCCTCGCTCGTCATGGTGCCCATCAACGAATTCGGCAACGAGGCCACCAAGCAGAAATATCTGCCCAAGCTGGCCAGCGGCCAGTGGATCGGCTGCTTCGGCCTGACCGAGCCCAACCACGGCTCCGACCCCGGCAGCATGATCACCCGCGCCAAGAAGGTGCCGGGCGGCTACTCGCTGTCGGGCAGCAAGATGTGGATCAGCAACAGCCCCATCGCCGACGTGTTCGTCGTCTGGGCCAAGGACGACGAGGGCTCCATCCGCGGCTTCGTGCTCGAAAAGGGCTGGAAGGGCCTGACGGCGCCCGCCATCCACGGCAAGGTCGGCCTGCGCGCCAGCATCACCGGCGAGATCGTGATGGACGAGGTCTTCTGCCCCGAGGAAAACGCCTTCCCCGAAGTGCGTGGCCTCAAGGGCCCGTTCACCTGCCTCAACTCGGCGCGCTTCGGCATCGCCTGGGGGGCCCTGGGTGCGGCCGAGGACTGCTACGCCCGCGCGCGCCAGTACGTGATCGACCGCAAGCAGTTCGGCAAGCCGCTGGCGGCCAACCAGCTCATCCAGAAGAAGCTGGCCGACATGCTGACCGAGATCACCCTGGGCCTGCAGGCCTGCCTGCGCCTGGGAAGGATGAAGGACGAGGGCAGCCCGGCGGTCGAGCTGACCTCCATCGTCAAGCGCAACAGCTGCGGCAAGTCACTGGACATCGCCCGCCTGGCGCGCGACATGATGGGCGGCAACGGCATCAGCGACGAGTTCGGCGTGGCGCGCCACCTGGTCAACCTGGAGGTGGTCAACACCTACGAGGGCACGCACGACATCCACGCGCTGATCCTGGGCCGCGCCATCACGGGCATCGCTGCTTTCTGATGGCCGTATGAGCACCGCCACCCCCCGCTTCGAGCGGGTCTATCCCATCCACTTCTCGCAGTGCGACCCGGCCGGCATCGTGTTCTTCCCCCAGTACCTGGTGCTGTTCAACCACCTGGTGGAAGACTGGTTCACGCAGGGCATGGGCATCGACTACGCCGACTTCATCGGCCGGCGCCGCGTGGGCACGCCCACCGTGCGGCTGGAGTGCGACTTTCGCGCCGTCAGCCGCATGGGCGAGAACCTGACCTTCAGCATCACGCCCGAGCGCGTGGGCGGCAAGTCGCTCACCGTGACCATCGAGGTGCGCCACGGCGACGAGCTGCGCGTGGGCGCGCGCCAGGTGCTGGTGTTCACCGACCTGGGCACCCATCGCGCCATTGACATGCCGGTGGATGTGCGTGCCGCATTGGGAAAGCTACATAATCAATAGCTGATGGCGCTTGGTGGGTGCGGGCTAAGGTCGGATTTGATTTAAAAACCTGATCGCGCCTGCTCGAAGGCGCGCTAGAACGCTGCGTCCGCCGCCGAGGTGCTCGACGCCTTCGGCGAAATCGAACTCATCCACGACAGCCAGCGCCTGCGCCCACGGCACCGAGGCCTGGTGGGTGCTCGACTACAAAAGCGCCGCCTACCCCGAGCACGACGCCGCGCCACAAGCGCAACGGGCTCGCTGCCGCGCCGCTATCGAGCAGCTGCATCCGGAGCAGGAAGTGCGCGTGGTGTTTCTGAGTGGGGAAGGGCGGATGGTGGGGTGAGGGAGCTTCTTGGCAGGCCGTTTTCGGTCAGAAGCTGACATGCGCGCACCGCGCCTCAGCCTCAATGTCCGCCAAGAAGCGAGATGTGACCTTGTGGACGGGCGAAAATTAGCAATCTGGCCGCGTGAAGGAACGGCTGCGGAATATCGAACAACACGTTTGAGCTTCGATGAATATTCGGCAGCATAGCCCGTTGATGTTTCATTTCCCAATGTTACTAACCTTCGCCAAGACCTCGTTGAGCGAAAACCTCCCACCAACGTTGACGCCACTTCGAAACGACGACAACTAGTGCGCTAATCAGAGTTGCGAATCCCCAGAGCAGGGGCAAACGCGGGATTCATGACATACACGTCTTCGTCTGATGCTCTTGCTGCGCGGACCTGAAGAACTTTCAGGTCATAGTTCACATTGAAGATATAATGAACTTGGTCGTCCGGTACCGCCACGCCTAGAATTCCGTAGTAGAGAAGAAAATCGATGACTCGGCCAATCTGGTCATCCTCAATCTCTGCTCCGCGTATGAATGATTCCAGCTTGGCTTCCGACATGCGCGCCGGAGCATCAATGAACTGGTACAGAAGATCCTTTGTCGCAGGGAAAACATCGGTAAGTTCGTGGTCTAGCTCCACCAGCAAATCTTGGGAGTAGGCACGAACACCTTTCTCCAAGTCTGTCTCTTCAATTTTCGCGTGTGTGAGATTCGCTGCAAACCCCTTGGCATGCGCAAATATCTTGATGATATTGCGTGGCCTCATCAGAGATCGCTCAATTATGTACGAAGACGTTTCTTCACCCTTATAGTGAGAAACGCATAGCTTGGGCCAGAGCTGATCAAAGGTCAGCTCACTCGATCCATTTGGGAGTGATGCAGCCAGACGCAAGCGGAGGAGTTCTCTGAGCATGTCAGCATCAGTCCAATCAAGCGTTACACGCATCTCCTTGCCGTAGTCAGCGCTCTGGCGCATTAGATGCTCGTAGACATCGTTCCGAATGAACACGATGCAATGTACCGTGTGCCCAGCCTTCCGCATGTCACGCTCGACCTTTCGGCCAGCATCAATAAGGCAACGGAGAACCATTGCATCGACGACGTCAACGCCTTGCGTGCTCCATCCTTTATCTAGGTTGTCAAACAGTACCCAAACTCCCTGCTTGTGCTCTAGATACTTAATTACTTGGGCACGTAGCGCCTTAACGTCATGGGAGTACACGAGTTGCGTCACCTGATCAGTCGTCAGTTTAGTGCCGTCACTATTTCCGTAACGCTGACCGTAATCCAAAGCAATGCGCTGGGATAACGCCAACAACCGCTCAGAGAAGTCGCCCTCAACAGAATATCCCTCGGTACGATAGGTGTGCTCAAGTTCGATGTACAAGTCTCGAATTTCATGATTGAATTTGTGAGTGTTCTGATCCTTCTCGAGCAACTTATACGTAATCTCAAGAAGTATCAGATACTCCCAGAAAGCCGTTACCAAGTGGTGGCTCGCGCCTTGGGTCACATGGGCAAGAATATCCTCCTTGAGCTTGAGTAGCTGATACCCTTCCGGTTTTAAATCCACAACAACGTTACGCTTGTCGGATCGAATCTTATCGCGGATCTGAATGAAAAGTGCAGTCTTCCCTGCGCCCTTTCGCCCAACGACGATATTCACCTCACCTCTCAATGCCTTTCTGAACTGGTCCGTCGCCAGGAAGTAACTACCGAGAGTGGTCATTTCGTTCTCAGCAGTCGGATCGCCTATTTGCAGTGATTGCAGCGGCGTGAGGCCCTTTAGCGGGGTTGGGTCTCCCTGTTGCAGATGCTCGGTGATTTCAAGCGAGAAAGCAGCTATGTGCTGAACTATGTCCTCTGCTCGAGAGTACGTCTTGACGGCATCGCGAACATCCAACGGAACCTTTGCATTTGCGTGAGCGAGAATCAGTGTCGGCTTACCCATCCCATGTGCGAGGCCGGCGACGAAGAGCGTTCGCGTGTCGTGAACAAGATTCTGGTCTTGCTCCCCGTCCAGTAGCGAAAGCAGGACACCTGAGGATGCACCGACCTGGCGCATCGCGTCTGTCGCAGAAAGCCGCGAATCCTCGGTGGGATTGAAACTTCTGTACTTGTACTTGGCTTTCTTTAGCCGAGAAGTCATCAGCGTAGCAATATCACCCCTTGCAGGTGGCTCGACAACATAAACTGGAGCCAATCTGTCCAACGAAACGGATAGTGGAAGTGGGGTTGGATCGACATACGCAGAGAGAGAGTTAGCCAACGCATCGTCGTCAACGTAGTTGTCATACCCCAGTGTATCGAAGATACCCACCTCTCTGGCAACCTTCTGATCTCCCTCCGTTCCTGAATGTCGAACGAGAAAACATCTACGCGACCTGCCTATTGCAAATCCGATCTCGTACACAACATTAGGATTGAGATACGTAATGTCGGCAACCACATATTTGGATGACTCGATCCCATCGAGAATCGGTGAAATGAGGGGGTTTCCGGCTATGTCGTTGAATTCCCAAGGCGTGTACTGAATGTTTTTTCCGACGCGACGGTTTGCTTTGGAGACGCCCAGCGCGATGAGCCCTGCCAAATGAGAATCGCGAGACGAATATGCAACGAACGCTTGATCCAAAGCTCCCGAAATAGCATCCATGTGATCCCCTCAAGTATGGTTCGTGACTAGTAAATTTATCTGACCGTGTCCGCAGCGCTGTGAAATGCCGCTGGCTACACAACGAAACAACCGCAAAACCAATCGCCATTCATGGCAATTATAGTGATGCGAAAGCCAACAATGCGCCGACAATTGTCGCAAGTCGAACTCGATTCAATCACGGACGCGCATGCATGGATGTAGGGTCATGGGATGCCACCGCAAGCACGTCGTACCGTAGTAGCCCGTCACCGTGAGGACTGCCACCGGCGGGCGACCATTCGAGCTTGCCTCCGACTACCAGGGATTGGCCAAAAATGCAATAAGTACGTGCGACAAAGTAAAACCAACCAAATACAGAAAATTCCCTATCGGACGAGTAGGTGCGCCGTAGCGGACATTCGAGTGCAGCCGTCCTTGTCCGCTCTGGGTCAAAACCCGACCCCATTCAACCACCGCTCGCCCAACCGGGAGAACTGGTCGTCGAAAGCCTGGGCGATCTCAATTTTGAAGTGCAACACCCTCACATGAGGTAAGTTGCACCGATGGGAACACGATACAAACAACTGCAGGCTGAAGAGCGCATGACGCTGAGCTCGCTGCACCAGCAAGGCTGGAGCCTTCGGGCCATGGGGCGACTGATGGGGCGCAGCCCCAGCACCCTGTGTCGCGAACTGCGGCGCAACAGCAGCGATAGCGGCTACGCCAGCAGCAGCGCCCACCACGCATATCTGAAGCGCCGCATCGATGCCCGACCCTTGCCCAAGCTGCATGCCGATGGCGCTTTGTGGCAGACGGTTTGCACGCTGCTCAGCTGGTGCTGGTCGCCACAGCAAATTGCCAGCACACTCAGGCGCATGCATCCCGATGAGCCCGCCTGGCACGTCTCGCACGAGACGATCTACGACACCATCTACGCCTACCCACGCGGGGAGCTGCGCCGCCAGCTCATCGCCTTGCTGCGCCAAGGCAAGAGCACGCGCAGGCCCCGCTCTGCGGGCCAGGATCGACGAGGGAAGATCCCTGACATGGTGAGCATCCATGTGCGCCCGCCCGAGATCGAAGACCGCCTGATGCCCGGGCACTGGGAGGGCGATCTGATCAAGGGTGCGGGCAACCAGTCTGCGGTCGGTGTGCTGGTGGAGCGTACAACGCGTCTTGTGCTGCTGTGCAAGATGCAGAGCAGCACGGCAGAAAGTGCGCTGGCGGCGTTCTCGGCCAAGCTCAATGCGGTGGCTGCGCCGCTGCGCAAAACGCTCACCTACGACCAGGGTCGGGAGATGGCGCGGCACAAGGCGCTCAGTGAGGCCACGGGCGTGAAGGTGTACTTTTGCGATCCGCACAGTCCTTGGCAAAAGGGCAGTTGCGAGAACACCAACGGATTGCTGCGCCAGTTCCTGCCCAAGGGCACCGATCTGTCGGTGCATGACCAAGATGCGCTGGACTCGATTGCCGACTTGATGAACAACCGACCCAGGCAGACGCTGGGATGGGACAGTCCCTACCAAGCTTTCAAGCGCATCATGACGGCCATCAGCGAGAAAGATTCGGCTACGATTCATTGATTCTCAACCACTGGTGTTGCACTTCAGAGTTGAGATCGCCCTGTGGTCACTTGCAAACTCCATCCCTCGCCCTCTCAAACGCCCCCCAGAACACCGCCTCCTGCGTCGTCGCAAAGTTGATCCGCATCAGCGTACTGGGCCGCCGCTCCGCGTGGAACAGCGCGCCGGGGGCCAGCAGGTAGCCGTCGTCCAGCAGACGCAGCGCCAGTTGTTCGGTGTCCACGCCGGTGTCTACCCAGCCGAACAGGCCGGCGGGCTCGGCGGCCAGGCGGCAGCCGGCCTGTTGCGCCAGCTTGGCGCTGCGGCTGCGGGCGGCGTCCAGGCGGGTGCGCACGCGCTCGGCGTGGCGGCGCAGCTGGCCCTGCTCGATGCATTGCGCCAGCGCGCGCTCCAGCAGGCTGGGGGTGGTCAGGGTGGAGAGCAGCTTGGTGTCCAGCAGCGGCTCCAGCAGCTCGGGCGGCGCGGCCAGGAAGCCGATGCGCCAGTTGGGCGCCAGGATCTTGGAGAAGCCGCCGACGTAGATGGTGCGCGCCAGGCCGTCGAGCATGGCCAGGCGCGTGGCGTGCTCGGGCGCGAGGTGGCAGTAGCTGTCGTCCTCGGCGATCCAGAAGCCGTGCTGCTGCGCCAGTTGCAGCACGCGGTGGGCGTGGGCCGGCGACAGGCTGGCGCCGGTGGGGTTGTGCAGCACGCTGACGCTGACGAACAGGCGCGGCGCCAGCGGCGTGCCGGCGTGCGCCTCGCAGTAGCGCGCCATCACCGCCAGGTCGGGCCCCTCGGGGCCGCGCGGCACGGGCAGGATGCGCATGCCCAGCGCCGACAGGCGGGCGAACTCGACGGCCCAGCCGGGCTCTTCGACCATCACCGCGTCGCCGGGCTTGAGCAGGGTGCGGCTGATGATGTCCAGCGCGTGCGTGGCGCCCATGGTGGTGACGATGTGCTCGGCGCGCGCGGCGATGCCCATGGCCTGCAGGCGCGCGGCCAGCACGCGGCGCAGCGCCGGCTCGCCCATGGGCTCGCCGTAGCGCACGCTGGACTCGCGCACGCTGGCCGTGCCCATGACCTTGCGCAGGCCGCCGAGGACCGCGTCGGTGGCGATCCACTCGCTGGGCAGCACGCCCATGCCGGGCTGCGGCTTGCTGCTGATGGGCTGGAACATGCCGCGCATCAGCGTGGCGGCGCTCAGGGGCGTGTTGTGCCGGCGCGCGTGGGCGGCGTCGGCCACGGCGGCGGGGCCGTCCGTGCCGGCGGCCGGCGCGGGGGCCTGGCCGCGCACGAAAAAGCCGCGGTTGCGGCGCGCCTCGACCAGGCCCTGGGCCAGCAGCTGGTCGTAGGCGGCCACCACGGTGGAGGGGCTCACGCCGTGCTGCGCCGCGCACTGGCGCACGCTGGGCAGGCGCGCGCCGGCGGCCAGCAGGCGGTCGCGGATGCGCCCGGCAAAGCGCGCGGCCAGTTGCTCGGCCAGGGGCTGGGTGGCGGTGCGCAGCAGCATGGGGCGGCTCATCTGTATGGCTGGGGCCAACCATACAGTTGTCGATCTGCGCCTGTCAACTGTATGGCTGGTGTATGGCTACCAGCGGCTACAGTGCCGTCATGTCCACGGCCGAGTTTTCTGCCCTGCTGCTGCTGTTTGCCGCCGCCACCTTCACGCCCGGGCCCAACACCACGCTGGCCACGGCGCTGGCGGCCAACCGCGGTCTGCGCGGCACGCTGCACTTCATCTGCGCGGTGGCGGCCGGCTGGATCATGCTGCTGCTGCTGTGCGGCGCGGGCCTGGGCGCGCTGGTGCTGGCGGCGCCGTGGCTGCGCTGGGGCATCCTGGTCGTCGGCGTGCTTTACATGCTGTGGCTGGCCGCGCGCCTGGCGCGCAGCGGCACGCTGGGCCAGGCCGATGCGCGCCAGCTGCAGGTGAGCTTTGTCGAGGGCGTGGGCCTGCAGTTTCTCAACGTCAAGGTCTGGCTGCTGGCGCTGACGGCGCTGGCCGGCTGGGTGCTGGGCCATCCCGACTGGCTGGCGCGCCTGGGCTGGACGGGGCTGCTGATGGTGGTGTTCGGCCTGGCCAGCAACTTCACCTACGCGCTGGTGGGCTCGCTGCTGCGCGGCTGGCTGGCGCAGGGCCGGCGCCTGCTTTGGTTCAACCGCGCGATGGCGCTGGCGCTGGTGCTGACGGCGGCGTGGATGGCGTGGTCGGCGCTGCTGGCCGGCGGAGCGGCGTCGTGAGCGCCATGGCCCCCGAGCGGCGCCAGCTGCTGGGCTTTTGGCTGGGCGTGCTGGGGGTGGGCCTGTTCGCCATCACGCTGCCGGCCACGCGCCTGGCCACCGGCAGCGCGGCAGATCCGCAACTGGCGCCGCTGTTCATCACCGCGGGGCGGGCGGCGCTGGCGGGCCTGCTGTCGCTCGCCTTTCTGCTCGTCACGCGCTCGCCCTGGCCCGCGCGGCGCCACTGGGGGCCGCTGCTGGGGGCGGTGTCCGGCAACGTCATCGGCTACCCGCTGCTGCTGGCGCTGGCGCTGCGCAGCGTGACGGCCACGCACGCCGCCGTGGTCACCGCGCTGCTGCCGCTGGTGACGGCGGTGGCGGCGGCGCTGATTCTGGGGCAGCGCGCGCGGCTGGGCTTCTGGGCCTGCGCCGTGGCCGGCAGCGTGCTGGTGGTGGTGTTTGCCTGGCTGCGCGCCGACCAGGCCGGCGGCTTTGGCCTGGCGCGGGCCGACTGGCTGCTGCTGGGCGCCGTGGTGGCCGCCTCGGTGGGCTATGTGTACGGCGCCCAGGTCACGCCCGAGCTGGGCGCCGAGCGCGTGATCTGCTGGATGTGCGTGCTGACCCTGCCTTTCAGCCTGCCGGCCACGCTCTACCTGTGGCCCGACACGGCGCTGCAGCCCGTGCGCGCCAGCGCCTGGCTGGGTTTTGCCTACGTCGGCTCGGTGTCGATGTGGGCCGGGTTCTTTGCCTGGTTTCGCGGGCTGGACTGGGGCGGCGCGCTGCGCGTGAGCCAGGTTCAGTTGCTGCAACCGTTCTTGTCCATGCTGTTTGCCCTGCCGCTGCTGGGCGAGCGGCTGGACGCGGGCTCGATCGGCTTTGCGCTGGCGGTGGTGGCCACCGTGGTGCTGGGCCGGCGCATCTCGCGGCCCGCCGCGCCCGCTTCCGTTGCTCAAGGAGATCCAACATGAACCCCATCGACCCGCCGCTGCCCGGGCCCTGGCACCTGGCCGCGCGTGCCGCCGCCATGAACCCCTCGGCCATCCGCGAGATCCTCAAGATCACCGAGCGCCCGGGCATCCTCAACTTTGCCGGCGGCCTGCCCGCGCCCGAGACCTTTCCGGTGGCCGCCATGCGCGAAGCCTGCGCGGCGGTGCTGGCCGAAGGCAGCCCGGTCGCCAAGCCCTCGCTGCAATACGCGTCCAGCGAAGGCCTGCCCGAGCTGCGCCAGTGGGTGGCCGGCGAGCTGGGCAAGCAGGGCGCGCGCGTGTCGCCCGAGCAGGTCTTGATCACCACCGGCAGCCAGCAGGGGCTGGACCTGGTGGCCAAGGTGCTGATCGACGAAGGCAGCCGCGTGCTGGTGGAGACGCCCACCTACCTGGGCGCGCTGCAGGCCTTCACGCCCATGCAGCCGCGCTTTGCCAGCGTGCCCAGCGACGAAGGCGGCGTGTCGGCGCAGGGCTTGCGCGACGTGCTTCAAAAAGAAGAGCGACCGCGCTTCATCTACCTGCTGCCCAACTTCCAGAACCCCACCGGCCGCACGCAGGACGCGGCGCGGCGCGAGCAGATCGTGGCGCTGTGCCGCGAGCACGGCCTGCCCATCGTCGAGGACAACCCCTACGGCGAGCTGTGGTTCGACACGCCGCCGCCCGCGCCGCTGCTGGCGCGCTGGCCCGAGGGCGTGATTTACCTGGGGTCGTTCAGCAAGATCCTGGCGCCCGGCCTGCGCCTGGGCTACGTCGTGGCGCCGCCCCAGCTTTACCCCAAGCTGCTGCAGGCCAAGCAGGCGGCCGATCTGCACACGCCCGGCTTCAACCAGCGTGTGGTGGCCGAAGTCATCAAGGACGGTTTTCTCGACCGCCACGTGCCCACCATTCGCGCGCGCTACAAGGCGCAGCAGGGCGCCATGCTGGCCGCGCTGGCGCGGCACATGGCCGGGCTGGACGTGCAGTGGACGCAGCCGCTGGGCGGCATGTTTGTGTGGGT
Organism: Burkholderiaceae bacterium; assembly: GCA_024235995.1. Classification (NCBI taxonomy): domain Bacteria; kingdom Pseudomonadati; phylum Pseudomonadota; class Betaproteobacteria; order Burkholderiales; family Burkholderiaceae; species Burkholderiaceae bacterium. The sequence continues at coordinate 1,227,583 of JACKLI010000001.1, forward strand.
GACGCTGCCCGAGGGGCTGAACGCGCAGGCCCTGCTGCCGCAGGCGGTGGAGGCCGGCATGGCCTTCGTGCCCGGCGCGCCGTTTTACGCCGACCACGCCGACCCACGCACGCTGCGCCTGTCCTTCGTCACGTCGACGCCCGAGCAGATCGAGCAGGGCATGGCCATGCTGGCGCGCGTGGTTCGGGCGGCGATTTCTTGAGAAAACAAGCCTATGGCCCGCATGCGACAAGCGCGAGCAGCTATCAAAACAGTAATGCCATGACCCAGCCGCGCCCCTTCGCCCAGATCGACGTCTTCACCGCCCAGCCCGGCCTGGGCAACCCGGTGGCCGTGGTGCTGGACGCCAGCGGCCTGGATGACGCCGCCATGCAGCGCTTTGCGCGCTGGACCAATCTGTCCGAGACCACCTTCGTGCTGCCGCCCACCGATGCACGCGCCGACTACGCCTTGCGCATCTTCACGCCCGGCGGCGAGCTGCCCTTTGCCGGCCACCCCACGCTGGGCTCGTGCTTTGCGTGGCTGGCCGCGGGTGGCCAGCCGAAGGCGGCCGATCGCATCGTGCAGCAGTGCGCGCAGGGCCTGGTCGACTTGCGGCGCAGCGGCGAGCGCCTGGCCTTTGCCGCGCCGCCCAGCCGCCAGGGCGATGTGGCGCCCGAGTTGCTGGCCGCTGTCGTGCAGGCCCTGGGTCTGCCGCCCGGCCAGGTGCGGCGCGCGCAGTGGCTGGACAACGGCCCGCGCTGGCTCACCCTGTGGCTGGACAGCGCCGACACCGTGCTGGCGCTGGCGCCGGACCACGCCAGGCTGGCCGCCATCGGACAAAAAGTGGGTGTGGCCGGCATGCATCAAGCCCAAGCAGCTGCGCCATTGATAGCACGCTCGAGCCGCGAGGCGCGCGCCTTCGGCGCCGCCGCCGAGGCGCCGCTGATCGAGGTGCGCGCCTTCGCCGCACCCATCGGCGTACCCGAAGACCCGGTCACCGGCAGCCTGAACGCCAGCCTGGCGCAGTGGCTGATCGAGGCCGGCGAACTGCCCGTGCGCTACCTGGCCGCGCAAGGCTCCGCGCTGGGCCGCGCCGGGCGCGTGCACGTCGAGCGCGACGCGGCCGGCACGGTGTGGGTCGGTGGCGACTGCATGGCGGTCATCCGCGGCGCGGTGCAGTGGTAGTCAGCGCCCGCCCGGCACCCTGGCTGGCTATCGGCCCGCCCACCCTTGCCGAATCCGCTCCAGCCCCTCGCGGTACGTGGTCACCCCGAATGCCGGGAAGCGGCGCTTGAACCGGGTGGAGTCGAACAGGTTGTCGTGTGCGTAGCGGGGCAGCAGTTCCTGGATCTCGCGCACCCGGCTGGAGAAGAGGGCGGCGGCGGCCAGGGTCCATGGGCCGATGACGGTGTAGGCGGGCTTGCGGCCGAACACCTCGGCGGCCATGCCGACGAACTGCCTGTAGGTCGGCCGGTCGTCGCAGCAGGGCAGGTGCCAGGTCTGCCCGAAGGCGTCGGGTGCGTTGCCCAGGGCCGCCAGCGCGCGGCTGGCGTCGGGTGTCCAGATGAGCGTGCGCCGCGTGTCGTCGCGCATCGGCACGCGGGGCTTGCGGCCGGCCTGGAGCCGCTCGATGACCAGCGCGTTGGTGAAGCTCTGCGTCTTGCCCGGCCCATAGAACTCGGGCGCGCGACCGATGAGCACGGGGATTTCGCCGCGCGCCATTTCCTCCAGCACCATGGACGCCATCGCCGCGCGCACCCGGCCCTTGCGGCCCACGGGCGCGAAGGGCGTGTCCTCGGTCTGCAGCCGGGCGTCCTGCGGGTACATGTAGGTGTTGTCGAAGTAGGCGAACTTGGCGCCCGCCGTGCGGCACGCATCGAGGGCGTTCTTCAGCATCGTGGGGAACTGCGCTTCCCACAAGGCTGTATCCGGCGGCAGCCCGGCGGTGAAATAGACCACGCGGCTGCCCTGGACCGCCTGCGCCGTCTGCCGCGCGTCGAGCAGGTTGGCGGACACCAGCGTGTCCGTGTCGTTCACCTTGCGCGGGGTGCGGCTCACCAGCCGTATCCCGTCCGTGTGGCTGCGCCGCAGTTCGCGCGCCAGTTCCGTGGCGATCTGTCCGTTCGCGCCCAGGATGGTCTGCATGGAATGGCCTCTTGCACATGTTGCTGGCGCGAGGTTAACCTTGAAGCAAAGTTCAATGTCAAACTGCGGACCATGAACATCGGAGAGCTCGCCCGGCACACCGGCCTGGCCGCCTCGCGCATCCGCTTCTACGAGCGCATCGGCCTGCTCAAGACCGTGCAACGCCAGGCCAACGGCTACCGCAGCTACCCCGCCGATGCGGTGCTGACGCTGCGATTGATCGCTGCCGGGCAGCGCGCGGGCTTCAGCCTGGACGAGCTGCGCACGCTGCTGCCGGGCGGGCTGGCCGGCTGGGAGCACGACACCCTGATCGACACGCTGCGCCGCAAGGTGCAGGACATCGAGGTGCTGCAGGCCCAGCTGGCGCAAAGCAGGGCGCAGCTGCTGGAGCTGGTGGCGCAGATCGAGGCCAGGCCCGCCGACATGGACTGCGCCGCCAACGCCCGGCGCGTGCTGGCGGAGATGCGGCTGGATGATGCGCCCGCCAGGGGCGCTTGACCTTTCAGCCCAGCAGCGCGGCCACTCGCTCAGCCGTCGCCCTGGCCGACTGCGGGTTCTGGCCGGTCACCAGTCGCCCATCGACCACCACCTTGGAGACGAAGGGCAGCAGCGCTTTCTCGTAGAGCGCGCCGCGCCGCTGCATCTCCTGCTCGGCGTTGTAGGGCACCTTGCGGGCAACGCCGGCCAGCACCTCCTCGCGCCACGAAAAGCCGGTGAGCCTGCGCCCGGCGACCAGCAGCGCGCCGTCCGACAGCGTCGTGTTCAGCAGGCCGCAGTAGCCGTGGCACACGGATGAGACGACACCGCCGCGTTCGTAGATGGCGCGCGTGATCCGCTGCAGTTCTTGCGCGTCGGGGAAGTCCCACATGACGGCGTGCCCGCCGGTGAAGTAGATCGCGTCGAAGCCGGCCGGGTCGATGGCGTCGGGCCGGGCCGTGTCCGCCAGCAGCGCCATGCGCGCCGCATCGGCCAGCCACGCCTTCGCGGTCGCGTCCAGGTTCGGCCATTGGAGCGAGCGCGGCTCCAGCGGCGAGGCGCCACCCTTCGGGCTCACGATGCGTTGCTCGTAGCCTTTCGCGGCGAAGACCTGCCAGGCGTGGGTCAGCTCCGACAGCCACAGGCCGGTCGGCTCGGCCGAATCGCCGTAGCGGGCGACGTTGCTGACGACGTGAAGGATGCGGCGAGGCATGCGATGGGTTCTCCCGGGACTCGAGGGTGGCATCTTGGCCTTAAAGTGCGGTTCAGTGTCAAGCGCGGGCGCGTTGGGGGATTCGCGAATGAAACAGGTGGAACAGGCGCTGGTCGTGGGCGGCGGGATCGCCGGCTGCGCGGCGGCGATCGCGCTGGCGCAGGCCGGCGCGCGGGTGACGCTGCTGGAGAAGCAGCGGGAATGGAAATTCCAGAGCTCGGGCATCTTCATCTATCACAACGCTCTGGAGGCGCTCGACCGCCTCGGGGTGCTGCCGCAGATCATGGCGAGCGGCTTCGCCATTGCCGACGGCCGCAACGTCTACCTGGACGAGCGCGGCGCGCCGATCACCGAGACGCGCTACCCGTCCCGGCGCCCGGAGATCGCGCCCATCGTCGGCATCCGCCGCGCCGAGCTGCACCGCATCCTGGCCGGGCGCCTGGGCGCGCTCGGTGTCGGCATCCGGCTGGGCACGACGGCCGTGCGGATCGAGCAGGATGCGGAGGACCTCGTCACCGTCGCGCTCTCCGATGGCACCACGGGCCAGCATGACCTCGTGGTCGGCGCGGAGGGCATACGCTCGCCCATCCGCCGCCTGCTCGCCGGCCCGCTGGAGCCGGCCTACACCGGGTTCGGCGTCTGGCGCAGCGTGCACCCGCGGCCGAAGGACCTCACGGCCAAGATCATGATGATGGGCCGCGGCAAGCGGCTCGGCATCATGCCGATCAGCCAGGATCAGCTGTACCTGTTCGGCACCGTGCCCGAGCTCGCGGGGCAGTGGTACGAGCGCGCCGACTGGCCGGCGCTGATGCAGGCGCGCTTCGCCGAGTTCGAGGGTCCGGCGCGCCCGTTCCTGCGTGCGCTCTCGGAGCCCGGCGCCGAGGTGCTCTACACCGCCGTGGAGGAGGTCGCCGCCCCGCTGCCCTGGCACCGCGGCCGCGTGGTCATGATCGGCGACGCGGCGCATGCCTCCACGCCCTTCATGGGGCAGGGCGGCGCGATGGCGCTGGAGGACGCGGTGCTGCTGGCGCACGGGCTCGCGCGCGGGCCCGACGTGGAGACCGCGCTGCGCGCCTTCGGCCAGGCGCGCCAGCCCCTGTGCCAGTTCGTGCAGGAGGCCTCGCGCAGGGTCGGCGAGGCCGGGGCGCAGGAAGACGCGGCCGCCATCGCCGCGCGCGGAGAAACCATGCGGCGCGGCGCGCAGCGGCAGGTTCATGACTTCTACGCGCGGATGGATGCGCTGCGCGGCCCCTGGCCGGATTCAGCGGGCCAGGAAACGACCTCCTGACGCGTCTTCCCGGCGCCGCGGGTGCGCCCCTGTGCCTATGTCGTCGGCGGCTGCATGGCGGTCATCCGCGGCACGGCGCAGTTGCAGGGTCCTCGCCCACGATCCGCTCGGCCAGCCAGTCCATGATGCCCGGCCAGCCCGACAGGGCCGGCTGCACGCGCACGTCCAGGCCGGGGTACCTGCCGCGGGCGCTGTCGATCAGCGCCGGCAAGTCCTGCAGCACGTGTCCGCCCGCGGCCCAGAAGACGGGCACCAGGTCGATGCGCCCGTGCCCGCTGGCGGCCAGTTCATCCAGCACCTCGGCCAGCGTGGGCGCCATGCGCTCCAGGTAGGCGACGCGCACCGCGCGGCCGGGGCCTGCGTGGCGCTGCACCGCGGCCTGCAGCGCCTGCAGGGGCGCGGCCCACTGCGGGTCGCGCGAGCCGTGGGCGAACAGCACGATGGCGGGGCGATCGGATGGACCGGTCACGATGGACGGGACCTGTGTTGGGTGCGAGCTCAGTAGTGGTACACGCCGCGTCCGGTCTTGCGGCCCAGGTGGCCGGCGGCGACGTATTCGCGCAGCAGGGGGCAGGGGCGGTACTTG